>NZ_JAMXMH010000012.1:25147-133824 GCF_025818875.1 Cellulosimicrobium sp. SH8 | reverse complement strand
GGGGCTCGGGCCTCAAAGCCCGCGGGTCGGGTCCGCGGTGGGGGCTCGGGCCTCAAAGCCCGCGGGTCGGGTCCGCGGTGGGGGCTCGGGCCTCAAAGCCCGCGGGTCGGGTCCGCGGTGGGGGTGGCCTCGGTGCTCGGGGCTGCGGCGCCGTCACCCTGGTCTGTCGGGCGTGGGTTCGAGGAGCGCCGCTCTGACGCCCCTTCGCATCCGAGCCCACCCCCACCGCTCGGCCGTCGGCCCACCACGGCCCGGCGATCGGCCGACCAGGCCGTCCCGGCAGGCCTAACTGGCGACCACAGCTCGACAGACACCAGGACGGACCGAGACCTGTTCGGCGGGATGTCGCGACGACAACGTCGCGTCGTGACCCACGACACGCAGCCGCGGGGGGCGGGGAGGCGGTGCGGCAGGTCGTGCCGAGGCCGGATGCAGCCCCGGGAACTTGGATCGCGAACGGACACCACGGGAAGTCGCCCGGGTGAGCGCCGACCGGGGCGAGACGACGCCGGTCGGGGTGGGTGGTGGTGCCGCGTCGTGGCGGGCCTGGAACGAGGGATCGTCCGGAGTGAGCTTGCGAACGCAGGATGATCCCGACCGAGAAACACGGGAGCCGCGAGGAACGAGCGGCGGATGGTAGACGCGGCAGCACCGCCCACCCCGACCACCCAAACCCGACCACACGCCGTCGAGCACAAGAACCACGGCTTTGTCTGACGCGACCAGGGCGCTACCTCGGCGGGGTGGCCGGGCGCCAGTGCTGGATCTTGTCGACGTCGCGGACGACGACGTCGAGGCGGGAGAGCTCGCGCCGCAGGTCGGCGGCGTCGGACGTCTTGTCGGCCTGGAGCATCGCCGCGCGGGCGCGCAGGACGGCGTCGGCGCTCGGCGGGAGCGACGGGTCGCCGGGGACCCAGCGCCGGAACTCCTCTGCCCACGGGTCGCCGTCGTGCCAGGGCCAGTCGTGCGACCGGAACGCGTCGGCGAGACGGTGGGTCGCGAGCTCGGTGCGGACGTTCAGGAGCTCGACGACCGGTGCGTCGTGAGCGTCGCCGTCCACGGTGTCGGCGGCGGCGCCGTCGGGTGCCGTGCGCGCCGCGGGCGACGTGGGCCGGTCGGTGGCAGGCGAGGTCCGACGGCCGAGCACGACGAGGTCCTTGCGGTCGACGAGCACGGCGGTGACGTGGTCCCGGTCCAGCGCGGTGCGGTCGCCGCGCCGGTCGACGGCTGCGTGCGCGGCGTCGAGCGTCACGACCGCGATGTCCCGCACCGCGTGCGCGGCGAACACGAGCCCGGCACCGACCCCGAAGGCGAGGCAGATCGCGACGCCGAGGGTTCCCCGCTCGCCGAGGAGCTCGTCGATGGCGCGCGCAAGACCCTGGAACGGCGCCCACGGCAGTCCCGCCATCCATCCGGCGAGGTGGAGCGCCCCGTACGCGAGCAGCGCCCCGAGGACCGGAGACCCGCCCCAGAGGAGCCAGCGGTCGAGCGCGGTCGGTCCGACGACGGTCGGCGCGTGCGGCGCCGCCGTCCCGTCCGGGGACGGGATCGGGGCAGGCGTCGGGGTCGGGGACGGCGTCGGGGCAGGTGTCGGCTCCGGGGCGGACTCGGTGAGGTCGGCCGGGACGAGGTCGGGCGCAGGGCGAGGGGCGGCGTCGGGCACCCGCCGATCCTCGCCTGCGCTGGCCGCGCGGGACGTCGCCCGGGAGGATGATCGCGAGACGCGCACGTCGGCCGTGCGGGGTATCCCCCGTAGAATCGAGGGCGGTGTGCCGGGAAGTCTGGTCGGCCACGGTCTCGCGTCCGCGGGCCGTGCGACTCGACAGCGACCCCGGGAGCACGATGACCCACGCCACCCCGCCCTCCGGCACCCACCCCACCCCGCCGGCCGATCGGCCGTCGCCCCGGGCGCGGCTGCGCCGCTGGGTCAGCAGGGAGACCACGGGCGGCGCGCTGCTCATCGGCGCGGCGCTGCTCGCGCTGCTGTGGGCGAACTCCCCGTGGCGCGACGCGTACACCACCCTCTCGGAGACGGTCGTCGGGCCGGCCTCGATCGGCCCGCTGCCCCTGCACCTCGACCTGAGCCTCGAGACGTGGGCCGCCGACGGGCTGCTCGCGATCTTCTTCTTCGTCGTGGGCGTCGAGCTCAAGCAGGAGTTCGTGGCGGGGAGCCTGCGGAGCCCGCGGCAGGCCGGGGTGCCGATGCTCGCCGCGGTCGGCGGCATGGCCGTGCCAGCGGTGATCTTCACGGTGGTGGTGCTGCTCGCGGGCGACGACGCCGCGCTGCACGGCTGGGCGATCCCGACGGCGACGGACATCGCGTTCGCGCTCGGCGTGCTCGCCGTGTTCGGGCGCGGGCTCCCCGCCGCGATCCGCACGTTCCTGCTGACGCTCGCGGTCGTGGACGACCTGCTCGCGATCGTCGTCATCGCGGTCTTCTACACGGAGGACCTGCGCATCGGGCTCCTCGGTCTCGCGCTCGTCGCGGTCGCCCTGTTCGCCGTGCTCGTCCGCGCCCGGCGCACGCGCTGGTGGCTCCTGCTGCCCGTCGCGGTGGTCGCGTGGGCGCTGGTGCACGAGTCCGGCGTGCACGCGACGATCGCAGGCGTCCTGCTCGGCTTCACGGTCCCCGCGCTCGCGCTGCACGGCGAGGCCGAGTCGCGCACCCACCGGTTCGAGCACGCCCTGCGCCCGTTCTCCCAGGGGATCGCCCTGCCCGTGTTCGCGTTCTTCGCCGCGGGCGTGACGTTCGTCGGCGGCGGGGGCGACGTCCTCGGCCAGCCGGTCGTGCTCGCGATCGTGCTCGGCCTCGTGCTGGGCAAGCTCGTGGGCGTGCTCGGGGTGACGGCGCTCGTCACGCGGTTCACCCCGCTGCGCCTGGCACCCGGCATCGGGGTGCGCGACCTGCTGCCCGTCGGCCTGCTGGGCGGCATCGGGTTCACCGTGTCGCTCCTCATCGCAGAGCTGTCGTTCCCGGACTCGACGCACACCGACGCCGCGAAGATCGCCGTCCTCGCCGCCTCGACGATCGCCGCCGCCCTCGCGGCGGTCGCGCTGCGCTGGGACGCCCGGCGCGCGCGCACGAACGACATGAACCTCGACGACCTGCCGGACGACGTCACCGACCACATCGGCGACGCGAAGGACCGCCTGGAGCACTGACCCGCGCGTCCCCGCCGCCCACCGAACCGAGGCCTCGGCCCTCTGTCTCGTCGCCGAACCCGGGGTTGCGGGCGAGGTGAGGGCCCAGCCCGCCGGTATCCCCGGGTTCGGCACCTGAAGGTTCCCGCTCAGCAGGTCGTCGCGACCTCGTAGCGGCCGGGCGCGGCCTCGCGCAGCGTCGTGACCGTCGTGTCGCCCTGGCCGAGGTACGCGAGCGAGCCCACCGCGTAGTACGGGTTGTACGGGTTCACGCCGTAGGAGATCGCGCGGCCGGCCGCCTGGTGCTGGGCGTTCGTCGCCGTCCCGCACCACGGGCCGGACGGCACATGGACCGTCACGGTGACCTGCGCCGTCGTCGCGTTGCCCGCGGCGTCGACCGCCCGTGCTGCGAGCACGTGCGTGCCCGCACCGAGCGCCGTCGTGTCCCAGTCGTCCGCGTACGGCGCGCTGCGCAGCGTCGCGAGCGCCGCGCCGTCGACGCTGAGCTCGACCCGGTCGACGCCACGGTCGTCCGCCGCCGCGACCCCGACCCGGACGGTGCCCGTCACGGTCGAGCCCGCGGCCGGCGACGTGATCGCGACGGTCGGCGCGACGACGTCGGGGTCAGGACCGGTGCCCGGGTCGCGATCGACCCGCCGGTTGTTCTCGAACAGGAAGTCCGTGAGGTAGGACGGGTAGTCGATGCTGTTCGTCGACACGTACGACCCGCCCGGGCCTCCGCCGGCCGGCCACGCGTGAGCGAGCCCGGTGTTCTGGACGAGCGAGACGCGCGGCCCGTCGGCGTCGGACCACAGCGACCCGGAACCCGCGGTGTTCGTCCCCGCGAGCCCGGCGAGAGAGAACGACGACGTCGTCCCGGCGCCGTAGAGGTCGGCCATGACCTGGGCGTTGAGCGTCCCGTACCCGGTCGCGACGGTCGTGTCGGCGCTGCCGAAGACGACGGACGCCACCTGCGAGCCGAAGCCTGCCGCGTGCGTCCCGGCGAACGACCGGCACGTCGAGCGCGCCTGCGCGAGCGTCGTCGCGACGCTCCCGATCTGGCCCGACGTCGTCCCGACCGTCGGACCTGCCGCGATCCCGACGCCGGCGAACACGTCGGGCGCGAGGCAACCCATGACCATGGCCTGGCCGCCGCCGGACGACAGCCCGCTGACGTAGACCTGGTCCGGGTCGATGCCGAGCGAGGTGTCGGCGAGCAGCGCCGAGACGAGGTCGAGCAGGTTGTCGTCGTGGCGCGCGGGGTTCGTGCGGCTGTGGTTCGCGTCGTAGTAGTCCCAGCAGCCGAGCAGCACGCCGCCGTTCGGCGCGGCGGGGACCGCGACGACCATGCCGTGGTCGTCGGCGGTGGCGGCCCAGTTGCCCGCGTTCTTGAGCACCTGCGAGGTCTGGACGCAGCCGTGCAGCGAGACCATGAGCGCCCGACCGCCGGGGAGCGCGGGCTCGGTCGTCGGCCGGTACAGCTCGACCGTCATGCCGCCCGCCGAGCGCTGGGACCAGGAGCCCGCCGCGGACGCGGGCGTCGTGACGAGCGGCGCGAGCACGACGGCGAGCGCCGTGCCGAGGGCGAGCGCGGCCGCGGACCGGCGGGCGCGGCCGTGCCGCCTGAAGGAGTGCCTGACCATCTGAACCTCCACGTCGAGGTCGGGTCGCCGTCAGCGCCGGACGCGCTGCGGCGCGCACCGTCGCGCGCCGGACCCGGGCGAACCGGACGTTACGTGTGACCTGAATCACCTGTCAACATCGCGTCGTCGGCCCCGTCGCCGGATCGTGACCGGCGCAGGTTGACACCGCGTCGGTCGCGGATCCATGATTCCCGCAACCTGAATCGCCTCTCATGTTCGAGCGGCGCTCCCCCAGGACCACCCAACGAAGGGCGAAGTCATGCGGACGAAGAAGTCCCAGCGGCCGGCACTCGCCGTCGCCGCGCTCGTGGCCGCGAGCCTCGTGCTCGCCGCGTGCGCGCCGACCGACGCGACCGGCGGCGACAGCACCGGAGGCGAGAGCAGCACGAGCTCCGACCCGGTCGACGTCGGCATCATCTACTCCAAGACCGGGCCGCTCGCGGCCTACGGCGAGGCCTACTACGAGGGTTTCCAGGCCGGTCTCGACTACGCGACCGACGGCACGGGCGAGGTGGACGGCCGCCCGGTCAACGTGACGTTCCACGACGACGGCGGCGACCCCGACAAGGCGGTCGGCCAGGCGAAGGACCTCATCGGCAAGGGCTACCAGATCCTCGGCGGCACGGTCGTGTCCGGCGTGGCGCTCAAGCTCGCCGAGCAGGCCGAGCAGAACAAGGTCCTCTACATCTCCGGCCCCGCCGCGGTCGACGCGCTCACCGGCATCAACGACTACACGTTCCGCTCGGGCCGCCAGTCGCTCCAGGACGTCGCGACGGCGGGGACGTTCGTCGACCCCGACGGCGCGAAGGTCGTCGTGTTCGCGCAGGACAACGCGTTCGGCCAGGGCAACCTCGCCGCGGTCGAGGCCGTCCTGGGTGCGCAGGGTGCCGAGGTGACGAGCGTGCTCGTGCCCGAGGACGCGACGGAGTTCACGCCGTTCGCGCACCAGATCGTCGACGCCGCGCCCGACCTCGTCTTCGTCGCGTGGGCCGGGGCGACGTCGGGCGCGATGTGGCAGGGCCTCGACCAGCAGGGCGTGCTCGACTCGACGACGGTCGTCACCGGCCTCGGCGACGTCGCCACCTACGGCGCGTACGGCGCCGCGGCGAGCAAGGTCGACTTCCTCAACCACTACTTCCCCGGCGCCGCGGGCACCGAGGTCGAGGCCGCGATGCTCGCGTCGGTCGAGGCGGCCGGCAAGCAGGCGGACCTCTTCACGCCCGACGGCTTCGTCGCGGCGCAGATGATCGTCCACGCGATCGAGGAGGGCGGCGACGACGTCGACGCCATGGTCGACGCGCTCGAGGGCTGGAGCTTCGACGGGCCCAAGGGCACGACGACGGTCCGCGCGTCCGACCACGCGCTGATCCAGCCGATGTACCAGGTCAAGCTCGTGGCCGACGGCGACGCCTGGGTCCCCGAGCTCGTCACCGAGGTGCCGGGCGAGGACGTCGCCCCGGCCGAGGCGGGCTGACGTGGGCGAGCCGCACACCCTCCCCGCGCTCGAGGTCCGCGACCTCGGCCTCCAGATCGGCGGGGCGCGCATCCTCCAGGGCGTCAGCCTCGCCGTCGGGCAGGGCGAGATGCTCGGGGTGATCGGGCCGAACGGCGCGGGCAAGACGACGCTGTTCAACCTGGTCTCGGGCATCCACCGCCCGACGAGCGGGTCGGTGCTCCTCGAGGGCGCGGACGTGACGACCACCTCGGTGGCCGCGCGCGCCCGCGCCGGGCTGGGCCGCACGTTCCAGACGTCGAGCCTGTTCCCGCGCCTGAGCGTCCGGGAGAACGTGCGGCTCGCCGCGCAGGGGCGCCTCGGCGGCGCCCTGTCCGTGCTGCGCTTCCCGCGTCGTGGCGACGCCGCGACGCGGGAGGCGGACCGGCACCTCGGGACCGTCGGTCTCACCCGTCGCGCCGAGGTCGCTGCGGGCGACCTGTCGCACGGCGACAAGCGCAAGCTCGAGATCGCGGTGCTCCTCGCGACGGAGCCGCGGGTCGTGCTGCTCGACGAGCCCATGGCGGGCGTGTCGTCGGCCGACGTGCCGGGCCTCGTCGAGGTCATCCGCGACCTGCACGCGACCGGCTGCACCGTCCTCATGGTCGAGCACCACATGGACGTCGTCCTGGGGCTCGTGGACCGCGTCGCCGTCATGCACCACGGCGAGCTGCTCGCGTGCGACACCCCGGACGCCGTCATGGCGGACCCGACGGTGCAGAGCGCCTACCTGGGCGTCACGGCAGGAGAGGCAGCATGAGCGGCCGCAGGAACGGCACCGCCCACGAGGGGGCGTCGAGCGACGTGCCCGTCCTCGAGGTACGTGGGCTGTCCGCGCGCATCGCGGGCCAGCAGGTCGTCGAGGACGTGACCTTCTCGGTCCCGTCGACGGGCGTCACGGCGGTACTGGGGCGCAACGGCGTCGGCAAGACGTCGACGCTCAAGGCCGTGCTCGGGCTGATCGAGCGCCGGGGCGAGGTGCTCCTCGCGGGCGAGCGGGTCGACGGCGACCGCACGGATCGCATCGTGCGCCGCGGCGTCGGGTACGTCCCCGAGGACCGCGAGGTGTTCGCCGGCCTCACGGTCGCGGAGAACCTGCGGCTCGCGGAGCGCGACGCGCACCCGCGCCGCGAGCTCGTCGCGGATCTGTTCCCCGACCTCGTGCAGCGCTCCGCGCAGCGCGCGGGCACGCTCTCGGGTGGCCAGCAGCAGATGGTGTCGCTCGCGCGCGCCCTGCTCAACGCCAACCGGCTGCTTCTCGTCGACGAGCCGACCAAGGGCCTCGCGCCCCGGATCGTCGGCGAGGTGTCCGACGCGCTCGCGGAGGCGGCGCGCACCGTCCCGATCCTGCTCGTCGAGCAGAACCTCGAGGTCATCGAGCGGCTCGCCGAGCGCGTCGTCGTCATCGACGCGGGCCGCGTCGTGCACTCCGGCCCCGCGCGCGAACTCCTCGACGACCCCGACCGCGTCCAGCAGCTCCTCGGCGTGCACGCCGGGGACGCACACCACGAGAACGAAGGGGCGGCTGCCCGGTGAGCACGATCGTCCTCCTCCTCGTCACGGGGCTCGGCCTCGGGGCGCTGTACTTCCTCGTCGCGTCCGGCCTGTCGCTCATCTACGGGCTCATGGGCGTCCTCAACTTCGCGCACGGCTCGTTCCTCACGCTCGGCGCGTTCGGCGGCTGGTTCGTCGCACGGTCGCTCGGCGCGGACTCGTGGGGCGTGTTCGCGCTCTCGCTCGTCGCCGGGGCAGTCGTCGGGGCCGCCGCCGCGGCGCTCACCGAGCTGCTGCTCATCCGGCCCCTCTACGAGCGGCACATCGAGCAGGTGCTCGTCACGGTCGGGCTCTCGCTCGCGTCCGTCGCGCTGTTCGAGGGCATGTGGGGCTCGGACCCCGAGTTCATCTCGGGCCCCGCGTGGCTCAAGGGCACGACCGACCTCGCGGGTGCCCCGGTGCCCAACGACCGGTTCGTCGCGATCGCCGCGGCGGCGCTCGTGCTCGGCGCGATCGTCCTGTTCCTCAAGCGCACGCGCTACGGACTCATCATCCGCGCGGGCGTCGAGAACCGGTCCATGGTCACGGCGCTCGGGATCGACGTGCGCAAGGCGTTCACGCTCGTGTTCGCCCTCGGCGGCGCCGCCGCGGGCCTCGGCGGCGTCCTCGCCTCGCAGTACTTCGGCTACGTCTCGCCGCACCTCGGCGGGTCGCTGCTCATCTTCGCGTTCATCGTCACCGTCATCGGCGGGCTGGGCTCGCTGACCGGGGCCGCGGTCGCGTCCGTGCTCGTCGCGGTCCTCCAGCAGTTCGCGAACTACTACCTCGGCTACGGCGACCTCATCGTCGTGCTGCTGCTCGCGCTCGTGCTCCTCGTCCGTCCCACCGGCCTCCTCGGGAGGGCAGCCGCATGACCACCCAGACCGCTCCCCCGGCCTCGGCCGCTCCCGCCGACGACGCGCCCCAGGTCGAGCGCCCGGCCCGCCGCGCGCCGTCGGGCACGCTGGTCCGCACCCTCGCGGGCGCCGCGCTCGTCGCGCTGCTCGCGTGCCTCCCGCTGCTCGCGATCCACGTGCCCGGCGTCCTGCCCGGCCCGACGTACACGCCCGGCGCGCTGCAGATGATGGCGCTGTGCTGGCTCATCGGCGCGCTCGCGCTGAGCTACCACCTGCTGTTCGGCGTCGCGGGGCTGCTGAGCTTCGGCCACGCGCTGTACTTCGCGGCGGGCGTGTACGGGCTCGCGATCGTGCTCGACACGACCGAGATCCCGCTCCTGCCCGCCGCGGCGCTCGTGCTCGTCGGCGGGATCGTCCTCGCGCACGTGGTCGGCGCGATCTCGCTGCGCGTCACGGGCATCTCCTTCGCGATGGTCACCCTCGCGTTCGCCCAGGCGGGCAACGTGCTCGTGCGCCGCAACCCCGGCGGCGCGACCGGCGGCGAGGAGGGCCTCGCGCTCGCGACCGGCAACGTCCCCGACGCTTTCGTGGGCGTGCTCAACACGCGCAACCTCTACTGGCTCGCGCTCGCCGTGCTCGTCGTGGTCTACCTCGTGGTGCTGTGGGTCGAGCGGTCGCGCGCCGGGCACGTCGCGGCGGCGACGCGCGAGAACGAGATGCGCGTGCGCGTCATCGGCGGACGCCCCTACCTCGTCAAGCTCCTCGTGTTCGTGCTCGCGGCGACGCTCGCGACGGTCGTCGGCATGGCCTACCTGCTGCTCCAGTCCGGCGCGGTGCCGCGCGCGACGTCCGCCGACTTCACGCTCACGCTGCTCGTGATGGTCGTGCTCGGCGGCGTCGGGTCCCGGTGGGGCGCGATCGTCGGCGGCGTGCTCTACACGATCCTCGACCAGCGGCTCGGGACGCTCGCGAGCTCCGCGGCGGTCGCCGACCTGCCGGCCGTCCTGCGCGTCCCGCTCAGCGAGCCGCTGTTCCTCCTCGGGACGCTGTTCATCCTCGTCGTGATGTTCCTGCCGGGCGGCATCGCCGGGGCCGCGTCGCGCCTCGCCGCGCGCCGCCGCCCGCGGGAGGATCGGGAGGGAGCCCGCGAGCGCCTCGAGGAGGTGGCATGACGACGACGCAGCACCGGCCCGGCGCGCAGGACGGCCTGCACACCCTCGGGCGCTGGACGCGCGACCGCGCCCTCGCGACGCCGGACCGCGTCGCGGTCGACGACCGGGGTGTCACCCTGCGCTACCGCGACCTGCACGAGCGCGCGAGCGCCCTGGCGGCGGCGTTCCGCGAGGCCGGGTACGGCGTCGGCGACCGCGTGGCCACGGTGACGGGCAACAGCGCCGACCAGGTCGTGCTGTTCTTCGCGTGCGCGCAGGCGGGACTGGTGCTCGCGCCGCTGTCGTGGCGCCTGTCGCCCGGCGAGCTCGCGGCGCAGCTCGAGCAGGCCGACCCGGCGCTCGTGCTCGTCGAGCAGGAGTTCTCCGCGCTGGCCGACGCCGCCCTGGACCGGCTCGTCCTCGCGCCGCGGCGCACCGAGCTCGGCCGGAGCGGCGTCGAGGCGCGGGTTCCCGCGCCGTCGCACCGCCCGCGGTTGACCGACGGCGCGCGTGGCACGGGCGGCGCGGACCGGGCCGCGGTCGCGCCCGCCCCCGAGCGCCGGGCCGTGCGCGACGACGACCCGCTGCTGCTCGTCTTCACGTCCGGGACGCAGGGCACGCCCAAGGGCGCGCTGCTCACGCACGCGAACTGCTTCTGGACCAACCTCTCGCTCTCGCGCACGGTCGAGCTGACGAGCCACGACGTCGTGCTGAGCGTCCTGCCGCAGTTCCACGCGGGCGGGTGGAACATCCAGCCGCTGCTCGCGTGGTGGACCGGCGCGACGGTCGTCCTGGAGCGGACGTTCGAGCCCGAGCGCGTGCTGCAGCTCGTCGCGGAGCGCCGCGTCACGACGATGATGGGCGTCCCGACCAACTACCTGCTCCTCGCGGAGCACCCCGGCTTCGCGGGCGCCGACCTGTCGTCGCTGCGGCACGCCGTCGTGGGCGGCGCGCCGATGCCCGAGCCCCTGCTGCGCTCGTGGCACCGGCGCGGCGTCGCGCTCTCGCAGGGGTACGGGCTCACCGAGGCCGGGCCCAACGTGCTGTGCCTGCCCGACGACCAGGCGCGCGAACGCATCGGGTCGGCCGGGACGCCGTACCCGCACGTCGAGGTCGCCGTCGCCGACCCGGTGACCGGCCAGCACCTCGACGGACCGGCGTCCGGCGAGCTGCTGGTCCGCGGACCCGGGGTGTTCGCCGGGTACTTCCGCGACGAGGCCGCGACGGCCGCCGTCCTGCACGACGGCTGGCTGCGCACCGGCGACCTCGTCGAGCGCGACGCCGACGGGTACTACCGCGTGGTGGACCGGATCAAGGACGTCTTCATCGTCGGCGGCGAGAACGTCACGCCGTCCGAGGTGGAGGCCGTGCTCCGGCGCCACCCCGGCGTCGCGGACGTCGCGGTCGTGGGCGTCCCGGACGACCGGTGGGGCGAGGTCGGCGCGGCCTTCGTCGTCCCGCGCCAGGGCTTCCCCACCGACGCCGAGGATCTCGAGGCGTTCTGCCGCCGCGAGCTCGCGCACTTCAAGGTCCCGCGCCGCTTCGACCTCGTCCCGTCCCTGCCCCGCACGTCGCTGCACAAGGTGTCACGCCGCTCGCTCGCCGAGCGCGTGACCGTCCCGGAGGACTCATGAGCACCCAGCCCCGCACCGCCCGCGGCAACCGCACGCGGGCCAAGATCCTCGCCGCGGCCGAGCAGGTGTTCGCCGAGGTCGGGTACCACGACGCGTCGATCGTGAAGATCACGGAGGCGGCGGGCGTCGGGCAGGGCACGTTCTACCTGTACTTCGAGTCGAAGATCGACGTGTTCGACGAGCTCGTCGACGACCTCAACCGCCGCGTGCGGCACGCGATGATCGAGGCGAGCTCCCAGGCGGGCTCGCGGCTGGCCGCCGAGCGCGCGGGCTTCGAGGCGTTCTTCCGCTTCACCGCCGAGCACCCGGCGCTCTACCGGATCGTGCGGCAGGCCGAGTTCGTCTCGCCAGGGGCCCTGCGCCGGCACTACTCGCGCATCGTCGAGGGCTACATGACCGGGCTCGACAAGGCGCGTGCGAACGGCGAGGTCGGCCACGACGTCGACCCGGAGGTCGCCGCGTGGGCGCTCATGGGGATCGGCGAGATCGTCGGCATGCGCTGGGTCCTGTGGGGCGGGCGCTGGGACGAGGGCGCGGAGCCGCCGTCGTACGACACCGCGGCCGCCGAGGTCCCCCCGCACGTCTTCGAGCAGACCATGCAGTTCATCGAGCGCGCGCTCGCCGCACCGCGACCCGCTGCCGAGGCCGGGACCACGACCCAGACCGGAACCACGACCGAAGGAGACGCGCAGTGACCGTCCCCGCCACCGTCCACGCCGCGTCCACGCCCGCGGCCCCCCCGCTCGCCGGGCGGCGCGCGCTCGTCACGGGCGGCGCGAGCGGCATCGGCGCGGCGTGCGCGCGCGAGCTCGCCGCGCGCGGCGCGCACGTGACCGTCGCCGACGTCGACCCCGACGGCGCGAAGCGTCTCGCGGACGAGCTCGGCGGCGAGGCGTGGGTCGTCGACCTCGCCGACACGCGTGCCCTCGACGACCTGAGCCTCGACGTCGACGTCCTCGTCAACAACGCGGGCGTGCAGCGCGTGAGCCCCATCGAGGAGTTCCGCCCCGACGACTTCCGCCTGCTCCACGCGATCATGCTCGAGGCGCCGTTCCTGCTAATCCGCGCGGCGCTGCCGGGGATGTACGCGCGCGGGTTCGGCCGCGTGGTCAACATCTCCTCGGTGCACGGGCTCGTCGCGTCGCCGTTCAAGTCGGCGTACGTGTCCGCGAAGCACGGGCTCGAGGGGCTGTCCAAGGTGACGGCGCTCGAGGGCGGGCCGCACGGCGTGACGAGCGTGTGCGTCAACCCCGGGTACGTGCGCACGCCGCTCGTGGAGAAGCAGATCGCGGACCAGGCGCGCGTGCACGGCATCCCTGAGTCCGAGGTGCTCGCGACCGTGCTCCTCGCCGAGTCCGCGGTGAAGCGGCTCGTCGAGCCCGAGGAGGTCGCGTCGCTCGTCGGCTGGCTCACCGGCCCGGACGCGTCGATGGTCTCGGGCGCCTCGTGGACGATCGACGGCGGCTGGAGCGCGCGGTGATGGCGGGAGCGACAGCGGGCACGACGGCGGCCCCCACGTCCGCACACCCGACGGCGGACGCCGCACCCGCACCGCACGACGTGACCGCCGCGACCCACACCTACGCGACGCTCGACGTGCCCGTCGCGGGCGGGCGGCTGCGCGTCGGCGTGTGGGACCCGGTCCCCGCACCCGGCGCACGGCTCGACGACGGTGCGCGCCGCCGCGAGCACGCGCGGCTCGACGACGCGGGGCCCGACGCGCGGCCGCATGCGAGGCCGGATGCGATGACCGTCCCGACCGTCCTCGCGGTGCACGGCATCACGGCGTCGCACCGCGCGTGGCCGGCCGTCGTCGCCGCGCTGCCGGGCGTGCGCGTGATCGCGCCGGACCTGCGCGGGCGCGGGCGCAGCAACGGGCTCCCCGGCCCGTACGGCATGGGGGCGCACGCCGACGACCTCGCGGCGGTGCTCGACGTGCTGGGGATCGAGAGCGTCGTCGCGCTCGGGCACTCGATGGGCGCGTTCGTGTCCGTCGTGCTCGCGCACCGCCACCCCGGCCGCGTGTCGCGGCTCGTGCTCGTCGACGGCGGGATCCCGCTCCCGCCGCCCGCGGGCCTGCCCCCCGACGCCGACCACGACCAGGTCCTGCGCGCCCTGCTCGGGCCGGCCGTCGAGCGGCTCGAGCGGACGTTCGCCGACCGCGAGGAGTACCGCGGCTTCTGGCGCGCGCACCCCGCGTTCGCGAGCGCGTGGGACGAGCCGTGGGGCGACGTCGTCGCGGGGTACGTCGACTACGACCTCGTCGGCGAGGCGCCCGCGCTGCGCCCGGCGTCGTCGGGCGCGGCGGTCTCCGCCGACTCGCTCGAGCTCTACGAGGGCGGGCCGCTCGCGGACGCGCTCGCGGGCGACCACCCGCTCGACGTGCCGCTCGTGCTGCTGCGCGCGCCGCGCGGCCTGCTCGACGAGCCCGAGGCCCTCTACTCCCCCGAGCACCTCGCGGCGTGGCGCGCGCGACTGCCGGGGCTGCGCACCCGCGACGTAGCGGGTATCAATCACTACACGATCATCATGAGCCCGCCCGGCGTCGAGGCCGTCGCGGGCGAGACCCTGCGGGCCCTGGCCGCCGTCACGAGCGGTGGACCGGGAACCGCGAGTGACGAGGAGGTCACGGCATGAGCCCCACGATCGCGTCCCCACGAGGGACCGGGCTGGACAAGGTGGTCGCGTCCGCGGCCGAGGCCGTCGCCGACGTGCCCGACGGCGCGTCGCTCGCCGTCGGCGGGTTCGGCCTGTGCGGCAACCCGATCGCGCTCATCGAGGCGCTGCTCGCCCAGGGCACGCGCGACCTGTGGGTCGTGAGCAACAACTGCGGCGTCGACGACTGGGGCCTCGGCGTGCTGCTCGGGGCGGGCCGCATCCGGAAGATGACGAGCTCGTACGTCGGGGAGAACAAGGAGTTCGAGCGGCAGTTCCTCTCGGGCGAGCTCGAGCTGGAGCTCACGCCGCAGGGCACGCTCGCGGAGAAGCTGCGCGCCGGCGGCGCGGGCATCGCCGGGTTCTGGACCCGGACGGGCGTCGGCACGCAGGTCGCCGAGGGCGGCCTGCCCCAGCGGTACGACGGCGCGGGCGGCGTCGCGCAGGCCAGCGCACCCAAGGAGGTGCGCACGTTCGGCGTCGGGCCGCGCGGTCGCGACGGGTCGTTCCCCGACGATGCCGAGTTCGTGCTCGAGGACGCGATCACCACGGACTACGCGCTCGTGCACGCCCTGCGCGGCGACCGGCACGGCAACCTCGTGTTCCACCGGTCGGCCCGCAACTTCTCCCCGCTCGCCGCGATGGCGGGCCGCGTGTGCGTCGCGCAGGTCGAGGAGCTCGTCGAGCCCGGCGAGATCGACCCCGACGAGGTCCACCTGCCCGGCGTGTTCGTGCACCGCGTCGTCGAGGTCGGTCCCGACGTGCCCAAGCGCATCGAGCGCCGCACGGTGCGCCCGGGCGCCGGACCCGACCAGCCCGCGCCCGCGCCGTCGGGCACCGCGACCAGCGTGAAGGAGGGCTGAGACATGGCGCTCACCCGTGACGAGATGGCCGCGCGCGCCGCGCGCGAGCTCCAGGACGGCTGGTACGTCAACCTCGGCATCGGCCTGCCGACGCTCGTGCCCAACTACGTGCCGGAGGACAAGCACCTCGTGCTCCAGTCGGAGAACGGCATCCTCGGCGTCGGGCCGTACCCCACCGAGGACGCGGTCGACCCCGACCTCATCAACGCCGGCAAGGAGACCGTCACCGTCCTGCCGGGCGCCGCGTTCTTCGACTCCGCGCTGAGCTTCGGCATGATCCGCGGCGGCAAGATCGACGCCGCGATCCTCGGCGGCATGCAGGTCTCCGAGACCGGCGACCTCGCCAACTGGATGATCCCCGGCAAGATGGTCAAGGGCCCCGGCGGCGCGATGGACCTCGTGCACGGCGCCGGGCGCGTCATCGTGCTCATGGAGCACGTCGCGCGCGACGGGTCGCCCAAGATCCTGCGGTCGTGCTCGCTCCCGCTCACCGGGCGAGGCGTCGTGCACCGGATCATCACCGACCTCGCCGTGATCGACGTGACGACCGACGGCCTCGTGCTGCGCGAGAGCGCGCCCGGCGTGAGCGTCGACGACGTGCGCGCCGCGACCGAGCCCGACCTCGCCGTCGCGCTCGACGACGCGCCGCTCGACGTCACCGACGCCGGGCCGGGACCGTCCACGCAGGCCGCCGGGACGCCGTCGTGACGCGCGACGCGCTGCCGCGTGACGTGCTGCACCGCGACGTCACGACCCCGCGCGGGCGCGAGCACGTGCGCGAGGTCGTCCCGGTCGACTCCGCGCGCGCGACGGTCCTGCTCGTGCACGGCAACTGCTCGTCGTCGGCGTTCTTCGACCCGCTGCTGCGTGCGCTGCCCGCCGACGTGCGCGGCGTCGCCGTCGACCTGCGCGGGTACGGCGACGCCGAGCCCCGGCCCGTCGACGCGACGCGGGGCGTGCGGGACTACGCGGACGACGTCGCGGCGGTCGTCGACGCGCTCGACCTCGCGCACCCGCTCGTCGCGGTCGCGCACTCCGCGGGGGCGGGGGTCGTGCTCCAGCTCGCGACGGACCGACCCGACCTCTTCGACGCGGTGCTCCTCGAGGCGCCCATGTCGCCGTACGGGTTCGGCGGCACGCGCGACGTGGACGGCACGCCGCTCTCGGCCGACTTCGCGGGCTCCGGCGGCGGGACGGCCAACCCTGCGTTCGTCGCGGCGCTCGCCGCGGGCGACCGCAGCGAGGACACCGGGTCACCCCGCGACGTGCTGCGCCGGTTCTACGTCGCCGACCCGGCCTCGCTCGGCGAGCCGCTCGGCGCCCTGGAGGAGCTGCTGCTCGACTCCGTGCTCTCGACGCGCACGGGCGACGGCAACTACCCGGGCGACCAGACGCCGTCGGACACCTGGCCTGGCGTCGCGCCCGGGACGCGCGGCATGAACAACGCGATCAGCGCGAAGTTCTGCGACCTGTCCGGCTTCGCGACGTCCGGCGCGACGGCGCCCGTGCTGTGGGTGCGGGGCGACGCCGACGCGATCGTCTCGGACACGTCGCTGTTCGACCTCGCGCAGCTCGGCGCGATCGGCGCCGTCCCCGGCTGGCCCGGGGCCGAGACGCACCCGCCGCAGCCGATGGTCGCCCAGACCCGCGCCGTCCTCGACGCCTACGCCGCCGCGGGCGGGCGGTACCGTGAAGAGGTGCGGCCCGGCGTCGGGCACAGCCCCCACCTCGAGGAGCCGGACGTGTTCCTCGGGCTCCTGCTCGGGCTCGTGGACGGCGCCGTCGCCAGCACGACCACCGTACGAGCGGTCGCCACACCCCCGGCGCCCGCGCAGACATCGCCGTCCGCACCCCTGGAGGTCCAGCCGTGAGCACCACCACCCCGCACTCCCCTGACGACGTCGTGGTCGTCGCCGCCGCCCGCACCCCGCAGGGGCGGCTCAAGGGCTCGCTCGCTGCGCTGACCGCGGTCGAGCTCGGCGCCGTCGCCGCGCGCGCCGCGATCGAACGCTCGGGACTCGGCGCGGACGCCGTCGACGCCGTGGTGTTCGGCCAGGTGCTCCAGGCCGGGGCGGGGCAGAACCCCGCGCGCCAGACCGCCGCGGGCGCCGGCGTGGGCTGGGACGTGCCCGCCGTGACGGTGAACAAGGTGTGCCTCTCGGGGCTCACCGCCGTCATCGACGGCACGCGCATGATCCGCTCCGGCGAGGCCGAGGTCGTGCTCGTCGGCGGCCAGGAGTCCATGACCAACGCGCCGCACCTGCTCCCCGGGTCGCGCGCCGGGTTCGCGTTCGGGGACGCGACGCTCGTCGACGCCGTCGCGCGCGACGGGCTCACCGACGCGTTCGACCGCGCCTCCATGGGCGTCTCGACCGAGCGCACCAACGTGGGCGACGTGTTCGTGTCCCGCGAGGAGCAGGACGCCGTCGCGGCGGCCTCGCACCAGCGCGCCGCGGCCGCGGCGAAGGACGGCCTGTTCGACGCCGAGCTCGCGCCCGTGAGCGTCCCGCAGCGCCGCGGCGAGCCGGTCGAGGTGCGCGACGACGAGGGCGTGCGCCCTGACACGAGCGTCGAGGGCCTCGCGCGCCTGCGCCCCGCGTTCGACCCCGAGGGCAGCATCACCGCGGGCAACGCGTCGCAGATCTCCGACGGCGCGGCCGCGCTCGTGCTCACGACGCGTGCCCGGGCAGAGTCCGCGGGCGCGCCGGTGCTCGCGACCGTGCGCGCCTGGGGTCAGGTCGCCGGTCCCGACACGTCGCTGCACTCCCAGCCGGCGCGCGCGATCCGCCAGGCGCTCGACCGCGCGGGCTGGACGGTCGAGGACCTCGACCTCGTCGAGATCAACGAGGCGTTCGCCACGGTCGTCGCGGTGTCCACGCGCGTGCTCGGCGTCTCGCCGGACGTCGTCAACGTGCATGGCGGCGGCATCTCGCTCGGCCACCCCATCGGGGCGTCCGGCGCCCGCCTCGCCGTCCACGCGGCGCACGAGCTCGCGCGTCGCGGCGGCGGGCGCGTCGCCGTCGGGCTGTGCGGCGGCGGGGGCCAGGGCGAGGCGCTGCTCCTGGAGGCCTGACGGTCGGCGACGGGGGCGCGGCCGGTTCGAGGGGACGGTTCGAGGCGCCTCGCCTACGCTCGCGATGTGCAGCCCACCGTGACGGAGACCCGCGCCCCTGAGCCCGTCGACGAGGAGCGGCCCCGGCACGGCGTGTGGGGGCGGTGGTTGCGGCGGTTCTCGGCGACCGGTCTGGTGCTCGCGCTGCTGTGGTTCTGCCTGTCGTTCACCCCGTCGCTCATCCCGCGCGCCTGGTACTACCAGGCCGTGATCTCGGGCGTGAGCGCGGTCGGCGGGTACGGGGTCGGGGCGTTCGTCGAGTGGTTCGCCGTGAAGGTCGGCCTGCGCATCCGCTGGACGGCGCGCGCGAGCCGCGTCGCGTGGTGGGTGCTCGCCGGGGCGACGGTCGTGCTCGTGCCCCTCTCGCTGGTCCTCGGCGCACGCCGCCAGATCGAGCTGCGGCACCTGTTCGGCATGTCCGAGGACGTCCCCGGGCGTGAGGTCGTCACCCTCCTCGTGGCGCTCGCCGTCGCGCTGCTCGTGCTGCAGGCCGGGCGGGGGCTGCGCCGCGTCGCGCGCTGGGTCGCCCGGCTGGTCGGCCGGGTCGTGCCTGCTCCGGTCGCGCGGTTCGTGAGCGGCGTCGCGGTCGCGGTCGTCGTGGTGCTCGTGTTCAACGGCGTCGTCTGGTCGGGCGCGATGAGCGCGCTCAACTCGATCTACTCGGCCGCGAACGCCGACGTCGACCCCCGTCTGTCTCACCCGGCCCAGCCCGAGCGGTCCGGGTCGGCGGCGTCCCCCGAGACGTGGGACTCGCTCGGCGCTGAGGGCCGCAAGTTCGTCGTGTCCGGCCCGACCGTCGACGAGCTGCGCGTGTTCGCCGAGGCGGGCGACGTCGTCGACCCCGCGGACGTGCGCGAGCCGATCCACGCCTACGCGGGCCTCGACGCCGACGGCGACCTCGACGCCACGGCGGCGCGCGTCGTCGACGAGCTCGACCGCACCGACGCGTGGGACCGGTCCGTCCTCGTCGTCGCGACCACGACCGGGACCGGCTGGGTCGACCCGGGCATGGTGGAGGCGCTCGAGCTCATGCACGGCGGCGACACCGCGATCGCGAGCATGCAGTACTCGTACCTGCCGAGCTGGATCAGCTTCGTCGGCGACCGCTCGACCCCGCCCGCGGCCGGCAAGGCGCTCTTCGAGGCCGTGTATGCGCGCTGGTCGGAGCTCCCCGAGGACGCCCGCCCGCGCCTGCTCGCCTTCGGCATCTCGCTCGGGTCGTTCGGCATGCAGGGCGCGTTCAGCGGGGTGCAGGACGTCGAGGCGCGCTCCGACGGCGCGATGTTCACCGGGACGCCCGGCTTCACCCCGATGTGGCGCGAGCTCACCGACGCGCGCGACCCCGGGTCGCTCGAGTACGCGCCCGTGCTCGACGACGGCCGGCAGGTCCGGTGGGGCGACCCGGTCGCGACCGGGGTGGCCGACCTGTGGGGCCCCGGCCCGCGGTGGGACGAGCCGCGCGTCGTCTACCTGCAGCACGCGTCCGACGGCGTGACGTGGTGGGGACCAGAGACGCTGTGGTCCGAGCCAGACTGGCTGCGCGAGCCGCGCGGCCCCGACGTGCTGGGCGACGTCCGGTGGTACCCGTTCGTCACGTTCTGGCAGCTCACGGGCGACCTGTTCGTCGCGGCGGCGTCGGACATCCCGCCGGGCCACGGGCACGTCTACAAGCTCGAGTACGCCGACGGCTTCGCCGCACTCCACGCCCCCGACGGCTGGTCGGACGCCGACACCGAGCGCCTCAAGGCCGCCATGGACGCGCCGACCGAGGGCGGCTCGATCGGCTGAGCCGACGCGCGCACGGGTCCCGCCGCTGCACGGAGGCGACGGCGTCGCTCGCTCGGTCCGTCACCCGGACCGCTGACGACGGCGCCCGAGACAGCGCTTCTCGGGCTCGTCGCCCGTGCTCGGGTGTCTAGAGGGTCAGGACCTCGGCACCGTCCTCGGTGATCGCGATGGTGTGCTCGCTGTGCGCCGTGCGGCAACCGGTCGCGCTGCGCAGCGTCCACCCGTCGGCGTCGGTCACGAGCCGGTCGGTGTCCGCCATCACCCAGGGTTCCAGAGCGAGGAGCAGGCCGGGGCGGAGACGGTACCCACGGCCCGGGCGGCCCGCGTTGGCCACGTGCGGGTCCTGGTGCATCGTCGACCCGATCCCGTGACCGCCGAACTCGAGGTTGATCGCGTATCCGGCGTCGGACAGGACGGTGCCGATCGCGTGCGAGAGGTCGCCGACGCGCGCGCCGGGGCGCGCGGCCGCGATGCCCGCGGCGAGCGCACGCTCGGTCGCGTCGATGAGCGCGACGCTCTCGCGCGGACGGGTCTCGCCGACGAGGAAGCTCACGGCGGAGTCGGCGGCGAAGCCGTCCTTGACGACTGCGAGGTCGAGCGTGAGCAGGTCGCCGTCGACCAGGTCGTGATCGTGGGGCATCCCGTGGAGCACGGCGTCGTTGACGGCGGTGCACACGTGGTGACCGAACGGTCCGCGCCCGAACGACGGCGCGTAGTCCACGTAGCAGGACCGCGCCCCGGCCTCGGCGATCAGCTCCCGCGCCCACCGGTCGATCTCCAGGAGGTTCGTGCCGACCGACACACGGCTCCGCAGGGTCCGCAGGACGTGCCCGACGAGCGCGCCGGCGCTCCGTGCGCGGGGCAGCTCCGCCGGGGTCAGGATCTCGATCACGTGCACCGTCCTCGCTCTCCGATAGATATACCGGTAATTCTATACCGGTACTATCATCGGAGGATGGTCCGGCTTCCTCTCACGCCCGCCGACGTCGACCGGGGTCGGCGCCTCGGCGCGCTGCTCCGGCGCGCGCGCGGCTCACGCTCGATCCTCGAGGTCGCGCTCGACGCCGGCATCTCTCCGGAGACGCTGCGCAAGATCGAGTCCGGGCGCATCGCCACCCCCGCGTTCTCGACCGTCGCAGCGATCGCCACGACGCTCGACCTCTCGCTCGACGCCGTCTGGGCCGAGGTCGGCGGGACGGCCGGGACCGACGACGGGCAGCTCGCCTCCTAGGAATACGCCGCACGCCGGCCGATGGCCGAGGAGACGCTCCTCGCCCGGCCCGTCGCGTCAGGGCGTCGGCGCGTGCGCCTCGAGGAACGAGAAGACCTCGGTCGTGTCCACGCCGGGGAACGCGCCCGTCGGCATCGCGGCGAGCATCGACGCGTGCGGCCGGGCGCTCGGCCACGACTGCCCGGCCCAGCGGTCGGAGAGCGCGTCCGGCGGGCGACGGCAGCACGCGCCGTCGGGGCACCGGGAGACCAGGCGCTCGGTCGTGTCGCGGCCCAGGAACCACTTCACGTGCGCGAACGGCACGCCGACGCTCACGGAGAACTCGCCGTCGGCGGACGCCTGGACGCGCGACGTGCACCAGTAGGTGCCGCTCGGGGTGTCCGTGTACTGGCTGAACGGGCTGAGCCGGTCCTCGACCGCGAACACCGTGCGCGCGGTCCAGCTCCGGCACACGTACTGCCCCTCGACGGCGCCGAGCGGGTCGGCGGGGAAGCGCACGCCGTCGTTCTCGTACGCCTTGTGGATCACCCCGGACTCGTGGACCTTCATGAAGTGCACCGGGATGCCGAGGTGCTTCGTCGCGAGGTTGGTGAACCGGTGCGCGGCGGTCTCGTACGACACGGCGAACGCGTCGCGGAGGTCCTCGATCGAGATCTCGCGCGCCTCCTTCGCGGCCCGCAGCGCCTTGACCGCGTGGCGCTCCGGCAGCAGGAGCGCCGCCGCGAGGTAGTTGGCCTCGACGCGCTGGCGCAGGAACTCGCGGTAGTCGCGCGGTTCCGCGTGCCCGAGCACGTGCGGCGCGAGCGCCTGGAGCAGCGCCGACGTCGCGTTGGACCGCCCGCGCATCCCGTCGCTCGGCAGGTAGACGCGGCGGTGGCGCAGGTCGAGCACCGAGCGGGTCGAGTGCGGCAGGTCCCCCACGTAGTGCAGCGTGAAGCCCAGGTGGGCGGCGATGTCCGCCGCGACGCGCTGGGGCAGCGGGCCGCCCGCGTGCCCGACGCCGTCGAGCAGCTCGGCCGCCGCGTCCTCGAGCTCGGGGAAGTAGTTGTCCTGCGCGCGCATGGTCGCGCGCAGCTCCGCGTTGGCGCGGCGCGCCTCCTCGGGCGTCGCGGCGCGCTCGGTGTGCAGCCGCTGGAGCTCGCGCTCCAGCGCGACGATCGTCTCGAGCGCGTCCGTGGGCAGCGACTTGCCGACCCGCACCGGACGCAGCCCGAGCGCGTCGAAGAGCGGGCCGCGCTGGGCGCGCTCCAGCTCGATCTCGAGCGCGTCCCGGCGCGACGGCGCCTCGGGCGACAGGAGGTCGTCCAGGCTCGCGCCGAGCGCCCGCGCGACGGCCTGGAGCTGGGCGAACTTGGGCTCGCGCTTGCCGTTCTCCAGGAGGGACACCTGGGACGGTGCGCGGCCGATGGCGGCGCCGAGCTCGTCGAGCGTCATGCCGCGCGCGGTGCGCAGGTGCCGGATCCTGCGGCCGATCGTCAAGGCGTCGGGCTCGCTCTCGAGCGGGATTTCCGCATGTTCCGCGATTCCGGCCGGTCGCGTCGTCGGGATAGCCATGACTGAGAGTGACACGCGCCACTCCTTCCGCACAAGAGAAGAAGTGCGATTCTTTCGCTCGATCTGGCTTGAGACGGGGTCGTCAGCGGGAGGAAGGTCGAAGCACGGACCTCGCCGAGGTCCACCGACCGGCCCGTCCGGTCCGCGCAGCGCGGACCGGCGCACCACCAGGAGGCACCCGTGAACAGGCCCACCATCGTCAGCCGCCGCTCCCCGTCCGAGTACGCGGGCGGCGCCCGTCCGCTCGGCGCCGTCGCGACGACGGCGGACGTCGCGGGCCGCACGCCGGGTCGCGCCGGAAGCGCAGGCCCCCGCCCCGGCGACCAGAACCAGACGGCCGCCGAGATCGCCGAGCAGTGGGCGACCGACCCGCGCTGGGCCGGGCTCGACCGCGACTACACCGCCGAGGACGTCGTCGCGCTGCGCGGCTCAGTGCGCGAGGAGCACACGCTCGCCCGTCGCGGCGCCGAGAAGCTGTGGGACCTCATCCACACCGAGGAGTGGGTCGCCGCGCTCGGCGCGTTCACCGGCAACCAGGCCGTGCAGCAGGTGCGCGCGGGCCTCCAGGCCATCTACCTGTCCGGGTGGCAGGTCGCGGCCGACGCCAACCTGTCCGGCCAGACGTACCCCGACCAGTCGCTCTACCCCGCCAACTCCGTGCCCGCCGTCGTGCGCCGCATCAACAACGCGCTCCTGCGCGCGGACCAGATCGAGACGGCGGAGTCGGGTGCGCCCGGCCGCGACTGGCTCGCCCCGGTCGTCGCCGACGCCGAGGCCGGGTTCGGCGGCCCGCTCAACGCGTACGAGCTCATGCACTCGATGATCGCCGCGGGCGCCGCGGGCGTGCACTGGGAGGACCAGCTCGCGTCGGAGAAGAAGTGCGGCCACCTCGGCGGCAAGGTGCTGGTCCCCACGAGCCAGCACATCCGCACGCTCAACGCCGCACGCCTCGCGGCCGACGTCGCGGGCGTGCCGTCGGTCATCATCGCCCGCACGGACTCGCTCGCCGCGGACCTGCTCACGTCCGACGTCGACGAGCGCGACCGCCCGTTCCTCACGGGCGAGCGCACCTCGGAGGGCTTCTACCGGGTGCGCCCGGGGCTCGACGCGGTCGTCGCGCGCGGCCTCGCGTACGCGCCGTACTCCGACCTCATCTGGGTCGAGACGGGCGAGCCCGACCTCGAGCTCGCGCGCAGGTTCGCCGAGACGATCCACGCGCAGTACCCGGACAAGAAGCTCGCCTACAACTGCTCGCCGTCGTTCAACTGGAAGAAGCACCTCGACGACGCCCAGATCGCGAGCTTCCAGAAGGAGCTCGCCGCGATGGGCTACGCGTTCCAGTTCATCACGCTGGCCGGCTTCCACGCCGTCTCGCACTCCATGTTCGAGCTCGCGCGCGGCTACAACGAGCGCGCCATGTCCGCCTACGTCGAGCTCCAGGAGGCCGAGTTCGCCTCCGAGGCCGACGGCTACACCGCCACCCGCCACCAGCGGGAGGTCGGCACCGGCTACTTCGACCGGGTCGCCACGGCTCTCAACCCCGACGCCGCCACCCTCGCGCTCGCCGGGTCCACCGAGACCGCCCAGTTCCACTAAGCCCTCCCCCTCCCGCGAGAGAGAACCCGCGCGCCCGAGATAGAGCTCGCAGCGCTCTACCTCGAAGCTCGGGGTTCTCTCTCGCGGGAGCACGACCTTCGGAGCACGCCATGACCACGCTGACCACGACCACCTCTCCCCCTCCGACGTCCCCCTCTGCGGCGAGCAGCCCGCGTGTCACCGGCACGCTGCGCGTCACCGGGACGCTGGGCGAGCGCTACCGCGAGATCCTCACGCCCGAGGCGCTCGACTTCCTCACGCTGCTGCACGACCGGTTCGTGGCCCGCCGCCACGAGCTCCTCATGGATCGCCAGCAGCGCCGGCAGGATGTCGCGGACGGGATCGACCCCGACTTCCGCGCCGCGACGCGGCCCGTGCGCGACGACCCGTCGTGGCGCGTCGCCGGTTCGACCGGTGCGCCCGGCCTCGAGGACCGCCGCGTCGAGATCACGGGCCCGACCGACCCCAAGATGACGATCAACGCGCTCAACTCCGCCGCCAAGGTCTGGCTCGCCGACGCCGAGGACGCCTCCAGCCCGACGTGGCGCAACGTCGTCGAGGGCCAGCTCGCGCTGCACGACGCGATCCGCGGGACGCTCACCCACACGACCGGCGCGGGCGACCACCGCAAGGAGTACCGCCTGCGCTCGACGACGCTCACCGACCTGCCGACGATCGTGTTCCGTCCGCGCGGGTGGCACCTCATCGAGAAGCACATGCGGTACGTCGACCGGGCTGGGGTCAGCGTGTCGGCGTCGGCGTCGCTCGTGGACTTCGGGCTCTACGCGTTCCACAACGCGCGCGAGCTCGTCGAGCGCGGCCGAGGGCCATACTTCTACCTGCCCAAGCTCGAGGGCTACCGCGAGGCCCGGCTGTGGAACGACGTGTTCGTGCTCGCCCAGGAGTACCTGGGGCTGCCGCAGGGCACGATCCGCGCCACGGTCCTCATCGAGACCCTGCCCGCGGCGTTCGAGATGGAGGAGATCCTCCACGAGCTGCGCGAGCACTGTGCCGGGCTCAACGCCGGGCGGTGGGACTACCTGTTCTCCGTCATCAAGGCGTTCCGCACGCGCGGCGACTCCTACGTGCTGCCCGACCGCGCGCAGGTCACCATGACCGCCCCGTTCATGCGGGCGTACACCGAGCTGCTCGTCGCGACGTGCCACAAGCGCGGCGCGCACGCGATCGGCGGGATGAGCGCCTTCATCCCCGACCGGCGCAGGCCCGACGTCACCGAGCGCGCGTTCGAGCAGGTGCGCGCCGACAAGCGCCGCGAGGCGACCGACGGGTTCGACGGCACGTGGGTCGCGCACCCGGACCTCATCGAGGTCGCGCGCGGCGAGTTCGACGCGGTGCTGGGCGACCGCCCACACCAGGTGTCGCGGCTGCGCGACGACGTCGAGGTGGGCCAGCACGAGCTGCTCGACATCGGCTCGGCCCGCCGCGCCGGGGCGACCGTGACCGCCGCGGGCCTGCGGTCCAACGTGTCCGTCGGCGTGCGTTACCTCGAGTCGTGGCTGCGCGGCGTCGGGGCTGCCGCGATCGACCACCTCATGGAGGACGCCGCGACCGCCGAGATCTCGCGCTCGCAGGTCTGGCAGTGGATCGCGTCCGGCACGCGCACGGAGAACGGCGTGCCGATCACGCGCGACCGCGTCGAGGCGCTCCTCGCCGAGATCGTGGACGACCTGCCGCGTACGCCGGGCAACCGCATCGACGACGCGGCGAACGTGTTCCGCGCCGTCGCGCTGGCCGAGGACTTCCCGACGTTCCTCACCATCGGGGCGTACTCGCAGTTCCTGGTGGGCTCGGACGCCGACCAGCCGTAACTCGGGCTCCGCCGAACACGACCTTGGTGTCGTTATCCGCGCGATAACGACACCAAGGTCGTTCTCGGGGGCTGGTGACGTCGTGGTCGACCGCGTGCCCCGGCGAGCGTGGTGGCGCGCGGAGGTCGCGGTGTGGGAGCATCCGGCCACGCGCGGCGACACACCTGTCGTCCGGGCGCTCGTCCGCAGGAGCCCGGAGCACCATGAGCAACCCCTTCGCGCCGCCGAACCAGTCGATGTCGGGCCCGTCCGGCCCGCCCCCGGCGGCTCCCGGATCACCCCCGCCTCCGCTCCCGGCGCCCGGGCACGCGGCCGCCCCGCTCGCCGCCGCACCGGTCCCCCTCGCGCCGACGCCTCCGCAGGCTCCTCCCGGGTACGGGCCCGCCCCGATCGGCCATGGCCCCGTCCCGCCGGGGACCGCGCCGACAGCACCGCTCCCTCCGGGCCCAGGCCCGACGTACCCGGTCGCCGGGCTCCCCGGCCTGCCCCCGCCCGCCGCACGCCGCGGGCTGTCACGCACCGCCGTCGGGCTGATCGTCGGCGCGGCGTGCCTCGCCGTGGGCGGCGGCGTCGGCTTCGCGGCTGGGGTCGCGAGCGACGCGGGCGGGCAGATCGCCGCGTGGTACACCGCGCCGACCGACGACTGGTCGGACGAGGACTGGTCCGACGAGGACTGGTCCGAGGGTGAGTGGGAGGGCTCCGGCACGCCCGACGACCCGTGGTTCTTCGACGGCTACACGATCGGCGGGGAGGAGTGGGAGGTCCTGCTCGACCCGCCGTACGAGGCGACAGCGGAGGTCCTCGCGCACAGCGACGTCAACGCCGCGCCGCCGGAGGGCACGGAGTACTGGATCGTGCCGGTCACCGCGACCTACCTCGGCCCGAGCTCACAGGTCACCGCGTCGGGCGCGATCGACCTCGGCTTCGTCGGCGACGACGGCGTCGTCGCCGACGGCCAGTGCGGCGCGGTGCCCGACCCGCTCGTCGGGACGGGCATCATCGGCACCGACGACACCGTGACGGGCAACGTCTGTCTCGCGGTCCCCTCGGGTGCCCCCGGGCTGTGGACGCTCTCGCTCGAGGGCTACGAGCCCTGGTACCTCACGGCGGACGACCCGCTCGCGAGCTGACCGGCGTCCGGGGCGCGGGCGTCGCCGCGTTGCTGTGGTCGCCCTGCCCCTGCCGTGCCAGAGTCTCCCCATGGCGCAGCCGCGGGAGACCCGATGAGCCTGCGGCCGGTGCGCGCCGTCCACGCCTGGTGGGACGGTGTCCGACCCGCTCCGGGGACGTTCTGGCGCTCGGCCGGCGCTGGTGTGCCGGGCGCCGTCGGCGGGGTTCCCGACGGCATGGCGACCGCGACGCTCGTCGGCGTCTACCCGATCCACGGCCTCTATGCGACGGCGATCGGCCGCATCGCGGGCGGTCTCACCGTCGACTCGCGTCTCATGATCGTCACGACGACGAGCGCCGCCGCCCTCGCCGCCGGATCGGCTCTCGAGGGCGTCGCCGACGAGGACCGGCTCGCGGCGCTCATCCTCCTCACGACCCTCGCCGGGGCGTTCATGGTCGTCGCCGGGATCGTGGGGCTCGGCCGCCTGACGGGCTTCGTCTCGCACTCCGTGATGACGGGGTTCCTCACCGGTGTCTCCGTCAACATCCTGCTCGGCCAGCTCGACGACCTCACGGGCGCGGACCCGACCGCGTCGCTCGCCGTCGCGCAGGCCTACCAGGTGCTCCGGTCTCCCGGGACGTGGGACCTGCCGACGGTCGCCGTCGGCCTGGGGTCGGTCGTCCTGCTCCTCGTCCTCGGCCGGACGCGTGTGGCCCCGTACGCCGCGGTCGTCGCGCTGGTGGCGTCGGCCGTCGGGGTGTGGTCCCTCGGCGCGACGTCGGTGCAGCTCGTCGGGGACGGGGGCGAGATCCCTGCCGGCCTGCCCTCCCTCGCGCTGCCCGACCTGGGCGTCGTCTCGGTCGATGTCGCCGTGGGCGCGCTCGCGGTGGCGGCGATCGTGCTCGTCCAGGGCGCGGGGGTCGCGGAGTCCGTCCCGAACCCCGGCGGGCGCCGCGCCGACCCGGACCGCAACTTCGTCGGGCAGGGCATCGCCAACCTCGCGGTGGGGTTCTTCCGCGGCATCCCGGTCGGAGGGTCGGTCGGCCAGACGGCGATCAGCACCTCCGCGGGGGCGCGCGACCGCTGGGCGGGGGTCATGTCCGGCGTGTGGGTGCTCGTCGTCCTCGTCGCGCTGTCCGGGCCGGTCGGGGCGGTCCCGTCGGCGACGCTCGCGGCGCTGCTCGCGGTCGCGTCGGTCGGGTCCATCCGGCTGTCCGCCATGGCGACGGCGTGGCGCACGGGCAGCCAGTCCCAGGTCGCGATGGCGACCACGTTCCTCGCGACCCTTCTCCTGCCGGTCGCGGCCGCGGTCGGCATCGGCGCCGCCCTCTCGATCCTGCTGCAGGCGAACCGCGAGTCCCAGGACCTGCGGATCGTCCGCCTCGTCCCCCTCGCGGAGGGCCGCTACCGCGAGGAGCCGGCGCCGAAGCGGCTCGACGACGCGACGGTCACCGTGCTCGACGTCTACGGGAGCCTGTTCTACGCCGGTGCCCGCTCGCTCGAGGCCGCGCTGCCGGAGCCCGCCGACGCGCACGACGCCGTCGTCGTGCTGCGCCTGCGCGGCCGTGCGAGCCTGGGCGCGACGGCCTTCACCGTGCTCGCGCACTACGCCGACCGGCTCGGCGAGGGCGGTGGCCGGCTGTACGTGAGCGGCGTCGACCCCGAGCTCGCGGAGAAGTTCGAGCAGGTCATCGACCTGCGCCTGCACGAGCGGATCGCGGTGTTCCCGGCGCGACCCGTGATCGGCGAGTCGACCGCGGACGCGACGCGGCACGCGGAGGCGTGGCTCGTGCGCGGTGTCGAGACGACCGAGATCCCCGTCGTGCGCCCGGACGGGCCGATGAAGCGGCTGTGGTCGCGCGTCCGGTCGGCCCTGCACCGCGACTGACCGGCCGGCGGCGGGGCCGCGGGGCGTCGCCGCAGGGCCCGGGGGCTCAGCCCGCGGCGGTGCCGCGCGCGTCGAACCGGTCCCGGTGGTCGCGGATGGTGGTCGTGTTCTCGAGCGCCCACTCGACGAGCGCGAGCACGGGCGGCAGGAGGGTCGCGCCGAGGTCGGTCAGCGCGTAGTCGACGCGCGGCGGCACGACGGCGTGCACCGTGCGGCTCACGAGCCCGTCCCGCTCGAGCTGGCGCAGGTTGAGGGTGAGCATGCGCTGCGAGATCCCGTCGATGCCGTGCAGGAGCTCGGTGAACCGCTGCGGGCCGCCCGAGAGCATGCCCAGGATGAGGACGCTCCACTTGTCCCCGACCCGGTCGAGCACCGAGCGCACCTCGCTCGTCGCCTCGGCCGCGGCGCAGCCGCGGTCGACCGGGATGCCGTGCCGCTCCGCGAGCTCGCGCACCACGGGGACGTCCGTGCTCGGCGTCGTGGTCATGGGGTCTCCGTCTCCTCGGCGTGCGGCTCCGTGTGCCTCACGCACACGGGTGTGCCTTTTGTAGCGCCGCCCATGGTTACCCATCATGTGCCCAGGCACAAAGAGTGACCGGCCGCCCTGAGCCGTCGCCGCCTCCCCCTCGAAGGACTCACGCATGAACGTCGCCCTGTGGATCGCCTCCGGTCTGCTCGCCCTCGCCTTCCTCGGCGCCGGGCTCATGAAGGCCCTGCGCCCGATCCCCGTGCTCCAGGAGCAGATGCGGTGGGTCACGCCGGAGCGCACCGCGGGCGTGCGCGCGATCGGCTGGCTCGAGGTCGCGGGCGCCGTCGGCGTGATCCTGCCCTGGGCGCTCAGCGTCGCGCCGGTCCTCACCCCGATCGCGGCGGTCGGGCTCGCGCTCACGCAGGTCGGCGCGATCCCGCTGCACGTGCGCCTCGGCGAGGCCAAGGCCGTGCCGGCGAACGTCGTGCTGCTCGCCCTGTCGGTGTTCGTCGCCGTGGGGCGGTTCGCCGCGCTCTGAGCGCCGAGCCGCCCCTGGGCGGCGCCCGCTCCACGCGGGACTCGCGCACGAGCATGCCCCGCCGCGCGCGGGGCACGCTCAGCGCAGCGCGCGCACGAAGTCGACCCGCTGGGCCGCGAACCACGCCTCGTCGTCGCGGATGGCGTCCCCGACGCCGTCGTCCCACATGCGCTGCCAGCCGCCGCCCCGCGTCTGTGCCGCGTGCCGCATCGCGTACCAGCTCCGCGCGAACCGCTGCGCCAGCACGTCGAGCAGCGCGAGCCGCTCCGAGCGGTCCAGCCCGTACGCCTCGGTGAGGATGCGCGCGCGACGTGGCGCGTCGAGGCCCCGCAGGACCTCCGGCCGCCTCTCGGGCGCGCTCGCCGGCGCCCAGTAGCGCAGGGTCGTCGCCACGTCGAGCAGGCGCGTGGTCGGTGCGGCGAGGTCGAAGTCGACCACGCCGACGAGCCGGTGCGGACCCCGCGGGTCGTCGCCGGCCGGGACGAACAGCGCGTTCTCGACCGTGAGGTCGTTGTGCCCGACGACGTCCGGCACGTCGAACACGTCCGGCACCTCCGGGAACTGCGCACGCTCCGGCCACGCGACGCCGTCGGGCAGGACGACGTCGCGCGACACGGCGTGCAGGTCCCGCAGCCACTCCCCGAGCTGGACGAGCACGTCCTCGTCGGTCGCCCACGCGTGCGGCGGGCGTCCACCCATCTCGCCCCGCAGGAACGTCACGACCTCCCGACCGTCGTCGTCGATCCCGAGGAACCGCGGCGCACGCTCGAAGCCCGCGCGCTCCAGGTGCAGCAGGTACGCCTCGACGGCCGGGCTGTGCGGGCCGCGCGGACGGCGGACCGTGTCGCCGCGCCGGACGATCCCGTCCGACACGTCACCGCCCAGCAGGGGGACCTCGACGTCGTCCGCGTCGTCGCGGTACGGGAGCAGATCGGTCATACCCGACACCCTCGCACGCGCGGCGGGCCCTTGACCAGGCCCGCCGCGCCGTCGCGCTACGCGACCGCCCCGAACGGGTATCTCCGACGCAGGACGAGCCGCTGCACGAGCGTCCACGTCACCGTCACGAGCAGGTACACCCCCGCGGCGAGCGGGACGAAGCACGCGATCACCGCGGTCATGAACTGCAGGACGCCGAGAGCGTTCTGCAGGGCGGGTCCCGACAGGGCGCCGGGCGTACCCGACGCGACGCCGGGGCTGGTCGGCGTCCGGGGCACGGCGAGGCGTCCACCGGGCAGGCTCGCCCGACGCGTCAGCTCCCCGACGAGCGCGATGAGGAGCACGACCGCGCCGGCGACCGCAAGGGTCGGGAGGGCCGCCGCACCCGCACCGAGCGAGCCGACGAGGCTCGAGCCGAGGGGCGCGCCCCACAGCGTGTGGCCCAGCAGCGCGTTCCCGTGCCCGGCGATCTGCGCGTGGAGGAACAGCGCGTAGACGACGCCGACCACCGGCGCCTGGGCGAGCATCGGCAGGCAGCCGGCGAACGGCGTCGTGCCCTCCGCGGCGTAGAGGTCGAGCGTCGCGCGCTGCAGCTTCTGCGGGTCGTCCCGGTGACGACTCTGGAGCTCGGCGAGCCGGGGCGCGAGGCGTGCGCGGTCGCGCTCCGCCTTGGCCTGCGAGACACCGACGGGGACGAGCAGCGCGCGGACGGCGAGCGTCAGCAGGACGACGGCGGCCGCGGCCGCGGCGCCTCCGGCGACGGGTTCGAGCAGGTCCGACAGGCCCATCAGGGCGCGGTAGGCGGCGTCGAGCACTGTGGCGACGAGTGGGAGGTCGAGCAGGTTCATGGTGGTGTCCTCGGTCGAACGTGCGGGGTACGCGTTCGCCGATCACCCTGCGCCGGGCAGGCAGGGGCACGCCGCGACGTGGAGCGCGCGGGGTGCGGTGGAGAGACCTCGGCCGGGTGATCAGCCGAGGGGTCGGCCGGGTGCCCGTGGCCGGGCACGGCCGGGGGCGTCCGGGTCGCTCTGCGTCACGGCAGGACCGACGTCGACCGTCGCGCGCAGTCGGCCCGCCGGCCGGGTGGCCACGCCGAGCACGAGGGGCGCGCCCCAGCGCGCGGACGCCGCGGCGACGGCCGCGACGAGGGCGGTGGCGCCGAGGAGGAAGAGCGTGGCCGTGAGGGTCGACGTGCCGAGCAGGAGCGTGAGCGCGGAGGCGAGGTCCCGCACGACGACGAGAAGGTCGTTCATCGCGCCCCTCCTCTCCGGTCACGGGCTGCCGTGGCCCCAGCCTAGGACACGTCCAGCGCCTCCCACTCGTCGTCGGTGAGCAGACGCGAGCGGATGATGAAGCGCACGCCCTCGGGCGCCTCCACGCTGAACCCGGCGCCCCGGCCGGGAACGACGTCGATCGTCAGGTGCGTGTGCTTCCAGTACTCGAACTGGGCGCGGCTCATCCAGACGGGCACGGTGAACGTGCGCGCGCCGCCGGGCTCGCCCGGTCCGCCGTCGTCCGGGACGACGGCCAGGTCGCCGAGGTGCACGTCGGCGTCGCCGAGCAGGAAGTCGCCCTGCGGGTAGCACATGGGCGACGACCCGTCGCAGCACCCGCCGGACTGGTGGAACATGAGCTCGCCGTGGACCGGCCGCAGCCGCGCGAGCAGCGCCGCGGCGTCGTCGGTGAGCGCGACCCGCCCCGCGGGCGGACGGGCCGAGTGGGGCGAGGGGACGTCGTCGGGCACGAGGAGACCTCCTGGGCACGGGACGAGAACGAGATTGCGAGCCGCCGAGAACGGGGTCGCTGTCGTTCCGGGCATCAGAGCGACAGCAACCCCGTGTTCGGCGGGGTCGGGGGTCGTGGTCTAGAAGAAGCCGAGGCGTTGCGCCGAGTAGGAGACGAGGAGGTTCTTCGTCTGCTGGTAGTGGTCGAGCATCATCTTGTGGTTCTCGCGCCCGACCCCGGAGCCCTTGTACCCGCCGAACGCGGCGGCGGCGGGGTAGGCGTGGTAGCAGTTGGTCCACACGCGCCCGGCCTCGATGGTGCGGCCCGCGCGGTAGGCGGTGTTGCCCGACCGCGACCAGACGCCGGCGCCGAGCCCGTAGAGGGTGTCGTTGGCGATGGTCATGGCGTCGTCGAAGTCGGAGAAGTCGGTGACGGCGACGACGGGACCGAAGATCTCCTCCTGGAAGATCCGCATCGAGTTCTTGCCCTCGAAGATCGTGGGCGTCACGTAGTACCCGCCCGCGAGGTCGCCGCCCAGGTCGGCGCGCGTCCCGCCCGTGAGGACCTTCGCGCCCTCGGCCTTGCCGATCTCGATGTACGACAGGATCTTCTCGAGCTGGTCGTTGGACGCCTGCGCGCCGATCATCGTCTCGGTGTCGAGCGGGTTTCCCTGCTTGACCGCCCGGGTCCGGGCCACGGCGTCGCCGAGGAACGCGTCGTAGATCGACGACTGGACGAGCGCGCGCGACGGGCACGTGCACACCTCGCCCTGGTTGAGGGCGAACATCGTGAACCCCTCGAGCGCCTTGTCGTAGAAGTCGTCACGCGCGTCGGCCACGTCGGAGAAGAAGATGTTCGGCGACTTGCCGCCTAGCTCGAGCGTGACCGGGATGATGTTCTGGCTCGCGTACTGCATGATCAGGCGGCCCGTCGTCGTCTCGCCCGTGAACGCGATCTTGCGGATGCGCGGGCTGGAGGCGAGCGGCTTGCCCGCCTCCACGCCGAACCCGTTGACGACGTTGAGCACGCCCGGCGGCAGCAGGTCCCCGATGATGTCGATGAGGAACAGGATCGACGCGGGCGTCTGCTCGGCCGGCTTGAGCACGACGCAGTTGCCCGCCGCGAGCGCCGGGGCGAGCTTCCACACGGCCATGAGGATGGGGAAGTTCCACGGGATGATCTGGCCGACGACGCCGAGCGGCTCGTGGAAGTGGTACGCGATGGTGTCCTCGTCGATCTCGGAGATCGACCCCTCCTGCGCGCGGATCGCGCCCGCGAAGTAGCGGAAGTGGTCGATGGCGAGCGGGATGTCGGCGGCCAGGGTCTCGCGGACGGGCTTGCCGTTCTCCCACGTCTCCGCGACGGCGATCCGCTCGAGGTTCTCCTCCATGCGGTCGGCGATCTTGTTGAGGATGTTCGCGCGCTCGGTCGCGCTGGTGCGACCCCACGACCGGGCGGCGCCGTGCGCGGCGTCGAGCGCGCGCTCGACGTCGTCGGCGTTCCCGCGCGCGACCTCGGTGAAGGTCCGGCCCGTGACCGGGCTGGGGTTCTCGAAGTACTGCCCGCTCGCCGGCGCGACGTACTCGCCGCCGATCCAGTGGTCGTACCGGGTCTTGTACTCGGCGATGGCCCCGTCCGTGCCGGGGGCTGCGTAGACCGTCATCGTCTGCCTCCTCGCAGTGCGACTCGCCGCGCTCCTGGGGAGGTGACCGACGGGCGGGGAGCGCCCGACGGCGGTGCGCGGCACGGCGCCTCGTCGCGCCGTGGGACGACGCTAGGCACCCGAGGGTTGCAGGACCGTTGCAGCGCCGGTCGCGGTCAGCCGAGCTCGTCGTCGAGCAGGTCGAGGTGCGCGCGGGCGCGGACCCAGAGCGGGCTGCCGTGGTCGGCGACGCGCTGGAGGCGCGTCCACGCGGCGTGGTCCTCGGCGCCGTCGTCGGTGCGGGTCCAGGCGTCGAGGACGTCGGCGTCGCCCGCCGACACGACGGCCGCGCGGAGCTCCGCCGCGAGCTCGGCGCGCAGGTGCTCGACGGCGGGCGCGCCGGAGCGCGGGAGGAGCGGTGCACGGTAGGCATCGACCGCCCCTCGGACGTCGCCGACCGCGAGCCGGTCGCGCACGACGTCGGCGTCCGTCCGCAGCGGTCGCGCGAGCCTGTAGGGGCGGGAGCCGGCGAGGAGCGGGCCGGCGACGCGGCGCAGGCGCGACACCTCCGCGCGCACGGTCACGTCCGAGAGCGCACCGGGGTGCAGGAGCACGGCGAGCTCGTCGGCGGAGAGGCCGCGGGGGTGCGCGGCGAGGAGCGCGAGGATCTCGGCGTGCCGCAGCGACAGCCGGTGCTCCAGCCCGTCGGGGGCGCGGAGCAGCGGCGTGGTGCCGAGCACGAACAGCTCGGGCCCCCTGTCGGGCGGCGCCGCGGGGACCGTTCCGGAGCGGTCGGTCGCCGTCGTCGCGGCAGCCGCACGCTCGGCCAGCTCGCGCTCGAGGCTCAGCACCGTGGCGCGCACGAGCGAGAGCACGACGCCCGAGGCGGCCGACTGCCGGCCGGTGACGTCGAGGACGCCGAGGACGCGGCCGGTCCCGGGCTCGTGGATGGGGACGGCGGTGCAGCTGAACGCCTGCACGGGCCGGGAGAAGTGCTCCGCGCCGAGGACCTGCACCGCCCGGCGCGCGGCGAGCGCCGTCCCGGGGGCGTTCGTCCCGACGCGCTCCTCGCGCCACACGGAGCCCTCGACGAACCCGACCCGCTCGACGGCGTCCCGCAGCGCGCGGCTGCCCTCGACCCACAGGAGCCGGCCCGCGTCGTCGGACACGGCGACGGCGAGGCCGTCGTCCGCCGCGGCGTCGACCACGAGCTCGCGCACGACGGGCATCACTCCCGCGAGCGGGTGGGCCTGGCGGTAGGCGACGAGGTCGTCATGGGCGAGCGTGGACTCCGTGCGCGGGCCCTCGGGGTCGACGCCGCTGTGCACGGACCGGCGCCACGAGTCGGCCACCACGGGGTGGATGCCGGGCGGGAGCACACCGTCGACGAGGAAGGACCGGTAGGCGGCACGCACCGAGCGGGCGTCGCGGCGCGCGTCAGGTCGACGCGGGTGCGCGTCCGAGCGCAGCGGCGGTGCGAGGGTGCGCGACACGGGACCTCCCACGTCGTCGTGCGGTGCTGGGCCCCAGTGTAGGGCGCGCCCGTCGCCCCGCTACCGCGGCTGCGGCGCGGTCGTCCGCCCTACCGCTGCCGTCACGCCCGTCGCGTCCGCCGCGACGCGCCGCAGCCCGGCGAGGACGACGCTCGTCGCCGCGGTGGGCGGGGCGCCGCGGCGCACCGCGGCGTACACCGGGCGCGTCCGGGGCGCCCGCAGCGGGCGGGCGACGACGTCGTAGCGCGGGTCGACGGCGAGGCCCGGCAGCAGCGCGACCGACAGCCCCGCCTCGACGTGCGCGAGCAGCAGCTCGTAGCTCGGCAGCCGCGCGACGACGCGCGGCTCGAACCCGGCGTCGCGGCACGCGCTCTCGACGAGGGTCGACAGGTACCGGCCGGGCAGGTCCGCCGCCCACCGCGCGGCGGAGAGACCGGCGAGGTCGACCGGCCCCTCCCGCGCTGCCTCGCCCGCCGACGCACCCGCCGGCGCGACGAGGACGACCGGGTCCTCGAGCAGCGGGACGGTCGCGACGTCGGGACCGGCGAGCCGGGCGCCGTCGAGCAGGTCGGCGGTCACCGCGACGTCGACGTCCGCGCGGCGGAGCGCGGGGCCGCTCTCGCGGGGGTCGAGCTCGACGACCTCGACCTGCACCCGGGGGTGCTCTGCCGCCAGCCGCCGAGCGAGGGGGATGACGAGGGCGCGGACGCCGCTGGAGAACGCCGCGACGCGCACGACCCCGGCGGGCTGCCCGTCGGGGTGGGCGAGCTCCGCCTCCGCGAGCGCCATCTGGTCGAGGATCACGCGAGCGTGTCGGGCGAGGGTGCGCCCCGCGGGCGTGAGGCGCACGCGCCGCCCGGTCCGCTCGACGAGGCGCGCCCCGGTCTCGGCCTCGAGCGCCGCGAGCTGCGCGGACACCGCGGACGGGCTCAGGTGCAGGGACGCGCCCACCGCGCGCACGGTCCCGAGGCTCTCGAGCCGGGCGAGGATCTGCAGCCGGGCGGCGTTGAGCACGCGGTCCTCCGTTCCGTGCGGCGGTCGTCGTCTGTGCAGGTTATCCGCACAGACTGTACGAGAACTTGTGCTGTACGCGCACAGCACTCCGTCCCTACGCTCGACCCATGACCGTGCCCTCCCCCGCCCTCACCTCGTCGTCCAGCGCCGGGCCCGTGCCCGAGCGCGCGGGGGGCGACGCCGCGACGTTCTGGGCCGACGCCGATCGGCACCTCGTGCGGTACGGCGGGCCGTTCACGCCGGAGATCGTCGAGAGCGCGTCGGGCAGCTTCGTCACGACGGCCGACGGACGCCGGGTCCTCGACTTCACGTCGGGGCAGATGAGCGCGATCCTCGGGCACAGCCACCCGGCGATCGTCGAGACGGTCCGGAGCCAGATCGGCACGCTCGACCATCTCTTCTCCGGGATGCTCTCGCGCCCCGTGGTCGACCTCGCGCGACGCATCGCGGGCACGCTGCCCGACCCGCTCGAGAAGGTCCTGCTCCTCACGACGGGCGCCGAGTCCAACGAGGCCGCGATCCGGATGGCGAAGCTCGTCACGGGTCGGCACGAGGTCGTCTCGCTCGCCGGCTCGTGGCACGGCATGACGCACGCCGCAGCCGCCGCGACCTACAGCGCGGGACGCCGCGGTTACGGCCCGACGGCGCCCGGCAACCTCGTCATCCCCGTCCCGAACGCATACCGGCCCGACCACGTCACGCCCGACGGCGCGCACGACTGGCGCCGCCAGCTCGACCTCGCGTTCGACCTCGTCGACGTGCAGTCCACGGGCAGCCTCGCGGCGTGCATCGTCGAGCCGATCCTCAGCTCGGGCGGGATCGTCGAGCTGCCGCCCGGCTACCTCGCGGCCCTGCGCGACAAGTGCCACGAGCGCGGGATGCTCCTCATCCTCGACGAGGCGCAGACGGCGCTGTGCCGGACAGGCTCCTGGTACGCGTTCGAGGGTCGCGACGGCGAGGAGCCGGTGGTGCCCGACATCCTCACGATCTCCAAGACGCTCGGCGCCGGCCTGCCCCTCGCGGCCGTCATCACGAGCGCCGAGATCGAGGAGCGCGCGCACGAGCGCGGGTTCCTGTTCTTCACGACGCACGTCTCCGACCCGCTCGTCGCGGCGGTCGGCAACACCGTCCTCGACGTGCTCCAGGCCGAGCAGATGGATGCCCGCGTGCGCGTGCTCGGCGACCGCCTGCGCGGCGGGCTGCTCGACCTCCAGGACCGTCACGCCACGATCGGCGACGTGCGCGGACGGGGTCTGCTCCAGGGCATCGAGCTCGTGCTCGACCGCGAGACGAAGGAGGGCGCCGACGCGCTCGGCGCCCTGGTCACCCGGCGGGCGCTGGACCTCGGGCTCCACATGAACGTCGTGCAGCTCCGTGGCATGGGCGGCGTGTTCCGCATCGCGCCCCCGCTCACGGTGAGCGAGGAGGAGCTCGACCTCGGGCTCGACCTCCTCGACCGCGCGCTCGGCGAGGCGGAGCGCGAGCTGCTCGGCTGAGCCGCTCCCGGGTCACCACCCGGCGGGCGAGCGGCGGGCACCGACGGCCACCGCGCGGTCGCGCACGACGAGCGGCGCGCCCAGCCCGGGGACGGCGAGCGACGCGCGGACGCCGTCGACGACGCGGCCGTCGTCCCCGCCCGGCGTCTCGTAGACCAGCCAGAGCGCGCCGCCCGGGACGAGCAGGGCCGCGAGCGCGCTCGCCTCCGTGCGCGCCGCGCGGGTCCAGAAGACGTTGACGTTCACGGCGAACGCGACGTCGAACGGGCCGCCGAGCGTGTCTGCGAGGTCGGGGTCCGCGATGTCGCCCTGTCGCACGGCGAGCCGGCCGTCGTCGACCGCCGCGCGGTTGCGCTCCGTCGTGCGGGCGACCGCCGTGGCGGACCGGTCGAGCGCGACGTACCGCACGCCGGGGTGCCGCGCGAGGACCAGCTCCACGGCCGCGCCGGGGCCGGGTCCGATCTCGAGCACGACCTCGTCGCCGCGCAGGTCGAGCAGCGCGACGGCACGCCGGACCCGCTCCGGGACAGCACCCACCACGCCGTCAGTCTGGACCGACGGGCGAGCCGCGGCGAACGGCGAGCACGGCGAGCGGCCCGGGCGTACGGTCGGAGGCATGGCCGGTGCCGGGGCCGTCGTCCTCGCCTACGCCGCCGCCACCGCCCTCGGGTCGTGGACGGCGGTCCGCCACGACCTGCACTCCGAGCCGTTCGGACGTGACCCGGTCCCGCTGCCGGCTGCCCGCACCGTCGCGCTGGGACTGGGCGGCGGGACCGCGATCCCCGTGACCGTGACCGCGCTCGTGGCCCTGGCCGCACCTCGCGCGGCCCGTGCGCGTGGCTGGGCGCGCACGTGCGTCGCGCTCGGCGCGACGTCCCTCGCGGGGACGCTCGTCGAGCCCGCGACGTGGGGCCGCCGGGCGGCCGGGGCGGACGTCGGCGCGTCCACCGTGCTCAACCTCGGGGCGTCCGTGCTCCTGCTGCGTCACGGCCTGCGGCACCTGGCGTAACACCGTCTCAGCATGCGCGACGGGCCTTCCGTGATGCGGACAGCCGACCTAGCCTGACGCTCGGACGGACCACCACCTCGGACACCCCAGCTCCCGCCGCACGGAGGACACCATGCCCGCACCGCTCGACACCACCGAGAAGATCACCCAGTACGCCCACCCGGACCGCCTCGTGAGCACGGACTGGCTCGCCGAGCACCTCGGTCAGCCGGGCATCGTCGTCGTCGAGTCCGACGAGGACGTGCTGCTCTACGAGACCGGTCACATCCCCGGTGCGGTGAAGATCGACTGGCACACGGACCTCAACGACCCCGACACGCGCGACTACATCGACGGCAAGGGCTTCGCCCAGCTCCTCGGCGACAAGGGCATCGGCCGCGACACGACGATCGTCGTCTACGGCGACAAGAACAACTGGTGGGCCGCGTACGCCGCGTGGGTCTTCACGCTGTTCGGCCACGAGGACGTGCGCCTGCTCGACGGCGGCCGCGGCAAGTGGATCGCGGAGGGTCGCGAGGTCACGACCGACGTCCCCGCGCCGGAGGCCGTCGAGTACCCCGTCGTCGAGCGCGACGACGTGACGATCCGCGCGTTCAAGGAGGACGTCCTCGCGCACATCGGCAACGGGCCGCTCGTCGACATCCGCTCCCCGCAGGAGTACACGGGCGAGCGCCTGCACATCCCGGACTACCCGGAGGAGGGCGTGCTCCGCGGCGGCCACATCCCGACGGCGCGCAACGTCCCGTGGGCGACCGCGGTCGCCGAGGACGGCACGTACAAGTCGCGCGAGCAGCTCGAGGCGATCTACCAGGAGGGTGGCCTCGGCCTCGCGACGGACGACGAGGTCGTCACGTACTGCCGGATCGGCGAGCGCTCGAGCCACACGTGGTTCGCACTGACCTACCTGCTCGGCTTCGACAAGGTCCGCAACTACGACGGCTCCTGGACCGAGTGGGGCAACGCCGTGCGCGTGCCGATCGTCAAGGGCGAGGAGGCCGGCGAGGCCCCCGCGTCGCTCAACTGACGCACCGCTCGTCCCTCACGCCCGACGGCGCGCGGCCGGCCCCTCGTGGGCCCGCCGCGCGCCGTCGGCGTCTGCCGCCGGGCATACGGCGAGCGCGCCGGGCGTTCCGCACGGTGGGACCGGGTCCCGGCCGCACGCCCCCGATGCAAGGATCGACACCATGAGCTCCTCGTCCGACGCCTCGTCCCTGCCCGCGGCCCTCGCGGAGATCCGCGAGGACTTCCTCGCGCTGCCCGAGCGCGAGCGCCTCCAGCTCCTGCTCGAGTTCGCGAACGAGCTCCCCGACCTCCCCGAGCGCTATGCGAGCGCGCCCGGCCTGCTGGAACGGATCGAGGAGTGCCAGTCGCCCGTGCGCGCGTTCGCGGAGGTCGACGGCGACGGCGTCGTGCACTTCTTCGCGACCGCGCCCGCCGAGGCGCCGACGACGCGCGGGTTCGCGTCGATCCTCGCGCAGGGCCTGTCGGGTCTGACCGTGCAGGAGGTGCTCGACGTGCCGGACGACTTCCCCATGTCGATCGGCCTCACGCGGGCCGTGAGCCCGCTGCGCATCGGCGGCATGAACGGCATGCTCACGCGCGCCAAGCGCCAGGTGCGCGAGCAGGTCACCGCGCGCTCCTGAGCGTCGCTCACTCACGGCCGAACGCCTTCCGCAGCTCGTCCTTCGCGCGTTCCAGCACGTCGAGCTGCTTCTTCGGCAGGTTCTTCCCGGCCCGGTTGACGTAGAACGTCAGCATCGACATCGCCGACCGGTACGGCGTGCCCTTGCGCCGGTCGCTCGCCTCGGCGGAGCGTTTGAGCGACGCAGCGATACGCGCCGGGTCCTCCCACGTGAAGACGTCGTCCTCGAGGTCGAGCGCGTCCGAGTGCTCGGTGACGTCCTGGGACCAGCGCTCCCCCGTGGCGCCGTGTCCGTGCTTCGTCTCCGCCATCCCCCGACGCTAGGCACGGCCGCCCGCACTCGCAGCGCCGAGCATGCGCCTGAAGCCGGCCGGGCATCCGGTTGCCGCCCGTCCGGACGTTCTGACGGGACGCAGCCGCATGCTCGGCGCGTCAGTCGCGGAGCGCGAGGCGGCGCGCGAGGACCGCGCAGACGACGAGCTGGAGCTGGTGGAACACGATCACCGGGACAGCGACGACGCCGGCGACCGCCACGGGGAACAGCACGCTCGCCATGGGCAGTCCGGTGGCGAGCGACTTCTTGGACCCGCACATGAGCAGCGCGATCCGGTCCTCGGTCGAGAGCCGCAGCGCGGCCCCTCCCCACCACGTGAGCGCGAGCATCGCGGCGAGGACGAGCGCGCTCACGACGAGCAGCGCGACGATCGACCACCCGGACACGCTCGACCACACGCCCGCCGAGGACGCGGCCGCGACGGCGCCGAACACGACGACGAGGATGGTGCCGCGGTCGACGCCGAGCGTGAGCCAGCGCCGCGCGCGGACCCAGTCACCGACCCACGGCTGGAGGAGCTGCCCGACGACGAACGGCAGCAGGAGCTGGAGCAGCACCGTGCGCAGGCCGCCGAGCCCGCCCGAGGGACCGTCGGCCCCCCCGGCCGCGCCGCCGGGACCGCTCATGAGCCACAGCACGAGCAGCGGCGTGACGACCATCCCGGCGACGTTCGAGACGGTCGCCCCGCAGATCGCCCCGGCGACGTTGCCGCGCGCGACCGACGTGAACGCGACGGACGACTGCACCGTCGAGGGCAGCAGGGACAGGTAGAGCACGCCTGCGGCCAGGGGTGCCCCGACGAGCGGCTCGATCGCCCAGGCCGTGACGAGCCCGAGCACCGGGAAGACGACGTACGTCGCCGCGAGGATGCCGCCCTGGAGCCGCCAGTTCCGCAGCCCCGCCCAGACCTCGCGCGTGGACAGGCGCATGCCGTAGACGAGGAAGAGGACCGTGACCGCGACGTCCGCGACGGCGTCGACCACGCGCTGCGCGCCCGGCCCCACCGGCACGACCAGCCCGAGCACGAGCACGACGAGCAGCGTGACGACGAACGGGTCGACCCACCGGCTCAGGACTGCGCGCACGGGGACCGAGCCTAGCCCGGCTCAGAACAGGGTGTAGCCGCCGTCGACGGTGACGACCGCGCCGGTCATGAAGCTCGACGCCGCGCTCGCGAGGAACACGACGGGCGGGCCGATCTCCTCGGGCTCGGCCCAGCGCCGCATGGCGGCGGGCGCGACGCAGTCGTCGTAGTACTCGGGCTGGTCGACGGGCGACGCCTCGGTGCGCACGTACCCGGGCGCGACGGCGTTGACGCGGATCCCGTGCGGCGCCCACTCGGCGGCGAGCCCCTTCGTGAGCTGGTGCACCGCCGCCTTGGACGCCAGGTAGGCCGGCTGCCAGCGGGGTCGGTTGACGATCGACGCCGACATCGAGCCGACGTTGACGATCGTCCCCGGACGGCCCGCCGCGACCAGGGCGCGGGCGACCGCGCGCGAGCAGTACCAGACGCCGTCGAGGTTCGTCGCGAGCGTGCGGTGCCACACATCGTCGTCGATGTCGAGCGCCGCCCCGCCGATCGAGATCCCCGCGTTGTTGACGAGCAGGTCGACCGTCCCGAGGTCCGCGGCCACGCACTGGACGACGTCGTCCACCTGAGCGCGGTCCGTCACGTCGAGCGCGTACCCGCGGGCATCGACGCCCGACCCGCGCAGCGCGTCGGCCGCCTCCTCGGCGGCCGACGCCGTGGTCGCGGTGAGCGCGACCCGCGCCCCGGCCTCGCCGAGCGCACGGGCGACGGCGCGCCCGATCCCGCGGCTCCCGCCGGTGAGCAGGGCCGTGCGGCCGGCGAGCGAGAACGAGTCGAGGACGGTCACGCGGGACAGTCGACCACGGGGCGCGTCAGAAGTCGAAGAGGTCCTCGAGCCACGACTCCTTCTTCTTCCGCTTGCGGTAGCGGGGGTCGTAGCCGTCGCGCCCGTCGTAGCGGCGGTCGCGGTCGTCGCGGTAGCGGTCGTCCCGGTACCGGTCGTCGCCGTACTGGCCGCCCTGGTAGCGGTCACGGTCGTCGTACCGGCGGTCGTCGCGGCGCTCGTCGCGGTGCCCGTCGCGGTGCCCGTCGTAGCCGGGCGTGCCGTAGTCCGCGGCGGGCGCCGGCGGGTACGACGTCGGTGCGGGGGCCGGTGCCGCGGGCGGCACGGGGGCCGGGGCGGGCGCGGCGGCGGCCGGACCCGCGGCCTCGGCGGCGATCTCGCTCTCCAGCGAGCGGTCGATGATCTTGTCGAGCTCGCCACGGTCGAGCCACACGCCGCGGCACGTCGGGCAGTAGTCGATCTCCACGCCCTTGCGCTCGGTCATGACGAGCACGGTCTGGTCGGTGGGGCACAGCATGAGGTCCTCCGCTCGGGTGGGCGTCGTCCGTCCGACTCGCGGCACGGGTGCTGGCAGTCCAACGCGCCACGTACGTCGAGGGTTCCCACGCGGCCGGGGCGCGCGCACGGACCGCCCGGGCTGCCGGACAGCGGCGGCGCGCCTCAGTCCTCGTCCGCCGCGAGCTGCTCGCGCAGCTCCTCGGCGAGGTGCCGCTCGTCGTCGAGGGCCTCGAGCGCGTCCGCGAGCAGGGGGAGCGCCTCGGCGCCCGCGAGGAACCGGGCCGCCCCGGCGTCGTCGTGCAGCCGCAGCGCGATGTCGGCGCGCAGGACGAGGGCTCGGAAGCGCAGGGGCTCGGAGACGGTGCGGGCACGGACGCCCTCGGCGTCGAACGCGCGGTCGAGGACCCGGGCGGCCCCGGCGGCGTCGCCCGCACCGCGCAGGATCCGCGCGTGCTCGACGGCTCGTGCCAGGTCAGGGGCGGGATCGACGCGCCGGCGAGGCAGGTTCGGCGCGAACGGCTCCCGTCCCGACACGTCCACCTCCCGAGCTGCCCCCACGACCGCTCGACCACCCTAACCCCGGCTCCCGCTGGGCGCCCGAGATGCCCCGAACGCGGAGAACGGGTGGTCACCACCACCGCGGGCACGGCCCGGACGCGGTACGGGCCGACGGCCGAGACCGGCCGTCGACCCGTGCCGCGCGATCGCGGTGTGCCGGTCAGCGCTGCACGCGCGCGCTGCCGCCCGAGGCGAGCTTGCGGACCTCGGCGAGAGACGCCGTCGAGGTGTCGCCCGGCGTCGTCATCGCCAGTGCGCCGTGCGCGGCCCCGTACTCGACCGCCTCGTGGATCGAGCCGAGCTCCATGAGCCCGTACGCGAGGCCCGACGCGAAGGAGTCGCCGCCACCCACGCGGTCGAGGATCTCCAGCCCGGGGCGGTGCGTCGCCTCGGCGAAGCCCTGCACGCGCGACCACGCGATCGCGCCCCAGTCGTTCACGGTCGCCGTCTTCACGCCGCGCAGCGTCGTCGCGATGACCTGGAAGTTGGGGTACTCCTCGGCGGCCCGCGCGATCATCGCGCGGAAGGCCCCGGTGTCGAGGTCGGTGAGGTTCTCGTCGACGCCCTCGACCTCGAAGCCCAGCGAGGCCGTGAAGTCCTCCTCGTTCCCGATCATCACGTCGACGTACCGGGCCAGGCGGCGGTTGACCTCCTGCGCGCGCTCGACGCCGCCGATGCCCGTCCAGAGCGAGGGGCGGTAGTTCAGGTCGTAGGACACGATCGTGCCGTGGCGGCGCGCCGCGGCCATGGCCGCCTCCGCGACGTCGGCGGACGACTCGGACAGCGCGGCGAAGATGCCGCCGGTGTGGAACCAGCGCACGCCGCGGCCGAACACGTCGTCCCAGTCGACGTCCCCGGGCCGGAGCTGGGCGATCGCGGTGTTGCCACGGTCGGAGACGCCGACCGCCCCGCGCACGCCGAACCCGCGCTCGGTGAAGTTGAGGCCGTTGCGCACGGTGCGCCCGATGCCGTCGTACTCGCGCCACTGCACCCAGCGCGTGTCGAGGCCACCGGTGAGCATGAGGTCCTCGACGAGCCGGCCGACCTCGTTGTCCGCGAGCGCGGTGACGACCGCGCCGCGCAGCCCGAAGGCGCGGCGCAGCCCGCGCGCGACGTTGTACTCGCCGCCGCCCTCCCAGGCGTCGAAGCTGCGGGCGGTCTTGATGCGGCGCTCGCCCGGGTCGAGACGGAGCATGACCTCGCCGAGGGCGACGACGTCGTAGGCGCACTCGGCCGTGGGGCGGACGGCGAGCGGGGGCTGGTTCTGCGTCGTGTCCGGCACGGGTCAGGCTCCTTCGGCGGGGTGGGGGGCCGTGGCGGCGAGCTCGACGGCCTCGCGCGTCCGACGGGTGATCTCGGCGGTGTCGCCCGCGCGCACGAGGGCTGCGTCGACCATCCACGAGCCGCCGGCAGCCAGGACGGGGGGCAGCGCGAGGTAGTCGAGCAGGTTGGCGGCGCTCACGCCGCCGGTCGGGACGAAGCGCAGGCCCGGGAAGGGTGCGGAGAAGGCCTTGACCGCCGCGGGGCCGCCGACGACGTTCGCCGGGAAGAGCTTCACGGCGTCGAGGCCCAGGTCGAGCGCCGCGATGACGTCCGAGGGCGTCGCGACGCCGGGCAGGACCGGCACCCCGACCTCCTGCGCGCGGCGCACGACGGCGGCCGAGAGGCCGGGAGAGACGAGGAAGCGGGCGCCGGCCTCGACGGCCTCGTCGACCTGGGCCGCGTTGACGACGGTCCCCGCACCGACGAGCACGTCCGGCGCCTCGCGCGCGATCGCCTCGATCGCGGCGCGGGCACCCGCGGTGCGGAAGGTGACCTCCGCGACGGGAAGGCCGCCGTCGCGCAGCGCGGTCGCGACGAGCACGCCCTGCTCCGCGTCGTCGACGACGACGACCGGCACGACGCGGGCGCGTGCGATCGCCTCCAGGGGTCCGTGGGATGACATCCTCGCTCCGTTTCGCTATGGTGAACGTCTGTTATTCACTACGGAACGCACTCTAGGCGAAGGAGCGACGATGGCGGAAGCCGGGACCACGCCGTCGGGCACCCTGACGGGTGACGAGCACGAGACGACCGGTCCGGGCGGCAGCCCGCTCGGGAGCGTGGACAAGGCGCTGACCGTGCTCGAGGCGCTCGCCGAGGCCGGTCCTGCCGGGGTCGCGCTCGGCGACCTCTCGCGCTCGCTCGGGCTGCACAAGGCCTCGCTGCACCGCACGCTCGCCGCGCTGCGCTACCGCGGCTACGCCGAGCAGGACGCCGCGACGGGCGACTACCGGCTCGGGCCGGCGGCGACCGCCCTCGCGACGGTGTACCTCGGCGAGGAGAACCTGCCCGCCCTCCTGCACCCCGTGCTCGTCGCCGTGTGCCGGGCGACCGACGAGCTCGTCCACCTCGGCGCCCTCGCCGGGACCGAGATCGTCTACCTCGACAAGGTCGAGCCCGCGCGCGCCGTCCGGGTCTGGTCGGCCGTGGGCCGTCGCCGCCCCGCGGCCACCACCGCGCTCGGGCGTGCCCTGCTCGCCCACCGTCCGCTCGACGACGGCGCGCTCGCCTGGTACGCCGCGGCGGCCCCCGCCGAGCACCCCGTCTCGCCCGCCGCGCTCCGCGCGACGTGCGACGCGACGCGGGCGAGCGGGTTCGCGACGGAGACCGAGGAGAACGAGCCGGGCATCAGCTGCGTCGCCCTCCCGATCCTGCGGGGCGGGCAGTCCGTGGCCGCCGTGAGCGTCACCGCACCGGCCGAGCGCCTGGGCGCGCGCCGGCGGCGCGAGATCGAGGCGGCCCTGCGCGACGTCGTCCCGCCCCTGCTGCCCCCGACGCTCGCCGTGCCCGAGGCGGCGCTCGGCCGGCTCGGCGCGCCGGTCGCCGCGGGCACCCGTCGACCGGCGACGGGGCGCGCCCTGTGAGAGAGTTCAACCGCAGCACGACGGAATGACGGAAGGGCCCGCGCGATGACCGTCCTCGTGGCGTACAACGACTCCCCGCAGGGCGAGACCGCGTTCCGTGCGGCGGTCGCCGAGGCGGTCCACCGCTCGACCGCCCTCGCGGTCCTCGTCCTCACCCCGCAGGACGCCGACGCGGGCGTCCCCGCGACCCTCGCGCACCTGCTCGACACGCTCCCCGCCGAGGTCGCCCACCCGGAGATCTCCTACCGCTCGGAGCACCTCGACCCGGCCGAGGCGATCATCGACGCGGCCGAGCGCACCGGCCCCGACCTCGTCGTCGTGGGCGCACGCAAGCGGTCACCGGTCGGCAAGTTCCTCCTCGGCAGCACGACGCAGCGTGTGCTCCTCGACTCGCCCGTCCCGGTGCTCGTCGTCAAGGCGTCCCACTGACGCCGTCCTGACGGGTGCCGCCGCCGCGGCCGCCCGGCCTTCCGGACGGCCGCGTCGCGACCTCCCTCAGCCCTGCGCGACGGCGGCGCGCAGCCCGTCGACGAGCGGCGTCGTCGGGCGGCCGAGCAGCCGCGCGAGCTCGCCCGACGTCTCGCCGAGCAGCCCGGCGCGCGTGTCGCCCTCGAGTGCGACGACGAACCCGGCCGTGCCCTCGTCCAGGCCGATCGCGACGAGACGCGCACGCTGCTCGTCGGGCGACACGCGCCGCAGGGCGACCGGGCGGCCCAGGACCTCCGACGTCGCCGCGGCGAGGTCGTCGAACGTCCACGCGACGTCGCCGCTCAGCTCGTAGACGGTCCCCGCGTGCGCGGAGCCGTCCGCCTGCGCGGCGAGCGCGACGACCGCGGCGGCCTCGGCGTAGTCGGCGCGGCTCGCGCTCGCGACCCGACCGTCGCCGGCGCTCGACACGAGCTCGCCGGACTCGCGGGCGCCCAGCACGTCGCCGACGTAGTTCTCGGTGTACCAGTTGTTGCGCAGGATCGTGGTCGCCACCCCCGAGGCCGCCAGGAGCTCCTCCGTGGCCTTGTGCTCGGGCGCGAGGACGAGTGCGGAGGTCGTCGCGTGCGGGGCGCTGGTGTAGATCACGCGGGAGACGCCGGCCGCGACGGCCGCGTCGACGACGTTGCGGTGCTGCGGGACCCGCTGCCCCACCTCGGAACCCGACACCAGCACGAGGACGTCGACGCCCGCGAGCGCCGCGGCGAGGGTCTCCGGGCGCTCGTAGTCGGCCTCGCGGACCTGGACGCCGCGGTCGGCGAGGTCGGCGACCTTGGCGGTGGTCCGCGCGGTGGCGACCACCTGCGACGGGTCGGCGCCGCGGGCGAGGAGGGACTCGACGACGAGGCGGCCGAGGTGACCGCTGGTTCCGGTGACGGCGATGGACATGCGGGGGCTCCTTCGGTGCGTGGGCACGACCGGGTCGGCCGCGCCGTCCCAGCATGCGCTAACTTTTTGAAAGTGCCAACTGTTTGCCTGTGCGTTCTACATCACAGTGCTGCTTGCCGTCGGGCGCCGTATCCTGGGGCGATGACGACCGACGCCCGTCCCGTGGAGGACCCCGGACCCACCGACGCGATGGTCGCCGACGTCTTCCAGCGCGGCTGCACGTCGCGGCACGTCCTCGAGGCCGTGACCGGGCGGTGGGGCGTGCTCACGGTCGCCGGGCTGCGCGACGGCGCGGTGCGCTTCAACGCGCTGCGGCGCCGCATCGACGGGGTCAGCGAGAAGATGCTCGCCCAGACCCTCCAGTCGCTCGAGCGCGACGGCATCGTCGTGCGCGAGGTGCGCGCGACCATCCCGCCGCACGTCGAGTACTCCCTCACCGACCTCGGGCGCCGCGTCGCCGACAGCCTGACGGGGCTGCTCGACGTCCTCGAGGGCTCGGTCGCGGAGGTGACGGCGTCCCAGCACGCGTACGACGCGCGCCGGGACGCCTGAGGCTCACGTCTGCGAGCGCAGGTACCAGAACACGAGCGCGGCGACGACGAGCAGCCCGGCCAGCACGGCAAGGACGATCTTGCCGACGCTGTACGGGCGCCGCCCGATCACCTGGCCCGTGTTGGCGTTGACCATGACCTGCCACTGCTTGCCCGCGTACACGTACGTCGCGATCCACAGCGGCAGCAGCACGAGCTTGAACATGACGTCCGCGTAGGCGGTGCGGATCGAGCCGACCCGCTGCTCGTCACCGCCGATGTCGCGCTCGACGTCGTCCCGGATGACCGGCGCCATCTTCTGCTGGGCGCGGTCCAGCCCCGCGGGCGGCTCGACGTCGTAGCGCGCCGCCGAGAACCCCGCGAGGTACTCGGCGCGGAACGGCACGGCGTGCCCGAGCGGCCACGGCCCGAGCCTGGACAGGTCCCGCTCGGCGACCTGGGAGGACGCTGGCACCAGGACGTCGTCGAAGTCGCGGGCGACGTGACCGGACACGGGCGTCCAGGCCACGCGCCGCTCCTGGCGTTCCTCGTCGCCGTGCTTGACGGTCACGTAGTAGGCGTCCCCGCGCTGGCCCGAGTACGCCGACGACGTGCGCGCGTCGAACGTCCAGTGCGGCACGTACGAGCCGTGCAGGGACTCCGTGTCCCCGACCTTCTTCAGCTCGCCCGGCGCGAACCAGCGCGAGCGCACCCAGCGCCGGAACGCGTCGCGCGCCTGCGCCTGCTCGACGCCGAACGGCACGACCGCCTCCGGCTGCACCAGGCCGTCGGTCTCGGCCGCGGCGACGAGGTGGCCCCCGCAGAAGCGGCACGCGACCGACAGGTCCGTGCCCTGCGTCGTCGCGCCGCACCCGTCGCACGTGAGGACCCGCGCGTCGAGGATCCCGGCGCGCACGCCGCCCTGCGCGGCGGCCCACGCGTCGAACGAGTGCTCGTCGACGGCGTCGCCCGGTGCGTGCACGATCGCGACCGTCCCGCCGCACGCCACGCACCGCAGGTGCTGCGTCCCCGGCGCGTACGCGAGCTGCGACCCGCACGCCTCGCAGCGCGTGCGGACGAGCTCTCCCTGCGCGTCGCTCACCGTCAGCCCGCCACCGGTCCGGTCGGGTCTCCGGTCGGGGCGCCTGTCGGCGGCAACGGCGGCGGTGTCGCGGCGAACAGCGCCGCGAGCGCGGGCACCTCGCCCGCGGCGGTCCACGCGGCCATGCCCTCCTGCCACACGAGCGACGCGCGCGTCACCTCTCCGGACCGGACGCGGCCCGCGAGGTCCGCCGTCGTGCCGGGACCGGCCTGCGTGCCGCCGACCGCCCAGTACCAGGGCGACTCCGCGGCAGGCAGGGGCGGCGGACCTGCGGGCGGCGTCGGGGCCGGGGTCGGCTGGGGGGCCGCCGTCGTCCCGAGCGACTGCGCGAGCTGCTGCCCCATGGCCGCGCCGAGACCCATGCCGGCGCCGAGCCCCAGCCCGTCGCCCGCGCCTCCGGGGTTGGCCGCGGCGGTCTCGATCGCGTTCGCCGCCTGGAACTTGGTGTACTGGTCGAGGTTCCCGACGACGGCCATCTGCGTCCGCTTGTCGAGAGCCGCCTCGACCTCGGGCGGGAAGGAGACGTTCTCGAGGACGAAGCGCGGCACGGCGATGCCGTACTCCGACAGGTCCTCCGAGAGCTGGCCCGCGAGCCGCGTGGCGATCTCGCGCTGGTTCGCGGCGAGGTCGATCGCCGCGACGCCGGCCTCCGCGAGCGCCGGGCCGAGCTGGCCGACCACGAGGCGGCGGAAGTAGTCGCCGATCTCGTCGGTGCGGAACTGCGGGTCGGTCCCCACGAGCTGGCGGAGCAGCGCCGACGGGTCCACGACCTGCAGCGCGTACGTCCCGAACGCGCGGATGCGGACCGCGCCGAGCTCGGGGTCACGCAGGATCACGGGGTTCTGCGTGCCCCACGTGAGGTCGGTGAACTGGCGCGTCGCGACGAAGTACACCTCCGCCTTGAACGGCGAGCTGAACCCGTACTTCCAGCCCTGGATCGTCGACAGGATCGGCAGGTTCTTGGTCTCGAGCGTGTACGTGCCCGGCCCGAACACGTCGGCGAGCCGGCCCTCGCTCACGAAGACGGCGCTCTGCCCCTCGCGCACGACGAGCTTCGCCTGGTTCTTGATCTCGTTGCCCTGGCGCGGGAAGCGCCAGACCATCGTGTCCCGGCTCTCGTCGAGGAACTCGATGATGTCGATCAGCTGGCCGCGCAGCTTCTCCATGAAGCTCATCCGGACTCCTTCGCTCGTCGTGCGGGACGGCCGCGAGCGCCCGCACGCGCGGGCGCGTCGCCCGCCCTGGCGCGCCGAGCATAGCGGCACCCCTGCCCGCCGATGAAACCCCCAAGGTTTGGTAAAACCGACTGGTTGGCGGCGGGGTCCCGCTCACGCCGTCGAACCCGGGGTCGCTCCCCACGGAGGGGGCCGTCCGGGGAGGACCCCGAGCTCGGCGGCGACCTATCCTGGCCGGGTGCCGAACCCGCCGACGCCCGCGCCCGCGACGCCCACCGTCGCCGTCCTGCTCGCCGCGGGTGCCGGGACCCGGCTCGGGCGCGGGCCCAAGGCGCTGCTCCCCCACCGCGGCGGGACGCTCGTCGAGCACGGGGCCCGGGTGCTGCTCGCGGGCGGGTGCGACGCCGTCGTCGTGGTCCTCGGTGCCGAGGCCGAGCGCGTCCGCTCCGGGTCGAGGCTCGACGACCCCCGGGTCCACGTCGTCGACAACCCCGGGTGGTCGTCCGGCATGGCGTCGTCCCTGCGCGTCGGCGTCGCCGCCGCGCTCGACCTCGCTCCCGCCCGGGTCGTCGTCGCGCACGTGGACCAGCCCGGCGTCGTGCCCGACGACGTCGCGCGCCTCCTCGCCGCCCACCGCCCCGGCCGCGTGGCCGCGTCCCGCTGGGCGACGAGCCCCGGACGTCGAGCACGACCTGGAGGTCGTCCTGAGGCGGAGAACGACCCTCATGTCGTGGTCGGCGTCGAACGGACCCCGCGCTGGGCCCACCCGCTCGTCCTCGACGTCGCGCTCGCCGAGCCCGCCGCGGCGAGCGCCCACGGCGACCACGGCGCCCGCGACTTCCTGCGCGCCCACGCGGACCTGATCGACGTCGTCGACCACCCGGGCGACGGCCGCGACCTCGACACCGAGGCCGACCTCGACCTCCTCCACCCACCCCCCGCCCACCGCTGAGTACGTGAGATGGTCGCGTCCGAGGCCGATCGACGCGACCCCTCCATGCACTCAGCGGATGGTGGTGGCCTTCAGACCCAGGTAGACGCGGTCGCGGGCCAGCGGGAGCTCGGTGAACCGCACGCCCGTCGCGGCGCGGATCGCGTTGGCGAGCGCGGGGGCCACCGGGTTGAACGGGCTCTCGCTCATCGACTTCGCCCCCAGGGGCCCGACCGTGTCCGACGTCCGCGCGAAGTAGACCTCGCTGCGCGGGGTGTCCGCGAAGGTCGGCAGGTGGTACTGGCGGAAGATGTCGGTCGTGACCCGGCCGGTGTCGTCGACGATCACGTTCTCGTAGAGCGCCGCGCCGAGAGCCTGCGCGATGCCACCCTCGACCTGACCGCGGCACTGGCGGGGGTTGACGACCTCGCCGGCGTCGGCGGCCTGGACGGACTGCAGGATGCGGATCTCCCCCGTCCCGCGGTGCACGGCGACGCGGAAGCCGTGGACGTTGAACGCGACGGAGCGCGGGGTGCCGCCCCAGCGCCCCTCGGCGACGAGCTCGATCCCGGCGTCGGTGGCGGCGCGCGCGATGTCGGCCAGCGGCAGGACGGTCGTCGCTCGGTCGCTTCCCGTGCAGTCGACGCCCCCGGGCACGAGCCGGCAGTCGTCCGGCGCCGCGCCGGCCATCCCGGCCGCGACCTTGAGCACCACCTCCGCGAGATCCTGCGCGGCAGCGAGCGACGCCTTGCCCGCGACGACCGTGCCCGTGGACCCGAACGCGCCGGTGTCGTGCTCGAGCAGGTCGGTGTCCGACTGCCGCACGACGACGTCCCCGGCGTCCTGCCCGAGCGCGCTCGCGACGAGCTGGGCGTGGACCGTCGTCGTGCCGTTGCCGAACTCGGCGGTGCCGACCTCGGCCTCCACCACGCCGTCGGCGCGCAGCCGCACGCGCGCGTGGGAGTAGTGCCCGCGCGGCGGCACGGTGTCGATCATCGACAGCGCGGTGCCCTCGCCGACGCCCCACTCGGGGCCGAGGTCGGGCAGCACGTCCGGCCCCGACCCGACGCCCGCCCCGTACGCGGCGACGTCGCGGGCCCGCCCGCGCGCGAGCGCGTCGGCGGCGAGGTCGAGGCACTGGTCGAGTCCGTAGCTGCCGTAGAGCACGTCCTCCTCGGGCGTCGGGCGCGTGGAGAGCATGGGGTCGCCGTCGAGCACGACGTTGCGTCCTCGCAGCTCGAGCGGGTCCATGCCGAGCTGCCGCGCGAGCTCGTCGACCGCCGACTCGACGGCGAAGATCATCTGCGACAGCCCGTAGCCGCGGAACGCGCCCGCGGGCACGGTGTTCGTGTAGACGCAGTGCGCGTCGACCTTCTTGTTCTCGCACCGGTACACCGCGAGCGACTCGCCGCACCCGTGGAACATGACGCCGGGGCCGTGGTTGCCGTACGCGCCGGTGTTGCTGAGCACGTCCAGGTGCAGCGCGGTGAGCGTCCCGTCGCGACGCGCGCCCGCGCGCACCCGGATGCGGAAGGGGTGGCGCGTCGTCGTGCCGACGAACTGCTCGGTGCGCGTGAGCTCGAGCTGGACCGGGCGCCCGAGCCGCAGCGTCGCGAGCGCCGCGACGTCCTCGGTGAGCACCTCCTGCTTGCCGCCGAACCCGCCGCCCACGCGCTCGCAGTGCACGCGCACGCGCTCCGGGTCCAGGTCGAGCACGCGCGCCAGGTGGCGCCGCGCGAGGAACGGCACCTGCGTGGACGACCGCACGACGAGCCGGCCGTCGTCGTCGAGCGACGCGATGGCGCAGTGCGTCTCCAGCGCGGCGTGCTGCACGCGGTGCGTGCGGTACGTGGCCTCGTGCACGACATCGGCCTCCGCCAGACCGCGCTCGACGTCGCCGAGCTCGCTGTGCACCTCGGCGACGACGTTCGCCTCGGGCCGCGAGACGCGCGCGTCGGCGGCGTCCAGCTCGGGGTGGACGAGCGGCGCGCCGGGCGCCATCGCCACCTCCGGGTCGACGACGGCGGGCAGCAGCTCGTACTCGACGCGCACCTGGCGCACGCCCTCCTCGGCCGCCGCGACCGTGTCCGCGACGACGGCCGCGACGCGCTGCCCGACGTGCCGCACGACGTCGTCGAGGACCCGCGTGTCGTCGGGGTCGTCGGTGAACAGCTCGTGCTGCGCAGTCGAGAAGCGGGTCGCGGGCGCGTCCTCGTGGGTGAGCACGGCGTACACGCCCGGCACGGCGAGCGCCGCGGACGCGTCGATCGCGACGACCCGCGCGTGCGCGTGCGGCGACCGGACGAGCTTGAGGTGGAGCAGCCCCGGGTAGTCGGAGGGGTCGACGTCGAGCGTGTACCGCACCGTCCCGGTGACGACGCCGCGCCCGGCCGGCGCGGGCACGTCCCGCCCGAACGCCGAGGTAGAGGCGTGGTCACCCTGGGTAGAGGCGTGGTCGCCGCCCGACGACGCGCGCTCCCCCGTGCCCGGGGCGGTGCCCGTCGTGTCGCCCCGGCCGAGGACGGCGTCCTCGATCGCGCGGTAGCCGGTGCAGCGGCACAGGTTCCCCTTGAGGCTGCGCGGCAGGTTCGCGCGCTGCGCGTCGTCGAACGTCGCGGCGGTCATGATCATCCCCGCCGTGCAGAACCCGCACTGGAAGCCCTGCGCGTCGAGGAACTGCTGCTGCACGGGGTGCAGCGTCTCCTGGGGACCGTGCGGGTCGTGGTCGCACGCGGCGGTCTCCTCGTCCCCGGCACCGCTGCCGTGGCACGCCGTCGCGGCAAGGCCCTGGACGGTCGTCACCTCGTGACCCGCCGCGCGCCGCGCCGGGTAGACGCACGAGTGCACGGGGACGCCGTCGACGTGGACCGTGCACGCGCCGCAGTCGCCTCCGTCGCAGCCCTTCTTCACTCCGAGCGCGCCCTGCTCGCGCAGGTACGTGCGCAGGCACTGGCCCGCGCGCGGCTCGGTCTGCGCCGTGCGGCCGTCGATCGAGACGGGCGGGGTCGGGCGGGGGTCGATCGCGGTCATCGGGGGTCTCCGTCCGTGCCGTCGCCGAGCTCGGCGAGGACGTCGGCGAGGAGCTCGGAGCGGATCTCCTCGCCGAGGCGGTAGGTCATGTCCCGGCGCCATGCCGGCAGCCCGTGGATGTCGTCGTGGTAGAGGTCGACGGGGATCGCGGCGTCGAGCGCGGCGGCGAGCTCGACGGCGGTCGGCAGGGTGTCCGCGGCGAACCGGAGCTGTACGGGCCGGCGCGTGGAGGCCGTCACCGTGAGGACGAACCCTCCCCCGGCGTCCGGCGGGCCGACCCGGCCGATCAGCAGCACGCCCGAGCGGCCGAGGTTCGAGAGGGACAGGCGCCGGAACGCGGTGCGCGACCGCAGCGCGTGGTCGGGCACGCGGATCGCGCGCAGGAGCTCGCCCGGCGCGAGCGTGTTGGCCAGCTCTCCCGTGACGAGCTCGGCGACCGGCTGCTCCCGGCGGGTGCCACCCGGTCCCCAGACCTCGGCGACGCCGTCGAGCGCGGCGGTGAGGGAGATCATCGGTCCCGCCGGGAGGGACGTGCAGACGTTGCCCCCGACGGTCGACGTGTTCCAGATCTTGAAGGACGCGACGAAGCTGTCGCAGCACGGGCGCACGAGGTCCAGCGCTCGCCACCGCCCGCGCACCGGCGCGGCCTGCGCGCTCTCCTCGAAGGCCCACAGCTCGGCGACCGTGCAGGTCGCCGCGATGTCGAGCCCGTCGTCGGTCACGGTGAGCGCGGGCCAGCCGGCGCTCGTCACGTCGAGCAGGCGACGCAGCGTCTGGCTGCCGTACGAGAACAGGACGGTGCCGCCCGCGAGCCAGGCGTCGCCCTCGCGCCAGTCGCCGGGATCGACGGTCGGGACGAGGTCGGTGACGGTGCTCAGGTCCATCAGGAGGCCTCCTCGGGGGTCGGCGCGGCCGTGGCCGCGGGGTGGGGGTCGGACGACGCGGCGGCAGGGTCGGCGTGGATCGGCCCGTCGGTGCCGCTCAGCGGGACGACGGCGGCCCGCCCGTGGCGGGTCGCGACGAGCTCCGCGGTGATCGAGACCGCGACCTCCTCGGGCGTCACCGCCCCGAGGTCCAGGCCGATGGGCGAGCGCAGGCGCGCGAGCGCCGCCTCGGTGACGCCCTCCGCGCGCAGCGCGGCGACGCGCTGCGCGTGCGAGCGGCGCGAGCCCATCGCCCCGACGTACGCGAGCGGCAGGTCGAGCGCGAGGTGCAGGAGCGGCACGTCGAACTTGGCGTCGTGCGTGAGGACCGCGACGGCGGTCCGCGGGTCGACGCGACCGGCGGCGGCCTCGGCGGCGAGGTACCGGTCCGGCCACTCGACGACGACCTCCGCCTCGGGGAACCGGCGCGCGTCGGCGAACACCTCGCGCGCGTCGACCAGCGTCACGCGGTAGCCGAGCAGGCGCACGTGCCGCACGAGCGCTCCGGCGAAGTCGTTGGCCCCGCACACGAGGAACCGCGGTGCGGGCAGGCGGGTCTCGACGAGCAGCGTGACGGGCTCGGTCTCGTCGCACGCGGCCCCGCCGTCGTGCGTCGCTGCGCCGGCCGCTGGGTCGAGCGCCGTGCCGGGCGTCGGGGCCTGCGGCGCTCCGTGCGCCGCGTGGACCGTCGCCGTCCCGCCCGCGCGCAGCACGGCGACCACCTGTGCCGCCGCGGCGTCGAGGGCGGCCGGACCGACCAGGTCGCGCAGCGCCCGGGCGACGCTCCGCTCGTCCGCGGCGCCGGGGTCCTCGACGAGGACCGCGGTGCGCCGCGCCCCGTCGATCCGGCGCACGAGCGCCGCGGCCCCGAGCCCTGCGGCCTCGGCGTCACCGTCGGACGAACCCGTGCCAGGACGCGGCGGGACGCCCGAGCCCGCGCGCGTTCCGCCGGCGGGCGGTGCCGTCAGCGCGACGAGCACGCGGGCGACGTCGTCCCCCGGGAAGACCGGTTGCACGTGGACGTCGAGCGTGCCGCCGCAGCTCAGCCCGACGGCGAACGCGTCGTCGTCGCTGTAGCCGAACGTCTCGCGGTGGCTCGCGCCGGTGGCGATCGCGTCGAGCGCGGCGGCGTGCACCGCGCCCTCGACGCACCCGCCGGACAGGCTGCCGAGGACGGCGCCGTCGGCGCGCACGGCCATCGCGGTGCCGACCGGTCGCGGCACGGAGCCGGACGCCGCGACCACCGTCGCGACGGCGAACGGGGGCTGCCCCGGGCCGAGCCACGGGGCGAGCTGGTCGACGATCTGGAGCATCGTGGGCCTCGCTTCCGCCAGGGTGCCGGCGAACCGGCGTCCTTCCAGTGAACCCTTGCGGTGAGTCCCCTGCGTGTCCGGGGACGCGTCGGCTGTGACGCGCCGGAAACACAGGGCTTGAATCCGCCCTTGGACCGCTCTCCCATCAGAGGAGAACTGTTCCGCTGAATGGAATTCAACTTCCATTCGATGGACTCCACGCTAGCACGCGAGCGGACGTGGGTCACGGGTCCGCGAGCGGGAACGTCTACGATCGGCCCATGACCGCGGTCTCGCTCGGGATGCCCAGGCTGCGCTCGGCCGCGCCCGGCGACGGCTCGCCAGACCTCGACCCGGGTCGCCCGACGACCGACGCGCTCGTCGACCGGTACGGCCGCGTCGCGCGCGACCTGCGGATCTCGATCACCGAGAAGTGCTCGCTGCGCTGCACCTACTGCATGCCCGCGGAGGGCCTCCCCGCGATCCCCCGGGAGGACCTCCTCACGCCCGACGAGATCGGCCGGGTCGTGCGCGTCGCTGTGGGGCGGCTCGGCATCACCGACGTCCGGTTCACGGGCGGGGAGCCGCTCATGCGCCGTGACCTCGCCGACATCCTGCACGCCGCGCGCGCGGCCGCGCCCGACGTGTCGCTCTCGCTGACGACCAACGCGATCGGGCTCGACAAGCGCGTCCACGAGCTCGTCGCCGCCGGTCTCGACCGCGTGAACATCTCGCTCGACTCCGTCGACCGGGCCGACTTCGCGCGCCTCACGCGCCGCGACCGGCTGCCCGACGTGCTCGCCGGGATCCGCGCCGCGCTCGCCGCCGGGCTCGCGCCGGTCAAGCTCAACGCGGTCCTCATGCCCGAGACGCTGGCCGGCGCCGCGGACCTGCTGGCGTTCGCCGTCGACCACGGCTGCCACCTGCGCTTCATCGAGCAGATGCCGCTCGACGCCGACGGGCACTGGACGCGCGACGACCTCGTCTCCGCGACGGACCTCCTCGCCGTGCTCGGGAGCCGCTTCGACCTGCTCGCGGTCGGCCGCGACGACCCGTCCGCGCCCGCCGAGGAGTGGCTCGTCGACGGCGGACCCCAGACCGTCGGCATCATCGCGTCCGTCACGCGCTCGTTCTGCGGCGCGTGCGACCGCACGCGCCTCACCGCCGAGGGCACGGTCCGCTCGTGCCTCTTCGGCGACGACGAGACCGACCTGCGCGCGATCCTGCGCTCCACGGACCTCACCGAGGACGAGCGCGACGACGCCCTCGCCCGCGCGTGGCAGGGCGCCATGTGGCGCAAGCCGCTCGCCCACGGCAGCGACGCCCCGACGCTCGCTGCCGACGCCTTCGCGCCGACGTCGCGCAGCATGGGCGCGATCGGCGGCTGAGCGTCGCGACGGTGGCGCAGATCATAGGGTGAAGCCGGTCACCACGACGCGTCTGCCCAGGTCACGCGGGACGCACCTTCCTACCATGGATGCCGTGACGACGATCTCCCCTGCACCCACGAATCACCCCGCAACCTCCTCCTCCGACGCGACCACGACGCCGGACAACAGCACCTCCGCGCTGCCGATCTACCGCACCGACGAGCGGTCCGGCACCTGGAAGGCCGGGACCAAGAGCGTCCTGGGCGCGACGATCGGCGCCGTCGTCGGGACCGTCGTGCTGAGCTGGTTCGGCCTGGTCCTCGGCACCGCCGTCGGCCTGGGCATCGGCATGCTGCTCGACAACCGCCCGACCGCGCGCTGACCCGACCCCTCCACCCCGGCCCCGCGCGACGAGCGCGAGACCGGGAGCGTCCCGCCCGACATCGTCGTCGCACGGCGGATCCCGCAGCCCGACGCACGAGAGGCGAGAAGTGGCCCCTCCCCGGCCGTTGCCGGGGGCCACTTCTCGCCTCTCGTCGTACGCCGGCGCAGCCGTGAAGCCTGCCGCTACAGCCCGACCCACTCCGAGACGCCGTCGTCGAAGTGCTGCCGCTTCCAGATCGGCACCTCGGCCTTGATGCGCTCGACGAGCAGCGAGCACGCCTCGAACGCCTCGCGGCGGTGACCCGCGGCCGCGGACGCGACGAGCGCGACGTCGCCGATGCCCAGGGTTCCGTACCGGTGGACGGCGGCGACGCGCAGTCCGGTCTCGGCCGCCACACCGGCCACGCACCGCCGGATCACCGCGGTGGCGTCGGGGTGCGCCTCGTAGTCGAGCCGGCTCACGCTGCGGCCGCCGTCGACGTCGCGCACGACCCCGCGGAACGTCACGACGGCGCCGCACTCCGGGCCCGCGACCGCGTCCTCGACGGCGCGCGACACGGCGTCGTCGAGCACGTCCGTCGTCACGCGGCTCACGTCCTCGGACGTCCCACCCTGGGCAGCGCCCGGGGACCCGCCCTGCGTCTCGCTCACAGCTCTCGTACCTCCACCTCGGTCCCGGCGTCCCACTGTGTCACGTCGGCGGGGACGTCCACGAGCACGTCCGCCCGCGCCATCGACGCGACGAGGTGCGACCCCGCTCCCCCGACGACGCGGACCGTGCCGTCGGGTCCGGTCGCGCCGCGCAGCAGCTGTCGCTTCCCCGCGGGCGAGGTCAGCGGCTCGGCGAGGACCGCCGTGCGCACGCGCTCGGCCCCGGGAAGACCCGCCGCCCGCTCGAGCGGCTCGCGCAGGAACATCGCGAACGACACCTGGGCGCTCACCGGGTTGCCGGGGAACGTGAGCACGGGCGTCCCGTGCACGGTGCCGAACCCCTGCGGCCCACCCGGCTGCATCGCGACCGACCGGAACGTGACGGCCGGCGCCACCGGCCGGCCGACCTCCTGGCCCGCGCCCTGGTCAGCGCTCCGACCGTCGACGGCGCCGGAGCCCGCGAGCACGTCCTTGACCACCTCGTACGCACCCTGCGACACACCGCCCGACGTGACGACGAGGTCCGCGACCGCGGTCGCCTCGGCCAGCACGGCGGCGAACCACGCGGCGTCGTCGCCGCAGCGGGCCGTCCGCACGACGTCCCCGCCCGCGCGCCGCACGGCGGCGCCGAGCGCGTCGGCGTTCGCGTCGAAGACCTGCCCGGGCCCCGGCGTCTCCCCGGGGCCCACGAGCTCCGACCCGGTCGACAGGACGGCGACGCGCGGCCGGGCGACCACCCGCATGCTCCCGATCCCGCACGCCGCGGCGGCGGCCAGGTGGTGCGGTGCAAGGACGGTGCCGTCCGGCAGGAGCACGTCCCCGGGCCGGACGTCGGAGCCCGCCTCCCGGACGAAGTCCCCCGCCGACCGCGGGACACGGACCTCGACGGCGTGGCTCGCACCGGGACCGGCAGGGTCGTCGCCCGCCGGACCTGCGGCGTCGGGTGGTGGCGCGCTGGCGAACGTCCCCGCGACGGTGTCCTCGACGGGGACGACGGCGTCCGCGCCGTCGGGCACGGGCGCGCCCGTCATGATGCGGGCCGCGGTGCCCGGCGCGAGCAGTGGAGGGACGCCCGGCGCCGCGGGGATCTCGGCGGCGACGACGAGCCGGACGGGCGCGTCCGCGCGCGCCCCGGCGACGTCCGCGGCCCGGACGGCGTAGCCGTCCATCTGGGAGTTGCGGAACAGCGGGACGGCCACCGGCGCGACGAGGTCGGCCGCGAGGACCCGGCCGAGCGCGTCGGCGAGGACGACGTCCTCGGTGCGCGTGCGCCGTCGGGACGCCTCGACGAGAGGCGCGAGGAGGGCCGCGACGTCCGCGCGGTGCTGGTCGACGCTCACGCGTCCGGTCCCGGCCATGCCTGCCCTCCCACGTCCCGTGCACGCCGACGGGCCACCCGGAGGAGCGGGCGACCCGTCGGCCGTGCGGTCGATGTCGAGGCTCAGCCTCCCACGACCGCGGTCAGGGGACCGCGCACGAAGTACACGACGAACCCGGCCGCCACCACCCACAGCAGCGGGTGGACGTCGCGCGCCTTGCCGCACGCGAACCGCAGCAGGACCCACGTGACGAACCCGATCCCGATGCCGTTCGCGATCGAGTACGTGAGCGGCATGGTCACGATCGTGAGGAAGACCGGCAGCGTGACCGTGAAGTCGGTCAGGTCGATCTCCTTGATCTGGCCCATCATCATCGCGCCCACGACGACGAGCACCGCGCTCGCGACCTCGATCGGCACCACGGCGGTGAGCGGCGTGAGGAACATCGCGACGAGGAACAGCCCGCCGGTGACGACCGACGCGAGACCCGTCCGCGCGCCCTCGCCCACGCCCGCGGCCGAGTCGACGAACACCGTGTTCGACGACGACGACGTCGCGCCGCCCACGACCGCGCCCACGCCCTCGACGACGAGCGCCGACTTGATGCGCGGGAAGTTGCCGTCCGCGTCGGCGAGGCCGCCCTGCTTGGCGAGCCCCGTCATCGTGCCCATCGCGTCGAAGAAGTTCGTGAAGAACAGCGTGAACACGAGCATCGTCGCCGCGAGCGCCCCGATCCGGTCGAACGCGCCGAACGAGAACTGCCCGAACAGGCTGAGGTCCGGCACGGAGACGAGGGAGCTCGGCAGCGTGGGGACGGTGAGGTGCCAGCCGCCGGGGTTGTCGTCGGACGCGGGGCCGAGGTGCAGCACGGACTCGGCGACGATCGCGACGACGGTCGTCGCGACGAGCCCGATGAGCAGGCCGCCCTTGACCTTGCGCGCCACGAGGATGCCCATGGTCAGCAGGCCGACGACGAACACGAGGGTCGGGACCGACGTGATCGACCCGCCGTCGCCGAGCTGGACCGGCGGCCCGCCCGGGGTGCGCGTGACGAACCCGGCGTCGACGAACCCGATGAACGCGATGAACAGGCCGATGCCGACCGTGATCGCGGCCTTGAGCTGGCGCGGGACGGCGTTGAAGATCGCCGACCGCGCGCCCGTCACGGCGAGCAGCACGATGAGCAGGCCGTTGACGAGCACGAGCCCCATCGCCTCGGGCCACGTGACGTCGCCGATGACGGCGACGGCGAGGAACGAGTTGATGCCCAGCCCGGCCGCGAGCGCGAACGGGAGGTTCGCGACGAGGCCGAACAGGATGGTCAGACCACCGGCGGCGAGGCTGGTCATCGCGCCGACCTGCGCCGTCTGGAGCCACCCGCCCGCGACGTCGACGGGCGCGTTCTCGGCGCTCGTCCCGCCGAGGATGAGGGGGTTGAGGATGACGATGTACGCCATCGCGAAGAAGGTCACCAGGCCGCCGCGGAGCTCGCGCCCCGTGGTCGAGCCGCGCTCGGTGATCTTGAAGAAGCGGTCGAGCCGGCCGGTGGCCGTGCTGGTGCCGCGTGCGTCGTCGTTCTCGGCGGTCTCCCGCCGCATGCCGAGGAGGGTCACGTCCTTGTGTCCTTTCGGTGCGAGATCGCGGTGCTGATCGGCGCGCCGGCCGGTCAGTACTCGATCCGGGACTCGAGGACGCGCCACGCGTCGAAGGGCGCGGTGGCGGTGGCCGTGCGCTCGTGCACGACCTGCATGCTCCGGTCGGCGGGGTCGGCGGCGAAGAAGTCGTAGAACTCCGCGTCGTCGAACCCGGCGCTCGCGGCGTCGTGGCGGTCGGCGGCGAAGTACACGGTCTGCACGCGGGCCCAGAGAGCCGACGCGAGGCACATGGGGCACGGCTCGCAGCTCGAGTAGAGCGTCGCGCCGGTGAGATCGAACGTGCCGAGCGCGGCGCACGCGCGCCGGATCGCGGTGACCTCGGCGTGCGCGGTGGGGTCGTTGTCCTGCGTGACCCGGTTGTTGCCCTCGAACACCTGCCCGTCGGCGGTGACGATCACGGCGCCGAAGGGTCCTCCGGCGTTCGCGACGCTGTCGACCGCGAGGGCGACGGCTCGGTCCAGGTGTGCTGCGTCCACGACAAGAGTGTCCATGGTGAGTCTCCACGGTTCGGGCAGCGACGCCGGGTGCTCCGCCTCCGGCTTCCGGCGGGCCGCTGCAGGCGAGTTGGTGCTCTTCCGCCTGGTTGGTAGCTGCCGGTGTCGGATCGATCGCGTCGACCACCGAGCGTGTCGCTCGGCCCGGGCCCGCCGTTGGCACGCACGACGCTAGCAGCGCGTGACCGAGGACACAAGAGATTCGGAAGAACTTTTCCACACTGTGGACAAGGTGGTGGAGAACTCCGCCGCACGCGGCCCGTTGCGGAAGGAACTCCCGCCCGGAAGAGTTGTCCCAGCGCAGGGCCGACCCAGGGTCGGCCCGAAGATCCCCGCTCTCACGTCCGACGCCCGGGGGCGTCGCCCGTCCCCGACCACCCGGAGGCCCCGTGACCGAGCCCGCTCCGCCGTCGTCGTTCCCGATCGTCCGCGTCCCCGCCCGGCCGGGCCCGCCGCTGCGCTTCCAGCTGCGTCCCGTCGCGCCCTCGCTGCGCTCGTTCCTCGCGACCGAGGCGGGCGGTGCCGTGCTGCTGCTCGTCGCGACCGTCGTCGCGCTCGTGTGGGCCAACTCCGCCTGGTCGGGCGCCTACGACGACCTGTGGTCCGCGACCGCGGGCTGGCACGTCGGGCCCTGGTCGTTCGAGATGGACCTGCACCACTGGGTCAACGACGCCGCGATGGCCGTGTTCTTCCTCGTCATCGGGCTCGAGATCAACCGCGAGGTGACGAGCGGCGAGCTGCGCAACCGGCGGACCGTCGCGGTGCCCGCGCTCGGTGCGCTCGGCGGCCTCGCCGTCCCCGCCCTCATCTACGTCGCCTTCAACGCCGGCTCCCCCGCGCAGCACGGCTGGGGCATCGTCATGTCGACCGACACGGCGTTCCTCGTGGGCATCCTCGCCCTGTTCGGACCGCGCTGCCCGGACCAGCTCCGGCTCTTCCTGCTCACGCTGGCCGTCGTGGACGACATCGGCGCCATCACCGTCATGGCGCTCTTCTACACCGACGACCTCTGGCTCCCGGGGCTGCTCGTCGCCGCCGTGCTCGTCGTCGTCATCCTCGCGCTGCGCTGGCTCGGCGTCTGGCGGCTCACCCCGTACGCGCTCGCCGGGATCGCGCTGTGGGGCGCGGTCTACGCGTCCGGCGTCCACGCGACGCTCGCGGGTGTGCTCGTGGGCCTGCTCGTCCCGTCGCGCTCGTCGCGGCCCGTGGACGTCGCCGTCGTGCCGAAGTACGCCAAACGCCTCGCCCAGGAGACGACGGCGGAGCGCGAGCACCTCACCGAGCTCGCCGCACGCGCGGCCGTGCCCACGAGCGAACGCCTCCAGCGCGTCCTGCACCCGTGGAGCGCCTACGTCGTGGTGCCCGTGTTCGGCCTCGCCAACGCGGGCGTGCAGCTCGACGCCGAGTCGCTCCGGACCGCGGCGACGTCGCCCGTGACCATCGGCGTCGCCGTCGCGCTCGTCGTGGGCAACGCCGTCGGCATCTTCGGCGCCGCGACGCTCGCCCTGCGCCTCGGGCTCGGCGACCTCCCCGGTCGCGTGCGCTACTCCCACCTGCTCGGCGGCGCGATCCTCGCCGGCATCGGCTTCACCATCTCGCTCTTCATCGCCGAGCTCGCGTTCGACGACGAGGCGCTCATCGAGCAGGCCAAGATCGGCATCCTCGCCGGCTCGCTCGTCGCGGCCGTGCTCGGCTCCCTCGCGCTGCGGTTCGTCGGCGAGCGCTGGCCCCTGTGCTCCCCCGGCGCCGACGGCCCCCCGCCCGAGCTCCCGCCCCTCCCCTGGCACCCACCCACGACCGCCTGAGCACCCCAGCCCTCGTCGAGACAGAACCCTGGTCCACCGAGGCAGAAGGTTCTACCTCGACGGGGCGGCGGCCTCGATCGCGGTGCGGAGGCCGTCGGCGGTGACGCGGCCGCGGTAGCGGACGCCGTTGACGAACAGGGTCGGCGTGCCCTGGACGCCCGCGGCGAGAGCGTCGGCGTAGTCGCGCCGCACGGGCGCGGCGTGCTGCTGCGCGGCGTCCCCCACGACGGACGCGCCGTCGAGGCCGAGCTCCTCGGCGCGGTCGGCCAGGCCGGCCTCGCCGAGCTGGTCCTGGTGCTCGAACAGCGCGGCCTGCATCTCCCAGAACCGCCCCTGCGCCGCGGCGGCCTCGACCGCGAGCGCCGCGGAGAGCGCGTGGGGGTGGATCTCGAAGAGCGGGAAGTGCCGGAACACGAGGCGCACCTGACCGCCGGACGACTCGACGACCTGTCGGAGCACGGGCGCGGCGGCGGCGCAGTACGGGCACTCGAGGTCGCCGAACTCGACGATCGTGACCGGCGCGTCCGGGTTGCCGAGCACGTGCGCGTCGGCGGGGACGAGCTGGTCGGCCGGGATCGGGACTGCGGTCTGCTCGCTCACGTCGCCCAGCATGGCACGGGGTCGGCGCGTCGCACCCGGCGAACGGACGACGTCGTCCCCCGCAGCCACGCGAGCGTCGCAGGGTGTCCGCGGCCGGGCTGTCGTCGGCCGTGCGCGACCGCTCGCTCCCTACGCGAGGACCAGCGGCCGGTCCTCCCTCGTGCCGCCCGGGATCGGCTCGACGAGGTGCTCCAGGCCGGGCCCGGCGCTCTCGCGCCACCACGTGACGTTCCGGGCGTGACGCGCGTACTCGGAGGACGGGTCGGCCGTGAGGTACGCCGCGGTCTGGGCGAGGTACACGGCGTCGACGGTGTCGGGCGGCGTCGGGACGCCGGCCAGGACGCGCCGGTCGCCGCGGAAGCGCGGGCGCGGGTGCATGCGCTTGAGGAGGTTGAGCGCGCCGAACAGCAGGCCGGGCCGGAACCGGCACACGAACTCGTCCTCGTGGTGGAGCTGGGCGAACAGCCGGTCCTCGTCGAACGTGAGCCCGCGCGCGATCGCCTCGCCGACCATCCACAGGAGCGCGGTGTCGGAGAGCGCGCGGGCCCGGGCCCCGCCCCCGACGTCGCTGTGCCCGCCGGGGAACCACACCTGCTTGACCCGGGCCGCCATGGCGACGGGGACGTCCCAGAGGCAGGGCTCGAACGTGATGCGGCGGTCGTCGATCGCGAGAGCCTGCCGGGCGCACTCGACGTCGGTCGACAGGCGCAGGTCGTGGAACCGGCTGCGGCGGCGCGACAGCCCGGGGACCCCGAGCGCGCCGACGGTGTCGAACACCCCGAGGAACGCGACCGGGACGTGGTCGTGGCAGTGCTCGGCGCGGAACGCGGCGGCCTGCTCCGACCGCTGGGCGGCGTCGCGCACGCGGTAGATCCGCTCGGCGTCGCACAGGTGGTCGCGCGCGAGGGAGTCCTGGGTGAGCAGGCCGACGGTCGCGACCATGCCGACGATGCTGCGGGCCGTGTACGCGCCGCGGCTGAAGCCGAACACGTAGATCTCGTCGCCGGGCTCGTAGTTGAGCGCGAGGTGGCGGTAGCCGGCGACGACGTTGCGCGTCAGCCCGTACCCGAACGCCCCGCCGAGCAGGCGGTCGACGAGGTAGCCCTGCGCCCCGACCCCCTCGACGGAGAACACCATCTGCTGCACGCCGTCCGGTCCGATGCCGGTGCGGACCGAGCGCGCGATCTTCTCGATGTTCGACACGCTCGCGTTCACCGGCGAGTTCCACGTGCCGTCGCAGCACAGCACCAGCCGCTTCATGGCCCCTCCCCACCTCGCCCCGGCACCGTCACCGGGATCACCATCTGGGGAGGGTCCGGCGGGGATCGTGATACTTCGGTGAGCGTGTCCACGCTCACCCGGCGTACGGTCTCAGGGCACCTGCGGGGTGGCGTAGGTTCTGGCGGTGTGACCGTCACGAGCACCCCACCCTCCACCGACCCCTCGGGCTACCCGACCGGGCGGGAGCGGCGGCACGCCCGGGGGACGCGCCGGCACCGCGGCGCGTGGGTCGCGGTCGTCGTGACGCTGGCGCTCCTCCTCGGCGCCGGCGGCGGCGGGCTGGTCTGGTACCGGGGGTCGACGTACGACGACCTGGCCGCGCAGACCACCACCGCGCAGGCGCTGCTCACGACGTCCGACGGGAAGGTCGCCGACCCCGCCGTCCGGGACGACCTCGCCGCCGAGGTCGACGACGCGCGCGACCTCCTCGGGGCGTCCTTCCTCGACCGGATGACGACCGGCACGACGGGTGCGACCGCGTCGCTGGAGCAGGCGTCGCGGGCCGTGCACGCCTCGATGCTGGACCACGCGCGGGCCGAGGTCGAGGCGGCCCGGACGAGCCTCGCGCCCGTCCAGGAGCAGGGCGAGAAGATCTACGCCGCCACGGAGGGCCTGGGCGCCGACGAGGCGGTGCGCACGCGGCTCCGGGAGGCGCTCGACGCGGCCGCGACGACGTCGGAGACGGCCGGGAGCGGTGCGTCAGCCGACGACCTCGCCGCGCTGGGGCAGGCCGTGCTCGACCTGGAGGCGGACCTGGCGACCGTGGCCACGTCCACGGAGGAGATGTCGACCGCGCAGGACGCCGTCTCCTGCCCCGCGCCGGACCAGGTGTGGGACCCGGACGGCGGTCGCGTGCCCGACTCCGCCCTGGCCGCGATCCCGTGGTCGCCGTCGGACCGCGTGCGTGCCGACGTGCTCGACGGCCTCGTCGCCCTCGACGCGGCCTACGCCGAGCGGTTCGGCGTGCACCTGACGATCAACTCCTCCTACCGCACGTACGAGGAGCAGGCGGGCCTCTACGACCCGTCGTCGCCGATCGCCGCGCCGCCCGGCTGCTCGAACCACGGTCTGGGGTTCGCCGTCGACCTGGGTGGCGGCGTGCAGGCGTTCGGCACGCCCCAGTACGACTGGCTCAAGCAGAACGCCGAGGCCTTCGGCTGGACGCACCCCGACTTCGCCGAGCCGGACGGGCGCGTTCCCGAGCCGTGGCACTGGGAGTCGGTCCTGGCCCGCGCGGACTCCTGAACCGCCGCCCGTCCCGGCGTCAGCCCCCGCCCGGGTCGACGTCCACCCGGGTGACGTGGCCCGGCGTCGGGCCGTCGCGCAGCCACGCCACGAGCCGGTCGACGGCGTCCCGCGGCCCGGTGGCGACCACCTCGACCGTGCCGTCGGGACGGTTCGTCGCCGCCCCGTCGAGTCCCAGCACGGCGAGCCGCTCGCGCGTCGCCCAGCGGAACCCGACGCCCTGCACGCGCCCGTGCACGACGACTCGCAGGGCCACCGGCGCGTCGGGTGCCCCCGTCACAGGTGCACGTGCGCCGGGACGCCCGTCGACGACTCGATGTCCGACTCGGCGTCGTCCAGCAGCCGGTCCGCGAGCCGCCGCAGCGCGCGCCCGACCGCGATCTCGTCGCCGATGAGCGGGACGTCCAGGTCGTGCGGGTCCCGGCGTGCGCGCCCGACCGTCCGGACGTGGCCGGGCGCCTCCGCGACCAGCACGGCCTCCGCCGTCGTCCGACCCTCCGACTCGACGACGCTCACCTGCACGCGCCACACCTTCGTCGTGCCGGTCCCGCCCCCGGTCTCCGCCCCGGGGACGTGCTCGACGTAGCTGTCCGACCCCGGGTAGACGAGCGTGCGCTCCCCCGTGTCGGTCCACTCGACGAGGTACGGGGGTGACCCGTCCTCGTGCCGCAGCTCGACCACCACCCCGTCGCGCACCGCTCCGCCGACGACCCCCGAGGCGGTCACGATCCTGTCCCCGACCGATGCCCTCATGGCTCCTCCTCGTGCCGCACCGCTCTTCCATCATGCGACCGGCGCGTGCGCCCTGCACCCCCGGGCCAGCCCGGCTACCCGCCGAGCTGGACCCGGAGCGCCTCGGGGTCGTGCGCCGGGAGGCGGCACACGAAGTCGGCGCACAGGTACGCGCCGGGTCCGCGACCGGCGAGCAGCCCGACGCCGTCGACGGCGAGCGCCGCAGCGTCGCCGGGCGTCGCGGCGAGCAGCAGGCCGTTCGGGTGATACCAGACCCGCGCGACCTGCCGGAACGCCTCGCGCAGGCCCGGGTCGGCGACGAGCACGAGCTGGTGGGGCGGCTCGGCGAGCCCGACGGCGACCCGCAGCACCCCGGCCGCGCCGAGCGGGTGCTCGCTCGCCGTCGGGGACGCGGCGACGTGCGCGCGGGCGGCGTCCCGGTAGCGCGGCTCTCCCGTGGCGAGGTGGGCCAGCAGCGCGGCCCGCGCGGCCGCCGTCGTGCCGGACAGGACGGCGCCCTCCGACGCGTCCGCGGCGGCGCCGGCCGCGAGCCCGAGGTCGGTGAGCACGGGGTCGGTGCCCTGCGGGGGCCGCAGCTCGCCGTCCGCGCCGACGGTCGCGTCGACGAGCCGCAGGCCCTCGCGCACGTACCGGGCCTCTCCCGTCAGGCCGCCGAGCACGAGCAGAGCGGTCGCGAAGGCGCCGTGGTCCTCGAGCGTCGCGACGGCGTCCGAGGCGACGCCGCCCTCCGACGCGCGCACGAGCGTCCCGTCGGCCCGCACGTGCGTCGTGAGGAGCCGGTCGGCGGCCGTGCGCGCGGCGTCGGTGAGGTCGGGGAGGTCGAGGTGGTGGCCGGCGCGCGCCAGCGCCTCGATCGCGAGGCCGTTCCAGCCGGTGAGCACCTTGGTGTCGAGCCGGGGCGGCTCGTGACGCGCGCGCTCGGCGGGCGGGAGCAGGTAGTAGCCGCCCTCGACGCGCTCGCCGCCGACGACGGACTCGGAGTCCTGCGCGCTCGCGAACGCGCCGTCCGCGAGGCGCAGCACGCGCAGGAGGAAGCGCCCGACGTCGGCCGCGACCCGTGCGACGCCCTCGCCCGGGTCCGGGGTGCCGGGGGCGGGTGCGGGCGTGCGGAGCGGGCCGTCCACCGGCCCGGTGCGGCGGAGCACGGCGAGGGTCGTCGCGGCCGAGAGGAGCTGCGCGTTGTCGTAGAGCATCCGCTCGTAGTGCGGCTCCGACCAGTCGGGCCGGGTCGCATACCGGAAGAACCCGCCGTCGACGTCGCGCAGCGGGCTCGCGGCCATCGCGTCGACCGTGCGCCCGGCCAGGACGAGCGCACGCCGGGCGACCTCGGGGTCCACGACCGACGACGCCGCCACGTCGAGGAGGAGCTCGAGCGTCGGCGCGACGGGGAACTTCGGCGCGCCGCCGAACCCGCCGTGCACGCGGTCCTCCGCCGCCTCCAGCTGGTCGACGACGGTCCGCGCGTGGTCGGCGAGCCGGCCGACCGGCCCGTCGTCGGTCGCGCCGGGGGCGCCCGGCTCCCCGGGGGCGGCGACCGCCGTCGCCGCGGCGGACGGGACCCCTGTCCGCCGCCCCGCCGCCGCGTCCCGGAGCGCCACGCGGATCGCCTCCCCGGTGTCGACGACCTGGTCGCGCCGCTGCTCCCAGGCCTGCACGACGGCGTCGAGCACGTCCCGGAACGCGGGCCGCCCCGCCACGGGGACCGGCGGCCAGTACGTGCCGGCGTAGAACGGCGCGCCGTCCGGCGTCGTGAACACGGTGAGCGGCCAGCCCAGGTCGGACGTGAACGCGCTCGCGGCGGCGAGGAGGCTCGCGTCGACGTCGGGGTGCTCCTCCCGGTCGACCTTCACGGCCACGAAGCCGCGCGCGAGCTGCGCGCCGATCGCGGGGTCGGAGAAGCTCTCGCGCGCCATGACGTGGCACCAGTGGCACGTCGCGTACCCGACCGACACCATCACGGGCACGTCGCGGCGGCGTGCCTCGTCGAACGCCTCGGCGCCCCACGGGTACCAGTCGACGGGGTTGTCGGCGTGCTGACGCAGGTACGGGCTCACGGCGTCGGCGAGGCGGTTGACCATGCGTCCCAGCCTGCCAGGTGGCGGCGCGGCGGCGAGCGGAGTCCAGAACCGGTTTGTCTGCTACGTCCAGCACGTGCGCGCTTGTAACGTTGCGCCCATGCCCGGCCCCGAGCAGTCCGTCCTCGCGGCGGCGACCGACGACGACACCCACCCGAGCCCGCCGTCGCCCGCGCCGCTGCCCCGGCGACCCGTCCGTCAGGTGCCCGCGAGCGGTGACCGCCGAGGCCCGTTCGCCCTGAGCGAGGTGCTCGGGCACGGCGGGTTCGCGCACGTCTACCGCGCCACGGACGCGGACGGCACGGAGGTCGCCGTGAAGGTGCTCACGGGACTGCAGGAGGGCTCCCGCGAGCGCTTCACGCAGGAGGCGCGGCTGCTGGAGGCCGTGGGCGGGCGCGGCTTCCCCGCGTTCGTGCGCGCGGGCCTGGACGACGACCAGCCGTGGTTCGCCATGGAGCTCGTGCCGGGCACCACGCTGCGCGAGCAGGTCCGCGCGACGGGGCCGCTGGACGGGCGCCAGGCGCTGCGGCTGGCCTCGGACGTCGCGGAGGCGCTGCTCGTGCTCCAGGAGCAGCACTGCGTGCACCGCGACCTGAAGCCCGCCAACATCATGGTCGACGGCGACCGCGCGGTCCTCATCGACCTCGGCATCGCCAAGCTGTTCGACACGGCGACGTCCACCCAGCCGGTCGGGACGCTCGCGTACATGGCGCCGGAGCTGTTCGCCCGCCGCGTGCACCCCCGCTCGGACGTGTACGCGCTCGGCCTGCTCCTGATCTTCGCGAGCACGGGAGTCGTGCCGGCGGACCTGAACTTCCTCGGTCGCGACCTCGAGGCCGAGGACCTCGTCCGGGAGGTGCCGGACGACCTCGTCGGGGTCCCGGCCGGGATGGAGCTGGCCCCGTCCCCCGCCGAGCTGCCGGAGATCGACCCGCACCTGCAGGACCTGATCCTGTCGATGACCCGCTACCAGCCGAACCATCGCCCCGCGCTGGAGAGCGTGGTCGCCGTGCTCCGCGCCCGGCTCGCTGGGGAGGCCGGCGACGACACCCTGCTCCTCACGCAGCGGATCGTGGCGGACGGCGCCACCGCGGCGGAGCGCGCGCTCGGTCCCGTCGCCGGGCTGGGCGCCGCGACCGGCGCACCCGTCCGGGGGGTGCGGCCGGTCGACGTCGGCGCGGTCGGCCCGGACCTCGACGCGGGCTCCGGCGCGGCGTCCGGGCGGGACACCGCCCGCGCCCGGGAGCCGTGGCACGCGCTCGTCTACGACGCCACGCTCATGAGCGTGCTCTCCGAGGTGCACGGGGACGGGTTCGACGGCGCGGCCTCCGAGGTCATCGCCGACCACGTGGCGAGCATCGGCGCGCACGTCGCCGACGGCCGGACCCCCGCCGAGCTCAAGGACTGGCTCTGGCAGGCGATGCAGTGGCAGGCCGCCACCCCTCCGGCCGGGCACCCGGACACCCTGCGCGGGTGGCGGGCGTACCGTCGCCCACCGCACGTGGTGCCGGGCGGGCCCGAGCCCGTGCCCCACGGCGCCCGGCTGCGATCGGACGAGCCCGACGCTCTCCCCGCGCGAGGCGCCGCGGGCGGACGCGCCTGGCCGGTGCCCGTCCGGCGGGTCTCCACGCTGGGTCGGCCGCCGGCGACGTCGTCCGCGGCAGATCCGACGCCCGCGGCCGTCGTGCGCACGCGGGTCCTGGACTCCCCCGACCTCGTCGCCACCCAGGTCGGGCGACCCGTCCCGCCGTCGGTCCCACCACGCCGGAGCCCCGTCCAGCACCTCGGGCCGACGCCGCGGACGGGCCGGCCGCGCATCACGGGCGCGGCCGTCACGAGCGCTCCGGCCCCGCACCCCTCGATCGCGCAGCAGAACGCTCCCACGTTCCCCGCGGCCCCGCCGCGGGGGGCAGCCCCGGCGTCCGCGCCGGCGTCCCCGTCCACGGCGCCGTCGACGCCACGGTCGCGCTCCGCCGCGTCGTCGACCGGGCACCGCTCCCGGGTCGGGGGCGCGCTCCTGCGCGCGCTGCCGCTCCTGCTCGCGGTCCTGGCGGTGCTGCGCACGCTGTGGCTCGTGCCCGACGGCGCGGCCCGGCAGAGCGAGCCCTTCGTCCCCCTGCCGCCGCAGCTCCTGGAGTCCCTCCGCGTCTCGGTCGACCTGGCCCCGCTCGTCGACGGTCCCGTGCTCGCCCTGGCGGCGCTCGCGGTGGCCGTGGTGCTGCGCGTCGCCGGGCTGCGCACGTGGACGTGGCCGTACACGCTCGTCGCGTGCGCGTCCGTCGTGACCACGGTGGTGCTCGTCCTGCGCGGCTGAGCAGCGCTCAGAGCGGCCCGAGCACGTCGTCGCGCGACGCCCCGAGGTCGAGCGCAGCGAGGACCTCGCCGAGCGCCCGCTCCTCGTACCTGAAGTGCGACTCCATGATCGCGCCCACCCCGTCGAGGTGGCGCCCGACGGCGTCGCGCGACGCCTCGGGGTCCGCCGCCCGGTCGAGCGCGTGCTCGAGGTCGGCGATGAGGTACGCGATCATGCCGTGGTCCTGGCGCAGGCGCCGCAGCACGTCGGCCAGGTCCGGGTGACGACGCTCCAGCTCGGGGAAGAGCACCGCGTCCTCGGCCGTGTGGTGCCGGGTCAGCGCGGTGCAGAACCCGCGGCACCACACGAGCAGGTCCGTGGTCGCGGCAGCGCCGGACCGGTCCGCGGTGACCGCCGCCGACTCGCGCACCAGCGCCAGCGCGCGCCGCAGCCGGTCGTGCACCGCGAGCATCTCGTCGTACCAGGCCACGAGCCTGGTCTTCTCGCCCTCACTCACCGGTGAGGAACGAGGAAAGGGTCCGTGCGTGCACGGCTCCCCCTTCCGGGTTCGGCGCCTCCATGCCTGACGTGGTCCGCCACCGGCACGCGACGCTGGGCGCGACCCTAGCACCCGGTCGCGGCCCACCGCGTGGCGTCGGCACCGCCCCCGCCGTCCGCGCGCGAGCGGCCGAGAACGACACCACGCGCCGTCGAGCACGTGGTTGCTGTCGTTCTGGGCGTCAGAACGACAGCAAGGTCGTGTTCGGCGCGGCGCGGGGGCGGCCGTCAGGCGTGGAGACGGCGGAGGAAGGTGCGGGTGCGCTCTTGCTGCGGGTCGCCGAGCACCTGCTCGGGGGTGCCGCGCTCGTGGACGCGGCCCTCGTGGAGGAAGCAGACCTCGTCGGCGACGCGGCGGGCGAAGCCCATCTCGTGCGTCGCGACGAGCATCGTGCGTCCCTCGGCCCGCAGCTCGGCGAGCAGGTCGAGCACCCCGCCGACGAGCTCCGGGTCGAGCGCGGAGGTCACCTCGTCGAGCAGGAGCAGCTCGGGGCCGTTGACGAGGGCGCGCGCGATGGCCGCGCGCTGCTGCTCACCACCCGAGAGCTGGTCGGGGTACGCCGTCACCTTGTGGCTCAGCCCCACCCGCCCCAGCATCTCGACGGCGGCCGCCTCCGCCTCCGCGCGCGCCCGCCGGTGCACGAGGCGGGGCGCGAGCGTCACGTTGTCGAGCACGGTGAGGTGCGGGAAGAGGTTGTACGCCTGGAAGACCATGCCCATGCGCGCCCGGACGCGGTTGGCGTCGAGGCGCGGGTCCGCGACGTCCTCGCCGTCGAGCAGGATCTGCCCGTCGTCGACCTCGTCCAGGAGGTTGACGACGCGCAGGAGCGTCGACTTCCCGGACCCCGACGACCCGACGAGCACCACGCACCGGTGCGCGTCGACGTCGAGGTCGATGCCGTCGAGCACGACCCGCCGCCCGCCCGGGACGCCCGGGGCGGGGAACGTCTTGCGGACGCCGCGCAGCGCGAGCAGGTGGTCCGCGCCCGTGTCCTGCGGGGTGGCGCCGGAAGGCAGGACGACCCCGCTCATCGGATGTCCCCCGCCCCGCTCACGGTCGCGAGCGACCGGCCCCAGCCGCGGCGCGCCTGGTACGCGTCGACCGCGCGCGTCAGCGGGAACGACACGAGGAAGAACAGGATCCCCGCGACGACGTAGGGCGTGAAGTTGTAGCTGCCGGTCGTCGCGATCTGCGCGGCACGGATCGCGTCGACCGCGCCGAGCACGGAGATGAGGCCCGAGTCCTTCTGCAGCGAGACGAGGTTGTTCGCGAGCGGCGCGGTGACGTTGCGCACGGCCTGCGGCAGCACGACGCGGCGGGTCGTCTGCGCGCGCGTCAGACCGAGCGAGCGCGCCGCAGCGACCTGCGAGGGGTGCACCGACTCGATGCCCGCCCGGAACACCTCGGCCAGGTAGGCGGTGTAGGTGAGGACGATCGCGAGCGCCCCGAGGAACGCACCCGACGTCGGCAGCCACTCCAGCCGCAGCGCGGGCAGCCCGAAGCCGACGAGCAGCAGGACGAGCAGGAGCGGCACCCCACGGAAGAGGTCGACGTAGCCGATCGCGAACGCGCGCAGCGGGAACAGCGCCGGGATCCGGCTGGTGCGCGCGATCGCCAGGCCGAGACCGAGCAGCGTGCCGACGACGCCCGCCACGACCCACACGCGCAGGTTGAGCCACAGCCCCTCGAGGATCGCCGGCAGCGACTCCCACGCCATGGCGGGGTCGAAGAACGCGGTCCGCGCGCGCTCCCAGCCGGGCGCGTTGACGACGACGAGCACGACCGCCGCCACGACGAGCACCGTGCTGACGAGCGCGACGAGCAGCGAGCGCCGGCGCTGCGCGCGTCGGAACGCCGCGCGGTCGAGCGCGAGGGGCGACGGCGACCACGCGGCCCCCTGGACGCCGTCGGGCATCCCGCGCCCGGGCGGGCGCGCGTCGTCGGGCACGGTCACGGCCGGGTCACTCGAGGACGGGGATGTCGTCCGACTTGAGCCACGTCGTGCGCAGCTCGGCGAGCGTGCCGTCCGCCTCGAGCTCGTCCACGGCCTGGGTCACGCAGTCGGTCAGCGCGGAGTCCAGGTCGAGCACGAGCCCGTACTGCTCGACGACGCCCTGGTCCGGCAGCGTGCCGATGACCACGGAGTCCGGGAAGTACTCGGTCGAGGCCGCGACGCCCTGGTCGACGTCCATGACCATCGCGTCGATCGTCCCGGACTGGAGCGCCTGCATGCCGTCGCCCGCCGCGTTGTACGGCGAGATGTCCGCGTCCTCGCCCCACGCGGCCTCCGCGAGCGTGAGGCTCGTCTGCGCGGCCGTGACGCCGATGCGCGCGCCGTCGAGCTCGGCGAGCGTCGTCGCGCCCGCGTAGGGGCCGTCCTCCATGACGATGACGCCCTGGCGCGTCGTGAGGTACGGGCTGGAGAAGTCGACGGCCTGCTTGCGCTCGTCGGTGATCGACGTCTGGTAGGCGGCGACGTCGAACGGCTTCACGGCCGGGCTGATGATCTGCTCGAACGTCACGGTCTCCCAGACGACGTCGTCGGCCGCGTAGCCGAGGCGGTCCGCGACCGCGTAGATGAGCGCCGACTCGAAGCCCTCGCCCGAGTCGTGCTCGCCGATGTACCACGGCGCGTACGCCTCGCCCGCGCCGACGGTCAGCACGCCGTCGGTGAGCGTCGGGAGCGCGCCGGGCTCGCACTGCGCGGCGTCGCCCGAGGCGCTGCCGCTCGGGCTCGCGGCGTCGCCGCCGTCGGAGCCTCCCGACGAACAGGCCGTCAGCGCGAGCGCGGCGACCGCCGTGACGGCGGTGAGGACGGCGGGACGGGGACGCAGACGGCGCATGGTGACCTTCCGGGTGTCGGGCGCCCGCGGGAGTGGTGGGCGCCGGCCACTGACGATAACGCCGGGCCGTGGGCCGTGGCTTCCCCCGGCCGGTCCTCGGCGGGGTGGGGCGCGTCACAGGCGACGGCGCATCGACGCGGACGATGGCACGACGGAAGGACCTCGTGACACGACGAAGGCCCTCGATCATCAGATCGAGGGCCTTCGCCTTCTGAGTAGCGGGGGCAGGATTTGAACCTGCGACCTCTGGGTTATGAGCCCAGCGAGCTACCGAGCTGCTCCACCCCGCGTCGGTGATCACTACTCTACGTGAGGTTCCGGACCAGGCCAAATCGGGTGGACGAGACGTGGGTCACGCCAGGACCTCGACCCCGAACGCGAACTCGCGCACGGCCCCCGGCTCCAGCCGGACGTCCGTCGCGCAGTCGGGGCGGTTGAAGGCATCGGTCAGCGTCTCGACGGGCTCGACCGCGACCGCGGTGCGCTCGCGCCGCGCGAGGCCGTCGCCGGTGTAGACGTGCACGAGCCCGCGGCGCTGCCAGACGGCGAGCCCCTGCCCCGTGGCGGGGTCCCGCAGGACGGTGCGGGCGCGACCGTCGGCGCCGGCCCGCAGGGCGCCGAACGCGTGGTCGAGGCGGACGCCCGCGAGCGGCAGCGGCCCGAGCCCGTCGACGGCGGCGAACGCCTCCGCCCCCGCGAGCGGGAGCAGGCCCGGGTCCGTCACGACGGCGCGCCCGGCCGGGACGGTGAGCTCGAGACGGTCGATCGTCTCGTGGCCCGGGACGCGCAGGTACGGGTGCCAGCCCAGGGCGACGGGGGCTGCCGTCGCCCCGACGTTGCGGGCCCGCATCGTGACGTCGAGCGCGCGCGCCCCGAGCACGTACTCGACCTCGAGCGCGAGCGCGAACGGGTACCCGGCGTGCGTGTCGGCGGCCACGGTCGCCGCCAGCCGGACGGACACCGGGGGCGCGTCGCCCTCGTCAGCAGCCTCCGCCGGTCCCTCGACCCGCTCGACGACCGCCCAGTCGAGCGTGCGGGCGAAGCCGTGCATCGTGACGGGCTCCCACGGCAGGACGGGTGGCATCCGGTGCCGTACGCCGTCGAACAGGTACTCCCCGCCGGCGAGGCGGTTGACGAAGGGAGCCATGAGCGCAGACCGCGCGGCGTCGTGCGCGGCGACCTCCGCCTCGTCCGCGTACCCGTCGACGAGGTCCTCGACGCGCTCGACCCCGTCCGCCCCGCGCCACGGCGCACGCCAGGCGAGCACGGCCGCACCGCGCAGCGCCACGACGAGCTCGCCCCCGGACGGGTGGTGCAGGCGCACCGCGGGGACGGCCGGGGTCGCGTCGCTCGCCGCGCTGAAAGCGTTGCTGCAAACCGTTGCAGAAGTCACGAGGAGCGATCCTTCCGCCCGGCGGACGAAAAGACAACTCCGGCACGACGACGGGCGGGTCGGGCCCCCCGAAGGTTGTCCCGACCCGCCCGTCGTGCGTCGCGCCGCGTGGGGCCTCGTCAGCCCGCGGACGGCTCCGTGTCGAGCGACTGCTCGGCCGCCAGCGCCGCCTCGAGCGCCTGCTGCAGCCGGTCCTGCGCCTCGCCGTACGCCGCGAAGTCACCCTCCGCGAGGGCCGCCTGGCCGTCCTCGATGGCCTGCTGCGCCTGGCGCAGCGCCTGGTCGAGCTCGGCGCGGGCGCCGCCGTCGACCGTGCCGCCGTCGGCCGGCGGCGCCGGCTCCTCGGTGGCCGGCGGCTCGGTGCCGAGGTCGGTCGTCCCCGGGTCGGTGGTCTCGCCGTCGGCCGGCTGGTCCGGGACCTCCGTCTCGACCCCGCCGTCGGCGTCGCCCGCGTTCGCGCCCGAGTCGCCGCCGAACACCTGGTCCAGCGCCTCGTCGAGCGTGTCGGCGAAGCCGATCTCGTCGCCGAAGGACACGAGCACCTTGCGCAGCAGCGGGAACCGCGTGCCCTCCGTCGACTGCACGTAGACCGGCTGGACGTACAGCAGGCCGCCGCCCACGGGGAGCGTGAGGAGGTTGCCGTTGATGACCGTCGAGTCACCGCGGCGCAGCGCCAGCAGGCCGTCCGCCGCGGTCGGGTCGGTGTTGAAGTTGTTCTGCACCTGACCCGGCCCGGGCACCGTCGCGTTGCGCGGCAGCTCGAGGAGCCGCAGCGTGCCGTAGTCCTCCGAGCGCACGCCCGCCTCGTTGCCCGGCTCGGCGTCCACCGCCAGGAAGCCCGTGAGGATGTTGCGGTCCGAGCCGCCTCCCGGGATGTACGTCGACATGAGCGAGAACGTCGGCGCCTCCTGGCTCGGCATCTGCAGCGTGAGGTAGTACGGCGGCTGCAGCGGCTTGACCTGCCCGCTCGCCGTCGGGTCCTCGGGGCTGCGCCAGAAGTCCTGACCCGAGAAGAACTCGTTCGCGTCGTCCACGTGGTAGCTCGCGAGCAGCGTGCGCTGCACCTTGAACAGGTCCTCGGGGTAGCGCAGGTGGCTCATGAGGTCGCCCGAGATCTCCGAGATCGGCTGGACCGAGCTCGGGAACACCTGGGTCCACGCCTGGAGCACCGGGTCCTCGGCGTCCCACGCGTACAGGTCCACGGAGCCGTCGTACGCGTCCACGGTCGCCTTGACCGAGTTACGGATGTAGTTCACCTGCTGCGGCGCGAGCGCCTCGACCGAGTTCGCCGCGACGAGCGAGTCGCGCGTCGAGTCCTCGAGCGACTCGGACGTCGAGTACGGGTACGCGTTCGAGGTCGTGTAGCCGTCCACGATCCACTTGACCCGGCCGTCGACGACCGCCGGGTACACGCGCCCGTCGAGCGTCAGGTACGGCGCGACCTTCGCGACGCGGTCGCGCGGGCTGCGGTCGTAGAGGATCTGCGACTCCTCGGTGACGCGGTCGGAGAAGAGGATCTGCTCGGAGCCGAACTTCAGCGCGTACAGCACCTTGTTCATGAACGACCCGACGCTCGGGCCGCCCTCGATCTCCTGCGTCGGGAACGTGTTGTTGACCTGGCCGCCCTCGTCGTCGACGGGGTAGTCGAGCTCCCACGCGTCGCGGCCCTCAGGGGCGCCCACGATCGAGTACTGCGGCGCCTCCGGCGAGAAGTAGATGCGCGGCTCGTAGCCGCCCGCGTCGGTGAACGCGCCGGTGGACGGGATCGAGCCCTCGTAGAACGCCGGCCGACCGTCCGGACCGATCTGGTTGCCGTACGCGGCGACGACTCCGAAGCCGTGCGTGTAGACCGTGTGGTCGTTGACCCAGTTGCGCTGGTCGGCGCCCAGGCCGTCCTGGTTGAGCTCGCGCACCGCGATGACGGTGTCACGGCTCTCGTCCTCGATCGTGTAGCGGTCGACCGACAGCGACGGCGAGAACTGGTAGTACTGCTTGTTCTGCTGGAGCTGGCTGAACGACGGGCTGACGATCTCCGGGTCGAGCAGGCGGATCGACGCCGTCGTGTCGGCGTCCTCGCGCAGCGCGCCGGCCTCCGCCTCCGTCTTCGCGTTGTACGGCTCGGTCTGGACGTCGTCGATCCCGTAGGCGGCCTTCGTCGCGTCGATGTTGCGCTGGATGTACTCCTCCTCGAAGTCCTGCGCGTTCGGCGTGACCTGGAAGCGCTGGACGACGCTCGGGTAGATGCCGCCGATCGCGATGGCCGACACGACCATCAGACCCACGCCGATCGCCGGGAGGCGCCAGTTGCCGCGCACCGCGGTCACGACGAACAGCGCCGCGACGAAGAGGGCGACGACCGTGAGGATCGCCTTGGAGGGGATGACGGCGTGCACGTCGGCGTACGACGCGCCGTCGAACTTGGCCCCGCCCGAGGTGAGGATCGAGTACCGGTCGAGCCAGTAGTTCGCCCCGATCAGGACCAGGAGCAGCGCGGCGGTCACGGAGAGCTGGACGCGCGCGGCCTTCGTCGTGCGCGGGCCCGCGTCCGAGCCACCACCGATACGCAGGCCGCCGTACAGGTAGTGCGTCGCGACCGCGGCGATGCCCGCGATGATGACGACCGCCATGAGGAAGCTCACGACGAACCGGAGCGCGGGCAGCGTGAAGACGTAGAACGCCAGGTCGATGCCCCACTGCGGGTCCGTCGTGCCGAAGGGCACGGAGTTGAGCGCCAGCAGCACGGTCTGCCACTGCGAGGCCGCCGCCGCGCCGGCGAAGAAGCCCACCAGCGCGGGCGCGACGATCATGACGACCTTGCGCAGCGGCTCGATCGCCTCGCGGTACTGGTCGAGCGTCGCCTGCTCGGGCGTCGAGGGCGCGTAGATCGGCCGTGACCGGTACGCGATCGAGAACGACAGGAAGACGAGGCCGCCCATCACGAGGAACCCGCCGACGAAGAGGGCGATGCGCGCGCCCCACTGCGTCCACAGGACGTTCGCGAAGTCGAGCTGCCGGAACCACAGCACCTCGGTCCAGAACTGGGCGAGCAGGAGCAGCAGGACGACGAGGGCGCCGACGACGGCGATCGCGATCCCGATCGGGCTCCGGCGCCGGGCGGGCCGCCCCCCGGAGGACGGCCGGCGGGGCGCTGCGGCGAATGACACGGTGGGTATACCTCTTCGGTCGTGGCTCGGGCGTGCACCGGGGACAACGCCCGGTCCTCCCCCAAGGTTCCCACGGTCCGCGGCCCCGTGGGGGACGGCACGGCCGGTCGCCGCCGTCCACCGCCGGTCGGCGCCCGATGGGGGACGATGGGGGGCATGCCCCAGCCTGACGACGCAGCGTCCTCGCCCGCCCCCGACCTCGTCGCACCCGGCGGCCCCACGCCCCAGCACGCCCTCGCTCTCGCCGTCCACGAGATCGAGGTGCACGCGGGCGACGCCGGCTGGGACGCGCCGCCGCGGCTCTTCGCGCTCGTCGCGACGGCCGGTGCGCTCGCGGCGGACCCGACGCTCGCCGACCGCCTGCCGCCCGACGTCGTCGCCGCGGCCTCCGCCGACCCGCACCACCTGCTCTCCATCGAGCAGGAGGGCTTCGCCGTGGACGGCGACCTCGAGGACGGGCTCGCGCGCGTCGCCTGGCCGGCGACGGTCGACGGCGCCGCGCTCGTCGTCGAGCGGATCGTCCTGCCCCCGGCCGCGGAGGAGGGTGTGCCCGACGACCCGGACGCCGCGCTCGACTACCTCACGTCGCACCCCGACCGGCAGGACGTGCGCCTCGCCGTCGGCGTGCTGCGGGACGGCCCGTCCTGGTGCGCCGTCCGGTCGCGCGCGCACGACGCGGCCACCGACGTCGCCGGCGGCCCCGACCTCGTCCCCGGCCTGGTCACCGCGCTGCGCGCGACGCTCGAGGACTGACGCGCGCGGCCGTCGTCAGCCGCGCGCCTCGCACGTCGCGAGCGTGTCCCCCTCGCCCGCCCCGATCGCCTCCATCGCCGCGCGGGCGTCGGCCAGCGTCGAGACCGCCGCGACGTGCAGGCCGTCCGGGACGTTGCCCACGACCTCCGGGCAGTTGGCCTGCGGCGCGAGGAACCACGTCGCGCCGTCGCGCAGGGCGCCGTACAGCTTCTGCTGGATACCGCCGATCGGGCCCACGTCGCCCTCGACGCTCATCGTGCCCGTGCCCGCGATGACGACGCCGTTCGCCTCGTCCTCGGGCGTGAGCTGGTCGACGATGCCGAGCGCGAACATCGTGCCGGCGCTCGGGCCGCCGATGTCCTCGATCTGGATCGACACGTCCACCGGGAAGTCGAACGTCGGGTCGATGAACACGCCGAGCAGCGCGGTGTCGCCGCCGTCCGTCGTCGTCACCGTGAGGTCGGTCTCCGCGCCGTCGCGCAGGACGCCGAGCGTCACGTCGGCGCCGGGCTCGACGGCGGCCAGGCCGTCGATGAGGTCCTGGTACGTCGGGACCGGCGCCCCGTCGAGCTCGACGATGACGTCCCCCGGCTCGACGACGCCGTCCGACCCGCTGTCCGGGACCGCGGCCTCGACCGTGAGCGTGGCCGGCACCTCGTACCCGAGCTCGGTGAGCGCCGCGACCGTCGCGTTCTCCTGCGAGGAGATCATCTCGGCCTGGCCCTGCTGCTCCGTCTCCTCCTTGGAGCGGCCGGTCGGGAAGACCTCCTCGACGGGGCGCACGCTGCGCGACCGGTCGAACCAGCCCTGGACGACCTGGGCGAGGTTCACCGGGTAGCCGGGTCCGCCCGCGACCGAGACCGTCGTCAGGCGCAGCTCGCCCGTCGAGTCGAAGGTCTCGGCGCCCGTGATGGAGATGAGCGGCGTGCCGTCCTGCTCGCCGAGCGTGTCCTCCGTCGGCCCCGGCGACCGCACGGCGTAGGGCGCGGGCAGGATCGCGAGGCCCGCGACGAGCAGCGTCGTCGCGAGCAGGGAGATGCCGAACGTCAGGGACCGCCGCGTCACCGGCGGCGGGACGTGCTCGTCCTCGGTGAGGAGGGCGTCGAAGGAGGGGGCGTCGCTCACCGGGACATCATCCCCGAGGATGCTGGGATCTCCCTGCCGACGGCGCCCGCGCGCCGCACGCGCTCGCGACCGGCGCACCGCGTCGGACGTCACGGGCGACGGGACCGCGCCTGCCGCCAGACCGCCGCGGTCCCCAGGACCGCGACCGCCGCACCCGCGGCGCCGAGGGCGGCCGCGTCGCGGCCGCCGAACCGCAGCCCCGCGACACCGACCCGGCCGCGCACCTCCGCGAGCAGCACCTCCAGCGCCGCCGCACCCGACCAGGTAGGAGACCACCCGGCGTCGTGCAGGCGCCCTGCCGAGACCGACCACGGGTGCACGACGAACGCGAGGTCGCCCGCCGGGGACGGCAGCACCCCGACCCGGTGCAGCCGCTCGGCGGCGCCGAACGCGGTCGCGGGCGGGAGCTGGACCGTGCGCAGGCCGGCTGCTGCGGCCACCGTCTCGGAGTCGAGCACGTCGGGCAGCCCGCCGCGCAGCGGACCAGCCGTGAGCCCACCGACGAGGCCCTGGTCGAGCGCGACCCGCACCGCCGCGACGACGTCCTCGACGTGCACGAGGTGCCACGTACGCTCCCCGCCGCGGACGGTGAGCAGGCGCGGTGCCTCGAAGTGCCGCGTGAGGAGCGTGTCGATCCCCGGCCCGACGACGACGGCCGGCCGCACGAGCCCGAGCGGCACCCCGCCCAGCGCCTCGCGCAGCGCGCCCTCGAACGCGGCCACGTCCCCCGCGAAGCCGGGTCCGTCGTCGACCGCGACCGGGTCGTCGTCCTCGATCACCGCGCGACCGGCCGTCGCCCCGTGCACCGCGGCCGACGTCACGGCGACGACGTGCTCGATCCCCGCGGCGACCGCCGCCTCGCCCGCGCGGCGCCCGAGGAGCGCGAGCCGGGCGCGCTGCTCGGCGTCGGTCTTCGCGCGCGGCGCCCCGAACTCCCCGGCCGGGGCGACCACGACGAGCCTGCGCGCGCCGTCGGGCCACCCGTCCGCGTCCACGGGCGACGCGTCGGCGGCGCCCAGCCCACGACGCACGGCGGCCGCGACCTGGCCGACGCCGACGACCACGGCGGGCTCGCCCGACGGCGTGCCCGGCCCGCTCGTCGGGGCGTCCCCCGGGTCGCCCGTCGGGGCCTCCCCGGGGTCCCCCAGGGGGCGTCCCCCGGCGGGGACCGTGTCGCTGCGCCGTGAGCGAACCCGGCCCTCGGACATGGCTCAGCCCCCGTTCTCGGCGGTCGATCGTGGTTACGGTGAGCACCGACGCTACCGTGAGGAGTCGCCATGAGCAGCCTTCCCCCCGACCGCACGCCCGGACCGGACGACGACACACCCTTCGACCCGCGGTTCGAGGAGCTGCTCCGCTCGATGCTCGGACCCGACGCGGACGAGGCGCTGCGCGAGCTGCGCGCCCGTGGCCTCGACCCGCAGGCGCTCGCCGCCGGGGGCGCGGCGGACCCCCAGCTCTTCCAGCACGTCCTCGCGCAGGTCCAGCGGCTGCTGTCGACGCCGAGCGACGGCCCCGTGAACACGGACGTCTCGCACGACGTCGCGCGCCAGGTCGCCGTCGCCGAGGGCGACCCCTCCGTCACCGCGGCGCAGCAGCGCGCCGTGACGGAGTCGCTGTCCGTCGCCGAGCTGTGGCTCGACGCCGTCACCGACCTCCCGCCGTCGGGCGGACGTTCCCAGGCCTGGAGCCGGTCCGAGTGGGTCGAGCACACCCTCCCCGCGTGGAACGAGCTCGTCGCGCCCGTCGCGGCGTCCGTCGCCGACGCGCTGGCGACGGTCCTGCGCGACCAGCTCCCGGAGGGCCTCGGCGACGACCCGTCGGCGCTGCCCGGGGTCGGGTTCACGCTCCCGGGCCAGGTGCCCGGGCTCCCCGCCGGCGCGCTCGGGCTGCCGGGCGATCCCGCAGCGCTCATGCAGCGCCTGGGCTCGGCGGTGTTCGGCATGCAGGTGGGCCAGGCGGCGGGCACGCTCTCGCGCGAGGTCTTCGGGGCCACCGACGTCGGGCTGCCGCTGCTCGACCAGCCCGGGACGGTCCTCCTGCCCACGAACGTCGAGGCGTTCGCCGAGGGCCTGGACGCCCCCGCCGACGAGGTCCGCCTGTTCCTCGCGCTCCGCGAGGCAGCCCACGCGCGCCTCTTCACGCACGTCTCGTGGCTCCGCGGCCACCTGCGCAGCCTCGTCGACGCGTACGCGCGCGGCATCACCATCGACCTCTCGGCGCTCGAGTCGCAGCTCTCCGACGTCGACCTCACCGACACGGACGCGCTCCAGCGCGCCCTGTCCGGCGGCGTCTTCGGGCTCCAGAACACGCCCGAGCAGCAGGCCACCCTCCTGCGGCTCGAGACGACGCTCGCGCTCGTCGAGGGCTGGGTCGACGAGGTGACGGCCGCCGCGGCCCTCCCCCACCTGCCGCACGCGGTCCCGCTGCGCGAGATGCTGCGGCGCCGACGCGCGGCCGGTGGTCCCGCCGAGCACACGTTCGCGACCCTGGTCGGGCTGGAGCTGCGCCCCCGGCGCTCCCGCGACGCCGCGGCCCTGTGGGCGCTCATCGCCGCGCAGTCCGGCCCGAGCGCGCGCGACGGCGTCTGGGACCACCCCGATCTACTGCCCGACGCGACGGACCTCGACGACCCCGCGGGCTACGAGAGCCGGCGGGCCGTGACCCGCATCGAGGAGGCCGACGTCGACCGCGCGCTCGAGGAGATCTTCCGCGCAGCCGAGGGGACGGGCGGCGCCGAGCCCCCGACCGGGACGGCGGACGACACGACGACGGACGACGCGACCGACGACGGGCCGACGGACGGCGGAGGCACCACGCGCTGAGCCTCCGGCGCCGCCCGTCAGGAGGCGCCCGACGACCCCTTTGCCGCGAGCCCGGCGTCCTCCACGGGGGCGCCGGGCTCGTCGCCGTCGGGCTCGAGCTCCGCGTCCCGCGCGAACGAGAAACCCTCCAGGAAGCCGCGCGCCCGGTCCGTCCGCGGGTACGACTCGAGCAGCTTCCAGAACCCCGGGCCGTGGCCGGCGTGGAGCAGGTGCGCGAGCTCGTGCAGCAGCACGTAGTCCAGCACCCACGGGGGCATCCCCCGCACGCGGGTCGAGATGCGGATCGTCCCGTCGATGAGGGTGCACGACCCCCACCGCCGGTCCTGGCTCCCGGACCAGCGCACGCTCGTCGGGTGCGCGCGGCCGTCGAGGTACTTCTCGGACAGCTCGACGGCACGACGCTCGAGCTCGTCGTCGGAGGGGCGCCGCCGGCGCTCGGAGTCGGCCAGACGGTCGAGCATGCGCTGGACCCACTCGCGCTCCTGCGCGCGGGTGAACCGCGCCGGGATCGCGACGATCGTGCGCTCGCCGTCGCGGTAGGCGCTCACCGTGCTCTTGCGTCGGCGGCTGCGCCGAACCTCCACGATCGTCTCCCGGACCACGCTCAGACCGTAGTGGTTCTCGCCACGAAAAGGCAGGGGCCCACGCCGCGTGGTGCGGTTTCTCGCGACGTTCGGTCGAGAGGACGACGGGACAGGCTGTGCTCCAGGTCAAGGAACACCCCTCGAACTGCCGCTGAGGTCTGCCTGTGGACAACTCCGACCGGAGGTCAACCCCGTGCCACGCTGACCGCGGTCGGCCGAACGCGCCGCCCGCCCCACGACCCGCGGAGGACACGTGCAGCGACGACGCGTGCTGCGACCCGAGGCCCCGCTGCTGCGGCGCGCTCCGGGCGAGGTGCAGGTCGGCACCGACCCGCGGTGGTCGGTCCGGCTCGCCGGGCTCGAGCCCGGCGAGGAGGAGTGGCTGCACGCGCTCGCCTCGCCGTCGGCGCGGCGAGGTGACGGGCGCGAGGCCGCGACACCCACGGCGCCCGCCCGCCGGGCCGCGCTCGTCCGGCTCCTCGAGGAGGCGCACCTGCTCGTCCCCGCCCGCCGGCGACGCCCCGCCTCCCCCGCCCCGGGGCACGGCGAGGCGGACGTGGGCGTGCTCTCGGCGCTGCGGCCCGACGGCGCCGGGCACCGTGTCCTCGCGGCCCGCGCCCGGGCGACCGTCGCCGTCGTCGGGCTGGGCCGGGTCGGGGCCGCGCTCGCCGTGCACCTCGCGACCGCCGGCGTGGGCACGATCGCCCTGGAGGACCACGGCACCGTCCTCGCCACCGACGTCGGGGTGGGCGCGTACCGGCTGCGCGACGTCGGGACGTCCCGCGAGACCGCGGTGCAGCGGCTCGTCGAGGAGGTGGCGCCCGGGGCCGTCATCGCCGCGGGTGGGGACGCACGCCCGCCGGCGGACGCGTCCGCGGCGACGCGGGCACCGGGCCGGCCTCCGGACGTCGTCGTCGTGGTCGAGCACGGCGCGGCGGACCCGGAACGGGTCGCGAGGCTCGTGGGAGAGGGGGTGGCGCACCTGTCGGTCGTGGTGCGCGAGGCCGACGTCGTCGTCGGACCGTTCGTCCGGCCGGGCCTCGACCCGTGCCTGACGTGCGTGGACCTGCACCGCGCGGACGCCGACCCGTGCTGGCCCCAGCTCGCACGGCAGCTGCGCGAACGTGGCGTGCGTGCAGGCGAGGAGTCGTCGCTCGCGGCGTCGGCCGCCGCGGTCGCGCTCGGTCAGGTCCTGGCAGCCCTGGACGGGCTCGTGCCCCGCGCAGCCACGGCCTGCATCGAGATTCCTGCTCCCGATGCGGTGCCGCGGCTGCGCGAGACGGGTCGCCACCCGCGCTGCGGGTGCGACGAGCTGGCGCGCACGCCCCCGGACGGGGCGCCGCTCACCATGTCAGGCCGCCGTCGAGGCGCCGACTGACGCCTCGGCCTCGGCGCGCGACGCCTCCTGCGCCTGGCGCTCGGCCTCGCGGGCGAGCACCTCGGCCTTGCTCGGACGGCCGCGGCCGCGCTTGCGCGCGACGACGGCACCGTCCACGAAGACCTCGCCGCCCCAGACGCCCCAGGGCTCGCGACGCTCGATCGCGCCGGCGAGGCAGCCCTCGACGAGGGGGCACGTCCGGCACAGGGCCTTGGCCTCCTCGACCTCGGCGGACCGCTCGGCGAACCAGAGCTCCGGGTCGTTGGTGCGGCAGGGCAGCAGACCCGCGAGGAGACGGTCGAACTCCGCGGAGTCCTTCTCGCCGAGGGGTGTGGCCAGCGGTTGGTGGGGGACCCAGGGGCCGGATCCGCCCTGGGCAGTGATGTTGTCGAGCAGCGCGGTGAGCCGCACGATGTCCTCCAGTGATGTCCTGTCGTGGGTGTGAACGTCGTCGTCACAGGACCCCGAGGACAGCGGTCCCCGTCAGAAGGGAAGACGGGAGAGACCGGTGATCCTCATCGGCGGACGTGCTCTGGAGAACACGAAGGCCACGGGTCCGAGACGGACTCCGCGGCCTGGAAGGTTCTGGTCGGTCAGACCAGACGTGTCCTGGAGGCGGAGTCGGGAGCGGAGCGGGTGACGAAGGTGCCGCCGCGGTGCGCGATTGCACGCGGACGGAGTCCTCCTGGCGTGCCCGTGTAGACGGACGCGTTATCCAGCAGGTTCGCCATGGCGATCTGGTTCTTCATCAGCTTTCCCACCCCCTCTCTCCGTTCGAGGCCCGCCTCCCGGCGCGCCCCTCTCCAACAGGACTCGTCGACCATATGTCGCGCGTCGCGGGACGCACAACTTATTTACGAGAATTTCTTCGACGAGTTTCCCGGGCCCTCGTCGCGCCCGGGAACGGCGCGTCGTCACCGCTCCGCGCGGCCCACGATCTCCAGGATCGCCGCGCCGTACCGCTCGATCTTCGCGGGCCCGAGCCCGTTGATGCGGGCCAGCGCGGCCGTGCTGGTGGGCCGGGACTCCGCGATCGCCGCGAGCGCCGTGTCCACGAGCACCGTGAACGCCGGCTTGTCCGTCTCCTGCGCGACCTGGCGCCGCCACTCGCGCAGGCTCTCGAACAGCTCGCGGTCGTACTCCCCCGTGAGCCGCAGCTTCGCCTGCCCGGCACGCGGACGGCGCGTCCCGTGCGCGCCCGGCTCGTCCGGCCACAGCCCGTCGAGGAACCGGGTCCGGCGCCGTGTCGCACGACCGCCCGGGTTGCGTGACCGCGCGAACGACAGCTCGAGGTGCTCGCGGGCGCGCGTGATGCCCACGTAGAGCAGCCGCCGCTCCTCCGCGATCGCCTCGTCGGTCTCCGCGAGAGAGATCGGCATGAGGCCCTCGCTCACGCCGGCGAGGAACACCGCGTCCCACTCGAGGCCCTTGGCCGCGTGCAGCGACGCGAGCGTCACGCCCTCCACGGTCGGTGCGTGCTGCGCGGCGGCGCGCTCGTCGAGCTCGGCCACGAACGTCGCGACCGTCGGGGCCGGTCCCTCAGCCTCCTGCGCGAGCGCCGCGACGTCGTCGGCGAGCGCGACGAGCGCCTGCGTGGACTCCCACCGCTCGCGCGCCGCACCCCGTGCAGCGGGAGGCGCCGGAGCCCACCCGGCGGCGGCGAGCACGTCGCGCACCGTCTCGGGCATCGCGACGTCGGGATCGGCCGACCGGGCCGCCCCGCGCAGGAGCACGATCGCGTCGCGCACCTCCTTGCGCTGGAAGAAGCGCTCGCCGCCCCGGACGAGGTAGCCGATACCCGCGTCGGCGAGCGCCGACTCGAACGCCTCCGACTGCGCGTTGGTCCGGTACAGGACCGCGATCTCGCTCGCGCGCGTCCCCGCGGCGAGGAGCCGCGCGATCCGCTGGGCGATGCCGGTGGCCTCCGCCTCGTCGTCGTCGTACGCGGTGAACGCGACCGGCGGTCCCGCGGGACGCTGGGCGACGAGCTCGAGCGCCTGGTGCGCGCCGCCCGCGCGCCCGGCGCGCGCGAGGAGCTGGTTGGCGAGGTTCACGACCTGCGGCGTCGAGCGGTAGTCGCGCACGAGCCGGATGACCTGGGCGTCCGGGTGCGTGCGCGAGAACGTGAGGAGGTGGTGCGGCGTCGCGCCCGTGAACGAGTAGATCGTCTGCGACGGGTCCCCGACGACGCACAGCTCCTCGCGGCCCCCGAGCCACTGGTCGAGGACGAACTGCTGGAGCGGCGAGACGTCCTGGTACTCGTCGACCACGAAGTGCCGGTACTGGCGCCGGACCTCGTCCGCGACCCCGCCCTGCGTCGAGAGCATGTCGCCGAGCATGAGGAGCACGTCCTCGAAGTCGATGACCGACCTCTCGGTCTTCACGTCCTCGTAGGCCGTGATGAGACGCGCGACCGTCTGGTGGTCGTAGCCGGCGGGGGGCTCGCGGTCGATCGCCTCGCACGCCCGGACGTAGTCGTCCGCGGTGACGAGCGAGACCTTGGCCCACTCGACCTCGGACGACAGGTCGCGCACCGCGACGCGGTCGACGCCGACCCCGAGGCGGCGCGCCGACTCGGCGATGACCGGGGCCTTGTGCTCGAGGATGCGCGGCGGCGCGCCGCCGACGACCTTGGGCCAGAAGTAGCCGAGCTGACGCAGCGCCGCGGCGTGGAACGTCCGCGCCTGGACGCCCGTCGCACCGAGCTCGCGCAGGCGCGTGCGCATCTCCCCCGCGGCCCGCGCGGTGAACGTCACGGCCAGCACGCTCGTCGGCGCGTACACACCGGTGCGGACGCCGTAGGCGATGCGGTGCGTGATGGCGCGCGTCTTGCCCGTCCCGGCACCCGCGAGCACGCACACCGGGCCGCGCAGCGCGACCGCGACGTCGCGCTGGTCGGGGTCGAGCGCGTCGAGGATCTCGTCGGCGGTGCGCAGGGACGGCGGACGTGAGACCGGTGGCGTGGACATCACCCGCGATTCTCGCAGGCGCCGGTGACACGCGGGTGACGACCGGGGGCCCTGCGCAGGGAACAGCGCGCGGGCCGCCGGTGTTACCGTCACGACCGATCGCCCGCGGCACGCGCCGCCCGGAACCGCACCAGGAGAGCCCTCGATGAGCACCGCCCCGACCCTTCCCGACCCCGGCTCGATCGTCATGTACTCGACGAGCTGGTGCGGGTACTGCCGCCGCCTCAAGACGCAGCTCGACTCCGAGGGCATCGGCTACACCGAGGTGAACATCGAGGAGACCCCGGGGACCGCGGAGTTCGTGGAGTCGGTGAACGGCGGCAACCAGACGGTCCCGACCGTCGTCTTCCCCGACGGCTCGGCCGCGACCAACCCGTCGCTCGCGGAGGTCAAGCAGCGCCTCGCCGCCTGATCCCACCCCGTTGTGGGCATGAAATGGGCCCGGTTCGGACGTCCGAACCGGGCCCATTTCATGCCCACAACGTCTGGGGCGCTCAGGCGTCCGGGAGACGGTCGCCGAACCAGTCCTCGACGAGCGAGCGCGCGATGGACGCCCGGCCCGGGAGCAGCACCTCCTCCGCGCGCACCGCGGCGGCGAGCTCGGTGCGCGTGAACCAGCGCGCGTCGGTGAGCTCGACGCCGTCGACGTGCACGTCGGTCGTCAGCGCCCGGGCGGCGAAGCCGAGCATGAGCGACGCCGGGAACGGCCACGGCTGGCTCCCGCGGTAGGCGACCTCGCCGACGACGACGCCCGCCTCCTCCGCGACCTCGCGCCGGACCGCGCTCTCGAGCGACTCCCCGGGCTCGACGTACCCGGCGAGCGTCGAGAAGCGCCGCTCGGGCCAGTGCGCGGCGTGGCCCAGCAGCAGCCGCTCGTCGGCGCCCTCGCCGTGCACGACCGTCATGATGACCGCCGGGTCCGTGCGCGGGTACAGCTCCACGCCCTGCGCCACGCAGCGCCGCGTCCAGCCGCCGTTCTCGACCGTCGTCCGGCCGCCGCATCGCGGGCACCGGGTGTGGCTCGCGTGCCACGCCGCGAGCGCGACGGCCTCGGTCGCGAGCCCCGCCAGCGGCGCCTCGAGCCCGCCGACGAGCTCGCGCAGCCCCGACCACGACCGCTCGCGCGCGAGGACGGCGAACGGGTCGGACGCGTCGACTCCCTCGATGTCGACCTCCTCCGCGTCCGCGTCGTCGGGCAGGACGAGCGCCAGGTACGTCGTGCCGTCCCCCTCGCCGAGGAAGAGCCAGCGCGCCTGGTCCTCGTCGGCGGCGGCACCGACGTCGGACAGGGCCGCCGGGTCGATCAGCGCGACGCCGTCCGTCGGGCTCGCCCCGGCGAGCGCGAGGCGGCCGCGGTGGACGAGGACGACGCGCGTCGAGGCCTCGCCGCGCAGCGTCCGCACGAGGTCGGGCTCGCCGCGCCGGTGGGCCGCGCGGTCCAGGACCGCCCCGTCGAGCGGCAGCGGGAGGTCGAGGAGGGTGGTCCTGGGGAGCGTGCCCGACGACGGTCGGGCGGCGGGGGTGGTCACCCTCCGACCGTAGGGCACGCGACCGGCGTGGGTGCCCCGGGCGGCGGGCGGAGAGCGACTACCGTGGTCGGGTGCCTCGCTCACCGCTGACCCTCGCCGCGCTCGCGACCGCCGCCGTGCCGGGTCTCGACGCCCGCAGCGCGCTGGCCGTCGAGGACCCGGGCGACTACGACACCGCCGTCGTGACCGACGCCGACGGCGCCCGGTGGACCGTGCGCGCCCCGCGCAGCCTCCAGGCCGGGGCGGCGCTCGAGGCCGAGGCCGAGCTGCTCACCTCGCTCCAGCTCTACGCGGACACGGGCGTGCTGTCGTTCGCGGTGCCCCGCATCAGCGGCACCGCCCTCCTGCCCGAGGGCGGACGTGCGATCGTGCACCCGGCGCTCGACGGGACGACGCTCGACGTCGACGTGCTGCGCCCCGGGCCCGGGCTCGCCGCCGACCTCGGCCGTGTCCTCGCGTCGATCCACGAGCTGCCGCGCACGATCGTCGACGACGCCGGGCTGCCCGGGTACGACGTCGAGGAGTACCGGGCCCGGCGGATGGCGGAGCTCGACGAGGCCGCGGCGACCGGGAAGGTGCCGTCGGCCCTCCTGCGACGCTGGGAGACGGCGCTCGAGGACGTGTCGCTGTGGCGGTTCCAGCCGGTCGTCGTGCACGGTGACCTCGGCCCGGAGCAGGTCCTCGTCGCGCGCGGCCGCGTCGTCGCCCTCACGGACTGGGCCGGCGCGCGCGTCGCGGACCCCGCGGACGACCTCGCGTGGCTGCTCGTCTCCGCACCGCCGGAGGCGATCGACTCGATCATGGAGGCGTACCAGCTGCGCCGCACCGAGCTCACCGACAAGCACCTCGTGGACCGCGCGCTCCTCGTCGGCGAGCTCGCGCTCGCGCGCTGGCTCCTGCACGGCGTCCGGCACGGCCTCGACGACGTCGTCGCCGACGCGCTCGACATGCTCGCCGACCTCGACGACGCCACGCAGGACGCCGACGACTGACACGACGCGGCGCGCCGGCGCAGGTCGACCCCACGCCGGAGCACCCACGTCTGCGGCCGGTCCCATCGCTCAGCCCGCCAGCAGCGCCTCGATCTCCGCCTCGCCCAGGAGCCGGCGGGGGCGCACGGTCTCGTCGGACGCGACGTAGTAGAACGCGGCGTTCACCTTCTCCAGCGGCAGCCCCGTCCACCGGGACCACGCGAGCCGGTAGACCGCGAGCTGCACCTCGCGCACGCTGCGCGCCGCAGGGTCCGACGGCGCCCGCCCCGTCTTCCAGTCGACGACCACGACGGCGTCGCGCGCCCCTCCGGCGTGCTCCGGTCGCTCGGGGAACACCGCGTCGATGCGCGAGCGCAGCACCGTGCCGCCGACCGGGGTCTCGACGTCGACCTCGACCGCGACGGGGGTCCTGGTGGCCCACTCGGACGCGAGGAACGTCCGCTGCAGGGTCTCGAGGTCCGCGTCCGGGTCGAGGTCGTCGTCGTCCGCGCCGGGGAGGTCCTCGACGTCCAGGAGCGACGACGTCGTGAAGTAGCGCTCGGCCCACAGGTGGAACCGCGTGCCGCGGCGCGCGTGCACCGTGGGCTCGACCGGGACCGGGCGCCGCAGGTGCAGCGCGTACTCGTCGCGGTCGGCCGCGAGCCGCACCAGGCTCGACGCCGAGACGTGCGCCGGGAGCTCGACCTCCCGGCCCGAGCGCTCGGCCCGCTCCGCGAGCAGGACCCGGGCGAGCGCGACGAGGTCGCGCCCCTCGGCGTCGACGAGCACACCCGTGGGCGCGGTGAGCCCCGCGGGGCCGCTCCGGCCCGTGCGGACGAGGGCCGCACGCTCGACCGCCGCCGCGGTGTCGCGCAGGACGGCGCGCGCCGACCCCTCGGGCGCGTCGTCGGGAGCGGGCCACTCCCCCGTGACCTCGACGTCCTCGAGCGGGTTGGTGTCGTCGGGTCCGGGCGGGGCCGACCAGCCGTCGGCCGCCACGACCCCGGACTCCACGAGCTCGAGGAGGAACGGCGAGAGCACGCGCGGGCGGGAGCCCGTCTGCCACCACGACGCCGTGAGGTACAGCTCGCGGCGCGCCCGGGTGAACGCGACGTACGCGAGCCGGCGCTCCTCCGCGAGCTGGTGCTCGCCGCTCGCCGCGCGGAACTCGTCGCGCCGCGCCACGAGCTCCTTGGTGTCGGACGCGAGGTCGAAGCGGAACTCCGGCAGGTCGGCGGCGTCGCCGCGCAACGGGTACGGGAGCTGGCTCACGTCGGTGAGCCACCCGCTGTCCGCGCGCACCCCCGAGGACGACTGCGCCGTCGTCGGGAACACGCCGTCGACGAGCCCGGGGACGACGACGACGTCCCACTCGAGCCCCTTCGCCGCGTGCGCGGTGATGACCTGCACCGCGTCCGGGTCCGGCTCGCGCACGGGCAGGTCCAGCCCGTTCTCACGCGTCGAGGCGACCCCGAGCCACGCGAGGAACGCACCCAGGGTCACGACGTCAGCCGTCTGGGTGAACGTCGCGGCCACGTCGCGGAACGCGTCGAGGTGCTCGCGCGCGCGGTCGCTCACGGCCTCGGGGTCCACGAGGCGGCGCGACGCGAGCAGCGCCTCGTTCGTCACGGCCTCGACGTCGAGACCGAGCGCGCGCTCCGCCTCGACGACGAGCTCCGGCAGCGACAGGTAGGTGAGCCCGCGGAGCGCGCGCAGGGTCCGGGCCAGCGCCGACAGGCGGGCGTGCCCCTGCGGCGTGAGCGTGCGGCCGTCGGCGGCGGGCTCGCCCGGGCCCGGCAGGTCGTCGAGGGCGTCGACGATCGACCGGTGGTCGGCCACGTCGCCCTCCACGACCACGAGCTCGGCGCCGTCGGCCGTTCCCGCGGTGCGACGGCGCGACCCGAGGGCGCCCTCGTGCCGCGCGAGGTCCGCCGCGCGGCTGCCCAGGGCGTGCAGGTCCGCCGACCCGAGGTTGAGCCGGGGACCCGTGAGGAGCCGGACGAGCGCGTCGCCGCGCGAGGGGTCGTGCACGGCCTCGAGGAGGGCGACGACGTCGACGACCTCCGGCGTCGTCAGGAGGCCGCCGAGGCCCACGACCTCCACCGGCAGGCCGCGGCGCCGCAGCGCCACCTCGACCGCGGCGAACTGGCTGCGCTTGCGGCACAGGACCGCGGCCGTGACGCGCCCACCGGGGGCGCTCGCCGGTCGCCAGCGCGCGGCGACGAGCTCCGCGACGGCCCCTGCCTCCTCCTCGGCGGTGGCCGCGACGTGCGCGGACACCGTGCCCGGCCCCGCGCCCGGGCGCAGCGCGAGCGCGGGCACCTCGACCCGGTCGCCGCCACCCGCTCCCGCCGTCCCACGCAGCGGGCCCGCGGTCACGTTGGCCGCGGCCAGCACCGCGGCGTCGTTGCGCCACGACGTCGACAGGAAGCGCACCGCCGACCGGTCGCCCGTCGACCGCGGGAACCGGTCGGGGAACCGGGCGAGGCCGCCCGCGCTCGCGCCGCGCCAGCCGTAGATCGACTGGTGCGGGTCGCCGACGGCCGTCACGGGGTGCCCGCCGCCGAACAGGCCCGCGAGGAGCTCGACCTGTGCGTGCGACGTGTCCTGGTACTCGTCGAGCAGGACGACCCGGAACCGGGCGCGCTCCGTCTCCCCCACGACCGGCACCTCGCGCGCGAGCCGGGCCGCGAGCGCCACCTGGTCGCCGAAGTCGAGGGAGTCCGTGGCGCGCTTGCGCCGTCGGTACTCCGCGACGACGTCGAGCAGCCGGACGCGCTCCGCGACGTCGCCGACGAGCTTCTCGACCTCCTTGGTCCGGGCCTTCTGCCGCGGCCCGAGCGGCAGCGCGTCGAGCTGCTCGACGATGCCGGCGAGGCGGTCACGGGCGTCGGCGGGCTCGAGGAGGTGCTCGCCGAGCGCGCCCGACAGCCCGAGCACCGCCGCGACGACCGTGCTGAGCGCGCGGTCGGTGCCGAGGTCGTCGTCCCACCCCTCCACCACCTCGGACGCGAGCTGCCACTGCTGCGCCTCGCCCAGCAGCCGCGCCCCGGGCTCGACGCCCACGCGCAGACCGTGGTCGCCCACGAGCGACGCGGCGTACGCGTTGTACGTGGCGACCGTCGGCCGGTCGAGCAGCGACAGGGCGGACGACGCGCCGCCGCGGGCGCGCGCGAGCTGCGCGAGCCGCACCTGGACGCGCTCGGACAGCTCGCCCGCCGCCTTGCGCGTGAAGGTCAGGCCGAGCACCGCGTCCGGCGCGACGAGCTCGTTCGCGATGAGCCAGACGACGCGCGCCGCCATGGTCTCCGTCTTGCCCGACCCGGCACCGGCGACGACGAGCGTCGGCTCGAGCGGCGCCTCGATCACCTCGACCTGCTCCGGGGTCGGGCGGGGTCGGCCCAGCAGGTCCGCGATCCGCGTCGCGGACAGCGTCGGGCGCGGCGGCTCGACCGTGCCGGACGTCGTGGACTCGGGCGCGACCACGACGCCGTCGGCGGCGACCAGCCGGACCGACGGCGTCGGCTCCGGGAGCTCGAACAGCTCGCTGCTCACGCCACGACCCTCCTGCCCTCGGGCTGCACCGGGCACGCGCGCCGCACCGGGCACATCTCGCACAACCCGTTCTGGCGGGCCGTGAACGTCGCCGCCGACATGGTGCCGGCGGCGTCCTCGACGAGGTCGCGCGCCCAGCTCGAGCCGTCGGGCGCCGGGTCGAGGGCGGGCTGCGGCACGACGGCAGGGCCGACGTGAGTGCTCCCCACGTAGACGAGCTGCGCCCCCGCGCTGCGCGTCCCTTCGGGCACGTCGAGCGCGCCCGCCTCGACCGCGAGCTGGTAGGCGCCGAGCTGGGGGTGCTCCGCGCCCTCCGCCTTGGTCGCCGTACGGCGCCCCGTCTTGAGGTCGACGACCCGGACCTTGCCGTCCCCCGCGGCCTCGACCCGGTCGATGGTCCCCCGCAGGCGCGCGCGTCCGACGGTGACGTCGAACGTCGGCTCGACGAGGAGCGGCTCGCCCGCCTGCGCCACGTAGGCCGCGAGCTTCTCGATCATGCGCTCCGCACGACGGCGGAGCTGGCGCGTCGGCCAGCCCTCAGGCAGCGCGAGCTCGGCCCAGCGCCGGTCGAGCTCCGCGCGCAGCTCGGCGAGCGACCCCGACGGGTGGGACTCCGCGATCGAGTGCACGAGCGTGCCGAGGCTCTGGTGCGTCGCGTCCGGCGCGGTGCCGCCCGCGGCCTCGAGCGACCACCGCAGCGGGCAGGTCGAGACGGTCTCGACCTTCGACGGCGACACCGTCACCATCTCCTCTGCACCGCGCAGGGGTGCGGCGCTCGACACGCCCGCGACGCCGTACCAGGTCTCGGGGCGGGCCTCCGCGACACCGAGCTCGCCCAGGTCGGCCAGGAGCGTGGCCGCGGCGACCGCGCGCGCGTCCGGTACGCCGTCGTCGGCGCGAGCACTGCCGCGGTCGGCACCGGGCGCCACGCGATCGGAGCTCTCCCCCGGGGCGCCGGCGGACGCGCGGGCCTCGCGCGCCGCCGCCTCGACGAGCACGCCGCGCGCGGCGGCGACGAGCCCCCGCAGATCGAGCGGGGCACCGACGCGCACGTGCCGGCGCGCGTCCGGGTCCGCGCCGGGTGCCGGGGCGGCGCTCGTCCCACCGCCCGCGGTCGGCTGCGGAGGCCCGTCGTCGGGCCCGTCCGGGCCCGCGTCCGGCCCCTCGGGAGCGGCGGGCGGGACGACGAGGTCGCAGAACACCGACGGCGCCTCCTCCGCGTCCTGGACGGCCGTCACCACGAGCCGCCGGGTCGCGCGCGACGTCGCGACGACGAACGCGCGCAGCTCGTCCGCGAGCACCTGGGCCCGCGCCTGGGACCCCACGCCGTGCGCGTCGTGCGCGCGGCCCGCGAGGAGCTCGACGAGCGCCTGCGACCCGAGCAGCGAGTCGCGCAGGCGCAGGTCGGGCCAGACGCCGTCCTGCACGCCCGCGACCACGACGACGTCCCACTCGCGGCCCGCGGCGCCCGCGGGCGTCAGCGCCGCCACGGCGTCGGCGCCGCTCGCGCTCGCCGCGAGCGAGTCGGCCGGCAGGTCCTGCGACGCCAGGTACTCGACGAACGCCTCGGCCGGCGCGCCGGGCATGCGGTCCACGAACGTCTCCGCCGCGCGGAACAGCGCGAGCACCGCGTCGAGGTCGCGGTCCGCGCGCGCCCCGGCCGGGCCGCCGTCGAGCGCCGCCGACCGCCACCGCTCCGCGAGACCGGTCGCCGCCCACACCGCCCACAGCACGGTCTGCGCCGTCGCGCCGGTCTCGGCCGCTGCCGTCCGGCCCGCCGCGAGCGCTCGCGCGACGGCGACCGGGCCGCGGCGCACGGTCGGGGCCAGCGTCGCCGCGCGTGCCGGGTCCTGCAGCAGCTCGACGAGCAGCGCGTCCGACGAGCGTCCGCCCCCGCCCTCGAGCTCCTCGGCCCGCAGCGCCCGCCGCAGCCGGCGGAGCGCGACGACGTCGAGCGCGCCGACGGGCGACGTGAGCAGGGCCGCCGCGGTGAACGGGTCCAGTGCCTCGGCGTCGTCCGGGTCCGCGACGCACACGCGGACCGCGGCGAGCAGCGGTGCGACGGCCGGCTCGTCGCGCAGCGGGACGTCGGAGCCGAGCAGCGTGACCGGCACCGAGGCGGCGACGAGCTCGCGGCGGAGCGCCGCGAGGCGGGTCCCGGTGCGGGCGACGACCGCCATCCGGTGCCACGGGGTGCCGTGCAGCAGGTGCTCGGCCCGCAGCTCGCGCGCCACGAACGCGGCCTCCTGCGCGACGGCGGACAGCACGGCGACCTGGACGGGTGGCGTGCCTGCACCGGCGTCACCGTCCGAGCCTGCTCCCTGCGGCGCGTCGACCTGGCGAGACGCGCCGTCCGCCGCCGCGTCCCCGACCGCCACCTCGGCAACGTGCGCGTGCCGGGGCGAGGCACCGCGGTGCACGGCTCCGGCGACGGTGCCGACCTGCGCCGCGACCCGGCGCGTCACGTCCCGCAGCGCGGAGTCCTGCCGCCACGCGGTGCCGAGCACGGCCACGCGTGCCCCGAGCTCGCCGCGCCGGGCACCGTCCTTGCGGGCGGGCGCCGAGGCGCGGCCGACGAGGCCCGGGCTCGCGCCACGGAAGGTCTGCACCGCGGAGTCGGGGTCGCCGAGCAGCACGAGCCGTGCGCCGTCGTCGTGCAGCACGTGCAGCAGCCGCGCGGTCGCGACCGTCGCCTCCTGGTAGTCGTCCACGACGACGAGGTCCCAGCGCGGCCGGGCGGCGTCGGGCACCTCGTCGTCCCACGCGAGCAGGGCCTCGGCCGCCTCGTCGACCACGATCGCCGGGTCGAACCGGGCGCCCGCGTCCGGCGTCCCCGAGCGCAGCGCCGTGACGTCGAGGTACTCCGCGAAGAGCTGGGCGCCGAGCGTCCACTCGGGGCGCTCGTAGCGGTCGCCCAGCGCGGCGAGGTCGCCGGGCGTCAGCCCGCGCTCGGCGGCGCGCATGAGGAGGTCGCGGAGCTCCTGGCGCAGGCCCCGGAGCCCGAGCGCCTCCTCCGGCAGCCCCGGCGGCAGGACCAGGGGCGAGCCCAGGTGCGCGAGGTCGCCCTCGAGGTGACCCTCCAGCAGCTCGGAGAGCACGAGGTCCTGCTCCGGTCCGGAGATGAGCGTCGGGACGGGCTCCCCCAGCGCGGCCGCACGCTCGCGCAGCACGGCGAAGGCAGCCGAGGCCGCGGTGCGCACCATCGGCGCCCCGACGGTACGGCGCGCGCGCGCCGACAGGCGGTCCCGGAGCGCCGCCGCCGCGCGGCGCGACGAGGCGAGGAGCAGGATGCGCTCGGGGGCGAGGCCGTCGGCGAGCGCAGCGAGCACGACCTCCTGCGCGACGAGCGTCTTCCCGGTGCCGGGCGCCCCGACGACGAGCGTCGCGCCCGGCCCGGCCGCCGCGGCGAGCGCCGCGCGCTGGGAGTCGTCGAGCGTGACGTCGGCCTCGTGGTCGCGAGGCCGCGCGACGAGGCGAGGGGCGGTCGTCCGGGGCACGGACCCGATCCCATCACGTGCCACCCACACCGCCGGCGTCGCCGACGGCGCGGCGAGAACCGCCGCTACGGCACGGGCCACCCGTTGGTCAGGCACCCCTGGGCCGAGATCGACTGCTGCACCATCACCGGCGCGACGGCCCCCGGGGCCGGGCAGTCCTCGTGGCCGTGCCCGAGCACGTGACCCACCTCGTGGTTCACCAGGTACTGGCGGTACGTCGCGACGTCGTCACCGAAGTCGGGGGCGCCGAGCACCCAGCGCTCGAAGTTGAGCACCGCGACGCCGGACACGGAGTTGCCGCACGAGTACTTCCCCTCGGTCGCGAGCGGGGCGCACATCCGGTCGGTCGTGGCGGGGCTCGCGAGCACGACGCGGATCGACGCGTCGTCGGCAGCCGTCCGGGAGAACGTCACGCCGTCGGGGCCGGACCACCCGCGCGGGTCGTTGAGCGTGGCGAGCACCGCCGTCGCGAGGACCTCGCCGTCCACCGGCAGGCCCTGCTCGACCTCGACCCGCACGGAGCGCACGGTGCCCGCCCCGGGCGCGGGGGCCTCCCCCGGGACGACGACGAGCGCGCCCCCGAGGTCCGGCGCGACGACGACGTCGCCCACGAGCCCGGAGCCGGGTTCGGCGACCGGGGCCGCGGGCGCCGTCGGCGTGGGCTCCGGCACCGGGTCCGCGGCCGGCGTCGTCGGCGGGGCCGCAGGAGCGAGCGGCGCGACCACGTCCGGGCGCGGCGCGACGAGCTCCCGCAGGTCCGGCCCCTGCGCGACGTCGCCCGCGCGCTCCGCCCCGGACCGGCTCACCGCGTCGGGCTCGTCGCGGACCGGGGCGGGCGGGTCCTGGCGGTCCGCCGAGACCGGCGCGGTCGCGCCCGGGACGTCCCAGACCTCCGCCGTCGCGGCGCCGCCGCCGAAGCCGACGACGAGGCACGCGGCGACCGCCGCACCGTGCCGCAGACCCCGTGAGGAGCGCTTCACGCGCGCTGTCGACGGGCGGTTCGGGGGGGTATGTCTGTCGGGCACCCGCCCATCGTCCCACTCCTCGCGACGCCCGGTCGACACCGCCCTCCGTTTCCGTATCCTCCCCCCATGACGGGAGCCAGCGAGGGACGCACGCGCGGCACGGCCGGGCCGCCCGTCGCCGCGCGCACCCGGATGCCCCGGGACGAGCGGCGGACGCAGCTCTTGACGATCGCCGAGGAGCTCTTCGCCTCCCACGGGTACCACCACATCTCGATGGACGACATCGCGGACCGCGCCGGGGTCGGCAAGCCCGTGCTCTACCGGCACTTCCCCTCGAAGCTCGACCTCTACCTCGCGCTCATCGACGACCAGGGCGACCGCCTGGTCCGCGCCGTCCACGTCACGCTCGACCCGTTCCGCGAGCCGGCCCCGGGGATCTCCGCGAGCGACCTCGACGCGCTCGCGGTCGACGGGCTCGCCGTCATCGAGGGCATCGTCCGGGCGTACGTCGCCTACGCGCGCACGGCCGGCAGGTCCGCGGCGCTGCTCTTCGAGTCCGACGTCATGCGCGACCCGGTGGTGCGGGCGCGCGTGCTCGCCCCCGACGCCCGCATCGCGGGGGCGTTCGCCGACGTGCTCGTCCGGATCACGGACCTCGACGCCGACGAGGCGCTCGTCGTCTCGCGGACGTGCACCGCCGTGGGCCGCGCGGCGGCGACCGAGGCCGTGCGGCCGGACGGGACCGCGTCGGCCGACGACGTCACCCGGCTCGTCCCGCGCCTCGTCTGGCGCGGCGTGCACGGGATGCTCCGCCGACCGCGGGCCGGGGCGCCGGACGCCGCGGGGACGTCGACGAGCGGCGTCGCCCCCGAACCGGGCGCGGACGCGGCGCTCGACGGGTCGACCGCGGGAATCTGACTACTATCGAACGCGTTGTCGCCGGTGGGACGCCCACGGGCGGCCCGAGACCCGTCGTCGCTGCGCCTGGCGCAGCCGCTGTGAGGAGATGCTGTGGAAGTCACGATCGGTGTGCAGAACCTGGCCCGTGAGCTCGTCGTCGACACGGACCTGTCCGCCGACGCCGTGGCGACCGCCGTCGCCGACGCCCTCGGCGGCGCCCCCGCCCTCGAGCTCACCGACTCGCGCGGTCGCCGCGTGATCGTCCCGACCGCGTCGCTCGGCTACGTCGAGATCGGCACCGAGGAGCAGCGCAAGGTCGGTTTCGGCTCTCTCTGACCGCCACGACCAGACCGTCGACGACGCCGCCGTCGCGCCCCGGGCGCGGCGGCGGCGTCGTCATGCCGCCAGACCCAGGCGGTCCATGCGCCGGGAGTGCTCCGCCGTGAGGCGCGAGAAGACCCACGACTGGGTCGCGGGCGCCGGGCCGCTCGACGCGGCGTCGGCCGTCGCGTCGACCCCTGCCGCGACCAGGCGCGCGAGCGCGGGCCGCTGAGCGAGGACGACGCCCACGACGCCGAGCGCCTCGCCGACGAGGCGCCGGCCCCACAGCGCGAGGCGGGACGCGAGCACCGGGTCCGCGGCGGCGGCGTCGGCGATGACGGGGGCGTAGCGCTGGGACGGCGTGTCCTGCGTGAGCGCGTCCACGACGACGGCGCGCGAGCGCTCGTCGAGCCCCTGGGCGGCGAGCAGGCAGAAGTCGTCCGCGACGCCCTGGCCCACGTACCCCTTGAGGATCCCCTCCCACCAGGTGCTCGGACGGGTGCGGGCGTCGAAGTCGTCGAACAGTCCGTCGAACGCGGTCATGCAGTCGGCGGGGTCGCCGCCCAGCTCGTCCACGCGGACGAGCACGCGCTCCTGGCGGTCCAGCATGGCTGCCGCGAGGCGCGAGAGCGCCTGGCGCTGGCGCAGCGTGGGCGCGTGCGCGGCGTCACCCGCGAGGCGGCCGAAGCTCGCGAGCTCGGTGTAGGCGACGAGGCCGAGCAGCTCTACCGCGTCCGCGTGGTCCGCCGTGGGCAGGGTCAGGGGGCTCGCGTGCTCGGCGTCGCTCATCGGGCCAGGATAGTTCTCCGATATCATGGCGGACGTACATCGGTTGCCCGGTCGTCCAGACCTCACGCTCGTCACGCGAACGACGACGGCACGGCACGGTCCGCGACGCGGGCCGGGCCACGACATTCACGATCGGCTGCCGGCCACGAGGTGCGTACGACCGCGACCGGGAACCTCCCGGGACCGGGCCCCGTCGGGCCCGCCGACGGTCGCGCGTGCCCGAACGAGACAGAGGCACCAGTGACCACCACAGACGCCACCAGCACCGACGCGACGCCGGACGTGAGCGCCGACGCGACCGCGGTCGCCGCGAGCGTGCACGCCGAGAACACGTCCTTCGCCGACTTCGGCGTGCGCCCCGAGATCGTCGACGCGCTCGCCGACGCCGGGATCACCCACCCCTTCCCCATCCAGGCGATGACGCTCCCGGTCGCGATGTCGGGACACGACATCATCGGCCAGGCCAAGACCGGGACGGGCAAGACCCTCGGCTTCGGCGTGCCGCTCCTGCACCGCGTCGTCGCCCCGGGCGAGCCCGGCTTCGACGAGCTGCCCTCCCCCGGCAAGCCGCAGGCGCTCGTCGTCGTCCCCACGCGCGAGCTCGCCGTCCAGGTCGCGAACGACCTCGCCACGGCTTCCAAGCGCCGCTCGGTGCGGATCGTCCAGCTCTACGGCGGCCGTGCGTACGAGCCGCAGGTCGAGGCGCTGACGCGCGGCGTCGAGGTCGTCGTCGGCACCCCCGGCCGCATGATCGACCTCATGAACCAGGGCCACCTCAACCTCACGCGTGCCGCGACCGTGGTGCTCGACGAGGCGGACGAGATGCTCGACCTCGGGTTCCTGCCCGACGTGGAGAAGATCCTCGCCCGCACGCCCGCGCAGCGGCACACGATGCTCTTCTCGGCGACCATGCCGGGCGCCGTCGTCTCGATGGCGCGCCGCTACATGAAGCAGCCGACGCACATCCGCGCGAACGACCCGGACGACGGCGGCCAGACGGTCAAGAACATCGAGCAGGTCGTCTACCGCGCGCACGCCCTGGACAAGGTCGAGATGCTCGCGCGCATCCTCCAGGCCGAGGGCCGCGGTCGCACGATCGTGTTCGCCCGCACCAAGCGCACCGCGGCCAAGGTCGCCGACGAGCTCGTCGACCGCGGCTTCGCGGCCGGCTCGATCCACGGCGACCTGGGCCAGGGCGCGCGCGAGCAGGCGCTGCGCGCGTTCCGCAACGGCAAGATCGACGTGCTCGTCGCGACCGACGTCGCGGCGCGCGGCATCGACGTCGAGGACGTCACGCACGTCGTGAACTACCAGTGCCCCGAGGACGAGAAGACCTACCTGCACCGCACCGGCCGCACGGGCCGCGCGGGCAACAAGGGCACCGCGGTCACGTTCGTGGACTGGGACGACATGCCCCGCTGGTCGCTCATCGACAAGGCGCTCGGCCTCGACATCCCGGAGCCGGTCGAGACGTACTCGAGCTCGCCGCACCTGTACACGGACCTGCACATCCCCGCGGGCACCAAGGGCCGCCTCCCCAGGGACCGGCGCACGCTCGCCGGGCTCGACGCGGAGGAGATCGAGGACCTCGGCGAGACCGGCAAGCGGCACACGCCGGCCGGGGGTTCGCGCGGTCGCCAGGGCGGCCGGTCCGACGGCGGTCGCAGCCGGGGCGAGCAGGGTGACCGCGGACGGTCGGGCGGCCAGGGCCGTTCCGGCGGGCGTCGCGCGGAGGGCGAGCGCGCGGGCGGTCGCCCCGAGGGCGAGCCGACCGACGCCGCGGGCACGCCGTCCGAGAACGCGCCCTCGGAGGGCGGCGAGCGCCGCCGTCGGTCCCGCAACCGTCGCCGCACGCGCGGCGGCCGCCCCGTCGAGCAGGGCGGCGCCGAGGCGACCCAGCCCGCGGAGTAGCCCGCGCGACGGGGCCTCGTCCCGAGCCCGACGACGAACCCCGGGTCGCTCCTCACGGTCACCACGCCGTGGGGAGCGACCCGGGGTTCGTCGCGTCCGGGACCGTCAGTGCACGTGCGCGTCCCGGCCAGCGAACCACACCGCGACGCCCTGGACGGCGGCCGCCGCGACGAGCAGGAAGAGCGGCAGCGTCCACGCGCCCGTGGCGTCGTGCGCGAGCCCGAGGCCGAGCGGCCCGGTCGCCGCGAGCAGGTACCCGGCGCTCTGCGCCATGCCGGAGAGCTCGGACGTGTGGGCGGCGTCGCGGGCCCGCAGGGCCATGAGGGTGAGCGCGAGGCTGATGCCGCCGCCCTGGCCGAGACCCACGAGCACGACCCAGAGCGCTGCGGCGCCGGGGGCGAGGGCCAGCCCGAGCAGGCCCGTCCCGACGAGGACGACGAGCGCGACCCCGATGCCCCGCTGGCGGCGCATGCGTCCGGCGAGGATCGGCGTCACGAACGACCCGAGGATGCCGGCGAGGTTGCACAGCGCGAGGAGCCAGCCGCCCGCCTCCGGCGTCCTCCCGAGCGCGACCATGATCTCCGGGAGCCATGCGTTGACGGCGTAGAACGACAGCGACTGCATGCCCATGACGACCGTGACCGCCCAGGCGAGCGGGCTCCGCCACACCGCGGAACGGGCGACCCCGGCGCCCGCGCCCGCGCCGAACGCCGTCGACCCGGCCGGGTCGGGCCGCAGCGCGCGCGGCACCCACACGAGCACGCCGAGGACGGCGAGCACGCCCCACGTCGCGAGCGCCCCGCGCCAGTCGAGACCGGCCGCGGTCGCGACCGGGAGCGTCAGCCCTGCGGCGAGCGCGGCGCCGCCCGACAGCGCCATCGAGTACAGCCCGGTCATGAGGCCGATGCGGTCGGCGAAGTCGCGCTTGATGAGCGCGGGCAGCAGGACGTTCCCGAGGCCGATCGCGCACCCGGCGACCACGGTCCCGGCGAAGAGCCCCCACGTCTCGGGGACGAGCCGGAGGGCGAAGCCGACGCACAGCACGACGAGGCTGACGAAGAGCGCACGCTCGAGCCCCCAACGCCGCGCGAGCACGGGCGCGAGCGGCGCGAGGAGCCCGAAGCACAGGACGGGCAGCGTCGTGAGCACGCCCGCCGCCGTCGCGCTGAGCCCCAGGTCCGCCCGGATCTCGCCGAGCAGCGGCGAGATCGCGACGACGGCCGGACGCAGGTTGAGCGACGCGAGGACGATCGCGACGACCGCCCCCACGCCCAGCGGTCGGCGCAGCCCGCTCACGCGTCGGCCTCCGCGGCCCCGGCCTGCTCCGTGGCGGCCGCCACGAGGTGCGCGCGCACGGCGTCGATCGTCGCGGCGACCGCGCTCTCGGCGGCGTCGGCGTCGCCCGCCCGGATCGCGGCCACGACCTCCTCGTGTCCGGGGACGTCCCGGTGGTGCCGGCGCTGCTCCCCCGAGGGGAAGGTCCGGACGAGCGCGTGGTCGAGGCCGTCGTACAGGTCGGCGAGCAGCGGGTTGCCGGCCGCGCGCACCACCTCGGCGTGGAACGCGACGTCGGCGGCCTGGAACGTGTCCTCGTCGGCGTCGCGGGCTGCGGCCTGCGCCGCGAGCGCGGCATCGAGCCGGGCGAGCGCGCCCGCGTCGTGCCGTCCCGCCGCCGCCCGCGCCGCTCCGCGCTCGAGGATGCCGCGCACGTCGAGCACGTGGAAGGCGTCGGTCGTCCGTGCGCGACGGGCCAGGGCGGCGTCGAGGCCGTCGGCCGCGCGGACGTAGGTACCGTCGCCGCGCCGGGGCTCCAGGACGCCCGCGTGCTCGAGCGCGCGCACCGCCTCGCGCACGGTGTTGCGGCCCACGCCCAGCTCGGCCACGAGCTCGGGCTCCGGCGGGATCCGGGAGCCCACCGGCCACTCTCCCCGAGCGATGCGTTCGCTGAGCCGTTCGACGACGAGCTCGGACACCTTGCGGGGCGGGACGATCGGCTGATTCACCGAAAGAACCTAACATCCCCTGTTTGGCCTCGGTGACGACGGGAGGCCGTACGGGGTCTCTCGTACGGGGATTGACCAGCACGCGCCGCCGGGAGCACCTTGCGCGGGACCGCTCCTCGATGACGAAAGCGAGACCCACCATGTCCCCCACCACCCCACGACGCCGACGGCTGAGCAGGCTGCTCGCGCTCGTCGCCTCGGCGACGCTCGTCGGGACGCTGCTCTCCGGGACCACCACCGCCACCGCCGCGGACACCGAGCTCGCCGTCAACGGCGGGTTCGAGTCGGGGCTGTCGGGGTGGACCTGCTCCGGCTCGACGGGCCAGGCGACCGCGAGCCCGGTCCGCACCGGCAGCGGGGCCCTGCGGGCCACGCCCGCGGGCGCCGACAACGCGCGCTGCTCGCAGTCCGTGGCGGTACGGCCGTCCTCGACGTACACGCTCAGCGCGTGGGTCCAGGGCGCGTACGTGTACCTCGGGGCGAGCGGCGCGACCGCGCAGGACGTCTCGACGTGGACGCCGTCGGCCTCGACCTGGCAGCGCCTCAGCGTCACGTTCACCACGTCGGCGACGGCCACGACGGCGACGGTGTTCCTGCACGGCTGGTACGGCCAGCCGGCCTACGTCGTCGACGACGTGAGCCTCGTGGGCCCGGGCGGCGGCACGACGCAGCCGCCCGCCACCCCCACCGGCCTCACCGCCGGCACGCCCACCGCCAGCAGCGTGCCGCTCACCTGGGGTGCCGTGACCGGCGCGACCGGCTACGCCGTCTACCGCGACGGCACCAAGGTCGCCACCACCACGAGCCCGTCCACGACCGTCACCGGGCTCGCCGCCTCCACCGCCTACTCCTTCCAGGTCACCGCCACCAACAGCGCCGGCGAGTCCGCCCGCTCCACCGCCGTCACCGCGACCACGACCGGTGGCACCACGCAGCCACCCGCCACCCCCACCGGCCTCACCGCCGGCACGCCCACCGCCAGCAGCGTCCTCCTCACCTGGGGCGCCGTGACCAATGCCACCGGGTACGCCGTCTACCGCGACGGCACCAAGGTCGCCACCACCACGACCCCGTCCACGACCGTCACCGGGCTCGCCGCCTCCACCGCCTACTCCTTCCAGGTCACCGCCACCAACAGCGCCGGCG
>NZ_JAMXMH010000012.1:0-25137 GCF_025818875.1 Cellulosimicrobium sp. SH8 | reverse complement strand
CCCGTCCACGACCGTCACCGGGCTCGCCGCCTCCACCGCCTACTCCTTCCAGGTCACCGCCACCAACAGCGCCGGCGAGTCCGCCCGCTCCACCGCCGTCACCGCGACCACGACCGGTGGCGGCGGCACCGGCGACGGCCTCCCGCCGCACGCGCTCATCGGCTACCTGCACGCCTCGTTCGCCAACGGCTCCGGCTACACCCGCATGGCGGACGTCCCGGACTCGTGGGACGTCATCAACCTCGCGTTCGGCGAGCCGACGACCGTCACGTCCGGGGACATCCGGTTCAGCCTGTGCCCGCAGACCGAGTGCCCGAACGTCGAGTCGGTCGCGGAGTTCAAGGCCGCCGTCGCTGCCAAGCGCGCGGCGGGGAAGAAGGTGCTCCTGTCGATCGGCGGGCAGAACGGGCAGGTGCAGCTCACGACGACCGCCGCGCGCGACGCGTTCGTCGCGTCGGTGAGCTCGATCATCGACACCTACGGGCTGGACGGGGTCGACATCGACTTCGAGGGACACTCGCTGTCGCTGAACACGGGCGACACGGACTTCCGGAACCCCACCACGCCGGTGATCGTCAACCTCATCTCCGCGCTCAAGACGCTGACGGCCCGCTACGGCGACGAATTCGTGCTGACGATGGCGCCGGAGACCTTCTTCGTCCAGAACGGCTACCAGTTCTACGGCTCCGGGCCGTGGGGCGGTCAGGACCCGCGGTGCGGCGCCTACCTGCCGGTGATCTACGCGCTGCGCGACGACCTGACGCTGCTCCACGTCCAGGACTACAACTCGGGCCCGATCATGGGCCTCGACGACCAGTACCACACCATGGGCGGCGCGGACTTCCACATCGCGATGACCGACATGCTGCTCACCGGCTTCCCCGTCGCGCGCGACACGACGAAGATGTTCCCGGCGCTCCGCCCCGACCAGGTCGCGATCGGTCTGCCGGCGAGCACGCAGGCGGGCAACGGCCACACCGCGCCCGCCCAGGTCAACCAGGCTCTGGACTGCCTCACGAAGGGCACGGGCTGCGGGTCCTACCAGACCCACGGGCGCTGGCCCGGGCTGCGCGGCCTCATGACCTGGTCGATCAACTGGGACCGCTACAACGGCTGGGAGTTCTCCCGGAACTTCGACGCCTACTGGCCCTGACGATCGGCCATGACGGACCGGTCGTGACGGACCGGCGTCCGGGGCCGCGACCCCCGGACGTCGGCCGTCCGCCTCAGTCGTCCCAGCGCACGTCGTGCACGCGGTTCCACCCGATGCCCGCGGCGTCCCAGCGGGGGGCCTGCCGCACGATGCGCGCCTCGAAGTCCTCGACGTCGCGGTCGGCCTGGGCGGTCCAGGCCACCTCGGCGAGCGCGGGCAGGCGGGGGAACGTCATGAAGTCCACGTAGACGTCGACGTCGACGAACTCGTCGGTGCTCGTCGGCAGGTGGGTGAGGCTGTCCGGGTAGGAGCGGTCCGACCACAGGGGCGCCTCGAGCCCGGCGACGCGTCCCGCGACGTCGACCTTCCGCTCCGGGTCGAGGGTCGACGTCAGCTCGGTCTCGGGGTCCCACGAGTACGCGCGCTCGAGATCGATCCGCGCGGCCCACTCGAGCCCGTACGGGGTGAGGTCGTCGTACTTCATGTCGAGGTACGTGCGGTCCGCGGGCGACATGACGAGGTCGGCGCCAGCGGCGAGCGCCGCGCGGACCTCCTGGACGTCCGCGGTCTCCCGCGCGGTCCCGATGAGGCCCCGGTTGCGCTCGCCCACGCCCCAGTACTGGATCAGGCTGCCCTCCGGCAGGGTCGTGCCCTGTGCCCACTGGTGCCAGCCCATGACCGTGCGGCCGTGCCCCGCGACGATCTCGTTCGCCGCCGCGGTGTAGTTCTCGTACCAGCCCTCCGCGGGGCTGGGGGCCTCGTCCCCGCCCAGGTGCACGTACGGACCGGGGTTCTGCGCGACGACGGCGGCGAGGACGGTGTCGAGGTACTCCCGGACCGCCGGCATGTTCTCGTCGCTCGAGCAGATCATGGGGTTGTTCACCTCCGGGCCCCAGTACGGCTCGCCGGGTGTCCCGTCGCAGCGCAGCGACCCGAGGACGGACTGCGCCGCGAGCGTGTGCCCCGGCCCGTCGATCTCGGGGACGACGGTCACGTACCGGTCGGCCGCGTACTCGACGATCCGCGCGTACTCCTCGGGCGTGTAGAACCACGGACCGCCGGTCCCCGGCGGCCAGCCCTCCTGCGTCCGGCCGCCCACCTCGGTGAGCTCCGGCAGGCCGTCGACCGTGAGCCGCCAGCCCTGGTCGTCGGACAGGTGCAGGTGCAGCACGTTGAGCCGGTAGTCCGCGAGGTGGTCGACGAACCGCTGGACGTCCTCGACGGGGGCGAAGCGCCGCGCGACGTCGAGCATCGCGCCGCGGTACGCGTAGCGGGGCTCGTCGGCGATCGTGACCGCCGGCACGTCCCACGCGACGTCGCCGACCGGCCCGGGCGCCTCGACCTCGGGCGGGAGGAGCTGGAGCAGGGTGCGCGTGCCGCGGTACAGGCCCGCGGGCGTCGCGCTGGCGAGCACGACGCCGTCCTCCCCGGCCTCCAGGGTGTACGCCTCGGCAGCGGGGTCGTCGAGCAGGCCGTCGGGGTCCCACGACTCGCCGCCGGGCTCCAGCCGCAGGACCACCGCACCGCTGTCGGCCTCGGGGCCCGTCTCGACCGGGAGGTCGAGCGCCGTGGGCGTGCGCAGCTCCGCCGCGAGCAGCTCGCCGACGTGGACCGCGCCCTCCTGCCCGACGGCGCTGCCCGCTGCCACGTCGACGACGACCCGGGTCCCGTCGTCGAGCACGAAGGGCGCCGCGTCCGAGACCTCGACCGACGCCGGGAGGGGGACGAGCCCGAGCTCCTGCACGGTCGCAGTCGTGCCGGGGGTCGGGGTGCAGCCGGCGAGGATCGCGCTCCCTCCCACCACGACCACGACGAGCATGCCGAGCGTGCGTCGTGTCGTGCGTCCTGTCGTACGCCCCCGCAGATTCATCAGGACCCCTGCCGAACTCGCCGCACGGACGACCGTCGTCCGCACCGCTGCCGACCCTAGCGCTCCCTGGACGGCGTCCGCGAGGTCTTCCGGCACGCGCGGCGCGGACCGGAGAGGTGCCTCGCGACCCCGCAGCGGCGCCGGGAGGAACGCGGCGTCAGGCGGCCTGGACGAACTGCGTGACGGCGTCGGCCACGAGCTGGACCGCGATGGCGGCGAGCAGCAGACCGGCGATGCGGGTCACGAGGATCGTCCCGGAGTCGCCGAGCACGCGGTTGATGACGTTCGCGAAGCGCATGGAGAGCCAGAGGCACACGTGCACCGCGACGACGCCCGCGACGATCGCGACCCACTCCGCGACGCCGCCCCCGCGCTCTCCCGCGCGCTGCACGAAGACCATGGTCGCGACGATCGCGCCGGGGCCGGCGAGGAGCGGCGTCCCGAGCGGCACGAGCGCGACGTTGACGCCCTTGTTGCCCGACGGCTGCGGCTCCTCCATCTTGCCCGTGAGGAGCTCCATCGCGACGAGGAGCAGCAGCAGGCCGCCCGCGGTCTGGAGCGCGGGCAGCGAGATGTGCATGTAGCTGAGGATCTGCTGGCCGAACGCCGCGAACGCCACGATCACGCCGAACGCGACGAGGATCGCCGTGCGCGCCGCCTGGTTGCGCTGCTTGGCACCCATCGCGCTCGTCAGGCCCAGGAACACCGGCACGGTGCCGGGCGGGTCCATGATGACGAACAGGGTGACGAAGACCTCCGTGAAGAGCCGGACGTCGAAGAGCTCGTTCATCGTCCGATCATCGGATCACGTCCAACTGTCCCAGCTCCTCGATCTGCTCCAGCACGGTCGGTGCTGTCGTGTTCTCCCCGAGCCGGTTCGGTTTGCCGGCCCCGTGGTAGTCGCTCGACCCGGTGACGAACAGGCCCAGGGTGCGGGCCAGGTCCTCGAGCCGTGCGCGCTGACGCTCGTCGTGGTCGCGGTGGAACACCTCGAGCCCCGCGAGCCCCGCCGCGGTCATCTCCTCGATCACCGCGTCGGACACGACGCGCCCTCGACCGTCCGCGCCCGGGTGGGCGAAGACGGGCACGCCCCCCGCGGCACGGATACCCCGCACCGCCGCGACGGCGTCGGGCGCGTAGTGGGGCACGTAGTACGGGGTGTCGGTGGCGAGGATCGTCGCGAACGCCGCCGAGCGGTCGGGCGAGAGCCCTGCGGCGACGAGCGCGTCCGCGATGTGCGGCCGCCCGATCGTCGTGCCCTCGACGGTCTGCGCGAGCACATCATCCCACGTGATCGGGTAGTCCTCGGCGATCAGGTCGACCATCCGCCGGGCCCGGCTCGTGCGCGCGTCGCGCGTGCGGTCGAGCTCCGCGAGGAGCGCCGCGTGCGCCGGGTCGTGCAGGTAGGAGAGCAGGTGCACGCTGATGCCGCCCGAGCGGGCCGAGATCTCCGCGCCGCGCACGAGCGCGACGCCGTGGCGCAGCGCGGCGTCCGTCGCCTGCGCCCAGCCGGCGGTCGTGTCGTGGTCCGTGAGCGCGACGACGTCGAGCCCGGCCGCGGCCGCGGCCTCGACGACCTCCCCCGGCGCGTCCGTGCCGTCCGACGCGGTCGAGTGGGTGTGGAGGTCGATGCGCACGGGTCCCAGGATAGTGACGGGACGCCTGGTCGGCGGCACGGGACCCGCACACGATGTGCACACGGGGCGCCACCCCTCCCCACGGCCGTCCCAGGCTGGGGTGCCACAGTCGGGAGCGATGACCCTCTCGACGCACGCCCCCGCCCCCTCCCCCGCCCTCCTCGCCCCGCCCGCCCACCGCACCGACGTGTCCGCCGACGGCTCGGAGCGCCTGCCCGCCGTCGTCTTCGTGCACGGCATGCGCACGTCGGGCGCGATCTGGGACCACCAGGTCGAGCACGTGCGGTCGCTGGGCCACGACGCCGTCGCGGTCGACCTGCCCGCCCACGGCGCCCGCGCGCACGAGCGCTTCACGCTCGACCGGTCCTTCGACGTGATCGACGAGGCCGCCGCCTCGTTCGGGCCGGATCGCCGGGTCGTCCTCGTCGGGCTCTCGCTCGGCGGCTACACGTCGCTCGCCTGGGCGGCCCGCCGCCCGGCGAACCTCGCGGGCGTGGTCGCCGCGGCGTGCACGTCCGACCCCAAGGGGAAGCCGGTCGCGCTCTACCGCGACGTCGCGCGCCTCGTCGTGGCGGGCGGGGGCGCCGTCGGACGTGGAGCCCGCTGGGCGGCGCGCACGAGCGCGAGCGCATGGGGCGCGATCGCCCGGGGCGGGCGCTCGCTCCCGGGCGGTGCGGCGTCGTCGTACGCGCTCACCGGCCCGGCCGACGCGGGCACGCGGGCCCCGGCCGCGCCCGGCTGGCACGTCGTCACCGACGCGCTGACCCAGCTCGCGGGCCGCTCGTGGCTCGCCCACGTGCGCGACGTCGACGTGCCCGTCTGGCTCGTCAACGGCGCCCGCGACCACATGCGCCTCGACGAGCAGCGCTACCTCGCCGCCGCCGCGGACGCCGCGCTCGTCGTCGTGCCCCGCGCCGGTCACGACGTCAACAGCGAGGCCCCCGAGGCGTTCAACCGCGTGCTGGGGCGCGCGCTCGCGGACTTCGGCCGCGTGCGCGGTGCGAGACTGGGGGCATGACCGACGCCACCCCCGTCACGCCCGAGCCCACGTCCGAGACGCCCGACCAGGCCCCCGAGAACGCCGGGGACGGCCAGGACCTGGCCGCGCGCGGGAGCAACCGCTCCCAGCGCCCCGACTCCGACGCGTTCAAGGCCTTCATCACCAGCGGCTGGGCGCCGCGCGCGGAGCTCGACGTCGAGCCCCTGCCCGCCGCTCCCTTCACCGTCGCTCGCCGCGCCGCGCTGTCCGCCCGGTTCCCGGGCGTGCGCCTCGTGGTGCCGGCCGGCCCGCTGAAGACGCGCTCGAACGACACCGACTACCGGTTCCGCCCCCACTCGGCGTTCGCGCACCTGACCGGCTACGGCACCGACCAAGAGCCCGACGCGGTGCTCGTGCTGCACCCCGTGGAGCCGGGCACCGGCGACGGCGGCTCCGACCATCACGCCGTGCTCTACGTGCGCCCGCTCGCCGCGCGCGACACCGAGGAGTTCTACGCCGACTCGCGCTACGGCGAGTTCTGGGTGGGCGCGCGGCCGTCGCTCGACGACGTCACGACCGCCACCGGTGTCGAGGCCCGGCACGTGGACGAGCTGCGCGACGCGCTCGCGAAGGACGTCGGCCCGGGCGGTGTGGCCCTGCTCGTCGTCGCGGGCGCGGACGAGGCCGTCGAGGCGCTCGTCGAGGCGATCCGCGCCGAGGCCGGGCTGGACGACGTCGAGGCGGCCCAGGACGAGCAGCTGACCGAGGCCGAGTGGCTCGCGCGCGCAGAGGCCGCGTACCGCCGCACGGACGCCGCGCTCGTCGAGGCCGTCTCCGAGCTGCGGCTCGTCAAGGACGCCTACGAGGTCGGGCAGATGCGCGAGGCCGTCGCCGCGACGATCGCGGGCTTCGAGGAGGTCGTGCGGAACCTGGCGCGCGCCGTCGAGCACCGGCGCGGCGAGCGCGTCATCGAGACGACGTTCGACGCACGCGCACGCCTCGAGGGAAACACCGTCGGCTACGAGACGATCGCCGCGGCCGGTGAGCACGCCACGACGCTGCACTGGATCCGCAACGACGGCGTCGTGCGCACGGGCGAGCTCGTGCTGCTCGACGCGGGCGTCGAGGTCGACTCGCTCTACACCGCGGACGTCACGCGCACGCTGCCCGTCGACGGCGAGTTCACCGACGTCCAGCGCCGCGTGTACCAGGCCGTGCTCGACGCGGCGGACGCCGCGTTCGCGGTCGCCGTCCCGGGCGCGCGCTTCCGCGACGTCCACGCCGCGGCGATGGAGGTCGTGGCGGCACGCCTGGAGGAGTGGGGGCTGCTCCCCGTGAGCGCGGCCGAGTCGCTCTCGCCCGAGGGCCAGCAGCACCGCCGCTGGATGGTGCACGGCACGAGCCACCACCTCGGCCTGGACGTGCACGACTGCGCGCAGGCGCGCCGCGAGCTCTACCTCGACGGCGTGCTGGAGCCGGGCATGGTCTTCACGATCGAGCCGGGCCTGTACTTCAAGGCGGACGACCTGACGGTCCCGGAGGAGTACCGCGGGATCGGCGTCCGCATCGAGGACGACGTGCTCGTGACGGCGGACGGCAACGAGAACCTCTCGGCCGCGCTCCCCCGCCGCCCGCAGGACGTCGAGGCCTGGATGGCACGCCTGCGCGGCTGAGGCACGGCCCCGCTCGCCGGCGGAAGAACTGGGCTATGGTGGCCCGTTCATCCACCGGCGAGGGGAGGTGAACTCACGTGGCGAAGAGCACCAAGAAGGAAGCATCGTCGACCCTCAAGGAAAAGCGCGCCCAGAAGCGCGAGAGGGCTGCCGAGACCGCCGTGAAGTCGCGGAAGCGCTAGCGAGCGCTTCCGGCGAGGGGCCGGCCGACGGACGACGACGTCCGGCGGCCGGCCCTCGTCGTCATTCCGTCAGGCGGGGCGCTCGGGCTGGTCGGGCTGCTGTGCGCCGGGGGCGGGCTGCGCGTCGGGCCGGGTGTCGGGCTGCGCGTCGGGCCGGGTGTCGGGCTGCGCGTCGGCCGGCTGGTCCGACGTCGGGCGCATGGCGCCGTAACGCGGCTCCCCCGTCGGCGTGGTCCAGCGGGGGTCGGGGGTCCGGGCCGGCGGCGCCGCCGGCGGCGGGGGCGCGGTGGCGCCCGACGGCGGCTCGGGCGCCGGCGCGGTCGGTGCGGGGGTCGCGGGAGGGGTGGTCGCTCCGGGCGTGCCCCACGTCGGGTTCGCCGGGGCGGCCGGCGCACGGACCCCGCCCGCGCCCTCCGGCATCCGCGACAGGAGCTGGCGCGCGTCGCCCGCGCGCTCGGGTGCGCAGAGGATCCCGTACGACGACGCGACGATCTGGCTCTGCGAGGTGAAGTCGCGCTTGCCCTGCGTGAGCGCGTACGACAGCACCGAGAAGAGCAGGCCGAACCCGGCGCCGATCCCGATGGCGGTGAGGACGAACCCGCCCTGCCCGGAGAACATGAAGAGCAGCAGGCCGACGAAGAGGCCGAACCACGCTCCGGAGGCCGCGCCCGCGATCGCGACGCGCCCGTACGTGAGCCGCCCCGTCACGCGCTCGACCATCTTGAGGTCCGTGCCGACGATCGTCACCAGCTCGACCGCGAACTTGTTGTCCGAGAGGAAGTCGACCGCCTTCTGCGCCTCGAGGTAGGTCGCGTACGACGCGATCTCCTCACCACGGGGCGGGGTGGGGACACGGGGGACGGCACCCGGGCGTGACATGCTCATTCGCCCAGTCTGTCCTACTCGTGCGGACCGCGCGAGGGCCGGGTCCCCGCGCGTCCGCCGTTCCGGGTCGCCGGGCGACGCCACCCACCGGAGGAACGCGCGGCGGCCGGGGCGCGTGCGTAGGCTGGCCGCGTGAGCGCAGCCACCACCGTCTTCGTCGCGCGCCTGGCCGGGACCAGCGTGTTCGACCCCATCGGCGACCAGGTCGGACGGGTGCGGGACGTCGTCGTGCTCATCCGGCCCAAGGGCGCGCCCCGCGCCGTGGGCCTCGTCGTCGAGGTGCCCGGGCGTCGCCGGGTCTTCCTCCCGCTCACGCGCGTCACGAGCATCGACGCCGGACAGGTCATCTCCACGGGCCTGGTGAACATGCGGCGGTTCGAGCAGCGCGCGATGGAGACGCTCGCGGTGAGCGAGCTGCTGGAGCGCACGGTCGAGCTCGTCGACGGGTCGGGCTCGGCGACGATCGAGGACCTCGCGATCGAGCGCCAGCGCACGGGCGACTGGCTCGTCACCAAGCTGTACGTGCGGCGCAGGTCCCAGCACAAGGGGACCCTCGGGCTGCGTCGGCGGGGCGACGCGATCGTCGTGGACGTGGGCGCGGTCACCGGCCTCGCGGGCGGCACCGAGGCGCAGGGGGCCGCCATGCTCCTCGCCGCCTACGACGACCTCAAGCCGGCCGACCTCGCCGACGTCATCCACGACCTGGGCGACACGCGCCGCCTCGAGGTCGCGGGCGCGCTCGACAACGAGCGCCTCGCCGACGTCCTGGAGGAGCTGCCGGAGGACGACCAGGTCGCGATCCTCTCCGGCCTCGACACCGACCGCGCCGCGGACGTCCTCGAGGCGATGCAGCCCGACGACGCGGCGGACCTGCTGCACGAGCTCCCCGAGGCGCAGGCCGCCCAGCTCCTCGAGCTCATGGAGCCGGAGGAGGCGCGCGACGTGCGCCGCCTGCTCGCCTACGCGGAGGACACGGCGGGCGGCCTCATGACCTCCGAGCCGGTCGTGCTCGGCCCGGAGACGACCATCGCCACCGCGCTCGCGCAGATCCGGCGCAAGGACCTGGCCCCCGCGCTCGCGTCGATGGTGTTCGTCGCACGCCCCCCGCTCGAGACGCCGACGGGCCGGTTCCTCGGGGTCGCGCACTTCCAGCGGCTGCTGCGCGAGCCCCCGCACGCCGCCGTCGGCTCGGTGCTCGACTCCGACGTCGAGGGCGTCGCGCCCGACGCCCCGCTGGGCCGCGTCACGCGCATCCTCGCGACGTACGACCTCCTGTGCGTCCCCGTGCTCGACGCGGAGAAGCGCCTGCTCGGCGCGATCAGCGTCGACGACGTGCTCGACCACATGCTGCCGGACGACTGGCGCGAGACCGACGACGACGTGGACACGGCGCAGGCCCGTGCCGCGCTCGCGCCCGGGTCGTTGCCTGCCCGCCCCACCGGTCGCGGCGGCGCGGCGGGGGTGGCCCGTGGCTGACCGCCTCGACACGCCGAAGAGCGCGCGCCGCTCCCTCATCCCGCGGGTCAAGGTCGACCAGGACGCGGTCGGCCGCGCGACCGAGGGCATCGCCCGGTTCCTGGGCACGCCCCGGTTCCTCGTCTACCTCACCGCGTTCTGCGCGGTGTGGATCATCTGGAACTCGTGGGGTCCGGAGGGCCTGCGGTTCGACTCCGCAGAGTTCGGGTTCACCGCGCTCACGCTCATGCTCTCGCTCCAGGCGTCGTACGCCGCGCCGCTCATCCTGCTCGCGCAGAACCGTCAGGACGACCGCGACCGCGTCACCGCCGAGCAGGACCGCCAGCGCGCCGAGCGCAACCTCGCGGACACCGAGTACCTCGCACGCGAGATGGCCGCCCTGCGCATCGCGCTGAGCGAGGTGGCCACGCGCGACTTCGTCCGCTCGGAGATCCGCAACCTGCTCGAGGAGCTGGAGGAGAAGTCGGCCCGCCCGGCCGACGACGAGGCCGCCGACCGCTGACCCCGAGGTCGATCCCGCGACCCGCTACTGCGTGCCCTCGGCCGCCACGCGGCGCAGGCGCTCGACGAGCGCCGGGTCGCCCTCGACGGCCAGGCCGTCGGCCGGGCCACGGCCCCACAGCCACAGGTCGAGCGCCCACGCGGGGCCCGAGACCTGCGTCGTGGTCGAGCCGGGCAGGTCGACGAGCTGCGCGACGTCGAGGTCGTACGCGGTGCCTGACTCCGGGCCCGTCCCGGTGAAGCGCCCGAACGCGAGGTCCCAGCTCCGGGGCCGCTCCCCGAACCCGTCCACGACGACGGACACCGTCGCGCCGTCGGGCGTGAACACGCCCCAGCCGGGCACGCCGTCGACCATGACCGACAGCACCTCGTCGACGCCGTCCGCCGCGACGTCCGGGTCGGCGGGGGTGACGTCCCGGCCGGCCGTGAGCTCGGCGTCCGCGCGGTGGATCAGCGCCTCGTGCGCCTGCCGGCGCACGACCCAGCCGACGTGCCGGCCGTCGTCGTGCCACGACCAGCACGGCTCCCCGGGGTCCCGACCCGTGAGGGCGGCGACGAGCCGGCTCGTCGAGCGCTGCAGCAGCGCGGGCAGCTCCGCGTCCGACGAGGGCCGCGCGAGCGGGGCGACGTCGTCGCCGTCGAGACCGTGCCCGGGGGACGGCCCGACGACGCGCGCCCAGAAGTCCTGCACCTCCGCGAGGTGGTAGAGCAGGTCCGCGCCGGTCCACTCGGGGCACGACGGCACGCGCGCGTCCGGGGGCGCGCTGCGCACGGCGTCGCCGAACAGCTCGCTGTCCCGCGCGAGGGAGGCCAGGGCGTCCATCCGTGCACGGTAGACCCGTTCGGCGCACCACGTCGTGCGATGCGGCTCACGTCCGTCCCGGGACCTAGGGCCCGGCGGACGGTGCCGCGGGCGCGCCTACGATGGGTCCATGCCCGACCCTGTTGCAGACCCGCTCGAGCACGCCGTCCGGCAGGCCCTCACCGCGGTCCTCGACCCGGAGATCCGCCGCCCCGTCACGGACCTCGGCATGATCCGCTCGGTCGCGGTCGCACCCGGTGCGCCCGGCGCGGTCGTGACGGTGGGCGTGGACCTCACGGTCGCGACGTGCCCGATGCGCGACACCCTCACGCGCGACGTCGACGCCGCCGTGCGCGCGGTCGACGGCGTGGCGGACGTGCGCGTGGACCTGGGCGTCATGAGCGCGGAGCAGCGCGCGGAGCTGCGCACGATGCTGCGCGGCGGCGTGGGCGAGCCCGAGATCCCCTTCGCGAAGCCAGGGTCGCTGACCAAGGTCTACGCGATCGCGTCCGGCAAGGGCGGGGTGGGCAAGTCGTCCGTCACGGCGAACCTCGCGGTCGCGCTCGCGGCCCAGGGTCTCGAGGTCGGCGTCGTCGACGCGGACATCTACGGGTTCTCCATCCCGCGCATGCTCGGCGTCGACAGGCAGCCCACGCGCGTCGACAACATGCTCCTGCCACCGATCGCGCACGGCGTGAAGGTCGTCTCGATCGGCATGTTCGTCCCGCCCGGCCAGCCGGTCGTGTGGCGCGGACCGATGCTGCACCGCGCCCTCCAGCAGTTCCTCGCGGACGTCTTCTGGGGCGACCTCGACGTGCTGCTCCTCGACCTGCCGCCCGGGACGGGCGACATCGCGATCTCCGTGGCGCAGCTCCTGCCGGGCAGCGAGATCGTCGTCGTCACGACGCCGCAGGTCGCGGCCGCCGAGGTCGCGGAGCGCGCGGGCTCCGTCGCCACGCAGACGCAGCAGGGCGTGGTCGGCGTCGTCGAGAACATGTCGTGGCTCGAGCAGCCCGACGGGTCGCGCCTGGAGGTCTTCGGGTCCGGCGGGGGCGAGCGCGTCGCCGCGAACCTGTCCCGCGCCACGGGGACCGACGTCCCGCTCCTCGGCCAGGTCCCGCTCGACGTCTCGCTGCGCGAGGCGGGCGACGGCGGCACCCCCGTGGTCCTCGCCGACCCGGGTTCGGCCGCGGCCGTGGCGCTGCGCGACGTCGCGCTCGGGCTCGCGCGCCGACCGCGCGGCCTCGCCGGGCGATCGCTCGGGGTCACGGTCGTCTGACGCCCCTCACGCCGGGTCCGCACGAGCCCCGGCCGTGCGCCGTGCGGCGGTGTCTCGCAGGACCCCTGTCTTTTCTCCGTGCCACGGTATAGTCTCGCCCGCATCTCGTCAGGGGGACGGCCGTGGGGCCGGTGAGGGGGATCGTGCCGTGGCGTCGTCGCCGCTCCGCCGTGCCCTCGCGGGGTTCATCGCCTCCCCCGCGTCCCGCCGGAGCCTGCTCCACCCGTTACCGGTCGGTGACCCCACGGTGGAGAGATCTCGACAGAACTCCTCCCCAGGGATGACGACGTCCCCTCGCCTCGCCCCCTAGCCTCGGGCCGGGCGTCCGCGCGCCCGCCGCCAGCAGCGCTCGCTCGCCGTCCGCCACCGTCGTCCCGTCACCGTCGCTCAGGAGCCCGCACGTGGGTATCACCCGCCGGATCGTCTTCCCCGCCCTCCGCATCGTCGTCTGGGGGGTCATCGCCGCCGCGCTCGCCGTGATCGCGTTCCGCTCGGCGCCCGAGGCGCCCGTCGACCCGGCGGCCCCCTCCGCCGAGCTCGTCGAGCCCCGCGTGGCCGTGACCACGGGCGACGTCACCAACACCGTGACCCTGACCGGGCAGATCGTCGCCGACCCGGCCGCGCCGCAGAAGGTCACGCAGCGCGGCGTCGTCACGGCGGTGCACGCCAAGCCCGGCGACGTCGTCGAGGCCGGAGCGCCGCTGCTCGAGGTGACCCTCACCGAGCCGCAGGAGCCGCTGACGAAGACCGACCCCGAGACCGGCGAGGTCACGGTCACGGAGCGCCGGCCGAAGGTGACGAAGGAGACCGTGAAGGCCACGACCGCCGGCACGGTCGCGACGTTCACCGCCCTGAAGGACCAGGAGGTCGCGGTCGGGGAGGACTTCGCGTCGGTCTCCCCCGGGACGCTCTCCGTCACGGGCAGCATGGTCGCCGAGCAGCAGTTCCGCCTGCTCCAGATCCCGACCGAGGCGACGGTCACCGTCACCGGGGGCCCGGCGCCGTTCACGTGCACCAACCTGCGCATGGGCGCGGCCGCCGCTCCCGCCGGGACGCCCGAGGAGGGCGCGACCGATCCCGCCGCGGGCGCGTCCTCGGCGAGCGTCACGTGCGCCGTCCCGGGCGACGTCACCGTCTTCGCCGGGCTTGCGGCCGAGCTCGAGATCACCGCCGGCTCGGTCGAGGGCGCCCTCGTCGTCCCCGTGACCGCGGTGCTCGGCCGGGTCGAGCAGGGCAAGGTGTGGGTCGTCGGTGCCGACGGAGAGCCCGAGGAGCGCGCCGTCACGCTCGGCCTCACCGACGGCAGCGTCGTCCAGGTCACCGAGGGTCTCGCCGAGGGCGACGAGGTCCTCGAGTTCGTGCCGGGCCAGGACGTCGTGCCGGTCGTCGACCCCATGACCGGCGAGGTGATCGGGGGATGAGCCTCCTGGAGCTGAGCGGGGTCGCCCGCTCCGTCCTCCTCCCCGACGACCGCGAGCTGGAGATCCTGCGCGGCATCGACCTCACCGTCGACGCCGGGGAGCACGTCTCGATCGTCGGGCGGTCGGGGACCGGCAAGTCCACCCTGCTCAACATCCTCGGGCTCCTCGACACCCCGACGGGCGGTGAGTACCTGCTCGACGGCGTCCCCATCGGCCGGCTCTCCGGGCGCGCCCGGGCGCGGCGCCGCGGCACGGACTTCGGGTTCGTGTTCCAGCAGTTCAACCTGCTCCAGGGCCGCACGGCGCTCGAGAACGTCGTCGCGCCGCTGCTGTACGCGCGCGGACGGCAGTTCTGGCAGCGCAGGACGCTGGCCGCGGAGATGCTGGACCGGGTCGGGCTCGGCGACCGCCTCGACACCCGCCCGGAGAAGCTCTCGGGCGGCGAGCAGCAGCGCGTCGCCATCGCCCGTGCGCTCGTGCGCGTGCCCCGCGTGATCCTCGCCGACGAGCCCACGGGCGCTCTCGACGTCGACACCGGCAGCGAGGTCATGGACCTGCTCGACACCATCGCGCGCGAGAACGGGTCGGCCCTCATCGCCATCACGCACGACCTCGCGGTCGCGTCGCGCGCGGCCCGGCAGTTCCGGCTCGCCGACGGCGTGCTCACCCCGATCGCCATCAGCGCGCGCAGCGCCGGGTCGCTCGCGTCGCTCGACGCCCCGGGCGCGCATCCCGGGGCCCAGGACGCCGCGGTGCCCTACGGGCCCGGGGCGCACGGTGCCGCCGCGCCCGCGCTGGAGGCCGGCGACGACCAGGCGGAGCACGTCGCCCGCCCGCTGGTCGCCTCGCACGGCGCGTCCCCGCGGACGGGGGGCGCCGCGTGACCGGGATCGTCGGCGCCGTCCTCGAGGCGTGGGACGAGCTGCGGGTCCACAAGGTCCGCGTCCTGCTCGCGCTCGTCGGCGTCGCGGTCGCGGTCTGCGCGATCACGGCCATCTCCGCCGCCGGGGAGATGCTGCGCCAGGTCTCCGCCGAGCAGAACGACCGCTGGGGCGGTCGCGCCGCGACCCTCCAGGTGACGGCCTGGCCGACGGGCGAGGGCGGGAGCGTCATGCCCGGGCCCGAGGAGTACGAGCGGGTGTTCGACGAGGTCGTCGAGCGCTACGCGATCGGCTACTCATCGATGCTGCGCGACGCGCCCGCCCCCGTCCGCTTCCCCGACGGCACGCGCGAGGTCTACACGACCGGCGTCGAGGCCGACTGGGCCACGATGCACCGCTTCGAGGTGACGTCGGGGCGGTGGTTCACCGACGCGGACGCCGACCGCCTCGCGCCCGCGCTCGTCGTCAACCAGGCGTTCCTCGACGCGCTCGGCGGCGTGACCGTGGCGGAGCACCCGACCGTCACGATCGGGGGCGACAACCCGGTGGTCGCGACCGTCGTCGGGGCGTTCCCGGACGACTGGCCGCAGGCCGAGCCGCAGGCCTACGTCCTCGTCGACGCCCAGACGGCCTGGGTCACCCCGGAGTCGCTGGAGATGACCGGCCCGCCGCGGCTCGAGCTGTGGGTCCCCGACGAGCTCGCCGACGGCCTCGTCGAGGCGATCCAGCGCGACGTCTCCGGTGCGATCAGCGGCACGCAGGCCGAGGTCTACCGGTCGGACTCGGCGAGCTACGGCGTCGTCGACGGCGCGATCCGCTGGGTCGTGCTCGGCGTCAGCGTGATCGCGCTCCTGCTCGGCGGGCTCGGGCTGGTCAACATCGCGCTCGTCACCGTGCGGTACCGGATCCGCGAGATCGGGATCCGCCGGAGCTTCGGGGCGAGCTCGGGCCGCGTCTTCTTCTCCGTGATGATGGAGAGCGTCGTCGCGACCACCGTCGCGGGCGTGCTGGGCGTGACCGTCGCGGTCGTCGCGCTGCACAACCTCCCGCTCGACGTGCTCATGGGCTCGGCCGTCCAGGACGCTCCCGGATTCCCGTTCTCCGCCGCGGTGACCGGGATGCTCGCCGCCGTCGGGATCGGCGCGCTCGCGGGCCTCCTCCCGGCGCTCGTCGCCGTCCGCGTCAAGGTGATCGACGCCATCCGCTACTGACCGACCGTCACGACGACGTCCGACGTGCTCGACCGCTCCGCCCACAGCCAGGAACACCAGACAGGGGATGCAGGACATGACACGACGACTCACGGCTCGCGCCACCACCACCGCGATGGTGCTGGGGGGTGCGCTCCTGCTCGGGGCGTGCTCGTCGGGCGCCGACCCGTCGACCTCCGAGGCGGACAGCCCGCTGACCGCCTTCTTCGAGGACGTCTACGGGGACTGGGACGAGGAGAAGATGCAGGCGGAGCAGCGGGAGATCGAGGAGGCGACCGCCCGCTGCATGACCGAGCAGGGGTTCGAGTACCAGCCGGTCGACCAGACCGGGATGAGCTTCACCTCCGAGGAGGACGAGGAGCGCGACCCGGAGCAGTACGCGGCGGAGTACGGGTACGGCTTCACCCTCTACGAGGAGCCGTCCGCGGAGGAGCAGGCGGAGATGGACGCCTGGGTCGACCCGAACCAGGAGTACGTAGAGGCCATGTCCGAGTCGGAGCAGAACGCCTACTACGAGGCGCTCTACGGCGACATGGCGAGCATGGAGTACGACGAGGACGAGGAGATGCCGGAGTACGACCCGTCGACGGCCGGCTGCCAGGGTGCCGCGCAGGAGGAGGTCTACGGCGACCAGAACGCCCTCTGGGAGAGCGAGGAGATGACGGCGTTCAACGACGCGACGACCCAGCTCTACGAGGACATCGCCGCGGACCCGCGCCTCAAGGAGGTCGACACCGCGTGGGCCGGGTGCATGGCTGACGCGGGCTTCACCGGCTACGCCTCCCCGCAGGAGGCGATGGACGACATGATGGAGCGCTCGAACGCGCTGTGGGAGGGTTCCGACCCGGAGGGACCGAGCGAGGAGACCCTCGAGGCGGCCAAGACCCTCGAGCGGGACACCGCCGTCGCCGACGCGGCCTGCCAGAAGGAGGTCGGCTATCAGGAGGTGCACCTGGACGTCCAGGTCGACCTCGAGACGACCTTCGTCGAAGAGCACCAGGCGGAGCTGGAGACGATCCGCGACCTCATGGCGGAGTCCCAGCAGTGAGCGTGGACGACACCCGGCTCCTCGACCCGGCGACGGAGGACCCCGCGGAGCCGGACCCGCAGGACGGCCGCGGGCGCCGTCGGCTCTCCCTGACGGGGCACCGCCTGGTGTGGTTCGTCGCGGGCGTCGCCGTCCTCAGCCTGGTGGCCGGCATCGTGCTCAGCCGGCTCGTCGTCTCGCCCGCCCAGGCGGCCGCCGACGCCGAGCCCCCCGAGGCCGGCCTCATCACCGTCCCCGTGGAGCGGCGGACGCTCGCCAACGACGTGACGCTGCGCGCGGACGCGACCTACGACGACGCGGTGTCGGTCAAGATCGAGACCGGCGACCTGGGCGGCCCCGCGGTCGTCACGGGTCAGGTCCCCGAGGTCGGCGCCGAGCTGGGCGCGGCGGGCGTCGCCCTGGAGATCGCGGGGCGCCCCGTGATCGTGCTCCCGGGCGAGCTCCCGGCGTACCGGTCGCTGCGCGTGGGGGTGTCCGGCCCCGACGTGCTCCAGCTCAAGGCGGCGCTGGGCGCCGTGGGCATCGATCCCGGGCGCGCCGACAGCGACCTGTACGACGCCGCGACGGCCACCGCCGTCGAGAAGCTCTACGCGCAGGTCGGCTATCCGGCGCCGTCGGCCGCGGAGGAGGCCGCGCTCGCGGTGACGAGCGCGCGCGAGGGTGTGCGAGGGGCCGAGGACGCGCTCGACGGGGCGCGCGCCGCCCTGTCTGCGGCGCAGACCGGGGCGACCGACGTGGAGAAGCTGCAGGCCGACAACGCCGTGCGCGCGGCGGAGCGCGCGGTAGCCGCGGCCCAGGCCGAGGGTGGCGACGTCGCGGGCGCGCAGGACGAGCTCCGGCTCGCCCAGGCGCAGCGGGCCGAGCTCGACCGGCCGCGCCAGACCGCGGCGGAGAGCGCGGGCGTCGAGTCGGCGCGGCGTCAGCTCGCCGACGCGCAGGAGGCCCTCGAGGACGCGCGGACGCAGACCCTCACGGCACTGCCGGCGAGCGAGGTCCTCTTCCTCGCCGGCCTGCCTCGCCGCGTGGACGAGGTGCAGGTCGAGCGGGGCAGCACGATCGAAGGGCCGGTCATGTCCGTGTCCGGGGCGACGCTCGTGCTCGAGGCGTCCGCGGCGGCGTCCGACGCCGAGCTGCTGGAGGTGGGTGCCGCCGCGACGCTCACGCTGCCGGACGACTCCGAGGCGACGGCGACCGTGACGGCGGTCGAGCCCGCGTCGGCCGCGAAGGACGGCGAGGGCGAGGAGAAGGAGGGCGGGGCAGGTCGCTACACGGTCACGCTGACGCCCGACGCCCTCACGCCCGAGCAGGTCACCGCCCTGCAGGGCCAGAACGTGCGCATCCGCGTCCCGGTCAGCTCGACAGGGGGCGAGGTGCTCGCCGTCCCGCTCGCGGCGCTCACCGCGGGGCCGGGGGGCGAGTCGCGCGTCGAGGTCCGGCGTGGGTCGGGCGCTGACGCGACGACCGAGCTCGTGGACGTCGAGACCGGGCTCGCGGCGGAGGGCTTCGTCGAGATCGTCTCGGCGGACGGCGAGCTCGACGAGGGCGACCTGGTGGTGGTCGGCGAGTGACCTGGACCGAGCTGGGGCTCCCGGGGACCGACCCCGGCGGCGGCCCTGACGCGGTACCTCCGGGGGCGCCCGGCGGAACGGGGTCGAGCGGCGCGGTGCCGAGCGCCGCGACCGACGGTACCGACGTCGGGAGCGTCCCCGCGGCCGTGGTCGACCTCGTCGACGTGTCGCGCAGCTTCCCGGGTCCGCCCCGGGTGGAGGCGCTGCGAGAGGTGAGCCTGCGCGTGGACCCCGGCGAGTACGTGTCGATCATCGGCCCCTCGGGCTCGGGCAAGTCCACGCTGCTCAACATCCTGGGCCTCCTCGACCGCCCGACGTCGGGCGAGTACCTGCTCGACGGCATCCCGACCGGGAGCGCGTCCGAGTCTGCGCGCTCCGGCCTGCGCGGCGGGCGGATCGGCTTCGTCTTCCAGTCCTTCCACCTGCTGCCGCGCCGCACGGTCCTCGACAACGTCCTGCTCGCGACCCTGTACAGCGGCGTGCCGCGCGGGGAGCGGGAAGAGCGGGCCCGCACGGCGCTCGACCGCGTGCACCTGACGCACCGGACGACGTTCCACCCCACGACGCTCTCGGGCGGCGAGCGCCAGCGCGTCGCTGTGGCCCGGGCGATCGTCGCCGCGCCGCACCTGCTGCTCGCGGACGAGCCCACGGGCAACCTCGACTCCACCAACTCGGCGGAGGTCATGGACCTGTTCGACGAGCTCCACGCCGACGGGCTCACGCTGGCCGTCATCACGCACGACCCGGTCGTGTCCGCGCGCGCCCAGCGGCGCGTGCGGATCGCGGACGGCCGGCTCGAGGAGCTGGACCGGTGACGGCGCCGTGGGACCGGGTCCGCCACGCCCGCCGACGGGGCGCGGACCGCCCGGGGCGCGACGTCCCGCTGCGCGTGCGCGGGCGCGACCGCTTCGGCGCACGCGACCTGTTCTCCGAGGCGGCGCACGGGATCGCCGCGCGGCCCGGCCGGCTCCTGCTCACGGTCCTCGGGACCGTGCTGGGCATCGCGTCCGTCGTCGTGACGGTCGGCCTCGCGCAGACGGCCGCGGGGCAGATCAGCAAGCAGTTCGACGCGGTCGCGGCGACGCAGGTCGTCGTCGAGCCGAAGACGACGACGCTCATGTCGGGCGAGGAGCGCGCCGTCGCGCAGCTCCCGTGGGACGGCCCCGAGCGCGTCCTGCGCCTCGCGGGCGTCGAGGAGGCGGGAGCCGTCGCGGCCGTCGACGTCGGGGGTGTCACCGTCACCGCGGTGCCTGTGAACGACCCGTCGGTCGCGGCCCAGGCGAGCCCGGGCGTCGTCGCCGCGACGCCGGGGCTCCTGGGCGCCGTGCGCGGCGACGTCGTCACGGGCCGGTTCTTCGACGCCGGGCACGACGCGCGCGCCGACCGTGTCGCGGTCCTCGGGGCCCGGGCGGCCGAGCGGCTCGGGATCAACCGGGTGGACCGTCAGCCGTCGGTGTTCGTGGGCGAGCGGTCGTACACGGTGATGGGGATCGTCGACGACGTGCAGCGCCGTACCGACCTGCTGGACGCCGTGATCCTCCCGGCCGGCACGGCGCGCGCCGACTTCGGGGTCGGCGCCCCGGAGGAGCTGCAGCTGCGGATCGCGACGGGCGCGGGGAGCGTCGTGGCCCGGCAGGCGCCCGTCGCGCTGGACCCCAACGCCCCGGACGGCTTCGTGGTCAAGGCGCCCACGTCGGGCTCGTCGCTGCGGGAGAACGTCCAGGCCGACGTCAACGCGATCTTCCTCGCGCTCGGCGGCATCGCGCTCCTCGTCGGCGGGGTGGGGATCGCCAACATCACCCTGCTGTCCGTCATGGAGCGGGTGGGCGAGATCGGCCTGCGGCGTGCGCTGGGGGCGACCCGGCGTGACATCGGCGCGCAGTTCGTCGTGGAGTCGGTCGTCGTCGGGCTGCTGGGCGGCCTCGTCGGGGCCGCGCTGGGCGTGCTGGCGGTCGTCGTCGTCTCGGTGGTGCAGGAGTGGACACCGATCCTCGACGTCCGCATGGCCCTGGGGGCGGCGCTCCTCGGCGGCGTGGTCGGCCTCCTCGCCGGCACCTATCCTGCGCTCAAGGCCGCCGCGATCGAGCCGATCGCCGCGCTGCGCGGCGGGACCTGACCGCGCGGGCCGCCCGGTCCGGACGATCTCCTGGCCGGGCGGCCCGGCCACCTCGGTGGCCTCGGACCGCGCTCCCCGCGCGACGCGATGTTTGGTCGTGTTCGATCGTGTTGGATTTCTCGGCGATGTGGACAATACTGGTCGCATGCTCGCCTCACAGCGCCAGGAGCGCATCCTCGCGGAGATCCGGGACCACGGCGCGGTCCGCATCGGCGACCTGACCCGGGAGCTCGGGGTGTCGGACATGACGATCCGGCGCGACCTCGTCGAGCTCGCCGACCAGGGCCTCGTCCGCAAGGTCCACGGGGGCGCCGTCGCCCCGCACACCACGGCGCACGAGCCGGGCTTCGCCGCCAAGAGCTCGCGCGAGGCCGCGGAGAAGGAGGCCATCGCGACGGCCGCCGCGCGCCTCATCACCGCCAACGCCTCGGTCGCGCTCAGCGCCGGCACGACGACGCACCTGCTCGCCGCCCGCATCGCCGCGGACCCCGCGCTGCGCCCCCTGACGGTCGTCACGAACTCCCTCCCCGTCGCCGAGATCCTGCACCGGGCGAACGACCCGCGCCTGGAGACGATCCTCACCGGCGGCAGCCGCACCCCGTCCGACGCGCTCGTCGGCCCGCTCGCGGAGGCCGCGCTCGCCGGCCTGCGCGTCGACCTCGCGTTCGTCGGCGCGCACGGCGTGGACACGGAGATCGGGCTCACGACCCCGAACCTGGACGAGGCCGCGACCAACCGCGCGCTCATCGAGTCCGCGGGCCGCACCGTCGTCCTCGCCGACCACACGAAGTGGCACACGACCGGCCTGCGCGTCTTCGCGACGTTCGCCGACGTGGACGTCCTCATCACCGACGCCGGGCTCGCGGAGGACGAGCGCGCCCGGGTCCAGGACCTCGTCGAGCAGCTCGTCGTCGCTTGACGGCGTGCCGTTGCCGCCTCTCCCTCACCGCACCGCGATCGGAACCGCACGCATGAACCCGCACCTGCGCCGCACCTCGACCCGCCTCGCCGACGGCCGCGAGCTCGTCTACTTCGACGACTCGCCCGCGTACGTCTCGGGTGAGCGCTCACGTCGGCTCGACGACCCGCGGCCGCTGCCCGACCGGTTCGCCCCGGTCCCCGGCCCCGACGGGACGCCGCGACCGTACGTCGGCCCCGAGATGCGCCGCGACCCGCTCACGGGCGACTGGGTCCCGCTCGCCGCGCACCGGATGAACCGCACGTTCCTCCCCGCCGCCGACTCGTGCCCGCTGTGCCCCGCGCGTCCCGGCGCCGCCTACTCCGACGGCGAGGTCCCCGACACCGACTACGACGTCGTCGTCTTCGAGAACCGCTTCCCGTCGCTGCAGCGCGTGCCCGGGGTCGAGGACGCCGTCGTCGAGGACGCGCCGCTCCGGCTCCACGCGCCGGCCGCGGGCCGGTGCGAGGTCGTGTGCTTCTCGAGCGACCACCGCACGTCGTTCGGCGCGCTCTCGCCCCAGCGCGTGCGCACGATCATCGACGCGTGGGCCGACCGCACCGCCGTCCTCGGGGCAGAGCCGGGCGTGGAGCAGGTCTTCTGCTTCGAGAACCGCGGGCAGGAGATCGGCGTCACGCTGCACCACCCGCACGGGCAGATCTACGGCTACCCGTACGTCACGCCCCGCACGCGCGCGCTGCTCGACGAGGCGCGCGAGCACCACCGCCGCACGGGCCGCAACCTGCTGCGCGACGTCCTCGACTCCGAGCTCGCGGACGGGCGCCGCGTCGTACTCGAGACCGAGCACTGGGTCGCCTACGTGCCGTTCGCGGCGCGCTGGCCCGTCGAGGTCCACCTGGCCCCGCGACGCGACGTGCCCGACCTGCCGGCGCTCACCGACGCCGAGCGCGACGACCTCGCGACGGCGTACCTCGAGCTCCTGCGCCGCCTCGACCGGTTCTTCGAGACGGCCGACGGCGCCCCCATCCCGCTCCCCTACATCGCCGCGTGGCACCAGGCCCCGGCGCGCGAGGGCCGCTCCGTCGCGGACGGCGGGACGGACGACGTGACACTCGCCCGGCTGCACCTGCAGGTCTTCTCCGTCCTGCGCGCTCCGGGCAAGCTCAAGTACCTCGCCGGCTCGGAGTCGGGCATGGGTGCGTGGATCAGCGACACGACCCCCGAGCGGATCGCGGCGCGGCTCCAGGAGCTCGCGCCGTCCAGCGCCGCGCGCGGGTGGGTCCGCTCGTGGTCCGACGACGACGGTGCGGCCCGGGCTCGCGCGGTCTTCGCCACCGCGTTCGGCGTCGACGCGGCCGAGCCCCGTGCCGGTGGCGAGACCGCCGGCGAGCGCGAGGACGACGTCCACGTCTGGGCGGCGCCCGGCCGCGTCAACCTCATCGGCGAGCACACCGACTACAACGCGGGTCTGTGCCTGCCGGTCGCGCTCCCCCACCGCACCTACGTCGCGCTGCGCCCGCGGACCGACTCGCTGGTCCGCCTGGCGTCCGCGCAGGCGCCCGGTGAGACGTGGACGACGACGCTGGAGGACGTCGCCCCGGGCTCGGTCTCCGGGTGGGGCTCGTACGTCGCCGGCGTCGCCTGGGCGCTGCGCCAGCACCTCGTCGCGCAGGGCGCCGACCCCGACGCGATCACGGGCTTCGACGCGGCGGTGGACTCGAGCGTGCCGTTCGGCGCCGGGCTCTCCTCGTCGGCCGCGCTGGAGTGCGCGGTCGCGGTCGCGCTCGACGACGTCGCCGGGCTGGGCCTGGCCGCGACCGACGCGGGCCGTGCCGGCCTGGCCGCTGCGAGCATCCGCGCCGAGAACGAGATCGCGGGAGCCCCGACGGGCGGCATGGACCAGTCCGCGTCCCTGCGCGCGACCGCCGGGCACGCGCTGCTCCTCGACTGCCGCCCCGGCCTCGACCCCGTCGAGTCCGCCGAGCAGGTGCCGTTCGACCTCGACGCCGCGGGCCTCGCCCTGCTCGTCGTCGACACGCGCGCCGAGCACCGGCTCGTCGACGGCCAGTACGCGGCGCGGCGCGCCACGTGCGAGGACGCCGCCCGCGCCCTCGGGCTGGACTCCCTGCGCGAGCTCGCCGACGACGTCGCCACGAGCGACGACCCCGCTGGCACCCTCGCCGTCGCCCTGGAGAAGCTGCCCGACGACGTCGCACGCCGCCGCGTGCGCCACGTCGTCACGGAGATCGGCCGCGTGCGCGACCTCGTCGCGCTCCTCCGCGACGGCCGACCCGACGCGGTCGGGCCGCTCATGAACGCGTCGCACGCGTCGCTGCGCGACGACTACGAGGTCTCGAGCGTCGAGCTCGACGTCGCCGTGGACGCCGCGCGCGTGGCCGGTGCCCTCGGCGCGCGCATGACCGGCGGGGGGTTCGGCGGCTCCGCGATCGCGCTCGTCCGCGCCGACCAGGTCGAGCTCGTGGCGGACGCCGTCCGCGCCGCGTTCGAGCGCGAGGGCCTCGGCGCCCCCGGCTTCCTCCTCGCGACGCCGTCCGCGCCGGCCGAGCGCGTCGCCTGACCCGACACGACCTCACACACCGCCCAGCGCGACACGACGGTCGTCACGTGCCGCACGACGACCCTCGTGTCGTGCTCGGCGGGACCGGGACGTCCTAGAGGTCGTACGTGACGACGAGCGGCGCGTGGTCGCTCCAGCGCTCGTCGTGCGACGGCGCGCGGTCGACCTCGACCTTGACGGCGCGCTCGGCGAGCGACGGCGTGGCGAGCTGGTAGTCGATGCGCCAGCCCGAGTCGTTGTCGAACGCGCGACCCCGCCACGACCACCACGTGAACGGGCCGGGGCCCTCTCCGCCGTGGACGCGGCCGAGGTCGACGAGGCCGACCTGGTCGAGCCAGGTGTCGACGTGCGCGCGCTCCTCCGGGAGGAAGCCGGCGCTCTTGAGGTTGCCACGCCAGTTCTTGATGTCGACGTTGTGGTGCGCGATGTTGAGGTCTCCCGCCAGGACCACCTTCTCCCCCGTGGCCGCGAGCTCGCGCAGGCGCGCGGTGACCTTCTCGAGGTAGGCGTACTTCGCGACCATCGTCTCCGGCTGGCTGACGGTGCCGGAGTGGATGTACGCGGAGATCACGGTGAGGCGACCGCCGTCGGGCAGCTCGAGGCCCGCCTCGACCCAGCGGCCCGTGTCGACGGGCGGCTCCGGCTCGCCGGCACCCAGCCCGATGCGCACCGCCGAGACGGGGAGCCGCGACGCGACGGCGACGCCGGCGCGGCCCTTGATGTCGCACGCCTGGTGCGCGACGTGCCACCCCTCGAGGAGGTCGTTGACGATCGAGTCGGGGGCGCGGACCTCCTGGAGCAGGAGGACGTCGGGCGTCCGGGACGCGATCCAGGCGTCCATCCCGCGGCGGTAGGCGGCACGGATGCCGTTGACGTTGGCGGTGGCGATGGTGTGCAAACGGCACTCTCCTCGGGGGGTGACCAGGCAAGGAGACCATCATGCCGTCCGCGACACCCC
>NZ_JAMXMH010000011.1:0-242967 GCF_025818875.1 Cellulosimicrobium sp. SH8 | reverse complement strand
CCAGCTGCTCGTCCAGCGTGTCCTGCGCGTCGAACGCCGCGATGACCACGCTCAGCTCCGGCACCACGCTCCCGGCCGTCACGCCCCCTCCTGCAGCCGTCACGGCGCCGGCCGCTCGGAGCGAGACCGGCTGCGCACCGGGCGGTGCTCGCGGAGGAGGCCGCCGACCGTCGACGTGCGGTAGCCCTGCGCCGCCAGCCCGTCGAGCAGCGTGACGAGCACCCGCGCGCGGTCGAAGCGCGGCAGCTCCTGCCCCGGCTCCAGCGTCTCGGGGTCGGCCCGGTCGTCGTGGAGCAGCACGATCCCGCCGGGGAACACGTCGTGGAGGGCACGTGCCGCGATGCGGTCCTCGTCGTCGTGCAGCCAGTCGTGCGCGTCGCCCGACCAGATGACCAGCTCGAGCCCCAGCCCACGGATCCCCCGCGCCTGCGCCACGGTGTGCCGCCCGTACGGTGGCCGGTAGAGCCGCAGCGGCACGCCGGTCACGTCCTCGACGCGCCGCCTGGCGTCGCCGACCACGCGGACCGCCTCCTCGTCGCCGAGGGTGAGCAGCGACCGGTGGTCCTCACCGTGCAGCGCGACCTCGTGCCCCTCCGCGACGACGCGCCGCGTCACCTCCGGGTAGCGGTCGACGTGCTGCCCAAGCACAAAGAAGGTGGCGGTCGCTCCCGCCCGCGCCAGGACGTCGAGGAGGCGGGGGGTGTGCTCGGGGTGCGGGCCGTCGTCGTACGTGAGGGCGACGACGCGCTCGGTCGTGTCGACGCAGAACACCCCGAACTCGCGCGCGAGCGCGGGCGGCACGGGGAAGGGCGGGACCGCCTGGGAGCGGAACGTCCCCCCAGGTGGCCGCGGGTCACGGTCGAGGGCCCCCCGCCGGACGAGGACGGGCCACCGGGCGCGGCTCACCGCGCACCCCCGGCGTCGCGGCGAGCGCTCACGCCACCACCCCTCTCAGCCGGACGTCGAGGCGAGCATATCGACGCCGACGGCGCCGGGCCGGGGCGACGGGTCCTCAGAGGTCGCCCGTCCCGGGTGAATTCGGCGCGAACCCGCGGTGACGGCCGGTGGCTGACCTAGGGTTTGGCTGTGGAGCCGACGCCTGCGCTGCCCCGGGGGACGCGCGTCCTCGATCTCGGCGCGCGCGACGCCGCCGTCGCCGCCGACCTTCGCGCCGTCGGCCTCGACCGCTACCTCGGGCTCGTCGATCCCGGGCACCTGGCCGCAGCACGTCGCGCGGCCGGCGACCTCGCGGACCGCCTCCACCCCGTGCCGTCGGCCGACGTGGCGACGCGCTGCTCGACGGACCTGCTGATCCTGCGCGCCGACCACGCGCGGGTCCTGTGGACGGTGCGCGACCTCGGCCACCTGCGCTACCTCGCGGTCGAGCGCGGCGCCGGGGCGACGACTCTGGAGGCGCGCCTCGCCGTCCTCGTCGGCCGGGCGGGCGGTCGCCTCTCCCCGCTCGGCCGGTTCGTCTGGGGCGGGCGCGCCTTCGACCTGTTCCGCCTGCCGCCGCCGCACGGCCCGGCCCCGCGGACCTACTTCTCTCCCGTCTGGGGTGCCTCCGGCCTCGCGACCCGGCTCAAGGAGGCGGGCCTGCGGTATGCGGTCCTGCGCTGGTTCGAGACGCTCCCGGTGATCGAGCCCGGTGAGGACCTCGACGTCCTCGTCGCGGACGACGACGTCGACGCGCTGCGCGGGCTCCTCGAGTCGGAGCCGGGGACGATGCCCGTGGACCTCTACAGCGTGTCCGGGCTCGCGGCGTCGGACTACCAGGGGGCGGCCTACTACCCCCCGGCCCTCGCCGAGCAGGTCCTCGACCGGGCCGTGGTGCACGAGAGCGGGTTCCTCGTGCCGTCGCCGCAGGACCACCTGCACTCGCTCGCGTACCACGCGGTCTACCACAAGGGCCGCCGCTCGGGCCTGCCCTCGCACGGCCTCGGAGCTGCCGAGCCGGCGCCCGAGCACGACTACCCCGCGGAGCTCCGACGGCTCGCCCAGGCCCAGGGAGTGGCGCTCGACCCCTGGTACGAGGACGTGGACGCGTACCTCGGGTCCGTCGGGTGGCGGCCGCCGACCGACGCGCTGCGGCGGCTGTCCGCCGGGAACGCGTGGGCGCGGGGCCTGCTGGCGTCCGACGACGACGCCCGGCTCGGCGACGCGGAGCTCGCCGTCTTCCTCGTGCGCGAGGCCACGCTGGCCGTCGTCCCCGCGGAGCAGGTCGAGGCGGTGCTCGACCGCTTCGGGTTCGACGTGCTCCTGGCGGCGGACCTCGACCCCGCGGCCCGGGAGCGGGCGGCCGCGGCGCTGCGCGGCGGCAACTGGGGCCGCGGCCCGTTCCCCCGCAGCGGAGGTGACCCCGTGCGGATGGTCGTCGCGCTCCACTACGCGCCGGAGGAGCCCTACGACTGGCTGCGCGAGCGCTACCCGCACCTGACCAACGCCGAGACGTTCGAGGCGAAGTCGGAGGTCCGCGCGCTCGTCGAGCAGCGCGTGCCCGCGCACCTCCGGTTCAACCCGCTGCACTCCTCGGACAGCACGGCCGAGGCGTGGGAGTACCTCGACGTGATCGCGCCCGACGCCGTGGAAGCCGTGCGGGCCGAGGCCGAGCGACGTGCCGCGCAGCACGTCGCGCCACCCGGCACGGTCCGCACGCTCAGCGTCGGACGGCGCGCGCGCGTGGACGTCGTCGCCGGCGCGGACGGCCGCCTCGTCGTGCGCAAGACGTTCGCCCCGCCGTTCGCCCGGTTCCTCGACCGCGAGCTCACCGCGCTCCGTGAGCTCGGGGGCCGCGTCGCCGCGGTCCCCCCGCTCGTCGCCGCCGGCCCCGACTGGTTCGCGTGCCCCTGCTACGAGGACACCCTCGGCACGGCCCGGTCGAGGACGGGTCTGCTCCCGCTCGCGGTCGTGCGCGAGATGGTCGAGGTCCTGCGCGAGCTCCACGGCCTCGGCTACGACCTGGTGGACGCGAAGCCCGGCAACTTCGTCCTCGACCCCGTGCACGGGCTCAAGGTCGTCGACTTCGAGTTCCTCCACCGGTACGACGACGACCCGCCCCCCTTCGCGCGGGCCGTGGGGCTCGTCGGCCCCGGCCCCGGGTTCCCCGGCGACGTGCCCGTCGGCGACATGGGCTACGACGCGCGGTGGCTCGCCGCGACGGGCCTGCCGCTCGACGTGCTCGTCGACGGGTCCGTCGCCGCCCAGCACCTGGCGCGGGCGCGGTACCGCCTGCGGCTGCTGACCGTCCTCCCCGGGGCGCCGCCCCGGCGGGTCGCCCACCGGGCGCGCGCGACCGCGCGGCACGCCCGGTGGCTCGCCACGTCCCGGTACACCGAGTGGGCCCGACGTCGTGCCGCGTCCGGGCGTGAGACAGGAGCACGATGACCCTCCCCGACCCCGCGGCCCCGGCGCCCGGTCACCTGCACCCCACCGTCACCGTGGTCGTGCCGGTGTACAACGACGTCGCGCGCCTGCGGACCTGCCTCGCGGCCCTCGCCGCCCAGGACTACCCGGCCGACCGGTTCGACGTCGTCGTCGCGGACAACGCGTCGACCGAGGACCTGCGGCCCGCGCTCCCTGCCGGGGACGACCGCTTCGCCGTCGTCCTCGAGCCGCGGCGCGGGTCGTACGTCGCGCGCAACACGGCCGCGCGACGGGCGACGGGCGAGGTGCTCGCGTTCACCGACGGAGACTGCATCCCGCGCCCGGACTGGCTCTCGCGCGCGGTCGCCGCGCTCACCGCCGAGGACCCGCCCGACGCCGTCGGCGGCGACATCAACATCCTCTTCCGCGACGGGTCGCGCCCGACGACCGGTCCCGAGCTGTACGAGACGGTCGAAGGCTTCGACCAGGAGCGCTTCGTGACCGTGACGCACTTCGCGGCGACCGCGAACCTCGTCGTGCCGCGGGCGACGTTCGAGCGCGTCGGCGACTTCAACGCGGCGCTGAAGTCGGGCGGCGACCTCGAGTGGGGCCGCCGGCTGCAGGAGATCGGCGGCCGGCTCGACTTCGCGGCCGACGCGGTCGTCGACCATCCGTCGCGACCCTCGTGGCGTGACCTCACCCACAAGACCGTCCGGATCACGCACGGGCTCGTCGACCTCACCGAGAACCCGGAGACCGCGGGCTTCGCGCGCGACAGCTGGCACAACACGAAGCAGACGTTCACGGTGTGGATCCGCATCTGGCAGGCGCCCTGGCCCGAGGAGCGGGGCGCGAAGCTGCGGTTCGCCGCGGCGCGCAGCTACGCGGGCCTGCTGGAGCTGGGCGTCCGGGCACGACGGCGCGTCACCGACCGGGCGCGGGCCCGGCGCGCCGGGGCGAGCGGGTGACGGACGACGTCGGCAGCGCGCGACGCGCGGCCGCGGACCGCCCCTGGCACGCGGTGCCGGAGCACGTGCGGCGCACGGTGCGGTCCGCGACGAGCGTCGAGCAGGTGATCGACGCGATGACCGACGCCGCGGCGCCCTGGCCGGTCGACGTCCAGCGCCGGCTCCTCCACCCCGCGTCGGGTGGTCCGGCCGTCCTCGTGCCGCGCGCCGGCGGGCGGGGCCTCGTCCTGGGGGGCGAGCGGCACGCCCTGGCGCCCGCGCTGCACTTCCTGGGTCTCGACGTCGCACGGGCCGACTGGGTCGGCGACCGGCTGCGCTTCCAGCAGCTCGCCCACCCGGTGACCGGCGCGGTCGCCGTGCACCTCGGCCTCCCCGCCCGCCTCCCGTTCCCCGACGCGACCTTCGACCTCGTCTGGGTCGACCTGGACGAGGTGCTCGCGCTCCTCGGAGTCCGCGCGTCCGCCGGCTTCCTGGGCGAGGTCGAGCGGGTCCTGGCACCCGGCGGGACGGTCGTCGCCGACGTCCGGCACCGCGGACGGCGCGCCGTCGACGCGGCGCGACGGCGCACGGCGCCGTCCGCGGGCCTGGCCGCCGACGTCGTGCCCGTGCGGCTCCTCCTCGCGCGCGCCGGGCTCGTCACGGCCGGACGGCACGCCCTCCTGCCGCACCGCGACGACTGGTCCCGCCTCGTTCCCGCCGCGCGGCTTCGGGACGAGCTCGCCGCCACCGACCTCAGGACGGGGGGACGCCGGGCGGTGGCCCGCACGCTCCGGGCCCTCGGCGGGTCGGGCGTCCTCGCGCCGGACGCCGTCGTGCTCGCGCGGCGCCGTCGCGATGCCGCTCGCGGCGCCACTCCCGGCACGACGACGCTGGCCGAGCGGGCAGCGCGATCCCGCCGACCCGTCGTCGGGGCGCTGTCCGACGCCCGGGTCTCCGTGCGCGGCGACCGGTTCGTCAAGGTCCCGCTGTCCGCGGACCAGCAGGAGGCCCTCGGGCGGGAGGTCGCGGCGACCCACGAGGCGGCGACGACGGGGTTCGGCCCCCTCGTGCTCGACGAGGTCGCGACGTCGTCGCACGACGGCGTCCGCGTCGCCGAGGCGCCGCTGCTCCGCGCCCGGACCGTCTCCCTCGACGAGGCCGAGGACGTCCTGGTCCGGGCGCTGCGGGGCGTGACGGTGCCGGACGAGCACCGCCCGCTCCGGACGACGGCGGCCTGGCGGCGTCTCGCGTCCGCACGGGGCGAGCGGGACTGCGCCGAGATCGGCGCCGCGGACCTGCGGGACCGTGTCCTGCGGACCCACGGCGACCTGCTCGTCCCCGTCGGCCCGACCCACGGCGACCTCCACCCGGACAACGTCCTCGTGACTTCCGAGGGCTCGGCGCACCTCGTCGACTGGAACCGCTTCGAGCCCGACAACCCGCTCGTGCTCGACGCGGCGTACGCGGCGTGCCAGGTCCACCTGGCCCGGACGGGGTCGGGGCTGGCCGAGGCGGTCCGACGGCTCGCGGGCGACGAGCTCGCGGGCCCGCTCGCGGCGGTCGCGGCCGCCCGGAGCGGCGAGCTCACGCCCGCCCAGGTCGCGGTCCTCGTCGTGCTGGACCGGGTCGTCTCCTACAGCCTCCCGCGCCGCCGGTTCAAGCCGTGGACGCTGCCCGGCGTGCGCGCGGCGGTCGTCGCGGTCGGGGCGCTCCCGGGCTGACCCCGGCGCCGGCTAGGCGCGGGGCGCCCGGCGCAGGACTGCCCAGGCGCGGCGGGCGGGCGCGCCGGGAGCGAACCGGACCGCCCACACCACCTCCCCGAGAGCCGCGGCGGGCCGCCGCTCGCGGACCGCGTCGCGCGCGGCACGCCCGGCGCTCCACCACGCGAACCGCTCGTTGGCGGCGAGCCGGTCGTCGTAGGCGAGCACGAGGTCGCGGCGGCCCGCCGCGCGCGCGGCGTCCCGGTGCCGGCGCAGGATGACGCGCAGGCTCGTCGCGAGGTCGCGGTGGGAGCGCGTGGTGTTCGTCGCGTGGTGGCGGTAGTCCACGAGGACGTCGTCGACGAACGCGAACGGTCCCCGCGCGGCGGCCTTCAGGACGAGGTCCAGGTCCTCGCCCTGCCGGTACGCCGGGTCGAATCCGCCGACGGCGTCGAAGACGTCCCGCCGGACCACGAGGTTCGGGAGCATGACGCCCGGTCCGCGGATCACGGCGCGCCGGTCGTCCGCGGCGCGCTGGTCCGCGGCGACGAGCTCCGCACCGTCGGCGTCGATCGTGCGCATCCCGCAGTAGCTCACCACGACGTCCGGCCGCGCGGTCATGGCCTCGGCGTGCCGACGCAGCCGGTCGGGGTGCCAGCGGTCGTCGTCGTCGAGGAAGGCGACGAGGTCGCCGGACGTCTGCGCGACGCCGGCGTTGCGCGCGGCGGACACGCCCGCGGGCGCCCGTCGCACCACGCGGGGGCGAGGGGACGTGACGCCCCGCGCCGCGTCCTCGACGATCCGGAGCAGGGCGTCCGGGTCGGGCGAGCCGTCGTCGACGACCACGAGCTCGACGGCGGGGTACGACTGCGCGAGGACGGACGCGAGCGCCTCCGCGAGGAACGGGCCGCCGCGGTTCGTCGCGACGACGACGCTCACGCTCGGGAGGACGGCGCCGTCCCCGACCGTCTGCCGGACCTCGCCCACGTCGCTCCTCCTCGGTGTCTCCCCCGCGTCCCGTCCTGCCCGGCCGTGCGCCGCCACCCCGACGGACGGATGGGGTGAAATCGGCGGATTCCCGCGGGATCCGTGGCCTGCTGGGGGACAATCTCCCACATGAGGGTCCTCCGCGTCTCGCACAGCGCCGTGGTCGACGCCTGGCGCGAGCGCGAGCGTGAGCTGCGCGCGCGGGGGGTCGACGTCCGGCTGCTCTCGGCGCGCGCGTGGGACGAGGGCGGCACGACCGTCCGGCTCGTCCCCCGCCCGGGCGAGCCGGTGCGGGGCGTGCGGACGCTCGGGTCGCACCCGGCGCTCTTCGTCTACGACCCGCTCCCCCTGTGGCGCGCCCTGGGACAGGGCTGGGACGTGCTGGACGTGCACGAGGAGCCGTTCGCGCTCGCGACGGCGGAGGTCCTCCTGCTGCGCCGCCTGCGCGCGGTCGTGTCGCGTCGCCCCGCCCCGCCGTACCTCCTCTACTCGGCGCAGAACCTCGACAAGCGCTACCCGTGGCCCTTCCGATGGTTCGAGGCGCGCGCGCTGCGCGGCGCCGCGGCGGTGTCGGTCTGCAACGACGAGGCGGGCAGGATCGTGCGCGCCAAGGGTGCCCGGGGGCGTGTCGAGACGGTCCCGCTGGGCGTCGACCCGGCGGTCTTCGCGCCCGCGCCCGACGCCGCTCCCGGCCATCCGTCCGACGGCGCGGGCCAGGGGCTCGACACGGCTCGCCTCCGCGTGGGGTACGCGGGGCGGCTGGCGCCCCACAAGGGCGTCGACGTGCTCCTCGCGGCGGTCGCGGGCGACGGCCGGCTCGACCTCGTCGTCGCGGGCGACGGCCCGGACCGCGCGGCGCTCGAGGAGGCGGCGCGACCGCTCGGCGGCCGGGTCCGGTTCGTCGGCGCGCTCGGGGGCGACGACCTCGTCGCGTTCTACCGCTCCCTCGACGCGCTCGCCGTCCCGTCGCGCGAGACGCCCGGCTGGGTCGAACAGTTCGGTCGGGTCGCCGTCGAGGCCATGGCGTGCGGCGTCCCGGTCGTGGCGAGCAGCACGGGCGCGCTGCCCGACGTCGTCGGCGGCGCGGGCCTGCTCGTGGCCCCCGAGGACCCGGCCGCCCTGCGCGCCGCGCTCGTGCGCGTCCGTGACGAGGACGGTCTGGCCGACCGCCTGCGGGCCGCGGGCACCGAGCGCGCGGCGTCGTGCTCGTGGGCCGAGGTCGCCCGCCGCTACGAGGAGCTCTACCGCACGGCGGTCGGTGCCGGGCCGGGCCCGGCACGCGCGCGGGCGGGCGACGGGGGCGACCCGTCCGCGACCGTGCCGCCCGAGGTCGTCGTCGTCGCCTACGGCTCCCCCGCGATGGTGCGCGACGCGCTCGCCCCGCTCGCCGGGAAGTACCCGATCACGGTCGTCGACAACTCGTCCCTGCCCGAGATCCGGGAGATCACGCAGCTCGCGGGCGGGCGCTATCTCGACCCCGGCCGCAACGGCGGGTTCGCGGCGGGGGTCAACCACGCGCTCTCCCACCGCCAGGCGCCCGGCGCCGACGTCCTGCTGCTCAACCCGGACGCCGTGGTGACGCCCGAGGACGTCCAGACCCTCCACCGGTCGCTGCACGCCGTCCCGGGGATCGCGAGCGTCGGTCCGCAGCAGGTCGACGACGACGGCGTCCGGGCGCGCGTGGTGTGGCCGTTCCCGTCCCCGGCGGCCACGTGGGTCGAGGCCGTCGGGCTCGCGGGGCTGCGCCGGACCCCGGCGGAGCGCTCGTTCGTCATCGGCTCGGTGCTGCTGCTCAACGCCGCTGCGGTGGACGACGTGGGCGGCTTCGACGAGCGCTTCTTCCTCTACGCGGAGGAGACCGACTGGGCGTACCGCGCCGTGCGGTCGGGGTGGCGGCACGCCGTCGTGCCCGACGCGCACGCGCTGCACCTCGGCGGTGCGACCAGCAGCGACCCGACCCGCCGGGAGACGCACTTCCACGCGTCGCAGGAGCGCTACCTGCGCAAGCACCACGGCCGCGCCGGCTGGGCGCTCGCGCGCGCCGGCGCCGTGCTCGGGGCGGCGGCGCGTTCCGTCGCGCTACGCGGGGACGGGCGCGAGTCGGCGCGGCGGCGCCTCCGGCTCTACCTCGTGGGGCCCGTGCGCGCGGAGTCGGCGCTGTGACGCAGCGCGCGCCGCTCCTGCGCCACCGGCCCGTGCTCTACCGCGCGCCGCGCGTCCCGGGCACCCTCGTCGCACGCGGCCGGACTGCCGCCACCTGGATCGCGGGCGGGGCCGTGGTCGTGGCGCTCCTCGCCGTCCTCGGGTTCGTCGTGCCCGAGCTCCAGATGGCCGCCGTCGGCGGCGCGCTCGTGGTGCTCGTCGTCGGGCTCACGGCGTACGAGCCGGTGGCCCTGCCGATCCTCGCCATGCCCGCGCTCGTGATCGTCCAGCGCGTCGGCGGAGGCGGGGTCGACCTCTCGCTCAGCGACTTCGCGCTGTTCGGCGCCTTCTGGTTCGCGCTCTTCTTCTCGCCGCGACCGTTCTCGCGGCCGATGCGGGCGATGCTCTGGCTGTCGCTCGTCTACCAGGTCGCGACGCTCTTCACCGTGCTCGTCAACCCCTTCAGCGCGAACGTCGTCGAGTGGTTCCACGCCTGGCTCTCCGTCGCGGGCGCCCTCGTCCTGGGCTGGGCCGTCGGCCGCTCGGGTCGCGCGCGGCTCGGGCTGACCCTCTTCCTGCTGCCGTGTCTCGCGATCGCGGCGCAGACGTGCCTCGTCGCGCTCCAGCAGCTCGCGGCGGGCAACACGGGGCCCGTGTACATCGACTCGCCGCTCGCGATGCACAAGAACTTCATCGGGTGCGTGCTCGCGTTCGCCGCCCTCACCGCCTACGCGCGTCCCTGGTGGGTCGGCTGGCCGCGCTGGTTCTCGCTCGGCGCGTTCTGGCTCTGCTCGCTCGGCGTGCTCGCCGCGCAGGCGCGCCAGGCCCTCATCGGCCTCGCGATCGGCATCATGCTCATCACCCTGCGCGGCGACCCCGACCGCAAGCGCTCGAAGCTCATCCTGCTCGCCGCGATCCCGGCGATCTACTTCGTCGTGCTCGCGGTGCAGGAGCAGCTCGAGTCCGGGAACCAGTTCAACTCCGCGAACCAGCGGCTCACCTGGTACGCCGACTCGATCGAGGTGTGGCAGCGCAGCCCGTGGGTCGGCATGGGCCTGCGGTGGTGGACCGCGGGCGTCACGGAGTTCGTCTTCCAGCCGCCCAACGTCGAGCTCGAGGTCCTGACGTCCGCCGGGATCGTCGGGCTCGTCGGGTTCCTCGTCCTGTTCCTCGGCGGGATGGTCGTGCTCTGGCGCATCAACCCGCGCTTCGGGACCCTCGCGTTCTCGATGCTCATGATGCGCTTCGTCCAGGGTCAGTTCGACCTCTTCTGGGTGTCCGTGCAGGTGACCGTCCCCTTCGTCATCGTCGGCGTGTGCCTGGGCGCCGAGTCCTACGCCGAGTCGCGGCAGCACGCCCGCGACGTGACCGGTCGAGAGCTCCCTCTCGACGAGCTGCGATCCGTGCGGGAGATGGCCGAACGATGACCGACCTGCGGATCCTGCAGATCGCCCCGGAGATCGCGCCGGGCAGCGGCGTCGGGGGCGTCGCGCACCACCTGGAGGAAGCCTTCGAGCGCGCCGGGGTACCCACCGCGCGCTTCACGCTCGCCGACGCGCGCGGCACGTGGCTCCCCGAGCCCGGACCGGGCGTCCGGGGCCGGCTCGTGCTCCTCGCACGGGTCGTCTGGTTCTCCACGGTCGGCACGGTCCTCGCCCGTCGCCGGGTCGCCCGCGAGCGCCGCGCGGGCCGGGGAGCCGGGGACGCGGTGGTCTCGATCTGCCACAACGACGTCCTCGCCGGCGACGTGTACGTCAACCACGGCATCCTGCGCGTCGCCATGCGCGCGCGCGGCGGGTACGCGTGGCGCATGGCCCGCAACCCGCTGCACCTCTTCACCGCCGCCCGCGACGCGCTCCGGTACCGCGGCCGCTCCCACCGCGTGGTCGTCAACCTCACGCGGTCCGAGCGCGACGCGCTGCGCAGCACGTACCCGCGGCTGCGCGCCCGCGCGGTCGTGATCGGCAACGGAGTGGACGTCGCGCGCTTCGCGCCGCCCACGCCCGCCGAGCGCGTCGCCGCGCGTGCCGCGGCGGGCGTGCCCGAGGGCGCCGTCCACGTGGTGTTCGTCGGGCACGAGTTCGACCGCAAGGGCCTCGACCTCGTGCTCGCCGCGGCCGCTGACCTGCCCGACGTCCACGTGAGCGTCGTCGGCGGCACGCCCGACATGCTCGCCGACGTCCGGGCGCGGGTCGCCCGCCTCGGGACGACCGACCGCGTGCACCTCGCGGGCCGCGTGCCGGACCCGCGCCCCTGGCTCCACGCGGCCGACGCCCTCGCCCTGCCGAGCGCCTACGAGGCGAACGCGCTCGTCGTCCTCGAGGCGCTCGCCTGCGGGGTCCCGGTCGTCGGGACACCGGTCGGCTACGCGCCCGACGTGATCGAGGACGGGATCACCGGGTGGCTGGTGGACCGGACGGTCGAGGGTGTCCGCACCGGTCTCGCGGCCGTCGCGGCCCTGGACGACGGCGCGCGCCGCGAGGTCTCCGCGAGGTCCCGCGCGACCGCCGAGCGGCACGACTGGGACGCCGTCGCACGCCGTTACCTCGAGCTCGCGGCGACGCTCGCCGCCGCACGATCGGAGCACCGCCCGTGAGGATCCTCCACGCCGTCCGGTCCGACGGCTTCGCCGGCGTCGAGCGGCACGTGGCGCGGCTCGCGCGCGCGCAGTCGGCGGCGGGCCACGACGTGGCCGTGGTCGGTGGGGCGCCCGACGGCATGCGCGCGACGGTGGACGACCCGACGGTGCCCCTCCTCCCGGCGGCCTCGACCGGCGACGTCGTACGGGCGCTGCGCCAGTGCGCCGCCGCGGCGGACGTCGTGCACGTGCACATGACGGCGGCCGAGGTCGCCGCCGCGGTCGCGGCCCGCACGACGCGCGGGTTCCCGCCCGTCGTCTCCACGCGCCACTTCGCCCGACGGCGCGGCACCGGGGCCCGCGGCCGGATCGTCGCGGTCGTCGCCGCCTCCCCGGTCCGGGCGCAGATCGCCATCAGCCGGTACGTCGCGGACCACGTGGAGGGCGGCAGCGTCGTGGTGCACCCCGGCGTAGCGGACCGTCCCGACGGGCGCGCCGCCGCCGCGCGCGACGACGTCGTGCTGGTCGTCCAGCGGCTCGAGGCCGAGAAGCGCACCGACCTCGCGCTCGAGGCGTTCGCGGCGTCGGGGCTCGCGGGCGGCGGCTGGCGGCTCGAGGTCGCGGGCGACGGCGCGCAGCGGGCGGCGCTCGAGGACCTCTCCCGGTCGCTCGGCATCGACGGCGCCACGTCGTTCCTCGGGGCGCGCGACGACGTCGACGCCCTCCTGGGGCGCGCGGGCCTGCTCGTCGCGCCCTGCCCCGTGGAGGGGCTGGGGCTGAGCGTCCTCGAGGCGATGGCGAGCGGCCTGCCGGTCGTCGCCTCCGCGGCGGGCGGGCACCGCGAGACCCTCGACGGGATCGACCCGCTCACGCTCTACCCCCCGCTCGACCCGGACGCCGCCGGCCGCTCCCTGGCGGTCCTCGCCGCCGACCCCGCGCGCCGCGACGACTGCGCCGCCGCCGGGCGCGCCGCACAGCGCGAGCGCTTCACCCCCGCGGCGCAGGTCGCCGGGACGGACGCCGTCTACCGCGCGGTGCTCGCGTGACGGCCGCCGAGGGCGCTGCGGGCGACGTCGTCGTCCTGTCGCTCGAGCGCTGGGACGACGTGTGGCGCCGCAACCAGTACCTCGTCGCGGAGCTGTGCCGCGCCGACCCGACGGCGCGGGTGCTGTTCGTCGAGCCGGCGGCTGACCCGCTGCACCGGCTCAGCCGGCGCGGCGTCCCCCGCCCCGGTCGCGGGCTGCGCGCCGCGCCCGACCTGGACGGGATCGCCCCGGGGCGCGTGCTCCTCCACGAGCCGACCAAGTGGCTCCCCCGCAAGGTCGACCCGCGCGTGGACGTCCGGCTCGCGCGGTCGGTCGAGCGTGCCGTGGCCCGCGCGGGGCTGCGCCGCCCCGTGCTGTGGGTCAACGACCCGTCCGGCGCCGCGGTCGTGCGGCGCACGGGCTGGCCCGCGCTCTACGACGTCACCGACGACTGGCTGGCCGCCGACCGCTCCCCCGCCGAGCACGCGCGCCTCGTCGAGGACGAGGCGACGCTGCTGGACCGGTGCGCCGAGGTCACGGTGTGCTCGACCGGGCTGGTCGCCCGCAAGGGGGCGGCCCGCGACGTGACGCTCCTGACGAACGGCGTCGACCTCGACCGCTACCGGCGCGGTGTCGCCCGGCCGGACGACCTCCCCGCCGGCGGGGTCGCGCTCTACGTCGGGACCGTGCACCCCGACCGGTTCGACGTCCCGCTCCTGCTCGCGACGGCCCGGGCGCTCGACGGGCACGCCCGGGTGGTGCTCGTCGGTCCGGTCGTGGACCTCTCGCCGGCCGAGCACGCGGACCTCTCCCGCGCCGGGGTGGTTCTCCTCGGGCCGCGGCCCTGGACCGACGTGCCGGCCTACCTGCGCCACGCCGACGTCCTGCTCGTCCCGCACGTCGTCGACGCGTTCACCGACAGCCTGGACCCCATCAAGCTCTACGAGTACCGGGCCGTCGAGCGCCCCGTCGTGTCGACGCCGGTGGCCGGGTTCCGGGACGAGCCCGGGGTGCGGGTCGCCGCCGGCGACGAGTTCCCGGCGGCGGTGCTCGCCGCGCTCGGCGGCGCGGCTCCCCCGCACGCCGGCGACCTCTCCAGCGACCCGCCCGACGTCCCGACCTGGCGCGGTCAGGCCGCGCTCATGCGCGCCGCGCTGGCCCGGACACGGACGTCCAGACGTCCGTGAGCACCCGCGCCGTGCGCTCCACGGGGAACCGGCGGAGCGCCGACGTGCGTGCCCGGAGCGCGCGCTCGCGGGCCGCGGCCGGGTCGCGCAGCACGTCGAGGAGCGCCGCCGCGAGCGCGTCGACGTCACCGGGCGGCACGAGGAGCCCGAGCGTCGGGGGCCCCTCCTCGGGGTCGTCGAGGATCTCCTCGACACCGCCCGCCCGTGTCGCGACGACCGGGACGCCGCGGACCATCGCCTCGACGACGACCTGCCCGAACGGCTCCGGCACCGGCGACGCGTGCACGCACACCGCCGCCCGGTCGAGCTCCGCGCGCGGATCGGCGAGGAACCCGACGTGCTCGACGTGGTCGTCGAGCCCGAGCCGGGTCACCTCGGCCCGGACCTGCGCCGCGTAGCCCTCGGCGCCGAACGCCGGCTCCCCGACCACCCGCAGCCGCGCCGTCGGCACCGCGTCCACGACCGCGCGCAGCGCGCGCACCACCTCGAGCTGCCCCTTCGTCGGGCTGATCCGCCCGACCATCACGACCAGGGGCTCGGGCTCGTCGGCGCGCCCGGCGAGCGCCGCCTCGGTCCCCTCTGCCTGCTCCGGGGTGAAGCCCGGGTAGGCGACCGCCGTCGTCACGGGCAGCGTCGCAGCGGTCGCCCGCGAGTTCGCGACCACCGCCGCCGGGACCCGGCGTGCCAGCCCCCGGACGACCCGGACGAGCGGACCGGGCAGGTAGTCGGGGGCGATGCGGTCGTGGACGTGCCACACGAGCGGTCGGCGCGCGAGCGTCGCGGGCACGACCCCCAGGAGGTCCGCCTTGAGCGACGTCGTGTGCACGACGTCGGGCCGCAGCGCCCGTACGCGCCGCGCGAGCCGCCAGAGGAAGGGGACGGTCTGCAGGGCGCCCGTGAGCGTCGCCGCCGACAGGCGCCCGGCACGCCCGCGGTCGGCTGTCGCGACGGCCGGCGCGAGCGGGACGACGTCGACCCGCACCCCGAGCTCCTCGAGGCGCGCGCGCAGGGGACCGTCGGCGAAGAGCAGCGCCCGGACGTCCACCCCGGGCCCGAGCGCCGCGCACGTACGCACGAGCGCCAGCTCGGCGCCACCGAGCTCCGCCGTGTGGTCGAGGACGAGGACCCGGAGCGGCGGACCGCCCGGGGCGGTCACCACCGGAAGGGGCGCTTGCGCTCGTCGGGCGCGGGCTCGTCGCCGGTCTCGTCCGGCGCGGCCGGCTCGACCTTGCTCCACGCCGGGGCGAGGACCGCGTGCCGCTTGCCCGGACCCTGCGGAGCGCCGGGCGCCGCTGCGCCGTCGGCGGCCGTGGGCGCACCGCCGACAGGCCCGGAGGGCGCCGCGGGGCGCCCCGCCGGCTCGTCGACCGCGACCGCCGCCGCGGCGACCGACGCGCGTCGCGTACCGACCGCGCGCGCGGCCTCGTCCGGGGTCGGCTCGTCCTCCGGCCCACCGGAACGCGCCGGCCCGGACGGCTCGGCGGGAGCGTCGGGCCGCCCGGTCGCGGGCCGCCCGGTCGCCGTCGGCGCGCCGAGCGCGGGAGCTGCCGCCCGGGCGCCGCCCTCGCCGGTCACCTGCTCCGTGTCGTCGCCGTACGTCGAGGCGTAGAGCATGCGGCGGTCGCCCGTGACCCCGGTCAGCGCGATGCCGAGCAGCGGGACGTTGCTCACGCGCAGCCGCTCCGTCGCCTCGGCGAGCACCGCACGGTCGGTGCGGCCCGCCGACGCGATGAGCACGACGCCGTTCGCGTAGCCGCCGAGGATCGTCGCGTCGGCCGCCGCCAGGACGGGGGGCGCGTCCACGACGACGACCTCCGCGTGGTCCCGCAGGCTCCGGACGAGCCCCCGCGCGCGCTCCGTGGCGAGGAAGTCCGCCGGGTCCATCTCCTCCTCGGGCACCGGCATGACCCGGAGGTTCGGCACCGCGGTCGGGCGCAGCTCCTGGTCCTGCCCGTCCCAGTCGTCGGGGGCCGGGAGCATGCGGTCGAGCTGCGGACGCCGCAGGTCGCCGGACAGCGCCACCGTGCGGCGCCCGCTGAGCGCGAACGACGCCGCGAGGTTCGCCGTGATGAACGAGCGGGGCGCCGACGGGTCGGCCGCCGTGACGACGACGACCGCGTGCTTCATGCCGGCCGTGGACACCTGCACGGCCGTGCGCAGCTCCCGGATCGACTCCGTGAAGGGCGTCGCGACCTTGCTCGCGACGGGCAGGGCGTACGTGTGCGTGAACTCCTTCTCCGCCGGCCGCGTGCCGTAGAGCTCGGCGAGGACCGGGGTCTCGGTGAGCCGCGTCGACTCGGCCGCGCTCCGGACGCGGACGTCGAGCCCCCGACGAGCGAACGCGAGCCCGATCCCCGCCACGAGGCCCACGAGGAGGGCCAGCGCCAGCACCGTGAGCCGCGAGAGCCCGAGGGGCTCGGCCCCCGTCGCCGGCGCGACGACCTCGCCCGGGACGGCGATCCCGCGCAGCGAGTTGATCTGCACCGTGAGCGCCGAGTAGTCCCCGACGATGATGTCCTGCTCGGCGAGCGCCAGCGGGTCCTCCGGGTCGGCCCCCAGTCGCTGCCGGACGCCCGCGAGCTGGTCGGCGAGCGCCTGGCGACGGCTCTCGAGCTCGGCGACCTGGTCGGCCTGGATCGTGACGAGCTGGGCCACGTACGCGTCGGCGAAGGCGTTCGCGACCTCGACGGACCGCGCCTCGTCGGGGGTCGTGGCCTCGACCGCGACCGTCTTGTTCTCGCCGTCGACGTCGCCGGAGACCTGGTCGGCCAGCTCGTCCGCCGACTCCGGCTCGCCGAGCGCGGACGCTGCGGCGTCGGCGACCTCGGGCGAGGTGACGTCGTCGGCGTCGGTCGCGACCGTGACCTCGACGAGCGACTCCCCGCCCTGAGCGCTCTGCACGCCGTAGAGCTGGACCGTCGCGGTCGCGCGGTACATCGTCTCCTGGCGGTCGACGTAGAACAGGGCGGCGGCGACGACGACGAGGACGGCGGCGAGCACGTAGTACTTGCCCGCCCAGATCGTGCGGAGGAACTCCCTGATGGTCATCGCTGTGCTCTCCCCCCACCCGGTCGGCCCGCGCCGACGGTGCGGTCCTGCTGCTGGGCGACGACCCCCCGCAGCCGCTCGACGAACCGTTCACGGCCGAACGTCGCGACGTGCGCCGTGACGGCGCCATCATCCCACGTGCGCCCGGTCGCGGCCTCGATCGCCTCGGCGACGAGTTCCGCCCGCGGCGCGTCGAAGAAGACGCCGTTGACGCCGTCCACGACCGTGTCGAGGTAGCCGCCGTCGCGCAGCACCACGCTCGGCCGCCCGAACGCGCCCGCCTCCAGGGGCGACAACCCGTAGTCCTCGTACGACGCGGCGACGAGCGCCGACGCGTTCCGGTAGACCCAGCGCAGCGTCGCGTCGTCGACGCGGCCGAGCAGGTGGACGCGGCCGGTGCCCGCGCGGGCCGCCTGTGCCTCCAGGCGCGCGCGGTCGGGGCCGTCCCCGACGACGACGAGCTCGCGGCCCGTCGCGAGCGCCGCGGCGACGACGACGTCGACGTTCTTGTACGGCAGGAGGCGGGCCACGCACAGGAGGAAGCCGGGCTCCACGCCGGGGAGCGCGCGCTCCTCGCCGTCCGGCAGCATCGCGGGCGGCGGGGCGAGCACCTCCGCCTCGATGCCGTACGCGTCGCGGATCGCGCGCTGCGTCACCGTCGAGTTGGCGAGGTAGACGTCGGCACGCCGGGCCGCCGACCCGTCCCAGCGGCGCAGCCCCGGGGAGAGGAGGCCGAGCGCCGTCGCCGCGGCACGGCGTCGGGCACGGTGCGCGGCCGAGCCCTCCGTGGGCCCGAGGTACCGGTCACGCTGGTAGAGCCACCGGGCGGGCGCGTGGCAGTAGACGACCGTGCGGCGCGCCCCGCGGTAGCCGTGGGCCCAGCCGGTGGAGGACGCGAGCAGGACGTCGGCCTCGACGCGCTGCCGGTCGACGGCGGGCGCGAGGAACGGGAGCGCGACCCGGTGGTGCCGCCGCAGGAGGGCGGCCCGGTCGAGGGCGGACGTGCGCAGGTCGAGGGAGCCGAACTCGGGGAACGTGCCGGCCGGGTCGTACAGGGTCGTGTACATCGGCGAGCCGGGGAACGCGTCCGCGAGCAGCAGCGCGACCCGCTCCGCGCCGCCACGCTGGGTCGCGTAGTCGTGCGCGAGCGCGACACCGTGGGTCATCGGTCCTCCCTCGCGAACGCAGGCAACCAGCCTAGGTCGGAGAGACCTCCCGGGGAGGGGGACGAAGGGACCTCACCCGGGTGAAAACGGGCGTCCTGGCGCGCCCGGCACGGCGCTACGCCTTCGTGTGGAACTTCCCCTGGGCGGCGAGCAGGCCGTCGGTGAGCAGCATCTCGACCGCGTCCGCCGCGTCGTCGAGCAGGAACGGGAGCTCCTTGGCCTCGGGGCCCTTGAAGTCCTTGAGCACGAAGTCGGCGGTGTCCTGGCGGCCCGGCGGACGTCCGACGCCCGCGCGCACGCGCACGTAGTCCTTGGTGCCGAGGGCCTTGGTGATGTCGCGCAGGCCGTTGTGCCCGCCCTCGCCGCCGCCGATCTTCAGCTTCACGGTGCCGAACGGGATGTCGACCTCGTCGTGGACCACGACGACGTGGTCCGGGTCGATCCCGTAGTACTTCGCGAGCCCGGAGACCGGGCCTCCCGAGACGTTCATGTACGTCGTGGGCTTGGCCAGGACGACGCGCGGCCCGGGCCGCCCGCCGGGCAGCATCCCGATGCGGGCCTCGGCGACGGCGGCCTGCGCCCGCGGGTGCCGCGCGAACCGGGCGGCGGCGCGCCCCGCGAGGACGTCGAGGACCATGTGGCCCACGTTGTGGCGGTTGCCCGCGTACGTCGGCCCGGGGTTGCCGAGCCCGACGACGAGCCACGGCTGGTCGGTCATGTCGTCTCGTCCTTCGTCCGGGTCCCGCGTCGGGCGGCACGCTCGTCGTACGGGTGGGGTGCAGGTCGGTGCCTGGATGGTGCGGGCGCACGGACGCCCGGCACCGTCACGGTACCGGGCGTCCGACGCGGGTCGTCGCGGCGTCAGCCGACGACGGGGAGGATCACTCCGCGGCGGCCTCGGCGGGGGCCTCCTCGGCGGCCTCGGCGGCCTCGTCCTCGGTGGCCTCGGCCTGCGGCTCGGTGACCGACACGACGAGGAGCTCGGCGTCGGCGGTGAGCGTGGTGCCCTGCGGGAGCACCACGTCGCCGGCGAGGATCTGCGAGCCGGCCTCGAGGCCCTCGATGGAGACCTCGATCGACTCGGGCAGGTGCGTCGCCTCGGCCTCGACCGCGAGGGTCTGCAGGTCGACGAGGTGGATGGTGCCGGGGGCGGACTCGCCGGTCACGACGACGGGGACGTCGACGGCGACCTTCTCGCCCTTCCTCACGATGAGCAGGTCGACGTGCTCGATGACGTTGCGGACCGGCTCGCGCTGGACGTCCTTGGTGATGGCGAGCTGGGCCTTGCCGTCGAGCTCGATCGAGAACAGCGCGTTCGAGTGCTTGAGCGCCATCATCGTCTCGTGACCCGGGAGGGTCACGTGCAGCGGGTCGCTGCCGTGGCCGTAGAGGACCGCGGGAATCTTGCCGGCGCGGCGGACGCGGCGGGCGGCACCCTTGCCGAACTCGGTGCGGGCCTCGGCGACGAGCTTGATCTCGGACACGTGGATCACTCCTGGAAGAACGTTGCGGGCCGGCCACCAGTGGGGAGCGGTCGGCTGTCCGGACGGTTGAGAGGGCCACCCGGACGGGCGGCTGCGTCGGCGCGGGACGTGTGACGGGCGCGCAGGAGGACGACCGCCCAGTCGATAACGGAGATCCAACAGGTCTGGCTGACACTCGCGGTCCCGCGCCGCCGGTGTGCTCACCGGTCCAGCGCTGCCGGCCGTCAGACGTCCCTCGCCGAGGCAACCTGACTACTGTACCCGGGCTCGGCCCCGCCGCGAAACCCGCGACGGAGCCGAGGCGGCGGCGGACCTAAGTGCCCGGCCGGCTACTTCCCGGGTGCGGCGTAGAGCTGCGCCACCTCCGCGGCGCTCAGCGCCCGGTCGTAGAGCCGCACGCCGTCGATGCGGCCCTTCAGCGGACGCGTCCCGTCCGGCTCGGCGCCGATGCCCAGACGGAGCGCGTTGGTGCCGACGGAGGCCGGCCCGGCCTTCGACGCCTGCTCGACGCCGTTCACGTAGATCCTCATCCGCGTGCCGTCGAAGGTGCCCACGAGGTGCACCCAGGTGCCGTCCGTCGGGTACGGCGTCGTGGTGTCGACGCGGTAGGTGTCCCCGGACGACGCGTGGTTGAACCGGAGGAACGCCGTCCCGCCGTTCGCGAGACCCAGCTCGTACCCGTCCGTCACGCCCTGGGCGGCCTTCTTGAGCACGTACTGGGTCGCCTTCTGCTCGGGACGCACCCAGGCGGAGACCGTCATCGGGCCGGCGAGGTCGAGGGCGGGCCGGTCGTCGACGCGCGCGAAGTCGTCGACGCCGTCCAGCGCGAGCGCCGTGCCGCTCAGGCCCGTCGCCCACGTCGCGCCCGAGCGCAGCGTCGCCGTCGCGCCGTTCGTGGAGCCGTCCGCCGCCGTCGTTCCCTGCCCCTCGTCGAACGCCCACGTTCCGACGGCCCCCGCCGGGACGGTCGGTCCGGGGTCGGGCGTCGGGTCGGGCGTCGGCGTGGGATCCGGGGTCGGGTCGGGCGTCGGCGTGGGGTCCGGCGTCGGCGTGGGATCGGGTGTCGGCGTCGGCGTCGGCGTCGGGTCCGGCGTCGGCGTGGGATCCGGGGTCGGGGTCGGGTCCGGAGCGGGCGTGGAGGCGCTCGCACCGGAGTAGAGCGCCGAGACCTCGGCCGCCGTGAGGGCGCGGTCGTACAGCCGCACGGAGTCGACGGCGCCCTTGGTCGCGCGGGTGCCGTTGGACTCGGCCCCGATGCCCAGCGGGAGCGAGTTCGTCCCGATGCTCGCCGGACCGGCCTTCGAGGCCTGCTCGACGCCGTTCACGTAGATGCGCAGCCGCGAGCCGTCGTACGTACCCACGAGGTGCACCCAGGTCCCGTCCGTCGGGTACGAGGAGGTCGCGTCGACCCGGTAGGTGTCTCCCGACGACGCGTGGTTGAGCCGCAGGAACGGCTTCCCCCCGCTCGCGAGCCCGAGCTCGTAGCCGTCCGTCGTCCCCTGCGCGGCCTTCTTCACCACGTACTGGGTCGCGAGCTGCTCCGGCCGCACCCACGCGGCCACCGTCATCCGCGTCGTGAGGTCGAGCGTCGAGGCGTCGGGGACGCGGACGTAGCCGGTCACGCCGTCGGACCGCACCGCGGTCCCGCTCCGTCCGGGGACCCAGGTCGCCGCGCCGACCAGGGAACCACCGTTCGCCCAGCCCGAGGCGTCCGCCGTCGCGAGCCCCTGGCCCTCGTCGAGGTCCCACGCGCCGACGAGCCCGTCCGGGGACGTCACCGCCACCCGGACCGTCGCCGGCGCGGACCACTGCCCGCCCGCACCGACCCGGAAGGTGAAGGAGTCGGCACCCGCGGAGGCACCCGGCGTGTAGGTGAACGCACCGGTGGACGTGCTGGTCAGCGCGACCGTCCCCCGCGTCGGCGGTGTCACGACCTGGAACTGCGGCGTCGCGCCCTGCGGCACGGTGGCCGCGAGGGTGCCGGAGACGGGCTGCCCGAGCGTCGTCGTGACGGCGCCGTCCTGCGCGACGGGGGCCGGCGTGGGCTGCGTCGTCCCGCCCTGGAACAGCGTCGTCACCTCGCCCGCCGTGAGGGCGCGGTCGTAGAGACGGACGCCGTCGACCGCACCCTTGACGGGCCGGTAGCCGTTGCCCTCTGCGCCGATGCCCAGCGGTGACGCGTTCGTGCCGATGCTCGCCGGCCCGGCCTTCGAGGCCTGCTCGACGCCGTTGACGTAGATCCGCATGCGCGACCCGTCGTACGTCCCGACGAGGTGCACCCAGGTGCCGTTCGTGGGGTAGGAGGACGTCGCGTTGACCCGGTACGTGTCGCCCGAGCTGTCCTCGTTGAGGCGCAGGAAGGGCTTCCCGTTGCTCGCGAGCGCCAGCTCGAACCCGTCTGCCGCGTCGTTGGTGGCCTTCTTCACGACGTACTGCGTCGCGGCCTGCTCCGGGCGTACCCACGCGGCGACGGTGAGCCCGGTGCTGACGTCGAGGGCGGCCGAGTCCGGGACGCGGACGAGGCCCGTCGCGCCGTCCGAGCGCACGGCGGACCCGGCGACCCCGGGGACCCACGTCGAGCCGCCGACGAGCGTCCCGCCGTTGCCCCACCCGGAGGAGTCGGCGGTCAGGAGGCCCTGGCCCTCGTCGAGGTTCCAGGCACCGACCAGCCCGTCCGCGGAGGACACGCGCACGCCCACGGTGGCGGGGGCCGACCACAGCCCGCCGCTGCCGACACGGAACGTGAACGAGTCGAGCCCGCTCGCGGCCCCCGCGCGGTAGGTAAACGCGCCCGTGGCAGGGTCCATCGCCGTCAGGGTGCCCGCGGTCGGCGGCGTGACGACCTGGAACGTGAGCGGGTCGTCGGTCGTCGCCCGCGCGCCGAGCCTCCCGGCGACCGTGCCGCCGACCGTCGTGGCGACGGTCGAGTCCTGCGCCGTCGGAGCACCGGCGGGCGTCCAGGCGAGACGCGCCGCGCGCGCCGTCGTGGCCGAGGACGCCATCACCAGCACCTCGCCGGGGACGTTCGACTTCGTCGCGGTCGCGTTGTTCCACGTGCCGGCGAGCACCGTCTCGGGCGCGCCGGAGAAGTCGGGCGCGAGCCGGGAGGTCTCCTTCACGAGGATGTCGTCGAGGTTGGTGCTGCGCGTGTACACGACGCGCAGGCGGTCCGTGACGTCGTCGACGAGGACGATGCCGCGCGTGCCGATCCGGTCGACCTCGTGCAGCGGGTCCCAGGTGCCGTCGGGGTGACGGACCAGGAGCCCGATGACCGTGTTGTCCGTGGTGTTGTAGGAGGTCTTGACGGCCGCGTAGAAGGTGCCGTCGTCGGAGACCGCGACGTTGAGGTGGTCGTCGGCCATGCCCCCGCCGACCGGGAGCGCCGAGCCCGCGGCGGGGAGCTCGTCCGCCGTCCACGTCGAGGGGGACGCGCCGTCGGCGTGGGTCCGGAACCCGAACCTCTGGGTGTTCTGGTTGGACCACAGCACGCCGATCTTGTTGCCCGGCATCGCGGTGACGACGGCGATGTCGTCGTCCGTGATCCCCGAGGCGACCGTGACCGGTGCCGAGAACGAGGAGTAGGGAGCGTCGCTCCAGCGCACCTGGACCTGGCTCGCGGTGTCCCAGGCGACCCACATGCGGCCGGCGGAGTCGATGTCGATCGTCGCCGTCTCGCTCCCCGGCAGGGAGACGGCCGTCGCGCCGGTGCGCGCGGTCCACGGGACGTAGGTGTTCGACTGCGGGTCCCGCTGGATCGAGACGAGGGTCGTGGTCGGCCCGTGGAGCAGCACGTGCGCGACGTCGCCGACGGTCTTGACGTCCGCGCGCACGTCCGTGCGCTCGGAGATGCGGGTGACGTTCGTCCACGTCTTCGCGACCGCGTCGTACCGCCAGACCCAGGTGCCCGCGGGAGACGTGCTGGCCGACGCGAGCACGGCCCACCACGTGCCGCCCGCGGACCAGAGCTTGGACTGGGGCTTCTCGCCCGTGTTCCCCGTGAGGGGGATGCCGGTGGAGGTGACCGCCGCCGCGGCGGGCTCCTCCGGGAGCGCCGTCGCGGCCGGCGCGGGCGGCTGCCAGGACAGCGTCAGCAGCCCCGGGTCGGGCGACTTGGCGGTGACCTCGACGAGGTACTCCTCGCCCGCGGTCGCGTCGAAGGTCACCGACGAGGTGCGGACGTCGCCCTCGTCGTCGTTGGTCGCGACGGGGGTGCTCTTCGCCGAGCGCGGGTAGACCGTGAGCACGGTGTCGAGCTCGCTGCCGTGCGTCGAGAAGGTGATGGGACCGCTCGTCGGGGCCGTCCACCGCCACCACATCGACGACGCGGACGCGTCCGGCCCCTCGGGGCCGGACTGGTCGGGGGCGAAGTTCGCCGCGACCTCCTGGCCGACGGCACCGCCGATCGCGACGCTCTCGTCCGCCGCGTCGCCGACGACGTCGGTGAGCTGCGAGGTGCCGGCACCGCCGGGGACCCCCGGGAGCGCCGCCCCGATGCCCACGAGCGCGAGCGCACCCGCCACCGCCCCGGCGGTCGCGACGAACCATCGCCGACGCGTGACCCCGGACGGTCGAGGATCCTGTGTGGTGTGCGGCATGTGGTGCGTCCTGCTTCTCGCGTGCGTCCGTCGAGACTGCGGCGACACCGCGTGACCGCCGCCCCCTGCACGCACCCTCAGGCGAATCGAACCACTCGCGGAGCCCGCAGTGCGACCTCCTGGCCGGAAGTTCACCCGCCACGGGGGTCCCGCACGACCGGTTGGTGCCCCCTGTCCGTCATTTCACCCCCACGGCCCGGCCGCCCCGCACGCCCGGCGGAGTAGCGTGGGCCGACACCCAGACCGTCTCCTCCGGAGGACCTCGATGCGCATCTCTGTGGTCGGTTGCGGGTACCTCGGCGCCGTGCACGCGGCGAGCATGGCGTCCCTCGGGCACGACGTCGTCGGCGTGGACGTCGACGCCGAGAAGGTCACGGCGCTCACCGCGGGCCAGGCCCCGTTCTTCGAGCCCGGCCTGCCCCGCCTCCTCGAGCAGGAGGTCGGGGGCGGCCGGCTGTCCTTCACGACGGACGTGTCCCGGGCGGCCGGGGCGCGGGTCCACTTCGTCTGCGTCGGCACGCCGCAGCGACAGGGCGAGTACGCGGCGGACCTCCGCTACGTGGACGCCGCGGTCGAGTCCCTCCTGCCGCACCTGTCCCCCGGGGACGTCGTGGTCGGCAAGTCCACCGTGCCCGTGGGGACCGCCGCGCGCCTCGCGGCGCGCGTCCGCGAGGCCCAGCCCGCGGCGCGCCTCGTGTGGAACCCGGAGTTCCTCCGCGAGGGTCACGCCGTCCAGGACACGCTCCACCCGGACCGCCTCGTGTACGGCGTCGAGCCGGGGGACGACGGCACCTCGGAGGGCGTCCTCGACGAGGTGTACGCGAGCGTGCTCGCGGACGGCACGCCGAAGGTCGTCACCGACTTCGCGACGGCCGAGCTCGTCAAGGTCGCGGCGAACTCGTTCCTCGCGACGAAGATCTCCTTCATCAACGCCATGGCCGAGCTGTGCGAGGCGACCGGGGGCGACGTCACGGTCCTCGCGGACGCGATCGGGCACGACGCCCGCATCGGGCGCAGCTTCCTCAACGCCGGCCTCGGGTTCGGCGGCGGGTGCCTGCCCAAGGACATCCGCGCGTTCATGGCGCGGGCGGGCGAGCTGGGCGTCGACCAGGCGCTGTCCTTCCTGCGGGAGGTCGACTCGATCAACATGCGCCGACGCGTGCGCATGGTGGACCTCGCGCGCGAGGTGTGCGGCGGGTCGATCGTCGGTCGCAACGTCGCCGTCCTCGGCGCCGCGTTCAAGCCCGACAGCGACGACACGCGGGACTCCCCCGCGCTCAACGTCGCGATGCAGATGCACCTGCAGGGCGCGCACGTCGTCGTCACGGACCCCCGCGCGGTGGAGAACGCGCGGCGCACCGCGCCGGAGCTCAAGTTCGCGGCGACCGTCGAGGAGGCGGCTCAGGAGGCCGACGTCGTCGTCCTGCTCACGGAGTGGCGCGAGTACCGCGACCTCGACCCTCGCGCGCTGGGCGAGCACGTCGCGCACCGGCGCGTGCTGGACGGGCGCAACGCGCTCGACCCGTCGGTCTGGCGCGACGCGGGCTGGACGTACCGCGCGCTCGGCCGGCCCTGACGCGGCGGGTCGCCGGAGGCGGTCTGCCGGCCGCTCTCCTCAGCTCGTGGCCGCTGCCGTCGCCGCGACCGTGGCGCCGACGAGGATCGCCGCGGTGACCTCCTCGACGTAGGCGCGCACCGCCTCGCTCGCCCAGCTCTGCCGCGCGATCTCCTTCGCGCGCGCGTCGACGGCGCGGCGGCGCGACCCGGACAGGTCGGTCCCGCCGTCCACGACCGCCGGCGTGCCTCGACCACCACCCGCCGCGAGCACCCGGCCCGTCTGCCCGGTCGCGGCGAGGATCGCGACGAGGGCAGCCGTCCGCTGGTCCGGCGCGCCGCCGTCGACGAGGACGCGCCACAGGTCGGCGCGCACGCCGTCCTCGTGCCGGGTGTCGGCGGCCGGCCAGCGCGTGGTCGGGAAGATGCCGAGCACACGCCCGTCCTCGCGGCGCAGGACCCCCCGCGCGGCGAGCGACTCGATCGCGCGCGACGCGGGCCGGAGCTTCGCGAGGGGCGCGACGAGCGCCTTCGGCTTCGACCCCTCGCGCGACCGCACGACGGTCAGGGCCTCGTCGAGCAGCGCGTTGCCGGTCGGGGACGCGTCCCGCACGACGATGCGCCCGATCCTCCCGCCGTCGCCGTCGCCCGCGAGGTCCGCGCGGCCCAGGAGCGCCAGCTCGACGAGGAGCGCCCCGGCGGCGACCTGCTCGCGGTACGACGCGTCGACGACGGCCTTCCCGGTCACGTCGTCGAGCGTGAGCAGCAGGTAGTCCTCGAGGATGAGCATGTCCACCACGCTACGGCGCGCCCCGGCCCAGGACCCCTGCCTTTTGTCACGAGCGAGCCGTGCGCCGCGCACGGTCGCGCGGAGCGGGTCGTCAGTCCGCGAGCTCCCAGCGCACGGTCACGCTCGCACGGACCTCCTGCGTGCCGGGCTCGACGACGAGCGCGTCGCTCACCGCCTTGGCTGCCATCAGGCGCGGCATCGGGCCCGGCCCGCCCGCGTCCTCGCGGACCTCCACGACCGGTCCGAGCGAGCGACCCGCGAGCCGGGCGTACTGCTCGGCGCGCGAGCGGGCGTCGGCGAACGCCGCGTCGCGCGCCGCGACGGCGAGCGGGCCGGGGTCGCCGACGGCGAGGCTCGTCGAGTCGAGGCGCGCGACGGGTCCCGCCGCGTCGAGGGCGGCGCGGACGATCTCGCCGCACGCCGCGACGTCGCGCACGGTCGCGCGCAGGGTGAGCCGCGCCGTCGTCCGCGGGCCGTCCTCGCGCTGCTCGGTCCACGTGGACGTCTGGGACGTGCGCACGTCCGCGGGGTCGACGCCCGCCGCGACGAGCGCGTCGCGCGCCGCGGCGAGCCCCGTGTTCGCCCGGTCGAGGGCCTCCTGGACGCCGGGCGCGCTCGACTCCGCGCCCAGCTCGACGACCGCGACGTCCGGCGCCGCGGTCACCGCCCCCTGTCCGGTGGTCGTCACTCCCGAGCCGCCCACGGCCCCTCCTGTCAGCTGTTGCCGTCGAAGAGCGAGGTGACCGACCCGTCGTCGAACACCTCGCGGATGGCGCGCGCGACGAGCGGCGCGATGGAGAGCACGGTGAGCTGCGGGAACTGCTTCTCCGCGGCGATGGGCAGGGTGTCCGTGATGACGACCTCGCTCGCCCCGCACTCCGAGAGGCGCTGCGCCGCCGGGTCGGACAGCACGCCGTGCGTCGCGGCCACGATGACGGACCGCGCACCCGCGGCGAGGATGACGCGCACGGCCTCGGCGATCGTGCCGCCGGTGTCGATGAGGTCGTCGACGAGCACGCAGTCGCGGCCCTCGACGTCGCCGACGACGCGGTTGGCGACGGCCTGGTTCGGGCGCGTGACGTCGCGCGTCTTGTGCACGAACGCGAGCGGGCCGCCGCCGAGCTTCGCCGCCCACTGCTCGGCGACGCGGATGCGGCCGGCGTCGGGCGAGACGACCGTGACGTTCGACGTGTCGACGCGCGAGCGCACGTAGTCCGTGAGGATCGGCATGGCCCACAGGTGGTCGACGGGGCCGTCGAAGAAGCCCTGCGTCTGCGCGGCGTGCAGGTCGACGCTCATGAGGCGGTCGGCGCCCGCGGCGGTGAACAGGTCGGACATGAGGCGGGCCGAGATCGGCTCGCGGCCGCGGTGCTTCTTGTCCTGGCGGGCGTAGCCGTAGAACGGCTGGACGACCGTGATGGTGCGGGCCGAGGCGCGCTTCGCGGCGTCGACCATGAGCAGCTGCTCCATGATCCACTGGTTGATCGGCGCGGTGTGGCTCTGGAGGATGAAGACGTCGGCGCCGCGCACCGACTCGCCGAACCGGACGTAGATCTCGCCGTTCGCGAAGTCGTACGCGGTCGTGGGCAGCAGGTCGATGCCCAGCTCCCGCGCGACGTCGTTGGCCAGCTCGGGGTGCGCGCGCCCCGAGGCGAGGACGAGGGACTTCTCCCCGTTGCCGGCGATCGTGCTGCTCATACCAGTGGGTTCCTTCGGTGGGGTTTCCGGGTGCGGGGGTAGGTCTGAGGTCGGCTGGCCGGTCGCGGTCAGTCTGCCGTGGTCGCGGGACGACCGCCACGCAGCGCCTCGAGCGTGTGCTCGAGCTCGGGGCCGGGCGGCGGCGGGGTCGGGCGCTCGGCGGTCGCCGCGGCGCTCTGGTCCGCGAGCTGGGCCTGGGCCTGCGCGCCGAGGGGCGCCGCGTCGGGGTCGCTCGCGCGCGCGGCGGCCGCGGCGTCGGCCGCCGCGGTCCCGGGGCGGCGGCGCTCGACCCAGCCCTCGATGTTGCGCTGCTGGCCGCCGCTCACGCCGAGCGCGCCCGCCGGCACGTCGCGACGGATGACGGAACCGGCGGCGGTGTACGCACCGTCCCCGACGCTCACGGGGGCGACGAACATGTTGTCCGCACCCGTGCGCGCGTGCGACCCGATCACCGTGCGGTGCTTGTGCACGCCGTCGTAGTTGACGGTGACCGACGCGGCGCCGATGTTCGTGTGCTCGCCGATCGTCGCGTCGCCCACGTAGGACAGGTGCGGGATCTTGGAACCCTCGCCGATCTCCGCGTTCTTCGTCTCGACGAACGTGCCGATCTTGCCCTGCGCGCCCAGCACGGTGCCGGGCCGCAGGTAGGCGAACGGGCCGACGGACGTCCCCGCGCCCAGGACCGCGAGACTGCCGTGCGTGCGGGTCACCGTCGCGCCCGCGCCGACCTCCGTGTCCGTGAGGGTCGTGTCCGGGCCGATCGTGGATCCCTCGGCGACGACCGTCGCCCCGTGGAGCTGCGTGCCGGGGAGCAGCGTGACGTCGCGCGCGAGCTCGACGTCGACGTCGACCCACGTCGTCGCCGGGTCGACGACGGTCACGCCCGCGCGCATCCAGTCCTCGAGGATCCGGCGGTTCAGCTCCGCGCGCAGCGTCGCGAGCTGCACGCGGTCGTTGACGCCCTCGACGATCGTCGGGTCCGCGGAGACGAGCGCCCGGACCGAGCCGCCCTCGGCGCGCGCCGCCGCGACGACGTCCGTCAGGTAGACCTCGCCCTGCGCGTTGTCACGGCCGAGCGTGCCCAGGCCGCGCCGCAGGACCGCCGCGTCGAACACGTAGATCGACGCGTTGATCTCGCGGATCGCGCGCTCGTCGGCCGACGCGTCCTTGTGCTCGACGATCCGCTGCACGTCGCCCGAGCCGTCGCGCACGACACGCCCGTAGCCGGTCGCGTCCTCGAGCTCCGTCGTCAGCATCGTCACCGCGTTGCCGTCCGCGACGTGCGCGGCGAGGAGCTGGGCGAGCGTGCCGCCGTCGAGCAGCGGGGTGTCGCCCGCGGTGACGACCACGGGGCCCTCGAGCCCGTCGCCGACGCCACGACCCTCCTGCCCGTCGGGCACGCCGTGGAGCAGCGCCTGGGCGTGCGCCTTGGCGTCGAGCGCGGCGAGCGCGCACTGCACCGCGCGCCCGGTCCCGGGGATCTCGTCCTGGTCCACGACGACCGCGTCCGGGTCGACCGAGACGGCGTGCTCGGCGACGCGGTCGCGCTCGTGCCGCACGACGACGGCGAGCAGCGCCGGGTCGAGCGAGCGTGCCGCGACGAGCACGTGCCCGAGCAGGCTGCGGCCCGCGAGCGTGTGGAGCATCTTGGGGGTGGACGACTTCATCCGCGTGCCCTCGCCGGCGGCGAGGACGATCACGGCAGCGGGGGCGACGGTGGAGTCGGTTCCCTGCTGAGCTTCCATGGGTGTTCCCCTCGGGATCGGTGGCACGAGCTCCGCCCCCAGGACTCGAACCTGGACCAAGGGCACCAAAAACCCTTGTGCTGCCGATTACACCAAGGCGGATCGGACCCGGCGACGCTCGCGCCCGGTGCGTTCCCGGGCCACGACGGGCGGGGTGGGTCCGGGAACAGTCTGCCAGGTCGCCCCGCGTGCCCGACGCCGGTCGTGCCCGTCTCGTCCGGTCCGCACCCTGGTCCTCGCTCACCGCGACAGTTGCCTGCGCCACACCGGTGCGGGGCACGCGAGCGGGTGCACGGCATGATGGACCCCGTGGCCGAGTCCAGACGCACCCCCCGATCCCGCATGACCGCGAGCCAGCGGCGCGAGCAGCTGCTCGCCGTGAGCCGCGGCCTGTTCGCCGAGAAGGGGTTCGAGGGGACGAGCGTCGAGGAGATCGCCGCGCGCGCCGAGGTGTCCAAGCCCGTCGTGTACGAGCACTTCGGGGGCAAGGAGGGCATCTACGCCGTCGTCGTGGACCGCGAGGTCCAGGCGCTCACGGCCGCGCTCTCCGGCGCGCTCGACGAGGGCGGCCACCCCAAGGTCCTCCTCGAACGCACCGCGCTCGCCCTCCTGTCCTACATCGAGGCGTCCGAGGACGGGTTCCGCATCCTCGTGCGCGACTCCCCCGTCGCCCAGGCCACCGGCACGTTCTCCAGCCTCATCGGCGACGTCGCGACGCAGGTGGAGCACCTGCTCGCCCACCAGTTCCGCACGCGCGGGCTCGACCCGAAGGTCGCGCCCATCTACGCGCAGATGCTCGTCGGCATGGTCGCGCTCACCGGGCAGTACTGGCTCGACGTGCGCTCGCCCAAGAAGACGGAGGTCGCGGCGCACCTCGTCAACCTCGCGTGGAACGGCCTCGCGGACATGGAGAAGAGGCCGCACCTCATCACGACGAAGTCCTGACGCGTCCGTCCACAGGTCGCCCGGGGAAACTTCTCCGAAACCGCGTCATGGCGCCCGGGCGGGCCCGTCTCTCCTTGCGGAAGCACGAGACCGACGAAGCGGGGCACTTCATGCACGGGCACGACCGGTCCACCGACCGCACGCACGAGGACTGCCGGGACGAGATCCGTCCCACGGTCTGGGGGTACTCGACCTGGACGACGGCGCGCTGCCTCCAGGGCGCCGTCGCCGGCGCACCGGACCGCATCGTCCAGCGCACCGACGTGCTGGTCCCCGGACTGACACCGCGCGAGCTGGACCGCGTGCGTCGGCACGCCGAGTGGCACGCGTCGGTCGACGGCGTGCGCCTGGGGCTCGTCGCGGGCGCGGCGACCGCGCTCGCCGCGGTCCTCGTCGGCCACGACCTGGCGCCCGTCGCGCTCGTCCTCGTCGCCGCGCTCCTGGGCGTCACCGCCGCGCTCCTCACGCCGGCCCTCCTGCGGGTGGCCGGCCCCCGGCTCTCCCGGGTCGAGCGCCTGGCGCTGCGCGACGCCGTCGAGATCCGGCGCGTGCGGGTCGCGCCGCCCACGTCGGCGGGCATGCGCGTGCTCGTCGCGATGAGCGCCGTCGAGTCGATCTCGAGCCGACTCGACGAGCGGGAGGCGGCGATCGCCCGCGAGCTCCTCTGGGCCGCGCTCGACGCCGTCCGGCGCGACGACGACGCCGACGTCGACCATGCGACCGCCGCGATGCTCCGCCTCACCGTGCGGGCCGCGCGCACCCCGCTGCCGCCCGTGCGCGACGAGCACCGGGGCTGAGCCCTCGGCCGCGGCCCCCGACCTCGGGAGGATCCTCCCCCTCCGTCGGGAGGGTGAGGACATGACATCTGTCCCGTGCCGCGCGCGTGCGCCCGTGGTTGTCTGGGGCGCATGGCGACACTCGAGATCGACTCGCTGACCAAGACCTACGGCGACGTGCGCGCCCTGCGCGGGACGTCGTTCGACGTGCGCGCCGGGGAGATCTTCGGCTTCGTCGGCTCCAACGGGGCCGGCAAGACCACGACGATGCGCATCGTCCTCGGCGTGCTCGCCGCCGACGGCGGCGAGGTGCGCTGGGACGGCAGGCCGATCGACCTCGCCGCGCGGCGGCGCATCGGCTACATGCCCGAGGAGCGCGGGCTCTACCCGCGCATGAAGGTGGGCGAGCAGCTCGTCTACCTCGCCCGGCTGCACGGGCTGTCCGCCGCGGGGGCCAAGGACGCGATGGAACGCTGGACCACGACCCTCGGCGTCGACGCGCGTCGCGGCGACGAGGTGCAGAAGCTCTCGCTCGGCAACCAGCAGCGCGTCCAGCTCGCGGCCGCGCTCACGCACGACCCCGAGCTGCTCGTGCTGGACGAGCCGTTCAGCGGGCTCGACCCCGTCGCCGTCGACGTCATGAGCGGCGTCCTGCGCGACCGCGCCGAGGCGGGCGTCCCCGTCGTCTTCTCCTCGCACCAGCTCGACCTCGTGGAGCGCCTGTGCGACCGCGTCGGGATCATCAAGGACGGCGCCATGGTGGAGGTCGGCACGATCGACGAGCTGCGCCGGACCGAGACCGAACGATGGGTCGTGGACGGACCACCGGGAGCGACGTGGATCGGCGCCGTGCCCGACGCGCGGGCCGTCAGCCTCGAGGGGTCGCGCACCGTCGTCGAGCTCGCGCACGGCGACGGGGCCGCGGGCGACGGTGCCGCCGTCGACGGGACGAGCGGGCGCGAGCAGGCCGTGCTGCGCGCCGCGCTCGCCGCGGGCCCGGTGCACGAGTTCTCGCTCGTCCGACCGTCGCTCACCGAGCTGTACCGCGACGTCGTGAGCGCCGAGGAGAAGCCGGCCGGGACGGCCGCCGAGACCGTGGAGGTGGGGGCATGAGCACGGGGACCTCGTTGACGTCCTGGGGCGCGATCCGGCTCGTCGCGGGCCGCGAGATCACGACGCGGATCCGCTCGAAGTCGTTCGTCTGGCTCACCGTGGTCCTCGTCGGCGCGGTCGTGCTCGGCGGTGTGGTGCTGAACCTCGCGAGCTCGTCCGGCCCGACCGCAGAGCGCGTCGGCGTCACGCCGCAGACCGCGGCGCTCGCGGAGTCGATCCAGGCCACGGGCACCACCCTCGGGACCGAGGTCGAGACCGTCGACGTCGCCGACGACGCGGCGGGCGAGGCCCAGGTGCAGGACGGCGACCTCGACGCGCTCGTCACCGGGACCGCCGGGTCGCCCACGGTCGTCGTTGACACCGAGCTCTCCCCCGGCCTCACCGCCGTCTTCACCACCCTCGCCCAGCAGGCCGCGCTGTCCGACGCCGTCGCGAGCCTCGGCGGCGACCCCGCCCAGGTCGCGGGCGACATCGCGACCGCCGCGCCGACCGTGCGCACGATCGGCGAGCCCAGCGAGTTCGACCCGACCCGGTACGTGACCGGCCTCGTCACCGGGATCCTGCTCTTCATGGCGATCATGATCAGCGGCCAGCTCATCGCGCAGGGCGTCGTCGAGGAGAAGACGAGCCGCGTCGTCGAGCTCCTGCTCTCGACCGTCCGGCCCTGGCAGCTCATGGCGGGCAAGGTGCTCGGCATCGGCCTCGTCGGGCTCGGGCAGGTCGCGCTCGTCGTGCTTGCCGGCGTCGGGACCGCGCTCGGCCTCGGCCTCGTCGACACGTCGACGATCGACCTCGGCACCGCGGCCGTCTGGGCGCTCGTGTGGTTCGTCGTCGGGTTCGTCAGCTACGCGCTCCTCATGGCCGGCCTCGGCGCGCTGGTCTCGCGCCAGGAGGACGTCGGCGCCGTCACGACCCCCGTCACGTTCCTCATGATCGTGCCGTACGTCGTCGGCATCTCCGTCGCGCCGTGGGCTCCCGACAACCCGCTCGTCGTGTGGCTGTCGTTCGTCCCGCTGTGCTCGCCGCTCCTCATGCCCGTGCGCATCGCGCTCGGCAGCGCCGAGACCTGGGAGGCGCTCCTCGCCCTCGGCCTCTCGCTCGCCGTCATCCCGGTGCTCGTGTGGCTCGCCGCGAAGATCTACTCCAACGCGGTCCTGCGCACCGGTGCCCGCGTCCGCCTCAAGGACGCCCTCCGCGCGTCCTGATCGTGCGACCAGGGCTCGACCTCGCGGCGCGCTGCGACGGCGCGCGGTCCCGACAGGGGAGCCGTCAAGAGTCTTGATGTCGAGACACGTCGAGTACCCTCGCGTCATGGAGCAGCAGCACGAGGACGAGGTCGACCGCATCGTCGCGGCGTGGCAGCGGGAGCGGCCCGACCTCGACGTCGAGCCGCTCACCGTCTTCTCGCGCGTCGACCGCCTCGCGCGGCACCTCGACCGCGCGCGCCGCACGGCGTTCGCGCGGGGGCACCTCGAGACGTGGGAGTTCGACGTGCTGTCGGCGCTGCGCAGGGCCGGCGAGCCGTACCGCCTGTCCCCCGGCGCCCTCGTGACGCAGACGCTCGTGACGAGCGGGACCATGACCAATCGCATCGACCGGCTCGAGGAGCGCGGTCTCGTGCTGCGCCGCCGGTCCCCCGACGACCGGCGCGGCGTGCTCGTCGAGCTCACGGCCGAGGGCCTCGAGCGGGTCGACACGGCGATGACCGACCTGCTCGCGGTGGAGGCGCGCATCCTCGACGCGCTGGAGCCGGGCGGCCGCCCGGCGCTCGCGGCGCTCCTGCGTACAGTCGTAGGACAGTTCGACGACTGACCGACGGCCCGGCTGACCGGGCGGGCGGCGTCGCACGCGCCCGCACCTGGAGGTCACCGCCCGATGCCGCCGTCCCGGCCGCCCCGCCCGAGCACCTTTCGGGGCGGGATCGACGGCGTGCTGCTCGTCGCGGTGCTGCTGGTCGCGGTCAACCTGCGCGCGCCGCTGACGGCGCTGCCGCCGGTCGTCGCGGACGTCGCAGCGGACCTGCACCTCACGGCGGCGGCCGCGGGCCTGCTCACGGGCATCCCCGTGCTCTGCTTCGCCGTGGCGACGCCCGCGGTCGCGGGGCTGCTGGGGCGGTCGTCGCTGCGGACCGCGATCGCGGTCGCGCTCGGGCTGATCCTCGCCGGCACCCTGCTGCGCTCGGCCGACGTCGCCGCCCTCGGCGCCGCGGGCACGTTCGCCGGGACGGTGCTGCTCGGGCTCGGCATCACGACGGCCAACCTCGCCGTCCCGATGATCGCGCAACGCGACTTCCCCGGGCACGTCGCGACGGTGACCGGCCTGTACACGGCGGCGATCAACGTGGGGACCGTCGCGACGACCGCGCTCACCGCGCCCCTCGCCGACGCCGTCGGGTGGCGCTGGGCGCTCGCGTCCTGGTCGGTCCTCGCCGTCGTCGCGCTCGTGTGGTGGCTCCGCGCCGTCCCGCGTGAGGCGAGCCGGACGGGACGGCCGACGACGGGCCGGGCGAGCGGGCCGGCGTCGGGCACGACGGCGCCCGGCGACGGGGCGGAGCACGCGCCGGACGACGCCGGCGGGTCGGGCGGGGAGGCGCCCTCCGACGCCGGCGACCTCGCCGCCGCGGTCGCGGAGGGCGTCACCGGCACCGACCCGGCCGCCGCCCGCGAGCGCCACGTGCTGGCGACGCCGTTCACGTGGTGGCTGTGCGCGATGTTCGCGCTCCAGTCGTCGAGCTTCTACGCGCTCACGGCGTGGCTGCCGCTCATCCTGGAGGACCTCGCGGGGATCCCTCGCGCGGCGTCGGGCGGCGCGGCGTCGCTGTTCCAGGGCTTCGCGATCGTCGGCGGGCTCGCCGTGCCGCTGGCGGCGCGGCGGTGGTCGCTGCGGCAGAGCTTCGCCGTGATCGCGGTGCTGTGGCTGACGCTGCCCCTGGGCCTGTTGGTCGCCCCGGGCCTGTGGGCGGTGTGGGCGTCGATGGCGGGCATCGCCCAGGCGGCGAACTTCGTCGTCATCTTCACGCTCGTCGCGCAGCGCTTCCCGACCGTCCGCCGCGGGCGCCAGGCCTCGGCGACTGTGCAGTCGGTCGGCTACTGCTTCGCCGCCGTGGCCCCGACGCTCGCCGGCGCCCTGCACACGGCGACGGGGACGTGGACCACCCCGGTGGCCGTCGTGCTCGGCGCCCTCGTGCTCATGACGGGGATCGGCCTCGCCGTCACGGGCTCCCCCCGCGAGCACACGAGGTAGCCCACCGCGGCTCTACCTCCCGCGACCACGGCTCGACCTGGAGGCCAGGGCTCCACCTCGCGCTCGTTCCCTCGGCAGGCACGACGCCCTTGACCCACGCGTCGAGCGTGTTTATGGTGTACACATCGTTTATGCCATACACGTCAGTGTGCGCCGCACACCGGCCAGCACGTCCGACCGAGAAGGAGAAGGCGATGACCGAACCGATGATCGCCGTGCAGGGGCTCGAGAAGTCCTACGGCGACCACGCCGTGCTGCGCGGCGTCGACCTGACCGTGCGCCGCGGCGAGATCTTCGCGCTGCTCGGGCCCAACGGCGCCGGCAAGACCACGACCGTCAACATCCTCACGACCCTCGTGCGGCCCGACGGCGGCGCGGCCCGCGTCGCGGGGGCGGACGTCGTGCACGACGCGGCGCGGGTGCGCGAGACGATCGCCCTCACGGGCCAGTACGCGTCGGTGGACGAGTTCCAGACGGGCCGCGAGAACCTCGTCATGATGGGCGAGCTCGCCCACCTGCCCCGGCGCGCGGTGCGTCGACGCGCGGACGAGCTCCTCGCGCGCTTCGACCTCACCGACGCCGCCGACCGCCGCGTCGGGACCTACTCGGGCGGTATGCGCCGTCGCCTCGATCTCGCGATCAGCCTGGTCGCCGACCCGGCGGTGCTGGTCCTCGACGAGCCGACGACGGGGCTCGACCCGGCGTCGCGCGCCCAGCTCTGGGAGGTGGTCCGGGGGCTGGCCGCGGACGGGACGACGGTCCTGCTGACGACCCAGTACCTGGAGGAGGCCGACCGCCTCGCCGACACGATCGCCGTCCTGCACGACGGCCGCGTCGCCGCGCGCGGCACGGCCGCCGAGCTCAAGGCGCTCGTCGCGGGCGACCACGTGCGCGTCGCGTTCGACGACCCCGCGAGCCTCGCGGCCGCCGTCGGGCTCGCGCCGACGCTGGGGCTCGCCCGCACGACCACGGACGACAAGGACCTGTCCCTCACCGCGCCGAGCGACGACCCCGTCCGCACGATCCGCGACGTGCTCGCGGCCGCTGACGCCCACGATCTCGCCGTCGTCGGGGTCAGCGTCGTCAAGCCCACGCTCGACGACGTCTTCCTCGCGCTGACCCGGAAGGAGGGCGCCCGATGAGCGCCACCACGCCCACGCTCACGACCTCCTCGGCGCGCCCACCGCGCACCGTCGTGCGGGCTCGACAGACGCCCGCGACGGCAGCGCGCGACGTGCGCACGATGGTCGCGCGCGAGACGCGCCGCCAGCTCCGCAGCGTCGACGGGCTCATCACCGCGTTCGTGCTGCCCGTCATGATCATGCTCGTGTTCGTCGTCATCTTCGGCGGCGCGATCGGCGGGGACGACTACATCGACTACGTCGTGCCGGGCGTGCTCGTCATGTGCCTCGGGTTCGGCTCGGCCACGGCCGCCGTGGGGGTCGCGCAGGACATGACGTCGGGCACGATCGACCGGTTCAAGACCCTCCCGATCTTCGGCCCGTCCGCGCTGTGGGGCCACGTCGTGGCGAGCGTGGTGCGCAACCTCGCGTCCGCGGTCGTCGTCGTGGCCGTCGCGCTCGCGCTCGGCTTCCGGCCCGACGCCGGGCTCGGCGACTGGCTGGGCCTCGTCGCGTTCGCCGTGCTCGCGGTGCTCACGTTCACGTGGCTGAGCGTCGCGCTCGGACTCGTGCTGAGCGTCGAGGCGTCGCAGTCGGTGAACTTCCTCTTCCTGTTCGTGCCCTACCTCAGCTCGGGCTTCGTCGAGATCGACACGATGCCGTCGTGGCTGCACGGGTTCGCCGAGAACCAGCCGTTCACGCCGATCATCGAGACGTTCCGCGGCCTCCTCGCGGGGTCGCCCGACGCGACGACGGTCCTCACGGCGATCGCGTGGCTCGTCGGCTTCCTCGCGGTGAGCTGCGCCACCGGCTCGTTCCTCTACCGTCGGCGGACCGCGCGCTGACCCCCGTCGCCGAGCATGCGGCTGTCGCCCGCCCTGGGCCCAGGGCGGGCGACAGCCGCATGCTCGACCGGATACCAGACATGATGTGGGCATGACGGACGCACCCGACCTCCCGCCCCGGCTCGCGCTCGCGTGGGGCGTCGCCGAACGTCCCGAGCGCACGCCGAAGCGCGAGCTGAGCATCGAGCGGATCGTCGAGACCGCCATGGAGATCGCCGACGCCGACGGGCTGGCCGCGGTCTCCATGGCGAAGGTCGCGCAGAGCCTCGGCTTCACGACGATGTCGCTCTACCGGTACGTGACGAGCAAGGACGACCTGCTGCTCCTCATGCAGGAGGCCGCGCTCGACGTCGAGTACCCGCCCGCGCACGAGCCGGCGGACTGGCGCGCGGAGCTGCGCGAGTGGGCGCAGTTCACCATGGCGGTGTTCGCGTCCCACCCGTGGTTCCTCGACATCCCGGTGACCGGCGCTCCCCTCACGCCGAACAACCTGCGCGGGGCGGACAGCGCGCTGCGCGCCCTGCGCTCCACGCCGCTCGACGACGAGGAGAAGATGTCGGTCATCCTCCTCGTCAGCGGCTACGCACGGAACGCCGCCCGGCTGCAGAGCGACCTGGCCCGCGCGGTCGCCGCGGCCGGGGGCGACGAGACCGTCCTGGGCGGCGGCTGGGGCGGTGCGTTGCGCGACCTCGTCGACGAGGTGCGCTTCCCCTACCTGCGCCCGCTCGTGGAGGCGGGGACGTACGCGGAGGAGGGCGAGATCGACGACACCGCGTGGGGCCTCGAGCGCGTCCTCGACGGGATCGCGGTGTACGTCGACGCGCGGGCCGCGGGTGCCCCGGGGGCGGGACGGGTCACCTCCGCCTCGGACGGGACGTCCGACGACGAGGCCGGACCCCGCGACACCGGCGCGGAGCCCGACCCGCGCGACGCCGTCGCGCCGGTCGAGATGGCCGTGCACGTCAAGGACCCGAAGGTCAAGAAGGCCACGCTCAAGCGGCGCGACGCCGAGCGCCGGGTGCGGGAGGCGCAGAAGAAGGTGCGCGAGCTCGAGAAGGCCCTGCGCGAGGCGGAGAAGGCCGAGCGCGAGACAGCGCGGGCTGCCGTGGAGAAGGCACGCGGCTGACTCCCCGGCGCACGACGGCGGCCGGTCACCCGAGGGTGGCCGGCCGCCGTCGTTCCTCCGGGAGACGCGTCACTCGGCGAGCGCGAAGCCCGTCGTCCAGGACGTCTTCTCGCCGGCGGCGAGGGTGAGCTGGAGGAAGCCGAGGGCCTCGAGCTCGTGCGCGCGCTTCAGCGAGCCCGCGTCGACCACGCGCACCCCGGACACGGCGCCGGCGAGCGCGGCCTTGGCGTCCGCGTCGTCGCCCGCGACGAGGACCGTCGTCGGGAGCGGGCCGACCTGCCCGGAGGCGAGCGTCGCGGCGAAGTTCGTGTTGAACGCCTTGAGCACGCGCGCGCCGGGGACGCGAGCCTGGAGCTGCGCCGCGGCCGACGAGCCGTCCGGCACCACGAGCGAGTCGAACGTCGCGAAGTCGAGCGGGTTGGTGATGTCGACGACCACCTTGCCGTCGAGGCGATCGGCGTAGAGGTCGACGACCTCGGCGACGGCCCCGAACGGGAGGGCGAGGACGACGACGTCGCCCTTGAGCTCGTCGCCGACGGTCCCGGCCGCGACCCGGGGGTCGAGGTCGGTCGCCTCGCGCGTGAGGACCTGCACCTCGCTGCCCGCGGCGAGCGCGAGGCCGGCGATCGCGGTGCCCATATTGCCCGCGCCGATGATGGTGATGCTGCTCATGGTGGCTTCCCTTCGTGCGCCGGCCGCCCGGTCGGCAATTGGTTGTTGCTACAACTAAGACGATACGACGCTAAACTTGTAGCGTCAACTATTACGATGGTCACACCGGAGGAGGCCCGATGACGACAGAACCCCGCTGGCTCGACGACCAGCAGCTCGACGCGTGGAAGCGGCTCGTGGCGGTGGTCGAGCTGCTCCCGGGCGTCCTGGACTCCCAGCTCCGTCGCGACGCCGACCTCAGCCACTTCGAGTACTACGTGCTCGCCATGCTCTCCGAGGCCCGCGACCGCACGCTGCGCATGACCGACCTCGCGGGCGCCACCAACGCGACGCTCCCCCGCCTCTCCCACGTCGTGGCCCGGCTGGAGAAGCGCGGGCTCGTCGAGCGCGTCCCGTGCCCCGAGGACCGGCGCGCCACCAACGCGCACCTCACCGACGCCGGGTGGGCCAAGGTCGTCGCGACGGCCCCCGGCCACGTCGCCACCGTCCGGGACCACGTGATCGACGTGCTCACCCCCGAGCAGGTCGGCCAGCTCGACGCCATCGCGGGGGCGATCCTCGAGCGCGTCGACCCCGACGACCGCATGGGCTTCCTGCGTCGCTGACACGACCGCGCCCGGCCCCCACGTCGCGGGTGGAATTCCGTTGCCCGCCGGTCGCTCCCGGTCGTAGCGTCGCGGAGGCTCACCCGGAGCCCGCCCCGCACGATCGACGCAGGGCGATCACAGAAGGTCTTGATGCTCGATGACGGTCCTGGTGCCGGCGAGCGGATCCGTCCGCTCCCGAACGCGTTCCCTGCTGGCACCCGTACAAGGAGCATCCTCGTGTTCGACCTTCGTCTCTTCTCGATCCGTGAGTCCCGTCACCGCATCCACAACCCGCTGACCGAGCGGCAGCTCGCCGACCTCGGCCGCGCGCTCGACCTGCGGCCCGGCACGCGCATCCTCGACCTGGCCTGCGGGTCCGGCGAGCTGCTCTCCACATGGGCGCGGGACCACCGCATCACCGGGCTGGGCGTGGACCTCAACCCGGACTTCGTCGCCCACGCCCGGTCCCGCGCCGACGAGCTCGGCGTGGCCCGCTCGGTGCGGTTCGTCGAGGCAGACGCGTCCGGGTACGTGACCGACGAACCCGTGGACGTCGCGGCGTGCGTGGGCGCGACGTGGATCGGCGACGGCGTCCCCGGGACGCTCGACCTGCTGCGGCGGAGCCTGCGGCCCGGCGGCATGCTGCTGGTCGGCGAACCGTACTGGCGCACCGTCCCCACGACGCCCGAGGTCCTCGCCGGCTGCGGGGTGCAGTCACCCGACGACTACCAGACGCTCCCGGATCTGCTGGCCTCGTTCGGCGCCCAGGGCTACGACGTCGTCGAGATGATGTGCGCGACCGAGGAGTCCTGGGACCGCTACGCCGCACCGCAGTGGCTGACCATGCGGCGTTGGGCTGACGCCCACCCGGGTCACGCGCTGCACGACCAGGTGCGCCACCTCCTGGCGACCGAGCCGCAGCAGTACGCGGCCTGCACCCGGGCCCACTTCGGGTGGGGCGTGTTCGCGCTGATGGCGCGCTAGCGGCGAGCGCGGGCGACGGGCGGGCGACCACCCGACCGTCGCCCGCGGCGCCCGCCCGCGGCGCGCGCACGTCACGGCGGCCGTCGGCACGGCCTGCGCAGCCGAGTGTCAGCCCGCGACCTCGGCCGCCTCGAGCCACGCCGCCTCCAGCTCGTCCTTCTCCGCCGCGAGCGTGCGCAGCTCGGCGTCGAGCTCCGCGACCGCGGTGAAGTCCGTCGCGTTCGCCGCGATCTTCTCGTGGAGCCGGCCCTCCACCTCGGCGATCTTGGACAGCCGCCGCTCGATGCGGTTGATCTCCTTCTTCGCGGCCCGGACCTCGGCAGCGCTCGGACCGGCCGGGGCGACCGCGTCCGGCGCGCCCTCCGCACCACCGTCGGCCCCGGCTGCCGCCGCGGGTGCGTAGCCGCTCGACGACGACCCCGCCCCCGCGAGCGCCGCGCGCCGCAGCTCGAGGTACTGCTCGACACCGCCGGGCAGATCGCGGACCTGGCCGTCCCCGAGCAGCGCGACCTGGCGGTCCGCGACGCGCTCCAGCAGGTAGCGGTCGTGCGAGACGACGATGAGCGTCCCCGGCCAGCCGTCGAGCAGGTCCTCGAGCGCGGCGAGCGTGTCGGTGTCGAGGTCGTTCGTGGGCTCGTCGAGCAGGAGCACGTTGGGCTCGGCGACGAGCAGCCGCAGGAGCTGGAGGCGACGGCGCTCGCCGCCCGAGAGGTCGCGCACGAGGGTCTGCGACCGCTCGCGCGTGAACCCGAGCCGCTCGACGAGCTGCGAGGCCGTGAGCTCCTTGCCGTCCACGACGACGGACCGCTTCTCGTCCTCGATGACCTGGATGACGCGCGACCCGGCGATGTCGTCGAGCTCGCCGACGTCCTGGGACAGCTCGGCGACGTGGACCGTCTTGCCGCGCTTGACCCGGCCCGCGTCGGGCTCGCGCCGCCCGGCGAGCAGGGCGAGGAGCGTCGTCTTGCCCGCGCCGTTGACCCCCACGACGCCGTACCGGTCACCCGGCCCGAGGCGCCACGTGACGTCGTCGAGCAGCACGCGCCGGGCCCCGTCCGCACCCGCCGCGCCGCGCACCGGGACGGCGACCGTCACGTCCTCGAGGTCGAGCACGTCCTTGCCGAGCCGCTTGGTCGCGGTGCGCGTGAGCTCGAGCGTGTCGCGCGGGGGCGGGACGTCGGCGATGAGCGCCGCGGCGGCGTCGAGCCGGAACTTCGGCTTGGACGTGCGCGCGGGCGCCCCCCGGCGCAGCCACGCGAGCTCCTTGCGCAGCAGGTTGTCGCGCTTCTCCGCGGCGACGGCCGCGGTCCGCTGGCGTTCCGCGCGCGCGAGCACGTAGGCGGCGTACCCGCCCTCGTACCCCTCGACCGCGCCGGAGCCGTCGCCGCGCACCTCCCACATGCGCGAGCAGACGGCGTCGAGGAACCAGCGGTCGTGCGTGACGACGACGAGCGCGCCGCGCGCGCCCGGGCGAGCGAACCGGTCGCCCAGGTGCGCCGCGAGCCACGCGACGCCCTCGACGTCGAGGTGGTTCGTCGGCTCGTCGAGGAACAGCACGTCGTGGTCGGCGACGAGCAGCGCCGCGAGCGCGACGCGACGGCGCTGCCCGCCGGACAGCGTGTCCGCGGGGGCGTCGAGGTCGAGGTCGGCCAGCAGACCCGCGTGGACGGTGCGGATGCTCGCGTCCGACGCCCACGCGTGCGTCGCCGCGTCGCCGTGCACGAGGTCGCGGATCGTCGCGCCGGTGCCGACGTCGTCGCGCTGGTCCAGCAGGCCGACCCGCAGCCCGCCCACCCGGGTGACCCGGCCGCCGTCGGGCTGCTGCGTGCCCGCGAGCAGGCGCAAGAGCGTCGACTTGCCGGCCCCGTTGGGGCCGACGATGCCGACGCGGTCGCCGTCGTCGAGGCCGAGCGAGACGTCGTCGAGGAGGGTGCGGGTGCCGACGGTCAGCGAGATGCCGTCGGCGCCGAGAAGGTGAGCCACGCCGTCGAGCCTAGGCCGCACCCCGTGAGTGCAAGAAATAGTCGCCGATCCTCGAGGAGATCGCGACTGTCTCCCGCACTCACGGGACGGTTCGTCAGCCCTTGAGGCCCGAGTGGGCGAGGCCCTGGACGAACTGCTTCTGCGCGACGAGGAACACCGCGAGGACCGGCAGGACCGTGAGCGTCGTCGCGGCGAGCTGCACGTTCCACATCGGGCCGCCGTAGGCGTCGACGTACTGCGTGAGCGCCTGCGGCAGCGTGAACCGGTCCTTGCTGGACAGGTACACGATCGGCTCGAGGTAGAGGTTCCACGACTTGAGGAACGTGAAGATCGCGACGGCCGAGATCGCCGAGCGCGACAGCGGGAACGCGATCCGCCAGAAGATCCCCCAGCGCCCGAGGCCGTCCATGCGTCCCGCCTCCTCGAGCTCGCCCGGCAGCCCGAGGAAGAACTGCCGCATGATGAACGTCGCGAGCACGCTCGGCGCCCCGAGGATCGGGATGACCACGAGCGGCCAGTGCGTGTCGATGAGCCCGAGCGAGTTGACCATCCGGAACAGCGGGACGATCGTCACCTCGGACGGCACGAGCAGCCCCACGAGGACGAGCAGGAACAGCGCGTTCGCCCCGGGGAACCGGATGCGCGCGAACGCGTACCCGGCCATCGAGGACACGAGGATGGTCCCGACGGTCACCAGCGCGGCGATGTAGAGACTGTTCCAGTACTGCTGCGCGAAGGGCTGCAGCCGGAACACCTCCCCGTACGCGGCGAACGACGGGTCCTGCGGCCACAGCGTCGGCACGGCCCGCAGGATCTCGCTCATCGGCTTGAGGCTCGACGTCGCCATCCACCACGTGGGGAAGACGAACGGGACGCTCAGCACGACGAGCAGCGCCACGAGCGCCCAGCGACCCCAGCGACGCCGCGAGCGCGCAGCCCGGTCCCGGCGGGCGGGCGCGTGCCGCGGCGCGTCGGTGCCGTCGCCCGTGCCCGACGGCGCGGGCCGGGACGGGCCGTCGTCCGCGCCCGGGAGCGTGGCCGGGCCGGGCATCACGTCAGACTTCATGGAAGACCCACCTCTTGCGCGTCTGCCACTGCACGAGTGTCAGGACGAGGACGATGACGAACAGCAGGACGGAGATCGCGCTCGCGTAGCCGAAGTCGTTGAAGCGGAACGCCTGCTGGTACAGGTAGTAGACGAGCACCGTGGTCGAGCTCCCCGGACCGCCGCCCGTGAGCACGGCGATCTGCGCGAAGACCTCGAGCGAGCCGACGATCGTGAGGATCGAGACGAGCAGGAGGGTCGGGCTGATGAGCGGGAGCGTGATCGAGCGGAAACGTCGCCACGCCCCCGCGCCGTCGATGCGCGCGGCCTCCTGGATCTCCTCCGGCACCCCCTGCAGCGCCGCGAGGAACAGGATCATGTTGAGGCCGACGTTCTTGAACACCTGGACGACGATCACCGAGATCATGGCCGTCGTCTCGCCGCGCAGCCAGTTCGGGCCCTCGATGCCGAGGAGCGACAGGAACCCGTTGATCCCGCCGTCGGCCTGGAGCAGGAAGCTCCACACGATCGTCCAGGCGACGAGCGACACGACGACCGGCGAGAAGAAGAACGTGCGGAACGTCGTCGTGCCCGGGAGCTTCTGGTTGAGCAGCACCGCGAGCAGCAGGGCGAGCGAGATGTTGAGGACCACGAGGCCGATCGAGAACCACAGGCTCGCGAGCAGCGAGTCGCGCAGACCGGGGTCGGAGAGCATGCGCTCGTAGTTGTCGGCACCCGCGAACGTGAACGTGTTCGCGAGGACGTTCCACTCGTGCAGGGAGTACCAGAACACGGCGACCAGCGGCGCGACGACGAACGCGAGCGCGCCGAGCACGGCGGGCGCGACCATGGTGTACCCCACGGCCGCGTCCCGTCGTGCGAGTGCGGAGGAGGCCACGCTCAGTCCCCGAGCAGGGGCTGGATCGCCGCGCAGGTGTCGGCGAGGACGCCCTCGACGTCGGCGTCCGCGGTCCACAGCGCGTCGAGCTGGGCGCGCACCGTGTCCTGGAGCTTCGCGAAGTTCTGGTGCGACGGCTTGGTCACCGCGCCCTGGATGCCGTCGACGACGACCGCCTGGAGCTGGTCCTCGCTGAGCTTCGGGTTGGCCGCGCCGAGCGTCTCGGCGTTCAGCAGCGACTCGCGCGGCGGCGGGAAGTAGGCCGCGAGCGTCTCGGCGTTCCCCGGGTTGGTGAACCACGCGAGGAAGTCGGCGGCGACGTCCGGGTGCTCGCCCGCGGCGAAGACGCCGATGCCGGCCTGGCCGATGACGTTCTGCTGGCCCGCCGGTCCTGCCGGCAGCGGCACCACGTCCCACGCGAACGAGTCGTCGAGCGACGACGCGCGGCTGATCTGCGTGATCGTCATGGCGGAGTCGCCGGCGAAGAAGTCGGCCGTCGTGCCCGGGCCGGGCATCGCCTTGTCCACGAACGTCGCGTCGTGGACCCACGTGAGCGCGTCGACCATCTCCGGGTCGGTGAACGTGCACTGCGTGCCGTCCTCGCTCCACGGCGCCGCGTCCCAGCCGTCCCAGATCGTCGAGAGGTTCTCCCACACCTTGAAGTCGAAGTCGCGCACCACGAGGCCCTGCTTGCCCGACGTCGCGGCGGCGGCGGCCGAGATGTCGCGGGCCTGGTCGTAGGTCCAGTCGCCCGACGCGACGAGGTCGGCCGGGTTCGGCTGGCCCGCGGCGGCCACCTGGTCGGTGTTGACGAACATCGCGAACGGCGAGTTGGAGAACGGGTAGGCGTAGAGCCCGCCGTCCTTCTCCCACAGCGCGAGCGAGGAGTCGAGGAGGTCGTCGAACTCGTACCCCTCGGTCTCCTGGAGCTTCGGGGCGACGTCCACGAGCGCGCCGCTCGCGACGAACTCCGGCGCGTAGCTCTCGAGGATCCACGCGAGGTCCGGGGCGTTGCCGCCCGCGAGCTGCGTGGTGAGCGACGTCGTGTAGTCCTCGAACGGGATCGTCTCGAACGTCACGCCCGAGACGAGGTCGGGGTTCTCCGCGACGTACGCGTCGGCGATCTCCTGGAACTGGGCGAGCTGCGTCTCGTCCGCCGTCCAGACGGTCATGCGGAGCTCGACGGGCTCGCTCGGCGTGCTGGGTTCGCCGACGACGTCGTCGCCGCCGCCGGAGCACGCGGTGAGGACGAGGGCGAGCGCGACGCCGCCTGCGGCCAGGGGTGCGCTCACGAGGCGCCGCCGGGTCGGGTTCCGGCGCGGGGTCAGGGGGGTCATCAGTTCTCCTTCGGACTGAGGGTGGCCATGTCGGTGCGGGCGGGGGCCCGCGTCAGTAGGGGTGTGCCTCGGCGGGCCAGCGCAGCTCGACGCCGGCCCGGACGAGCTCGTCCTGGTAGTCGGCGAGCAGGTCGGCCTTGGACTGGACGGCGTGCGGCGTGCGCCCCGTCGCGAGGCAGTGGGCCGCGAGGTGGCCGGCGGCCTCGCCGATGTTCCACTCGACCGGGTGCAGGCGGTAGCAGCCGTTGGTGATGTGCGTCGTACCGATGTTCTTGTTGGCCGCGAGCAGGTTGGTCACGCGCTGCGGGAGGAGCGCGCCGAGCGGGATCTCGAACGGGGTCGACGCGACGTCGATGTACGTGTCGCCGCCCGTCGAGGGATGCAGGTCGATCCGGTACATACCGAGCCCGACGGAGTCGTCGTAGCGCGTCGCGCCCCGGTCCCCGCGCACGGCGTACGAGACGTCGTTCTCCGTCACGGTCGTCACCGCGCGCAGGCGGCGCGACTCGCGGTGGTACGCCGCCTGGGCAAGACCGTCGGCCGAGCCCATGACGTCGGGCCGCAGCCGCAGGCCCGGGAAGCCGGTCCCGCCGTCGGGGCGGGGAGCCTCGGTCTGCATCCAGTAGAGCATCGAGAGGCTGAGCTGGCGGGCGTCCGCGATCCGCGCCTCCTCGACGTCGCGCGGCACGTCGAGCACCGGCGCGAGGAAGTAGTCGATGCTCGGCCAGTTCACGAGGCACAGGTCGCTCGCGTAGTGGCCGGGTGCGAACAGGTCGCGCGCGGCGATGCGACGGAACGTCCACAGGTTGCCGTCGCCGGGGTTCCTCGACTGGTCGGCATCGACCGCGCGGGCGTCGTCGCCCGGGTTCGGCGTGAACGATCGCACGTCCATCGCGAGCGTGCGCGGGTTGGGCGCCTCCCACGAGAGCATGCGTCGCCCGTTCCAGGGCCCCGGGGTGTAGGTGCTCCAGAAGTCGTACCGCTCCGGGCGGTCGATCGTGTGGTCGCCGTCCACGTGCTCGACGGCGAAGCACACGCTCAGCGCCTGCACGTTGTCCGGCTGCGCCTCGTCCGGCGCGCTCGGCTCCCCGGTCTCCCGGTTCGACTCGAACCCGGTGACGTACTCCGTGCCCGTGAGCGGCAGGAGCTCGCCGGTCTCCGTCGCGTCCACGACGAACGCGGCGTGGACGGTGACGCTCTCGCCCGCCGCCCCTACGGCGCCGTCGACCACCGCCGCGAGCGTCACCGAGGTGACGCGGTCGCCGTCGGTCGTGGCCGCCGTCGGGCGCACGCGCTCGAGCAGGCGGATCCGGCCCGCGGACCGCCAGGGGGCCAGCATCTCCTCGAGCACCCCGACCGCGACGCGCGGCTCGTGGCACAGCTTGGAGACCCAGCCGGCGCCGGGGTTGAGGGCGTCCCACGTGCGCGCTGCGTCGGTGAGCGGGTACGACCGGCGGTACACGTCGCGGATGCCGTCGCGCAGGGCGCGGTAGCGCGCGGTGACGCCGAACCGCTCGACCCACGCGCTCTCGTCCGGCGGCACCGCCTGGGACGTGAGCTGCCCGCCGATCCACGGGTGCTCCTCGGTGAGGACGACGCGGGCGCCCCGCTCGGCCGCGGCGAGCGCCGCGGCGACGCCGCCGAGCCCGGCACCGACGACGAGGACGTCTGCCTGGAGGTCTGGATGGGTCACGCTGGTTCCGTTTCTCTGGTGCTCTGGTGCTCTGAGGTCTGGAGGGGCGCTCTGGCGCCGGGGGGCGGCGCGGGCGGTGGCGCGGCGACGGTCTCGCCGTCGACGTCGACGCACTCGAGGAGCTGGTGCAGCTCGTCCTCGGGGACGCGGGCCGCGCGCGCGGCCTTCCGGTCGGCGCGTCCCGAGCCGGACTCGGCGACGAGGCGCGAGAGCAGGACGAGGGCGCGCGCGCCCATCTCCTCGCGCGGGATCGAGAAGCCGGACCACCGGCGCCCGCCCGGGCGTCCGTGGTGGGGCTGGCCCAGGAGGAGGAACGACACGTCGTCGGGCACCCGGACGCCGCGCCCCTCGAGCTCGTCGACCAGCTCCTCGGGGTAGTTCTCCGGCGCGACGACGACCGCCGTGAGCCGCTGGTCGACGATCTCTGCGGCCGTCGCGGGGACGCCGTCCAGCTCGACGAACCGCACCGTCAGCCCGTGCGCCTTCATCGTCGCGCGGTAGGCGTCCACGCGGTCGAGCGTCGGCTGGTCGGTGCCGCGCGGCCCCACGTACCCGATGCGCTCGTGCCCGACCTCCACGAGGCGCTCCACCTGGCGCGCGGTCGCGGCGACGTAGTCGGCCCCCACGTAGGGCAGGCGCCCGCCGTCGCTGCCGCGCTTGCCGATGAAGACGAACGGGTAGTTCGTGTCGAGCAGGTGCTGGAGCTCCCCACGGTCCTCGTGCTGGCCGAGCAGCAGGCAGCCGTCGGCGATCCCGAGCCGCTGCCACCCGTCGCGCGTGAGCTGGCGGCGCCCGTCGACGACGCGCGCGCTCGTGAAGAGCAGGATGTCGATGCCCAGCTTCTCGGCCGCGTGCTCGATCCCGACGAGGAAGGGGCCGTAGAAGTCACGACCCGCGCGCGGGAACGTCGCCTCGTAGGTGAAGACGCCGAGGATCTGGTTGTGCCCGCCCGCGAGGCGCTGGGCCACGGGGTTCGCCGAGTAGCCGGTGATCCGGATCGCGTCGAGGACGCGCTGCCGAGTCTCCTCGCTGATCCGGACGCCGGCGGGCGTGCTGTCGTTCAGCACGAACGAGACCGTCGCCTGGCTGACGCCGGCCATGGCGGCGACGTCGGCCTGGGTGATGCGGTGCCTCGGCATGGATCCTCCTCGATCACGTCGTCGATGACGTGCCAGGAGTCTCGCCAGCGCGACGCCCGTGGGTCAACGCGGTAATACGCATTATTACGTCGAGAGCGGCGAGACTCGGGCCCTCGGTGAGCCACCGTTGATCCGCATAATCGCCCGGCGCGCGACCGTGCTCGGGACTCGGGCAGACCCGCCGGGAGAGGCACGACGGGCCCAGGGACGCACTCCGAGGTGCATCCCTGGGCCCGCTGTGCGGCGCTCGCTGGCGGGGCTACCCGCAGGTCAGCGCGTCGTAGGTCACCGAGGTCGAGCCGCGGGCGACGCCGTCGGCGCCGACGACCTCGACCGTCGCCGCCCCGGCCGCGACCGACGTCGCGCGCGTGGCGAACGACTGGTAGGCGCTGCGGCCGGGCACGACGTCGGCGACGGTGCGCTCGCCCGCCGGGGTCGCGAGCCGGATCGAGACCGGCGCCGTGCCGTCGTTGCGCGCCGTCACCGCCACGTACGCGCGGCCCGCGAGGCACCGCGACACCGCCTGCGCCTCGACGGCGGGCTCGTCGTCGTCGCACGCTGCCGCCTCGTCGGCGGTCGGGGTCCACCGGAACCAGTCGAACGACGCGACGATCTCGGGCGGCGTCGCGGACCCGCGCATCGCGAACGGCCCGACGCCCGTGGCGCCGAGCGCGGCGACGTCCACGGTGCGGCCCCAGGGAGCGAACTCGACCCCGTCGACCGACACCGACGCCTGCACGGCGCTCCCGTCGCTCGCGAGGCGCAGCCAGAAGGTCTCGCCGAGCCCTGCCGGCGGGACGACGGAGTCGAACCCGGTGTTGCGGTCCGTGCCGTTCTGCCGCCAGATGAACTCGAGGCGAGGACCCAGCGAGCCGTGCACGAGGTCGAGCTTCGCGTAGTTCGCGTCGTCGCGGTACAGGAGCAGGCCGCCCTGCTGGAAGCGCTCGGCCGGGGAGACGGAGACCGCGGTCGTGACCTCCCACGACCCGTCCGGGACCGCCTGGAGCGGCAGCGACGCCCCCGCGACACCAGTGGCGTACGTCGGGACGCGCAGCGCGCCGTCGGCGAGCTCGTGCCGGGCCGTGTCCCCCCGGACGACGGACCACAGCGCCGGGTCGAGGGTGGCGCCGTCGAACTCGTCCGACGCGGCACCGCTGCACTGCTCGCGCAGCGGGTCGGGGTCCTGGCCGGGCTCGGGCTGCCGGACCGCGTCGGGGTCGCGCTGTGCCCACGCGATCGTCGCGCCGAGGCGGTCGCCGGACTCGTAGAAGAGGTACGTCTCGTCGCCGTCGGTGACGATCTCGGGCGCTGCGACCCGGCCGGTATCGTCGCCGGTCCCGGTGGCCCTGTGCAGCTCCCAGCGCGGACCGACCTGCGTCATCGTCGGGTCGAGCGTGCGGGCGAAGGTGATGCCCGTGGAGCCGTGGTAGATCACGTAGAGCTGGCCGTCCCACTCCCAGAGGTTGCCGCCGGACACGTTCGTCCCGGTCGCGGCGTCGGGCACGACGAGCGGGTCGGGGCGCACGACCCAGGTCTTGCCGTCGACCGACTCGGCGACCTTGATGCGCCGGATGTTGTCCGTCCGGTTCTGCATGTACGTCATCGCGAAGCGGTAGCCCGACGCCGGGTCCGGGTGCTCGACGACGCGCGCGTACGACGTCTCGGTGGTCCCGGCACCGCCGTCGGCGTTGGTGACCGCGATCCCGGAGTCGTCGAACGTGACGCCGTCGGGCGACGTCGCCCACCGGGTCGTGGAGTTCTCGCCGTGGAAGTAGAGGAGCACCTGGTCCGCCTCGTCGTCCCACAGCACGTCGGGCGACGAGACGTGCGAGACGCGCTCGTAGAAGGGCAGCCACTCGTTCGCGACGATCGGGTTGTGCGCGTACTCCGTCCACGGGCCCTCGAGCGAGTCGGCGTACATCAGGGAGATGCCGCCCGGGGAGTCGTGCGGGGCGTAGTACAGGTACCACTCCCCCAGCGGGGCGTCGAGGTACGCGCCCGCGTGGAAGACGCTCGGGAAGATGAACTCGTCCGTCGGGTTGTAGGTCATCGACTCCTTGTCGGTGATCACGCCGCGGTACTCGAACACGGGGAGGTCGGACGCGGACGGCCCGTCGTCCGCGGCGCGCGCCGCCGCGGGGGCCGCGACGGGCACGCTTGCGCCGGCGGCAGCGGGCGCTCCGGTCTGGGCGGCGCCGGCGGGGGCGACCGCACCGACGGCCAGCACGGCCGTCAGGGCGGCGACCGTCGTCGCGACGACGCCGGGTCTGCGGCGCGGTGCTGCTGCTCGGGTTCTCACAGGGGGACCTCCATCGGTTCCTCACCGGCGGCCTCGTCGCCGACCGGGCGCCGCGCGCGCGGCGGCGGCTGGTGGCAGTCTCGCCGCAACGACCCCGCAGGGGTCAAAGGGATGATGCGCATTATTAGTGCGGCCGTGGGCCCGCGACGACGGCGCTAGAGTCGTCACGGCCCGACATCGATGCCCGACATCAGACCTTTGCGCCCCCGGAGGATCCCCCGTGCCGCTCTTCGACCTGCCCCTCGCCGAGCTGGAGGCCTACGCCCCCGCGCTCGACGAGCCCGCCGACCTCGACGCGTTCTGGGCGACGACGCTCGCCGAGTCCCGTGCGGCGGGCGGTGACCTCGCCGAGACCGTCCGCCTCGACCGCGTCGACGCCGGTCTGGAGACGGTCGTGGTCGACGACGTCACGTTCCCCGGCTTCGGCGGCCAGCCCGTCCGGGCCTGGCTCGTGCGGCCCGCGGCGGCCGCTCGCGCGGCCGCCGCCGGGGACGCCGCGCCGCTCCCGGCCGTCGTCGAGTACCTCGGGTACGGGGGCGGTCGCGGTCTGCCGCACGAGCACCTGCTGTGGGCGAGCGCGGGGTACGCGCACCTCGTCGTCGACACGCGCGGTCAGGGCAGCGGCTGGGGCACCGGGGGCGACACGCCCGACCCGGTCGGGTCCGGCCCGGCCGTCCCGGGGTTCCTTACGCGCGGCATCCTCGACCCGCACGAGCACTACTACCGTCGCGTGATCGCCGACGCGGTGCGCGCGGTCGACGCCGTCCGGACCATCGCGGGGATCGACCCCGCGCAGGTCGCCGTCACCGGGGTGAGCCAGGGCGGCGGCCTGACGATCGCCGTCGCCGGCCTGACCGACGGTCTCGTCGCCGCGATGCCCGACGTCCCGTTCCTCACGCACTACCGCCGCGCCGTCGAGATCACCGACCGGGCGCCCTACTCCGAGATCACGCGCTACCTCGCCGTCCACCGCGAGCACGAGGAGGCCGTCTTCCGCACGCTCTCCTACCTCGACGGCGCGAGCCTCGCCCGCCGCGCGACCGCCCCCGGCCTGTTCTCGGTCGCCCTCATGGACCCGGTCTGCCCGCCCTCGACGGTGTACGCGGCGTACAACGGCTGGGCCGCGGACGCGGGTGCCGCGGACGCCGCGCGCGCGATCGACGTCTACCGCTTCAACGAGCACGAAGGTGGGCAGGCCTACCGCTTCGCCCGCCAGCTCGCCTGGCTCCGCGAGCACACCCGTTAGCCCGGCCGGGAGAGCGAACGACCTGGGCCGCCGCCGGTAGACCCGCAGGAGCGCGAGGGAGAACCCTGGCCCGCCGAAGGAGAACCGTGGTCGCGCGAGGGAGAACCATGGTCGTGCCCGACGGCGGCTGGTCGCGCGCCGCAGTCGGGTCGCCCGATGCGATGCGGTGCGGTGCGGAAGGACCCGACACCGCTGGCAGTCGCCCGGGTGAGCAACGACCGGGGCGAGACGACGTAGGGCGGGGTGGGTGGTGGTGCCGCGTCGTGGCGGGCCTGGCGGGAGCCGCGAGGAACGAGCGGCGGATGGTAGACGCGGCACCACCACCCACCCCGACCACCCAAGGTGACCAGACCGCCGTCGGGCACGAGGTGATCACGGCTCTACCTCGCGCGACCACGGCCCCACCTCGCGCGACCGGGGTTCGCGGTCGGCGGGCGGGCTCGTCAGTGGGCGACGACGCGCGCACCGGCAGCGGGGGCGGTGGTGCACCAGACGGTGTCGCACGCGTCGTTCGCCGTCCACGACGCGGCGATCGCCAGCGCGTGCTGGCGGCTGCGCGCGAGGGCGGCCACCGTCGGGCCGGAGCCGGAGACGATCGCGCCGAGCGCGCCCGCCTCGGTCGCGACGTCGATCGTCTGTTGGAGCTCGGGGCGCAGCGCGAGCGCGGGGCCCTGGAGGTCGTTGCGCAGCACCTGCCCGAGCCCGACCGCGTCCCCGGCGCGCAGCGCCTGCATGAGCGCGGTGTCCTCGGCGAGGTCGAGCTCGGCCGGGCCGCCGACGGTCTCGTCGAAGGTGCGGTACACCTCCGGCGTGGAGAGGCCGTCGGCCTGGACGGCGAAGACCCAGTGGAACTCGCCGCGCGTCATCGCGGGCGTGAGCACGTCCCCCCGCCCCGTCCCGACGGCGGTGTGCCCCACGAGCCCGAACGCGACGTCGGCCCCGAGCCCCGCGGCGAGGCGGACGAGGTCGGCGCGGGGCACGCCGGCCTCCCAGAGCGCGTCGCACGCGACGAGCGTGGCGGCGGCGTCCGCGGACCCGCCCGCCATGCCGCCCGCGACGGGGACCTCCTTGTGGATCTCGAGCCGCACGTCGGGATCGACGCCCACGTGCTCGGCGAGCGCGACGGCGGCCCGCCACGCGAGGTTCGTCTCGTCGGTCGGCACGACGTCGGCCTGGAGCCCGGTCACGGCGAGCGAGACGCCCGAGCCCGGCGGCACCTGGTGGGCGACGACGTCCTCGCTCAGCCCGACGGCCTGGAAGATCGTCACGAGCGGGTGGTAGCCGTCGTCCTGCAGCGCCCCGACCCGCAGCGAGAGGTTGACCTTGCCGGGTGCGCGCACGCGGACGGACGGAGGTGGCGCGAGGGCGATGCGCGGCGGTCGCGGGGGTGTCACGCGTCCACTGTGCCAGGTCGTCCGGTGCGACGCTCCGCGGGTGCGGCACCACGGGCGGGGCGCTCGTCGAGGCCACCCCGCAGGACGAGGTGCTCGGCGACGCGCGCGAACGCCGCGACGTCGAGCACCTCGCCACGCGCCTGCGGGTCGACGTCGGCCGCCTCGAGCACCTCGGCGGCCACGCTCGCGGAGCCGGCGAGACCGGACAGCGCGGAGCGGAGCATCTTGCGCCGCTGCGCGAAGGCCGCGTCGACGACGGCGAACACCTGCTCGCGCGTCGCGGTCGTGGCCGGCGGCTCGCGCCGGTCGAGCGCGACGAGCGCGGAGTCCACGTTCGGCACCGGCCAGAACACGCTGCGGCCGATCGTCCCGGCGCGGCGGGCGTCGGCGTACCAGGCGGCCTTGACCGACGGGACCCCGTACGTGCGCGACCCGGGCGGGGCGGCGAGCCGGTCCGCGACCTCGGCCTGCACCATGACGAGCACGCGCTCGAGCGAGTCGAACCGCTCGAGGAACGTGAGCAGCACGGGCACCGCCACGTTGTACGGCAGGTTGGCGACGAGCGCCGTCGGGGGCTCCCCGGGCAGGGTCGTCACCTCCAGGGCGTCCGCGCCGACGACCTCGAGGCGGTCGCCGAGGTCGAGGACGTGCGCGGCGACCGTCGTGGGGAGCTGCTTCGCGAGGACCGGGTCGATCTCGACCGCGACGACGCTCGCGCCCGCCTCGAGCAGCCCCAGGGTGAGCGAGCCGAGCCCCGGCCCGACCTCCACGACGCGCTCCCCCGCGCGCACGTCCGCGGCCCGCACGATCTTGCGGACGGTGCCGCCGTCGTGCACGAAGTTCTGGCCGAGGGTCTTGGTGGGGCGGACGCCGAGGCGGCCCGCCAGGTCACGGATCTCGGCCGGACCCAGCAGGGCACCGCGGGTGTCGCTCATGACAGCCAAGCCTACCGACCGGGGCAGGCACGGGTCGGACGTCGCAGGGACGACGAAGGGCGGGGCGCCGTGCGCCCCGCCCTCCGTGATGCGGCCGTCGGGCGGCCGCGCGTCCTGCTAGCGGGTCAGAGGAGACCCAGCTTGCGCGCGCACGCGGGCCACTGGCCCCAGCCCGAGCGGGCCTGGAGCGCCTGGGCGCGCTGCGTCTGCTCGGCGGCCGAGGCCTCCGACGGGAGGCCGGAGCCGCCCATCGCGCGCCACGTGGACGCCGAGAACTGGTAGAGGCCGTAGTAGCCGTTGCCCGTGTTCGTCGCGGGGTTGCCACCGGACTCGCACTGCGCGAGCGCACCCCAGACGCCGCCGGGGGCGGAGCCGAGGTCCGCGGCCGGGGCGGGCGAACCGCCCGACGACGAGGACGAGGACGACGACGACGAGCGCTGCTGCGTCTCGACCTTCGGCTGCGGCTTCGGGCGCTCCTTGGTGCCCTGCACGAGGATCTTGTTCACCGGGGGCGTGGTGACGCCCTCGGAGACGAGCTCACGCGACTCCTCGGCGCCGTCGACCGTCGTGACGCGGTGCACGGTCGTGTGGACGCCCTCGACGCCCTCCTGCTTGACGACCGGGTCGAGGTCCTTGAAGCGGTTGGCGTCCTCCTCGGTGACCGTCTCGAACGGGACGGCTGCCGTGGTGGGCACCTCCTCGACCTTCACGCGCTGCACGACGAGCGAGACCGGGGCCGCGTCGGCCGCAGCCTCGGCGTCCTCGGTCGCGGCAGCGTCGGCGGCGGGTGCCGCCTCGGCAGCGGCGTCGGCCTGGGCCGCGGCGATCTGCTCGGACTTCTCCACGTGGACGCGGTCGAGCTCGCCGAGCTGGACGCCCTGCTGGTCGAGGATCGCGTCGATGCCGATGCTGCCGTCGGGCGCGACCTTGGTCTCGCCGTCCACGACGACGTTCACGGGGCCGTCCGCGTCGAGGCGGATCGGGAGCGACACGCGCTCGCCGGAGCGCGACGCCACGAGGCGCACGTCGCTGCCGCGCGAGGCGAGGGTCGTCAGGGCCTCGTCCGCGTCGAGCGCGGTCAGCCAGACGGAGGACTGGGAGCCGTCGACCTGGACGGGCACCTCGCGCCCGTACCGCACGACGACGTCACCGCCGCCGCGCAGGGCGGAGTCGACGTCGGGCACGACGAGGTCGCGGTCGCCCACGGCGACGTCCTGCTCGGCGAGCAGGCCCTCCACGGAGCCGGCGAAGGTCGTGACCGAGGTGATCTGGCCGTCGACGTCGAGCTGGACGGTCTTGCGCGCGCTGCCGTAGGCAACGGCGCCGGTCGCGAGCAGGACGACGGCGGTGGCGCCGGCCACGAGGGGCCAGCGGCGACGACGGCGGGCGGTGGTCGCGGGGCTCTGGGGGCTCTCCGCGAGGCCGTCGGTGGTCTCGAAGGGGGTCAGGGGGTCCTGAAGGTTCGTGTCGGCGCTCTCGGGGGCGCCGGCCGCGTCAGCGGTCCGGTGGAAGGGGTTCTTCACTCGGGTCCAGTCGTCGGGGGTCCCGGGCACGGAGGCTCGACGGCGCGTGCGCACCACCCGCGGCCCGTGGCGGACAGACGTCCTCCACGGCGGGCGCACACGTGCGTCCGCGGGTCTCGAGCGGCCGATCCGGCTGCCGGCGCCAACCCCGGCGCCCCTTCCCCAGGGCCCGACGACGGCGCACCGCCCGCGAGGTCCGGGCACGCCTCCCGTGGTCCCGAAGGACCCCGAGGGCATGCCGTTCGCACGCGAGCGACGTTCGACCGTAACCGATCCGTTATCGAAGTCCAACCCTCGCGCCACTAGACTGGGAGGTTCTGTCCGGTTTTCTGCGCGTATGTCGCGGGCCTCTCCACGCACTTCTCACCCCTGCGTCACCGCCCACGTCGCCCCGACGTCGCCCCGACCGTCGTCCCGACGTGAGGCTGTGGCGTCGCCCGCACCGCGCTGCGTCACGCGTCACCGGCACGCGCGGCCCGCGCCCCGACCCGTGCCAGCGATGCCGTCAGCTCGGGCGGTTCCAGCACCGTCAGGTCGACGTCGAGGCCCAGCAGGAAGCCCGCGAGCTGGGCGAGGGACGTCCCCCCGGTCTCCAGCACGCACGCGTCCGGGCCGTCGTCGACGAGCACCCCCGCCTCCGGCGCGAGCCGCTCCGCCACGACGCTCGCCGGCGCGTGCAGGCGCACGCGGGCGGGGTGCGCCCACGCGATCGACCCCACTCCGCGGACCACGTAGGCGACCGCGTCGCCGCCCGGCACGGGGCGAGGCGTGTAGCGGGGTCCGCCGGGCGTGCGCAGGCGCAGCCGGTCGAGGCGGAAGGTCCGCCAGTCGTCGCGGCCCAGGTCGAACGCCAGGAGGTACCACCGCCGCCCCAGGTGCACGAGCCGGTACGGCTCGACCGCCCGGTCCGTCGTCGTCCCGTCGTGGGCCCGGTACTCGAGGCGCAGCCCGATCCGCGCCGCGACCGCACCGGCGATCTCGGAGAGCACCCGCGCGTCGACCGGCGGCCCCGCCACCGGCGCGCTCGCGACCGCGGCGCGCAGCGCGTCCGCCCGGGCGCGCAGCCGCGCGGGCAGCACGGTGTCGAGCTTGACCAGAGCGCGTCGCGCCGCGTCCTCGACCCCGGTGATCGACCCCGTGGCCGCGGCCCGCAGCGACACCGCGACGACGGCAGCCTCCTCGTCGTCGAGGAGCAGCGGGGGCAGCGCGGTCCCGGACCCGAGCCGGTAGCCGCCCGCGGTCCCCGGAGCCGACCGCACCTCGTACCCGAGGAGCCGCAGCCGCTCGACGTCGTTGCGGACCGTGCGGGTCGTGACGCCGAGCCGCTCCGCCAGGTCGGGGCCGGACCACGTCGGGCGCGACGGGAGGAGCGCGAGGAGGCGCAGGAGTCGCACGGAGGTGTCGAGCACGGATCCCATCCTGCCAACCCATGCGGAACCGCAGGTTCCGCATGGGGTCCTACTGTCGTGGTGTCGGTCCCCGCCGGGGTCGACGACCGAGGTCCCCGGGCCGGATCCGGGACGACGACGAGGGAGACGAGCATGCTGCGTGGGATGGCGACGCTGAACCTGTGGGCCGACGACCTGGAGGCCGCGTCCGCGTGGTACGCGGAGGTCCTCGGGACGGACCCGTACTACGTGGTCCCGGGCGGGTACGTGGAGTTCCGCGTCGGCGACCGCCAGGACGAGCTCGGCATCATCGCCCGGTCCTGGTCCCCGCGCCCGCAGCCGGAGACCCCCGGGGGCGCGATCGTGAACTGGCACGTCGACGACGTGCGCGACGCGTTCGCCCGGCTGCTCGCGCTCGGGGCGACCGAGTACGAGGGCGTCGTGGAGCGTGGTGAGGGCACCGGCTTCGTCACGGCGTCGGTGGTCGACCCGTTCGGCAACGTGCTCGGGATCATGCAGAACCCGCACTACCTGGAGATGCTCGAGGCCTAGCGCGCCGCGGCGCTCGCGGACCGGGGGCGCCGCCCCGGTCTCAGTACCAGCCCTTGGCGACCGAGTGCGACCATGCCGAGCACGGCGTGCCGTACCGGCCCTCGATGTAGCCGAGGCCCCACGTGATCTGGGTCGCCGGGTTGGTGCGCCAGTCGGCGCCCGCGCTCGACATCTTCGACCCCGGCAGCGCCTGCGGGATCCCGTACGCGCTCGAGCTCGGGTTGTCGGCGTCGACGCGCCAGTTGCTCTCCTTGGTCCACAGCTTGTCGAGGCACGTGAACTCGTCGTCGCCCCAACCGCGCTGGGCCGCGAGCGACCGGCCGATCGCCCGGGCCGAGCCCGGGTCCACCGAGACGGAGATGTCCATCGTCCCGACCTTGATGACCTCGTTCCGCGGCTCCGTCGTGACGGTGCGCGTGAGGACCGTGCGCGACACCTCGGCGCCGCCGAGGGTCTGGACGGCGTACGTCGTGGTCGCCTCGCCCACGCGGCCGGACTGGACGACGACCCGGTGCCCCTTCGGCAGGTTCGGGTCCTCGACCTCCTCCGTGGCGAAGGGCAGCACCTCGGTGACGGTCGTCGCCGACGCAGCGGCCCGGCTCACGAGGACGAGCATGCCGTCCACCGCGGCGGCGTCGAGCGGCGCCGACGTCCCGTCGCCCTCGGCCAGCACGATGCCGGCCGTCGCGAGGACGCCGCGCACCGTGGGCTCCGCCGTCGTGATGGGCATGACCGCGCCGTCCACGGCGACGTGCACGGTCTTGAGCGTGGAGACCCGGATCGGGTCGCGGCCGAGCGCCTGGGTGCGCGAGACCTCGGTCACCGCGCCCTCGGCGCGCGGGCCGAGGTAGGTGAGGAGCTCCCCGACGGTGCGCGCCGTCGTCGAGATCGTCTGGACCTGGCCGTCGATCTCGATCGTCACGTCGTGGCTCGTCCGGACGACGATCGTGCCGCCGTCGTGCGCGGAGTCCGTCAGGCCCGGCTCGACGAGGTCCTCCGCGCCGACCGTGACGTCCTGGTAGTCGAGCACCTCGGCGACCGTGCGCCCGTACGCCGAGACGTCGTACAGCTCGCCGTCCACGTCGAGGGTGACGCTCTTCTGGAGCGAGGCGAACGCGCCCGTGACGACCACGAGGCTCGCGACGACGACGCCCCGGGCCACCAGCCGTTGCAGGCGCCGGCGACCGGTTCCGTCAGGTGCGAGCACGCGCGCGGTCCCTTCTGGGAAGCGGCCCTCGGCGACCGCCGAGGGCGAGGTGGGGCACGTCGTCGGCGCACGGCGCGCGACGCACGGACCTGACCGTAGCCGAAACGTGACCCCGGACGAAACCTCCGGTTCGCCCCGGAACGGGCGATGACGCGCGGCGAGGGGTCGGCCTCCGCCGTGCCTGCGTCACCAGGGCCCGTAGACCGCGACCGACGTCGCGGCGAGCCGCGCGCAGACGTCCGCGAGCGGCAGGTCCACCACCTCGGCGACGGTACGGACCGTCGTAGGCAGCACGTACGGGGCGTTAGGACGGCCCCGGTACGGGTGCGGCGTGAGGTACGGCGCGTCCGTCTCGACCAGGACCTGCCCGAGCGGCACCTCCCGCAGCGCGGCCCGGAGCTCGTCGTTGGCGCGGAACGTCACCGGTCCCGCGAAGGACAGGAACCAGCCCTGCTCCGCGCAGAACCGGGCCATCGCGGCGTCGCCCGAGTAGCAGTGGAAGACCGTCCGCTCCGGGGCGCCGTCCCGCGCGAGCACGTCGAGCACCTCCGCGTGCGCGTCGCGGTCGTGGATCTGCAGCGCGAGCCCCAGCTCCTTGGCGAGCGCGACGTGCGCGCGGAACGCCTCCCGCTGTACAGCCTCTCCCTGCGGCCCTGTACGGAACAGGTCCATCCCCGTCTCGCCGATCGCCCGCACGCGGTCGTTGCCGCGCGCGATCGCCGCGATCTCGGCGACGGCGTCGTCGAGCGCGATGTCGTGGTGCGGCCGAGGGTCGGGCGCGAGCCCGTCCGGCCCGACCTCCCGCACCCCGCCGTGCAGCACGGCCTCGTTCGGATGGATAGCAACAGCCCCGAGCAGCCGCCCGATCTGGGCCGCCTCCTCGGCGAGCAGGGGGTTGTCGCCCGTCACGACCCCCGGACGGGCAAGCACCCCCCGCTCGGCCGGGTTCGCCGCACGTTCGGCGGTCGACGTCGTCCCCCACGCCTCCGGAACCCCGCGCAGCAGGGCGTCGGTCCAGCGGGCGGACGGCAGGTCGCAGCCGACCTGCACCATGCGGTCCACCCCCGCGGCGGCCGCGCGCGCGAGGTGGTCCGCGACGCTCGGTGCAGGGACGTCGTCGGGCAGGACGTGCGGGATCGAGTCGAGGTGCGTGTGGTTGTCCACCACCGGGACCGGCAGCGGCTCCGGGGCCGGCGGCCACCCGCGCTCGCGCTGCTTCGCCACGGTCAGGCGGTCTCGCGCAGGCGGTCCAGCTCCTCCTCGACGATCGAGTCGTCGAGCTTGGTGAACACCGGCGTCGGCTTGCCCACCGGCGTGCCCGGCACGACGGCCTTCGGCTCCCACGTCGCCAGGCCCTCGGCCCGGTAGTCGCCCGTGATGACCGGGTAGTGCCGCGAGTCGTCGTCGAGGTCCGTCACCTCGTCGATGCGCGGCTGCGGCGTGATCGTGCCCGTCCCGCCGAACGCCTCGTGCACCTGCTGCGCCGAGTGCGGGAGGAACGGGGACAGGATCGTGTTGAGGTCGCTGACCGCCTGGGTCACGGTGTGCAGCACGGTCGCGAGGCGGTCCGGGTCCGTCTTGAGCTTCCAGGGCTCGGTGTCGGACACGTACTTGTTCACCTCGCCGACCGTCTTCATCGCCTCCGCGACGGCCGCGCGCTGCCGGTGCGTCGCGATGAGCTCGCCCACCCGGCCGAACGCGGTCGTCGTCGTGGCGAGGACGCCCTCGTCGATCGGCTGGCGCTGTCCGGGCTCCGGGATCGCCCCGAAGTTCTTGTGGACCAGGTTCGCCGTGCGGTTCACGAGGTTGCCCCAGCCCGCGACGAGCTCGTCGTTCGTGCGGCGCTGGAAGTCAGCCCACGTGAAGTCGACGTCCTGCGTCTCCGGGCCCGCCGACGCGACGTAGTACCGGAACGCGTCCGGCTGGTAGCGGGCCAGCATGTCGCGCACGTAGATGACGACGCCACGCGAGGAGGAGAACTTCTGGCCCTCGACGTTGAGGAACTCGCTCGAGACGACCTCCGTCGGGAGCTGCAGGTTCCCGTACGCCCCCGGCGCCCCGCCCTTGTTCCCCCGGCCGTCGTAGCCGAGCAGCTCGGCCGGCCAGATCTGGGAGTGGAACGTGATGTTGTCCTTGCCCATGAAGTAGTACGAGCGGGCCTCGGGGTCGTTCCAGAACGCGCGCCACGCGTCGGGGTCGCCGCTGCGCCGCGCCCACTCGATCGACGCCGACAGGTAGCCGATGACCGCGTCGAACCACACGTAGAGGCGCTTGCTCGGGTTGGACTCCCAGCCCTCCAGCGGGACGGGGATGCCCCAGTCGATGTCGCGCGTCATGGCGCGCGGGCGCACGTCGTCGAGCAGGTTGAGCGAGAACTTCAGGACGTTCGGGCGCCACTCGGTGCGCGTGCGCAGCCAGTCCCCCAGCGCGTCGACGAACGCGGGCAGGTCGAGGAAGAAGTGGTTCGACTCGACGAACTTGGGCGTCTCGCCGTTGATGCGGCTGTGCGGGTTGATGAGGTCGATCGCGTCGAGCTGGTTGCCGCAGTTGTCGCACTGGTCGCCGCGCGCGCCGTCGTAGCCGCAGATGGGGCACGTGCCCTCGATGTAGCGGTCGGGCAGCGTGCGGCCCGTGGACGGCGAGATCGCGCCCATGGTCGTCCGCTCGACCATGTACCCGTTCTTGTGGACCGTGCGGAACATCTCCTGCACGACGGCGTAGTGGTTGCGCGTCGTGGTCCGGGTGAACAGGTCGTACGACAGCCCGAGCTGGTGCAGGTCCTCGACGATGACGCGGTTGTACCGGTCCGCGAGCTCCTGGGGCGTCACGCCCTCCTTGTCCGCCTGCACGAGGATGGGCGTCCCGTGCTCGTCGGTGCCCGAGACCATGAGGACGTCGTGACCCGCCATGCGCATGTGCCGGCTGAAGACGTCCGACGGGACACCGAAACCTGCGACGTGGCCGATGTGGCGCGGCCCGTTGGCATACGGCCACGCCACGGCCGAGAGGATGTGGGTCATGGTGCCCGATCCTAGTCGGGACCGCCGCGGGCTCGCGGCGGCGTCCGCTCCCGGCGACCGAGCGACGCCGAGAACGGGGTTGCCGACGTTCTCAGCCCCAGAACGTCGACTACCCCGTGCTCGGCGCAGAGAAAGCGCGTGCTCGTGCTCAGTACCAGTTGGTCGCCTGCGAGTGGGACCACGCGCCGCAGGGCGAGCCGTACGAGCCGGCGATGTAGTCCAGGCCCCACGCGATCTGGGTCGCGGGGTTGGTCGCCCAGTCGGCGCCCTTGCTCGCCATCTTCGAGCCGGGCAGGGACTGCGGGATGCCGTAGGCGCTCGACGTCGGGTTGTCCGCCGTCGGGTTCCAGTTGGACTCCTTGGTCCACAGCTTCTCGAGGCACGTCCACTGCGAGCCCGTCCAGCCGCGCGCGGCGGCCATGGCCTGCCCGATCGCGCGCGGGTCCTTCGGGCGCTCCTGCGTCCCGGTGACGACGACCTCGTCCACGGGCGCGGTCGTGACCTCCTCGGAGAGCTGCTCGCGCGACTCCTCGACGCCGTCCACGAGGGTGACCTCGAACGTCGTCGTGGTCACGCCGTCGGCCCCGGCCTGGGCGACGGCGGACTCGTCGGTGTACCTCGAGTCGTCGGGCTGCTGGACGGTCCCGTGCGGGACGGGCGTCGCCGTCTGCTGCTGCTCGACGACGACGCGCTGGACGACGAGCGAGACCGTCGGCGCGCCGGGCTCGGCCGCCTCGACGCGCTGCACGCTCACGCGGTCGAGCTCGCCGAGCGTGATGCCCTGCTGCTCGAGGATCGCGGGGATGCCGATGCTCCCGTCGGGGGCGACCTTCGTCTGGCCGTCCGCGACGACGTTCACCGGGCCGTCGGTGTCGAGGCGCAGGTCGAGCGACGCGCGCTCACCGGACCGCGACGCGACGAGGCGCACGTCGCCGCCGCGCTCGGCGAGGGTCTCCAGCGCCTCGTCCGCGTCGAGCGCGGTGAGCCAGACGTCGGACTGCTCGCCGTCGGTCTGGACGGTGACCTGCTTGCCGAGGCGCACCACGACCTCGTCGCCGTCGTCGAGGGCCGACGCGGGGTCGGGTGCGACCTGGTCGCGCGCGCCGACCTCGACGCCGGCCGCGTCGAGCGCGCCGGACACCGAGCCGGCGAGCGTGCTGACGGTCGTCAGCTCGCCGTCGACGTCGATGGTCACGGTCTTGCTGGCCTCGCCGTACGCGACGGCGCCCGAGCCGACGAGCACGACGGCGGTGGCCGCGCCGACGACGGACCAGCGGCGCCGGCGGGTCGTGCGCAGTGTCCGCGCGGAGCGGGCGGCGCGACGGCTGGGCGTCTCGGCGGTCTCGAGAGCGGTCTCGGTGCGAGCGGTCTCGGTGCGGGTGGCGTCCGAGGCGTCGGTCTCGACGTCACGGTTCTGGGGCGCGCGGAAGCGGAAGGGGTTGTGCACTCTGGTCCAGTCGTCGGGGGTCCCGGGCACGGGGGTCGACGGCGCACGCGCGCCCCGGGGCGCTCCGCACCGCGGCGCGGGCGTCACCCGGTTCGACCAGCCGATCCGGCCGTCCTGCGGACCCCCGGCACCCTGGGTGCTCTACGGAGACCGCGCCCCACGGCCGGCCAATACACCTGTCCCCGGTGAGCGGCAACGCGAGACACTCGACCGTAACCGATTCGTTATCGCGCTCCAAACCGACTGGTCAGCCCGCACATCCACCCAGATCGACCCGTCCGTCGGAGATCGACCTCCCGAGGGTCGATCTCCGACGCTCGGGCCGGTCTCGCGACAGCGATCCCCCCGGCACCATGCAGGCTCGCGACGGCCTCATCCCGCGGGAGTCACCACGACCCGCAGCAGCCGGTCGTCGCCGGCGCGCGGGTCCCCGCGTCCGTCGGTGTTGTTGGTCAGCACGTACAGCACGGAGCTCCCGTCGTCCCCGAGCGGCGTCTCCGGGTCGACGAGGACGGCGCGCAGCCGACCCCGGTCCGTGAGCAACGCCTGGGGCGAGCCGAACGCGTCGGCCGACCCCCCGGCGTCAGGAGTCGCGAACGGCACACGCCACAGCGTCTGGCCCCGCAGCCCCGCCAGGTACGCGCCCTCACGGGTCACGGCCAGGCCGCTCGGCGAGGCGTCCGACGTCGACCACGTCGCCACCGGGTCCACGAACCCCGACGCGGCGCCGCCCACCCCCTCGACCTCCGGCCAGCCGTAGTTCCCGCCCGGCACGACGACGTTGAGCTCGTCGAACGTGTCCTGGCCGAACTCCGACGCGAGCATCCGGCCCGTCACGTCCCACGCGACGCCCTGGACGTTGCGGTGCCCCAGGCTCCACACCGGCGACGCCGGGTCCGGGTTCCCCGGTGCGGGCGCGCCGTCCACCGTCAGGCGCAGGATCTTGCCGTTCAGCGCGCCCGCGACCTGCGCCGCGCCGCGCTGCTGCGCGTCCCCCGTCGTCACGTAGAGGTAGCCGTCGGGCCCGAACGCGAGCCGGCCGCCGTCGTGCGTGGACGCCGCGGGGATGCCCTGCAGGATCGGGGCGAGGGCCGACAGCTCGCGGCCGGCGAGCGTCGCCCGCAGGACCTCGTTGCCGCCGTCGGCGGTCCGGTAGACGAACACCTCCCCCGGCGCCGCGCCGCCTTCGGGCCCGACCGCGACCCCGAGCAGGCCCGACTCGCCCGTCGCGACCGTGCCGTCGCGCAGGTCGTCCGCGCCCGGTCCCGTGACGGGCTCGGCGGCGCCCGACGCCGGGTCCACGACGACCAGGCCGCGCTCGTCGCGCAGCGAGACGAGCAGCGTCCCGTCCGCGAGCGCCGCGAGCCCCCACGGCGCGGGGAGCCCGGTCGCCACCTCGGTCACGTCCACCCGCACCTCGGGCACGACGACGAGTCCGGGCTCCGGCGCGGGCGCCGGCGTGCTCGTCTCCGTGGGCTCGCTCGGCTCGGCGGTGGCCGTCGTGACCGACGGACCCGGGGCAGGTTCCGGACCGTCGTCGGGCGTGCACCCGGCCAGCAGCACGACGGCGGCCCCCACCACGGCCGCGGGCCACGCCCGACGCGGGACCGTCCGGTTCGTGGGCATGCGCCCATCGTCGCGCGCCGCGGGCGCCGTCGCACGGGCCGCGCTCCCCGCGCACGACGGCGGATCCGCGCCACACTGGAGACAAGGAGGCGGGTCCTCCCGCCTCACCGGCCCCAAGGGAGGGGCGCCATGAACCCGAAGGTGCTCAGCTTCGTCGTCGCCGCGGTCGCGTACGGGGTGACGCTCGTCATCGCCAACCTGGTGCTCGAGGGGATGACCATGAGCTGGCTGTGGGGGCTGGTCGCGGTCGCGCTCTTCACCGTGACGATCACCCTGCTGCGGCCGCTCGTGGTGCGGCTGCTCGGCAAGCACGTCCACGGCTGGACGTGGACGCTGGGGATCGTCACCGTGCTCGGCTCGCTCGTCGTCACCACGTTGCTGTCCCCGTCGAGCGGCTTCGACATCGACGGCTTCTGGACCTGGGTGTGGGCGACGCTCATCGTCTGGGTCGGCACGGTCGTGTACGACCTCGTCGACGACCGCGCCGTCGCCGCGGCGGGCCGTCAGGTCGACAGGTACCAGGGCCGGCACGGGCGGACGCCGCCCACGGCGGCGCCCGCCTGACCGTCAGAGGCGGGTCAGGCCGCGCTTGAGGCCGCGGATCGCCTGGCCGATGCGGTGCTCGTTCTCGATGAGCGCGAACCGCACGAACTCGTCGCCCCCCGGGCCGAACCCGACGCCCGGGGAGACGGCGACGTCGCACTCCTCGACGAGGTGCGTCGCGAACTCGATCGAGCCCATGTCGCGGTAGGGCTCGGGGATGCGGGCCCACGCGAACATCGTGCCGCCGGGCTTGTGGATGTCCCAGCCGATGCGCTGGAGACCGTCGTACAGGGCGTCGCGACGCGACGCGTAGACGGACGAGATCTCCTGCGGGAACTCGGTCGCCTCGTTGAGCGTCACGGTCGCGGCGATCTGGATCGGCTGGAACGTGCCGTAGTCGAGGTAGCTCTTGAGCTTGGCGAGCGCCCCGACGACGTCGCGGCGCCCCACGAGGAACGCGACGCGCCAGCCCGCCATGGAGAACGACTTCGTCATGGAGTACAGCTCGACGGCGACCTCGCGCGCGCCCTCGCACTGCATGATCGACGGGGGCTCGAACCCGTCGAACGTCATGTCCGCGTACGCGAGGTCGTGCACGAGCACGACGTCCTTGTCCCGCGCCCAGTCGACGAGGCGCTGGAGGTCCTCCTTGGTCGCGACGGTCGTCGTCGGGTTGTGCGGGAACGACAGGACCACGACGCGCGGCTTGGGCCAGCCGAGCTCCCACGCCTCGATGATCCGGTCGATGTACCCCGCGGCGTCGGTCCCGTCGCCGATGGGGACCTGGCGCGCGTCGGCGCCCGCGAAGTAGGGACCCCAGATGTGGATGGGGTAGCTCGGCGTGGGGACGAGCGCGACGTCGCCGGGCTGCAGCAGCACCCACATGAGGTGGCTGAAGCCCTCCTTGGCGCCGATGGTCGAGATGATCTCGGTGTCCGGGTCGAGGCTCACGCCGAACCGGCGTTGGTACAGGCCCGCGACGGCCTCGCGGAGCTTGGGGATGCCGCGCGACGCGGAGTAGCGGTGGTTGCGCGAGTTCTGCGCGGCCTCGGCGAGCTTGTCGACCGCGATCTGCGGGCTGGGCAGGTCCGGGTTGCCGAACCCGAGGTCGACGACGTCGCGGCCCGCTCGGCGTGCCTCGATCTTGAGCCCGTCGATGATGGTGAAGACGTAGGGCGGCAGACCGGGGATCCGGCGGAACTCCATCGCAGTGCTCCAGCTCTGTGCGGGGCGCCCGGGCGCGGGGTGCGCACGGGTCGCGGGTCTCGCAGGGTACGCCTGCTGCCCGATGCCGCGCGTCGTGTCTCGTCGCGGCGTCGTCCCGGCAGCCCGCCGTGGGACCGGCGCTCAGCCGTCCCAGCCGAGGTTGCGCGCCATGCGCTCGAGCGTCGCGACCGTCTGGGCGTACTCCGCGCGGCTGATGCCGTCCGCGACGCGCTCGCGCGAGACCGACACCGCGTCGAGCAGGTCGTGGTAGGCGTGGTTCCCCGCGACGGTCACGGACAGGCTGCCCGCGCCGTCGCGCGCGACCCAGCCGCGGCGGACGAGGTCGTCGATCTCCGCCGTCACGGCGCTCGCCCCGTGCCCGGGCCCGGGCGCCGCCCCCGTGAACGGCGAGAGGACGCCGTCGACGCTCGTCTCCTCGCTCACGCCGTCCCGGATGGTGTTGAGCACCTGCCAGTGCCGGCGCGTGAGCCCCGAGTGCTGGAACACGCCGTCGAAGCTCTCGTCGATGAGCCGGTCCACGAGCTTGAGCCAGTAGCCGATCGGGCGTTCCGGCGCGCCGGCCGGAGGGGTCGCGGCGGGCGTCGGGTCGTCGCTCATCGGGTCCTCCCGGATGCTCGGGTACGGCTGCTCCCACTCTCGCACCCGCGCGCGGGACGCGCCCGGCAGGCCCCGCGCCTCGTCCAGCAGCTCCCCCATGGCCCCGTCCCGGGTGGCAGAGTGGGCGCATGAGCGAGAACACTCCCGCGGTGCGCCGCGCGCTGATCGTCGTCGACGTCCAGCCCACGTTCTGCGAGGGCGGGGAGCTCGGGGTCGAGGGCGGGAACGCCGTCGCGCAGCGGATCGCCGACCATGCGCGCGACCACCGCGACGCCTACGAGCTCGTCGTCACGACCCAGGACTGGCACGTCGACCCGGGCGAGCACTGGAGCCCGGAGCCCGACTTCGTCGACACGTGGCCCCCGCACGGGATCGCGGGCACCCCGAACGCCGAGCTGCACCCCGCGCTCGCCGACCTCGCTCCCGACGCCGGCGTGAAGAAGGGCGAGTACCAGGCCGCGTACTCCGGGTTCGAGGGGGTCGACGTCGGCGGCCGGCCGCTCGCGGACGTCCTGCGCGACGCGGGGATCGAGGCGGTCGACGTCGTCGGCATCGCCGAGTCGCACTGCGTGCGCGCGACGGCGCTCGACGCCCACGCGCTCGGCCTCGCCACCCGGGTCCTCACCGACCTCACCGTGCCGGTCACGCCCGAGCTCGGCGCCGCGGCGCGCGAGGAGCTCGCCGCGGCGGGCGTCGCACTGGAGCCGAGCACCGCCGTCGGGCGCTGACGGTCCGTCCCGCGCGGGCTCAGCGGCGGCGCGCCTCCAGCGCCGCCGCGTAGAGGTCGCGCTTCGCGACCCCCGCGTCCTGGGCGACGTCCGCGACGACCTCCTTGAGCCGCTCGCCGCCGTCGACGCGTGCCAGCACGCCCGGGACGAGCTCGGCGAGCGGGACCGGTCCGCGCGGCGGCGCCCCGCCGACCACGACGCAGATCTCCCCGCGGAGCTGCTCCTCGGCGGCGCGCTCCGCGAGCTCGGCGAGGGGCCCGCGCAGCACCTGCTCGTACGTCTTGGTGAGCTCGCGCGCGACGGCGGCCGGCCGGTCCGCGCCGAACGCCTCGGCCATCGCAGCGAGCGTCTCCGCCACGCGGTGCGGCGCCTCGAAGAACACGAGCGTGCGCGGCTCGTCGGCGAGCGCGGCGAGCGCGCGCGACCGGTCGCCCGCCTTGCGCGGCAGGAAGCCCTCGAAGCAGAAGCGGTCCGTCGGGAGCCCCGAGAGCGCGAGGGCGGTGAGGACGGCGCTCGGCCCGGGCGCCGTCGTGACGGGGACCCCGCGCTCGACCGCGCGCGCGACGACGCGGAACCCGGGGTCAGACACGCTCGGCATGCCCGCGTCGGACACGACGAGCACCGTCCCGCCCCCGTCGACGACGTCGAGCAGGTCGTCCGCGCGGTCGGACTCGTTGTGCTCGTGGAAGCTGAGGACACGACCGCCGACCTGCACGCCCAGCCGGCCTGCGAGCGCGTGCAGGCGGCGCGTGTCCTCCGCCGCCACGACGTCGGCCTCGGCGAGCAGCCGCCGCAGCCGCGGGCTCGCGTCCTCCGCGTTGCCGATCGGGGTGCCGCCCAGCACCAGGTGCCCGGCCTCCCGCGGGGTCGTGGGCCGGTCGGCGTCGGGCACGTCGGTCGAGGAGGACATGGCTCCCAGGGTTCCACACCCGTGTGCCCCTACGATGGCCAGCGTGTCCCAGCCGCCCGCCGACGCGCACCCCGGGCCCCGGCCCGCGTCCGACGCCACCGACGACCGCTCGGACGACGCCGGGACCCGACCGCCGCCCGACGTCGAGGCGTCCGACCTGTCGGACGACTCGGCCACCGAGTCGCCGGGCGAGACGCCGAGCGAGCGAGCCGACGAGACAGCGGGCTCCGAGCCCGACGCCGCGTCCGACCTGACGCACCGCGAGCGCCTCCTGCTCGCCCTGCTCGGGCCGCGGCGTCTGGCCCTGGGGGCGACCGCGCACGACCGCCTGTGGGGGTGGCTCGGGGTCGCGATCGTCGCCGCCGTCGCGGCGGTGCTGCGGCTGTGGAACCTCGGCCGGCCGGGCACGCTCGTGTTCGACGAGACGTACTACGTCAAGCAGGCGTGGACGCTGCTGCAGGTCGGGTACGAGGCCGACTGGCCCGAGGAGCCCAACCCGGCGTTCGAGGCCGGGGACGTGAACTCGTTCCTCCCGACCGCCGACTACGTGGTGCACCCGCCGCTCGGCAAGTGGATGATCGCGCTCGGCATGAAGGCGTTCGGCGGTGCCGAGAACCCGTGGTCGTGGCGCATCGCGTCCGCGGTCGTCGGGGTCGTCGCCGTCGTGCTCGTGGCGCGGATCGCGCGGCGCCTGTTCGCCTCGACGGCGATGGGGATCGTCGCGGGCGCGCTCATGGCCGTGGACGGCGAGGCGATCGTGCACTCCCGCACGGGGCTCCTCGACAACATGCTCATGATCTGGGTGCTCGTCGCGTTCGGGTGCCTGCTGCTCGACCGCGAGCAGGCCCGACGGCGCCTCGCGGACCGCTGCGGGGCGATCCTCGACGCGGGCGGGAAGATCGGGCGCTACGGGCCCGGGCTCGGGTGGCGGTGGTGGCGGTTCGCCGCGGCGGTCGCGCTGGGCCTCGCGTGCGGGGTCAAGTGGTCGGGGCTGTACTTCCTCGCCGTCTTCGCCGTCGTGTCGGTGCTGTGGGACGCGACGGCGCGCCGCACCGCGGGCGTCGGGCGCTGGTGGGAGGACGCGCTCGTGCGCGACGCGATCCCGGCCGCGCTCATCATGCTCCCGACGGCGGCGCTCGCCTACCTCGGCGCCTGGACGTCGTGGTTCCGCACCCCCGGGGCGTACATGCGCCAGTGGGCGCTCGACCACCCCGACGAGGGCGTCCAGTGGCTCCCGCCCGCGCTGCGGTCGCTGTGGGAATACCACCTCAAGATGTGGGACTTCCACAACGGGCTCACGTCCGAGCACACGTACGAGGCGCACCCGCTCGGGTGGATCCTCCAGTGGCGCCCCACGTCGTTCTACTGGCGCTCCTACGACCCCGGCGAGGCGGGGTGCGAGGTGGAGCGCTGCGCGCGGGCGATCACGTCGCTCGGCAACCCCGTGCTGTGGTGGACGGCGGCGCTCGCGATCCTCGTCGCGCTGTACGCGCTCGTGCGGCTCAAGGACTGGCGGGCGCTCGCCGTGCTCAGCGGCGTCGTCGCGGGGTGGGCTCCGTGGTTCCTCTACGCCGAGCGGACCATCTTCACGTTCTACTCGATCGTGTTCACCCCGTGGGTCGTGCTCACGCTCGTCTACGCGATGACCCTCGCGCTCGAGCGCACCGAGCACCGCCCGGTCGCGCGGGCGCGCGTGAAGGTGGTGCTCACGGTCCTGCTCACGACGATCGGCGCCGTCAGCGTGTTCTTCTACCCGATCTGGACGGCGTGGCAGGTGCCGTACTGGTTCTGGCGCCTGCACATGTGGCTGCCCACCTGGATCTGACGCGTCACCAGTCGACCTGCGCCGACTCGTGGAACGCGATCCCCGCGCGGCGCCAGGCGTCCGCCTCGCGCGCCACGCGACGGCGGTAGTCGTCCCAGTCCTTGCGGTCCGGGGCGGTCCAGCCCACCTCCGCGACGGCGCTCAGGCGCGGCAGGAGCATGGTGAACAGGGCGTCGAGCGTCGGGATCCGCTCGGTCCACACGGCCGCCTCGACGCCCTCGATCGTCTCGACCGGCAGGCCGGGCACGACCTCCTCCGGCTCCCAGTCGTAGGAGTCGCGCACCTCGACGAGGCCCGCCCAGTCCTGCCCCAGGGCGGGGTCGAACTCGGCCGTGTAGCGCATGTCGAGGTAGACGCGGTTCGCCGGCGACAGGATGATACGCGCCCCGGCCTTCGCGGCGTCGACCAGGTACGTGAGGTCCATGGGGTGCGTGTCCCAGTACTGGACGATCGTTCCCGGGCGCAGCGGCGCCTTCGCGGCCTCCTGCCACGCGACCGGCTTCTTGCCGGCCTCGAGGATCACCCGCTCGCACAGCTCGACGAACCGCGCGTACTCGGCGGGCTCCATCTTCAGCACCTCGTCGCCGCCGAGGTGCACGTGCTCGCCGTCCGTCGCGTGGGCGAGGTCGGTGAAGACGTCGCGCAGGAACGGCTCCGTGGCGGGCAGGTCGAACGTGAGGCGCGAGAACCCGACCTCGATGCCGGAGTAGGCGTCGGTCGCGGCGCCGTCGGGCATGAGGTCCCCGTACACGTGCGTCGCCGCGTTGATGTGGCCCGGGACGTCGATCTCCGGCACGACGCGCACGAAGCGCTCGGCCGCGTGGTCCTGCAGCGCACGGAAGTCCGCGAGCGACAGGTGCCCGCCCTTCCCGCCGGACGTGTCGCTCCCGGAGGAGAGCTTGGCGAGCTCGGGCCGGGACGGCGACTCGATGCGCCAGCCCTGGTCGTCCGTGAGGTGCAGGTGGAGCACGTTGAGCTTGTACGCCGCGGCGACGTCGATCACGGCGCGCAGGGCGTCGAGGCCGAAGAACGTCCGCGCGAGGTCCACGGACAGGCCGCGCCAGGGGTAGCGGGGCGCGTCGTGCACGACGACGTGGGGCACCCGCGCGGGCTCGTCGCCCGGACCGGGTGCCTCGACGAGCTGCCGCAGCGTCTGCACCGCGTGGAGCAGACCGGCGGGCTCGGCGGCGGTCGCGGTGACCCCGGCCTCGTCCACGACCAGGCTGTACCGCTCCGGGCTCGCGGAGTCCTCTGGACCCGCCGCCTCGTCGAGCCGGAGCACGAGCGCGGTGGGGGTCGCGACGCCCGCCGCGGAGCCTTCGGACGCCGGGTCGTCGTGCGTCGCGACGACGCCGTCGATGCCGCTCAGGAGCGTCGCGGCCAGGTCCCCGAGCCACGGGGCGGTCCGCTCGAGACCGAGCGCGTGGACCTCCAGCGTGGTGACGGGGACGTGTCCCCCACGGGGCTCGACCTGCAGGGGCTGGGGGATGACCGAGACCATCGGGTACCTCGTCGTCTGGGGCTGGGATCGAATCGATTCGGCTTTTGCGAGCGCCACACCCTAACCCGCGTCAGCAGGGACGGCCAAGCGCCTCGGGTCAGTGCGAGGGCGCGACGTAGCGCGGACTCGGGTCCAGGCCGAGCACGCCCTCGACGTCGCGGGCCGGGTCCGAGGAACCGGTGGTCCACCCGCCGACCAACCCCTGCGGCAGGCCGTCGAGCAGCACGCCCCACTCGCGGACGCGCGCGCCGTAACCGTCGCCGGACGTGGGCTGCAGCACGACCGCCGTCTCGCCGGCCCCCAGGTCGAGGCCTGCCACGTCGCGGATCGCGTCCGCGTCCGAGCGCTGCAGCACGACGAGCTTCTGCGGGAGCCCGGACGTGCGCACGACCTCCCCCACCGCGCCGATCGCGGCGCCCAGCTCGTCCGCGTCCACGGTGCCGTTCGGGACGTCCTCGCCGCGACGGGCATCGACGTCGAGGACGACCCCCACGGTCGGGCGGGCGAGCACGTCCGCGTACTCGGCCACCTGCTCGTCGAAGGTCGCGCGCCCCGGCTCGAACCGCAGGACGACCAGCACCCCCGCCGCCGCGGCGGCGTCCACCAGCGGCAACAGCTCGTCGGCAGGAATCTCCGTCGAGTAGTCGCGGTCCGTCCCCGCGCTCGACGACGCCCGGGTCGCGGGGACCTCGAGAACCGGCACCACGACCTCGTCCGGGGCAGCCTCCACGTACGCGGCCGCCGCGTCCTGCGCGCGCGTGACGGCGTCGGACACGGACCGCTCCCCCACCGCCACGAGCCCGGACGTCACCGCGTCCGCCTCGACCGCCACGTACCGCACCCCGTCGGCGAGCACGAGCTGCGACCCGCTCGGGAGCAGGGTGCCGGCCTCGGCCGTGCGCAGCCGCCACGCGAGGTCGTCCGCGGACCCGAAGCTCGCCCCGATGCCCACGACCGCGAGCGCCTTCGCGGCCGCGAGCGCGTCGACGACCTCCGCCGAGGACCGCGGGTCGCCCTGCGGCACCTCGAGCGGCACCGCCCCGGCCGCGCGGGCCGTCGCGATCGCCGCGGACTGCGGGCCGCCGGGCGCGTCGAGGCTCCCCGGCTCCGTGAGCGCGAGGACCTCCGTGAGCGTCTCCGGCTCGCCGCGCTCGGGGAGCGCGGCACGGACGTCGTCGAGGTCGTGCTCGTCGAGCGTCCCGTCCGCGCGGAGCGCGCCGACGTCGAGCAGGACCCGCTCGACGCCCTCGACGTCACCCACCGTCGCACGCGGGGGCGTCTCGTCGGCGTCCTCGTCCTGCCCGGGCGGGACGTCGGCCTCACCGACCTCGACGACGGCGGCCGTGCCGAGCCGGGCGAGCTCCGTGCGCAACCCCCCGTCGGAGATCCCCCCACCGACCAGGAGGACGGGGGCGGCGAGCTCGACCGCCGCGGCGGCCGCCACGGCCCGCGCGGCCTCGTCGTCGACGACGGCGAGGACGACCACGGGCGCGGACGTGAAGAAGGCCTGGCTGCTCGTCAGCGCGAGCTCCGCCGGGTCGGTCGAGTCCAGCACGAGGACGCCCTCGCCGGGCTCCGCGGCACGCGCGACGAGCCCCGTCTCGCCCGAGGAAGGTCCGTCGGCCTTCGCCGTCTCCGCGGCACAGCCACCAAGCACCGCGACGGTGCCGAGGCTGAGGACGACGGGGAGGGCGACAGGGACGAATCGGACCTTCCGAGAGTTCACGCCCCCATCATCGCGTACGCCGCGCGCCCCGCAGAACGGGGGATGTGGAGGAGTCGTGACGGTCGGCCCGTCGGGTGGACGCCCGCCGGCGGGGTGACCCGTGTTCGGGACGCGCCGCGGGCGCACGGGACGCCGGGCGCCGTCGACCGGCATACTGGCCGGGCCCGAACCCACCGCCGAGGAGATCGCATGTCGACCCCCGACCAGCCCGACCAGAACCCGCAGCAGCCCGGCGGGACGCCCTCCGGCCCGCCCGCGTACGGCGCGCCGCAGCCCGGTCAGCCGCAGCAGCCGCCGCAGGCCCCGCAGTACGGCGCCCCGCAGGCACCCCAGTACGGCGCGCCGCAGGCGCCGCAGTACAACGCCCCGCAGGCCGGACCCGTCCCGGGCGGGACGCCCGGGTACCAGGCCCCGGCCCAGGACCCCGGCAAGACGATGGGCATCGTCGGCCTCGTGCTGTCGTTCCTCGGCTGCCTGTCGATCGTGGGCCTGATCCTCAGCATCATCGCCTTCAACAAGTCGAAGAAGGCCGGCTACAAGAACGGCGTCGCCCTCGCGGGCATCATCGTCGGCGCCATCGTGCTCGTGATCTCGATCGTCGTCGGCATCATCATCGGCGTCACGACCTCCGCCGTCATCGAGAAGTGCGCCGAGCTCGGCCCGGGCACCCACTACGAGAACGGCATCGAGTACACCTGCGGCTGACCGCTCGCGCGCACCGCGCGATCCGAGCACGGACCACGAGGGCCCCCGCCGAGCGGCGGGGGCCCTCGTCGTCCGTCAGCCCGCGTCCGCGGCGCAGCGGAACCCGAGGTGCGTGGTCGCGCTGTCGTCCGACTGCGGGGACCGGGCCGCGGGGCGGTACCGGCGGCAGTACTCGGGCGCGCACAGGTGCGATCCGCCTTTCGTGACGCGCATGACCTGCGGCGACGTCGTCGGCGCCAGGAGGTTGAGCCGCGCCCCGGCGTCCGGCCCGCGCGTCCCGGGAACGACGTGACGGGGGGCGAACGTGTCGACCGTCCACTCCCACGTGTTCCCGATGAGATCGACCAGCCCGTACGCGTTCGCCGCGTAGGACCCGACGGGCGACGTCCCGCCCCAACCCTCGTCGAGGTAGGGGAACCGGCCCTGCCAGGTGTTCGCCATCGGCCGCCCGCCCGGCGCGAGCTCGTCGCCCCACGCGTACTCGGCATCCATCAGCCCGCCGCGCGCGGCGCGCTCCCACTCGGCCTCCGTCGGCAGCCGCCGGCCCGCCCAGGCCGCGTAGGCCGACGCGTCCTCGAACGCGACGAGCACCACCGGGTGGTCCGGGCGGTCGTCGACGTCGGACCCCGGTCCCTGCGGCGTACGCCACGACGCCCCGGGTTGCCACCGCCACCACTGCCGCCAGTCGCGCAGGTCGACCGGACCCGCCGTCGGCGTGAACACGAGGCCCCCGGGCACGAGGTCCGCCGGGTCGGCCCCCGGGAAGTCGGCCGGGTCGAGCGCGCGCTCCGCGACGGTCACGTAGCCGGTGTCCGCGACGAACGCCGCGTACTGCGCGTTCGTCACCGCGTGCCGCTCCAGCAGGAACGGCTCGACCTCCCGGTCGTGCGCCGGCCCCTCCTCGGGGTAGTGCCGGTCGGAACCCATGCGGAACGTCCCGCCGGGGATTGGGACCAGATCGGTGAGGGCCACGCTGGCCAGCATAAGAGCGCCACCCTGTCGGTGGGACGTCGTACGTTGCGCGTCATGACACCGCACTTCCCCGCGCTGCCCGACGACCTCCCGCCCGGGCGCCTCGTGCTCGCCGACGAGAGCGACTGGGCACCGCCCGGGCTCCACGGCACGGCGCTGCTCTGGGTCTCGGACGCACCCGTCCGGGACGCGGGCGAGGTCTGGGCGCGCCTGCGCGGCGCGCACGCGCAGACCGGCCTCGTCCCTCTCCTCCTGGAGCACGACGACGACCACCCGGACGCCTGGGTCGGACGGTGGTCGTTCCCCGAGCCCGCCGAGGTGCTCGACGCCGTCGACCCCGAGACGGCCCTCCGGTCGCTCTGGGACGACCTCCAGGACGACGCGGGCTCCGACGCGGGCTCCGACGCGGACGAGGTGCCCGGGGCGGGAGAACCGAGCGGGCCCTGGCCCGGCCTGGCTCGGCCCGGGCAGGCCGGGGAGGACCCGGAGGCCCTCGCCGACGCCTTCGCCCGCCATCTCCAGGACGACGTCGACCCCTACGGTCGACCGCGACCGTGGCGGCTCGGCCTGGTGCCCGCGCCCGACGGCGCGGGCGCCCTGACCCTCGCCGGCTGGGACGGGCCCTGCAACCACACGAACGACACGGAGCTGGTCTCGGCGGTCCTGCGCTCCTGGGCCGATCGCTTCGGCGCCCGGGTCGTCGGCGTCGGGACCGACATGTTGCTGGTCTCCGTCGCGCGACCGCCCCAGGACCTCGAGCACGCCCGCGCTCTCGCCGTCGAGCACTTCGCCGTCTGCCCCGACAACGTCTGGCAGGGTTCCCACGACACGTTCGACGAGTACGCCCACGCACTCGTCGGGACCCACGCCTGGTCGTTCTGGTGGGACTGAGACGCGCCCTGAGCAGCAGAAAGGGCCGCTGACGGTGTCAGCGGCCCTCTCAGAGGGTGGAGCTAGGGGGATTCGAACCCCCGACCTTCTCATTGCGAACGAGACGCGCTACCAACTGCGCCATAGCCCCTCAAGCGAGGAACAGACTAGCACCCCGGGGGTGGGGTCTACCAAACCGGCCACCCCCGGGGGGAGCTACTGCCCCGCGGCCCGACGCCGAGCGAGGATCTCGTTGAGGTCGAGCCCCAGCGTCTCGGTCGACGGCTTGCGCTCGTCCCCGACGGCGGGCTCGGGCGCGCCCGAGGGCACCTCCACGGCGACCTCCACCGCGGCGACCGGGGCAGGGGCTACGCCCGCCCGGGCGGGCGAGACGACGTCGTCGTCCGTGAGCGGGGCGGGCTCGCGCCGCGGGGCCGTCGGCTTCATCGTGTAGGTCGGCGGCGGCACCGGCACGGGGTCCCAGGCGCGACCCGACGGCACGCGGTCCTCGTCGACGCCCTCGACCTCGACGACCTGCGCAGCCTCTGCCGTCGCGACCGCCGGAGCCTCGGACGACCCGGCGTGCGCAGACGCAGGCTCCTCGGAGCCGGAGTCCTCGGCCGTCGTCGTGCCCGGCGCCGTGACCCGCTCGCGCGGCGACGACCCGACGGGGCCGCCTCCGGAGAGCGCGGCCGCGGTGGCGTTCGCCCGCGCGAGGTCCTGGGGCGTGACGCGCGGGATCATCTGCGTGCTCACCTGGGACCCGTGCACGGCGCGGCCGGTGACGCGCGGACGCGCACCCCGGGGCGCGGGCGGCGCGCCGAGGACGGTCCCGCGTGCGGCGCGGGCGGCGGCGCGACGCTCGGCCAGCCACGCGGCGTCGGACCGCTGCGCGGCGAGCACCGCACGACGGCCCAGCACGAGGACGAGGCCGAGGACCGCCGTCGGGACCACGCCGGCCCACCACGGGAGGTACCCGAGCGCGACGACGACCCACACGGCGACGCTCGCGAGCAGCAGCACGACCGTGAGCGCGAGACGGCGGCGCGCCGCGGCGGCGCGCCGCTCGAGGAGGGCGAGGCGGGACTGCTCGGACGCCGGCTGACGGCGCGGCGGTGCCCCGCGCGAGGGTGACGCGCTGACGGTGCTCCCCATGGCGTGCGTTCCCTCCTCCTCGTGCGTCCGGCCGGCCGGCCGGTCCTGCGTCCCCGCTCCCCCGAGGAGGGCGCGACCTCCGTCGCCGGACGGTCCCGGGGCGATCGACGCGACGGCGGTGACGCCGTCGAGCCGCGCGTCCCAGCCGCCCGCGCCCCCGCCGCCCGGGCCGGCGACGGCCAGGACACGCAGGGAACCGGAGAAGCGGTCGTCCGTGCGCGCCTCCAGCAGCTGCTGCCGGTGACGCACCCGGTGCGGGACGTAGAACCCGACCCACAGCAGGAACACCGCGAGCGCGACGATCCCCGAGGCCGATTCCACATCCCGACCGTAGGCGAGGCGCGCGGCCACGGTCCGCACGCGCTCCGGCGTGTCGGTGGGCTCAGATGGTCTCGCGGCGCGTGGCCTGCCAGCGCGCGAGGAGCCCGTCGGGGACCTCCTCGCTCGTGATCGCGAACGTGCGGTGGTCGCGCCACGCCCCCTGGATGTGCAGGAACCGCTCGCGCACGCCCTCGTCGCGCAGGCCCAACTTCTCCACGACGCGCAGGCTCGGGCCGTTCTCCGGACGGATGTTGATCTCGATGCGGTGCAGGCCGAGGACCGCGAAGCAGTAGTCCGTCGCCATGGCGACGGCGGTCGGGATGACGCCCCGGCCCGCGACGTGCTCGCTCACCCAGTAGCCGATGCTCGCGCCGCACAGCGACCCGTACGTGATCGAGGAGACCGTGAGCTGACCGACGAGCTCGCCGTCCAGCTCGACGGCGAACGGCAGCGACGACCCGGCGCGCGCCTGGGCGGACAGGACGCGGACGTACTCGGCGAACGTCGGCGGCCCTCCCCCGCTGCCGGGGCGCGGCGACGTGCCCTCCCAGCGCTCGAGCCAGTCGGCGTTGTGCGCGCGCAGGCGCATCCACGCGTTCGCGTCCCGACGGCGCAGCGGGCGCAGGACGATCGACCCGCCCAGCGTGTCGTCCCGCAGGGTCACGGGCCACGGCTTGGTGACGGTCCAGCCGCGCGTGATCTTGTGCGTCATGCGGCGGTGACCGTCCTCGGGAGCTGTCGGCGGGCGCGGGCGGGCGCCCGGTCCTCGGTGCACAGGGTGGCACCACCGGGCGCCCGCGCGCCACCGACCGGTGACGGGGGCACCCGGTGGTGCGGCGCGGGATCAGCCGAGCGTGACGACGACCTTCGCCTCGGTGCCCTCGGGCAGCGCCGGGATCGGGGCCGCCGGGTCGTGCGCGACGCCGTCGACCGTCACCGAGCGCACGCCCTTGGACACGTGGTCGGGGTTGCGGACCTCGATGTCGTAGACGGCGTCGCGCCACTCGCGGCGCACCTCGAACCCGTCCCAGTCCTTCGGGATCGACGGGTCGACGACGAGGCCGTCGAGCGCGAGGCGCACGCCGAGCACGTACTTGGTCACCGCGGTGTACATCCAGCCGGCCGTGCCCGTGAGCCACGGGTTCTGCGCCTTGCCGAACCACTCGTGGTCGCGGCCGTAGAGGAACTGGACGTAGGCGTACGGCTCGGCGCCGCGGACCTCGATGTTGTCGTTCTGGTGGTACGGCAGGATCGCGTCGTAGAACTGCACCGCCTCGTCGCCGCGCCCGAGCATCGCCTCGGCGATGATCGGCCACGCGTTGGGGTGCGAGAAGATCGCGGCGTTCTCCTTGATGCCCGGGTAGACCCGCGTGACGAACCCGACCGTGTCGTCGACCTTCGTGAACGCCGGCCAGTTGAGGTGGTTGCCGTATTCGGAGCCGAGCAGCTCGCGCACCGCGTCCATCGACGCCTCGCCGCGCTCCTGGCTCGTGATGCCCGCGATGACGGGCCACGCCTGGTGCTCGAGGAAGATCTTGCCCTCCTCGTTCTCGGCCGAGCCGATCTTCACGCCGTCGCGCGTGTAGCCGCGGATCCACCAACGGCCGTCCCAGAGCTGGGCGTCCGCGACCTTGGCGATGCGCTCGCGCTCCGCCGTGAACCGCGCGACGTCGGCCTCGGCCCGCTCGTCGCCCGCCGCGGCGAGCGGCTCCGCGATCTCGAGGAACGCGCCGATCGCCCACGCGTGCAGGAACGTCACGAGCGACGTCTCGCCGCCACCGAGGTTGAGGCAGTCGTTCCAGTCGGCACGCAGGCCGAGCGCGACGCCGTTCTGGCCCACCTGCTGCGCGGAGAACTCGAGCGCCCGGACCAGGTGGTCGTAGACCGTGGCGGACGTGCCCTCGGCGAACGGGATCTCCAGGTCGAGGAACGCGCGGTCGCCCGTCTCCTTGACGTACTCGACGACCGACGGAACGAGCCACAGGTGGTCGTCCGAGCACGTGTCCTCGAGCCCGTGGATGAGGTCCTTCGGGTCGACCGTGGGCACGATCGTCGGCGACGGGACGTCGGGCAGCTTCTCGGCGTCGGGGTCGAACGCCTTGGGGTCGAACAGGTGCAGGCCGTACCCGGCCTCCGTCTGCGCCCGCAGGAGCTCGACGATGCGCTGGCGCGTCTTCGTCGGGTTCGAGTGGATGACGCTCATGACGTCCTGCGCGGTGTCGCGGTAGCCGAGGCCCGCGCGACCGCCCACCTCGACGAACGACGCGAAGCGCGACCACTGCACGCACGTCTCCGCCTGGAGGAGGGTCCACGAGTTGATCATCGTGTTCATGCCCTCGTGGGGCGTGCGGATCCGCAGCTTGTCCTGCTTGGCGCGCCAGAACGCGCGGAGCCGTGCGCGCTCGGCGTCGACCGTCGCGACGTCCGAGTACTTCGCCTGGATCGCGCGACCGGCCGCGTCGCGCGAGCCGTAGCCGAGCATGTAGACGAGGCGCTTGGTCTCGCCCGGCGCGAGCGTGATCGTGTGCTGGAGCGAGCCGCAGTGGTTCTGCGTCGTCGCGGACTCGTTCGACCCGTGCCCGCGCTCGATCGCGATGGGGTTCGCCTCGGAGCGGTACGGGCCGATGAAGTTGTCGCGCAGCGAGTCGTACGACGACGGCGTCTCGCTCGACGCGAAGAAGTGGTACGTCCACGGCTCGTAGTAGAAGTCGTACTCGATGATCCCGTCCTCGTAGGAGGAGCCGGACGCGTAGAGCGACATCTGCAGGTTCTGGTTGTCGATCGTGATCGTGTGGAAGCTGAACTCCACGTACGACCCGACGGTGAGCTCGCGCACCTCGTCCGTCGTGTTCGTCAGCCGGACGTCCCAGACCTCGACGTCGTCGTCCACGGGGATGAAGATCGTCTGCTCGGCGTCCACGCCCTTGTACTCGGCACGGAACGTCGAGTAGCCGAGCCCGTGCCGGGTCGTCCACCGGCCCGCGCCGCCCGTGGGGTCGAGCTCCTCGCCGGGGCCGACGAACGGCTTGCCGACCGGCTGCCACGACACCGACCAGAAGTCGCCGTCCGCGTCGTCGCGCAGGTACACGTAGTGGCCCGGCCGGTCGACCGGGACGCCGTTCTGCCGGAAGCGCGTGATCCGGCCGTACTGCGAGCTCTTGTAGTACGAGTACCCCCCGCCGGTGTGCGACAGCACGGTGCACAGGTTCTTGCTGCCGAGGTAGTTCGTCCACGAGACGGGGACGTCGGGGCGCTCGACGACGTACTCGTCGTGCGCGGTGTCGAAGTGGCCGTAGCGCATCGTTGCTCTGGTTCCTGTCGTGGGGGGTGGGGCTGGGTGGGGCGGGGGTGGGAAGGGTTCGGCGCCGTCAGACGCCGGCGGTGACGAACCCCTGGAGCCACTCGAGGAGCTCGGCGGCCTTCTCGGGAGAGTCCGCCTCGACGAACATGCGCAGGACGGGCTCGGTGCCGGAGAACCGCAGGAGCGCCCAGTTGTCGTTCTCGAGGAGGATCTTGGTGCCGTCGAGGTGGGAGACCGAGACGACGGGGTACGGGCCGACGTGCGTGAGCGGCTCCGCCTCGAGGCGTCGGGGCACCTCGACGCGCATCTCCGGCGTCGCCGGCACGCCCGCCTCGAGCGTGTACAGGCGGCCCGTGATCTCGTAGACCATCGCGCGCAGCTCGGAGATCCGCTTGCCCGTGCGGGCCAGCATCTCGGCCACCAGGGCGCACGCGAAGATGCCGTCCTTGCCGAGGATCCAGCCGCGGATCGTCAGGCCGCCCGACGACTCGCCACCGAGCACGGCGCCGATCTCCTCCATGCCCGCCGTGACGTGCTTGAAGCCGACCTTGACCTCGCGCGACTCCTCGCCGAAGTGGGCGGCGAGCCGGTCGAGCAGGTGCGTCGTCGCGAGGTTGCGCACGACGCCGCCCTTCTCGCCGCGGACCTCGTGCAGGTACCAGTAGAGGAGGAGGAGCAGGTCGTTCGTCGAGATGTACTCGCCGGTCTCGTCGACGATGCCGATGCGGTCGGAGTCGCCGTCGGTGGCCATGCCGAGGTCGTAGCGCCCCCCGCCCTGCTGGATCATCGTCACGAGCGTGCTCAGGCGCTGCAGGTCCGGCGCCGGCGCGACGCCGCCGAACAGCGGGTTGTGCGCCGCGTGGATGAACTCCGAGCGCACCCGCATGTCGGACAGGATCGTGCCGAGCGTGAGCTGGCTCGTGCCGTACATCGGGTCGACGACCACCTGCAGGTCGGAGCCGCGCACCGCGTCCACGTCGATGATCTTCTCGATCGCGTCGACGTAGGGGTCGGTGAGCGACCGGTCGACCACGACGCCCGCGCGGCGCGCCACGTCGATGTCGAGCGTGATGACGTCGTCGACCGACAGCGCGTTGGCCTCGTCCTGGTAGCGGTCCGTCTCGTCGTCGAGCGGCAGCGAGCCGTCCTGGCGGAACACCTTCATGCCGTTCCACTCGGGCGGGTTGTGGCTCGACGTGACGATGATGCCGTAGGCCGCCCCGAGGTACGGCGCGGCGAACGTCACGAGCGGGGTCGGGACGTCGTCGGGCAGAAGCGTGACCGCGATGTTGTTGCCCGCGAAGACCTCGGCCGCCGCGATCGCCGACTCGCGCGAGAGGAAGCGACGGTCGCCCCCGATCACGACGCCCTTGCCGTCGAGGCCACGGCGGATCGTCTCGTTCGCGATCGCCTGGCACAGCCGGCGCACGTTCGCGAGCGTGTACCCCTCGCCGATGACGGCGCGCCAGCCACCCGTGCCGAACACGATCTTGGTGTCCGTGTTCTTCTTCGGGACGAACAGGCGCTTGAGCACGATGTCCGCCGCCTGCGCGAGCTCGTCCGGCGTGTTGATGCCGCGCACCTCGTCGACGTCGACGATCCGGTACGACGAGATCCGCTTCCCCGCGCCGATGACGCGGCGAGCGAGCTCCGTGAGCCGGTGCTCGCCGTCGGACGCCATGCGCTCGAGCTCGCCGAACAGCAGGCCCGGCGCCGCGACGTAGGCACCCACGTTGATCTCCGTGCGCGGCTCGGCGACGCCGCCCGCCTCGGACGACTCGAGGATCGCCGCGATCTCGCCCTCGGCGCGGACCACGCGGCCGTAGCCGTCGGGGTCGTCCACGACGGCCGAGAGGAGCGACAGGTCGGCGCCCGTGAGCGTGTGGCGCGTGAGCAGGCCCAGGAGCGACTCCGAGCGCAGCAACGGCGTGTCCGCGTACGCGACGAGCACCGGCTCGTCGACCCCGAGCCCCAGCACCGACGCGACCGCGCCGCGCGCCGCGAGGACCGCGTCGCCCGTGCCGAGCGGCGCCTCCTGCTCCACGTAGACGACGTCCTCGCCGAGCAGCTCGCGCACGGTCGGGTCGTCCGGCGCCACGACGACGACGATGCGGCTCGCGTCGACCACGCGACGCACGTTCGCCACGGCCAGCTCGACGACCGTCGCGCTGCCCAGCGGCCGGGACAGGAGGTCGCGCGACGCGGCGTCGTGCCCCGCGGCGAGCACGACGGCGGCCCTCGCGGTCCGGCTGTGCGCGCCCCCTCGCGGTCGCGGGGTCGTGGCGCTGGGCTTCGCGGGCGTCGTCGCGGTCATGGCGTCCTCACTGGTCGACCTCTGCCGGACCCCGACTCATTTGTCAGGAGTCCGAACTACTGGCTCTCCCCGATCATAGGCACCCCGGGCCCGTCCACGGAACCCGATCCGGCCCACCAGGGCCGAAGGTCACCCGCGCCGTGTCCGCACGGAACCGCGAGCCGGGTGACAATAGGGACATGAGTGGCCCGGTCCAGCCGTACCCCCTGCACGGAAGCATCGAAGCCGAGGACGCGAAGGAGATCCTCCGCAAGGCCATCCGCACCAACCGCCAGGCGCGGTCCGAGCGGCTCCGCAAGGAAGCGGCCGCCGCGATCGCCGACGTCGTCGCGACCATCCCCGAGGTCGCCGCCGCCACGTGCGTCGCGACCTACGCCGCCCGCCCCGCGGAGCCCGGCACCGCGGAGATGCTCGAACGCCTCTCCGCGCGCGGCGTGCGCGTCCTGCTCCCGGTGCTCGGCGCCGGCCTGCAGCGCGACTGGGCCGTGTACGACGGCCCGGCCGACCTCCAGGTCCGCGCCCCCGGCCGACCGCCCGAACCCGGCACCCCGCCGCTCGGCGCCGAGGCCATCGCCCAGGCCGACGTCGTCGTCGCCCCCGCGCTCGCCGTCGACTCGCGCGGCGTCCGGCTCGGCCAGGGCGGCGGCTGGTACGACCGCGCCCTCGAGCACCTGAGCCCCGGGACCAAGGTGGTCGCCGTCGTCTTCCCCGAGGAGGTCTACGACGCCTCCGACCGCCCGCTCCCGGTCGAGCCCCACGACAAGACCGTCGACGCCGTCGCGACCCCCCTCGGCTGGCGCTGGCTCCCGTAGCGATCCGCCCGGGCCGGCCCCACGACCCCTGCGGTCGGGCTGGGTCGGTCGGTCCGTTCCGCCGCCCGCCCGGTCGGGTCGGGTCGGTCGGTTCAGGCCCGCCACACGCGCGGTCGGGCTGGGGTGGGTGACGCGCTCGGACTGCCGCGCCGTCACCGAGATCTCTCGGCCGTGGGTTCGAGGAGCGCGGCTCTCACGCTCGGCGGCCCCGCGCCCTAAGTCACCCCGTCCCGTCACGAGGCGCGCATGGTGACGAGAAGCGAGAAGTGGCCCCGAGGACGAGGCCCGCAGGGGCCACTCCTCGCATCTCGGCAGGAACCGCCCAGCCACCGTGCCACGACCGCGCGCCCGGGCCGAGCGCGACCGCTGGACCCGGGCCGCGGGTCGTGCGGTGACGGGCAGGACGAGCGGTGGGGTCGGACCGTGTGCGAAGGACGTCAGAGGCGCACTCCTAGAACCCCCGCCCGAGAGACCAGGGTGACGGTGCGCCAGTCCGAGCACACGGTCCGACCCCACCGCGGACCCGACGCCGCGGGCCGTGGACCGACGCCAGGACTACGGGACGAGGGTGAGCTCGTCCTTGCTGGCGTCGGCGACCGCCTGCGTGGAGAACGGCCAGTCGTAGGTCTCGCCGCGGGCCCAGGTCTTGAGCTGGTCGGAGTAGTGCGTGGACGCGGGGTGGCCGGAGGTACCGGTGACGGTGACCCAGGTGGAGCGGTCGAGGTCGTCGAGGTCGACGACCATCCGCATCGACGGGCCCGCTGTGACGCCGAACGACCCGGAGGCCGCGTCCCACGCGGTCGCGTTGACGATCGAGGAGCCACCGGGCATGCCGACGGGGTCGGGGTTGACCCAGTTGCGGACGGGGCCGGGGATGGACTCGCCGCCGAGGATCGGGTGCTCGAGCGCGAGCACGTGGAGCTTGCCCCAGGCCCAGTCGGAGGGCTGCTTGCTCTGCTCGACGGTCAGGTCGAGGCGGGCCGAGACGAGCGCCTGGGTGAGGACCTCGTCACGCGTCTCGACGACACTGACGGTCTGGCGGTCGTCCCAGAACGGGTCGGTCGGGTTCTCGAGGAGGTTCTGCACGACGGCGAGCCAGCGGCTCCCGCCGTTCGGCAGCGCCGACTCGGGCAGGTCGTCCCAGAAGGTGAGCTGGAGCAGGTTGCGCCAGACGGCGGCGAAGTAGGCGGCCGCGGCGGAGTCGGTGTCGGTCCGGTAGTCCCAGTCCGCGAGGAGCGCCTGCCCTTCGGCGGCGAAGCTGTCGTCGATCTCCTGGTCGAGGAGGGGCTGCACCAGCACCTCGGCGTAGGGGCTGCGGTCGTCGGTCTGGATCTCGTTCATCGTGTCGACGTCGACGGGTCGTCCGGCGGAGATCTCGGCCTCGAGGAGCTGGCGGATGCGCTGCGAGCGGTAGCCGTAGTCCCAGTCGGTGGTGAGGAACGGCGCGACGCCGGTGGGCAGGACCGCCTGGTTGGCTGCCACGATGAACCCCTCGGCCGGGTCGACGACGCGCGGCATCTGCTCGCTCGGGACGTAGCCCTGCCAGTCGTAGCGCTCGTCCGAGCCGTCGCGGGGCCACGTGCCGTCGGAGGGCACCTCGGCGTCGGGCACCGCCTGGCGGACGGGGATCTTGCCGGGCGCCTGGTAGCCGATGTGACCGTCCGCCGTCGCGAAGACGATGTTCTGCGCGGGCACCTCGAACAGCGCCGCGGCGGCCTGCATGTCGTCGGCGTCCTGCGCGAGGTTGAACGCGAAGACCGCGTCGGCGGTGCGGCCCGGCTCGAGCGCGGTCCACTGGAGGGAGACGGCGTACTCGCCCAGGCGCGTGTCGAGCGCGGGGGTGTCGACGGCAGACTCGGTCGCGGGGATCGCCTCGGAGACGATCGGCCCGTGCACGGTCGAGCGGATCTCGAGCTCGACGTCCTCGCCCCCGGCGACGCTCAGCGTCTCGGTCCGGGTCTCGAGCGGCACCCACTCGTCGCCGCGCAGGTAGGTGTCGTCGCGCACGCGCTCGACGAAGAAGTCGGTGACGTCGGCGCCCATGTTCGTCAGGCCCCACGCGAGCTGCGCGTTGTGCCCGATGATGACGCCGGGGAACCCGGCGAACGAGAAGCCCGCGACGTCGAACGCGCACTGCGGCCCGACCTCGTTGCAGTGCAGCCCGACCTGCGCCCAGATCCCGGGGGCGCCGAGAGCCAGGTGCGGGTCGTTGGCGAGGATCGGCTTGCCGCTGGCGGTGTGGTCGCCGGAGATGACCCACGAGTTGGAGCCCGTGCCCTCGCCGCGCCCGATGAGCACGGGGACGGCGTCGAGCGCGCGGTCGGCGGCCTCGAGGGCGCCCCGGAGGTGGTCCGAGCCGTACTCGGCGCGGGCCTCGGGGCCGAGCTCGAGCGCGACCTGCTGGGGGTTGTCGAGCTCGCCGGGGTCGAGGATCGGCGCGTTGACGTCGGACGGGTAGGCGGGGAACAGCGCGGCGACGCGCCCGGTGTCCTGGAGGGTGCTGTACGACAGCGCGCGCTCGAGCTCGTCGTCGTAGTTGCCACGCAGGTCCCAGGCCATCGCCTTGAGCCAGGCGAGCGAGTCGACGGGATCCCAGGGCTCGGGCTCCGCGACGTCGACCTGGAGGCCGAGCACGGTGTACTCGATCGCGATCTCGGACGGGCTGCGGTTCTCGAGGTACGCGTTGACGCCCTCGGCGTAGGCCTGGAGGTACGCCTTGGTCTCGGGCGAGACGACGTCCCACTCCTCCTCGGCGACCTGCCGCCAGCCGAAGGTCCGCGTCACGGTGTCGGCGGCGATGGCGTCGGGGTTGTCGCCCACGAGCTCCGCGAGCCGACCCGCGGTGACGTGCCGGCGGTAGTCCATCTCGAAGAAGCGGTCCTGCGCCTGGACGTAGCCCTGGGCGCGGAACAGGTCCTCGGGGGTGTCCGCGTAGATCTGCGGCACGCCCTGGGCGTCGCGCAGCACCGTGACCTGGCCCTCGAGCCCGGGGACCTCGATCTGACCGGAGGTCTGCGGCAACGGTCGGCGCACGGTGACGACCACGAACGCGGCGCCCGCGACGAGCGCGAGGACGAGCAGCACGGCCACACCGATCAGGACGCGCCGACGGCCGGACCGACGGCGGCGGGGCGGAGCCGTGGTCTCGACCGGGGTCGCGGGGTCGGCACCGGGGACGGCGTCACCGGCGGGGGCCTCGGCGGGTTCGTGCGCAGACACGGATGCGAGACTACCCGGCCGAGGGCGAGCGCCGGGCCGCGTATGATTAGCACTCGGAAGTTTCGAGTGCCAGGCGGTGTTGACACCGACGACCCGGCCGAGACCGACCCGATCCCGACCCGCCGGTGGCCGCCTGACGGCCGTCTCGTGAACGAGGAGAACCCGTGCCCACCTACGCGTACACGTGCACCGCCTGCGGTCACGCCTTCGACATCCACCAGTCGTTCAGCGACGACGCCCTCACGGTCTGCCCCGAGTGCTCGGGTCGCCTGCGCAAGGTGTTCTCCTCGGTCGGCGTGACGTTCAAGGGCTCGGGCTTCTACCGCACGGACTCGCGCTCGGGCGGGAAGTCCTCGACGACCCCTGCCGCCTCGAAGCCTGCCTCCTCCTCGGCGACGTCGGGCGCGAGCAGCACGTCCGGCAGCTCGAGCAGCACCTCGTCCTCGTCGGGAAGCTCGACCGCCTCCTGATCTGACGCCCCGGGGGCGGGTCCGCGACGGCCGTTCCGACGGCGGTCGACCACAGCCCGCTCCTGACGGCCCGTCCGGGCGTCGACACACCGCGTCCCGTCCACAGGTCCGCACCGGTCGGCGCCCGCCGTCGCCCGGAGCGCGGCTACGGTCGCGCCCATGCTCCGCTCCCCCCGCTCGCCGGATCCCCGTCCGCGCCCTGACCGCTCGCCCGCGCGACGGCGGCTGCTGCGCGGGTTGTGGTGGCGGTCTCGCTTCGTCGTGGCCGCGCTCTGCTGCGGGGTCGCGGCCTCCGTGGTCGTCGGGGCGCTCCGCCCTCCCCCGCCGCCGACCGCACCGGCCGTCGTCACCACGCGCGAGGTGCCGGCGGGCGCCGTGCTGGCGGCGGCGGACCTCCGCGTGGACCACGTGTCCGCGGAGCTCGTCCCGGCCGGCTCCGCAGCGCGGCCCGACGACGTCGTCGGGCGCCGCGCGACCGTCGCCCTGCCTGCGGGCACCCTGCTGCAGGACGCGCTCGTCGCCGGCGGCGAGCTCGCCGCCGCGGCTCCCCCGGGCACGGTCGTCGCACCCGTCCGGCTCGATCCCGGTGTCGCGGCCCTCCTCGGCCCGGGCGACCGCGTCGACCTCCTCGCCGCCGGTGACCAGGCGCTCACGACGTCGCTCACCGACCTGCCGGGCGACGGCCAGGACCCGGTCGCCGCCGACCCCTACCTCGCCCGCGCGGCCGTCGTCGTGCCGGCACCCGAACCCGACGGCGAGGGCGGGCTGCTCGGCACGGGCGGGTCGGGCACGGACGCCGTGACGCTCGTCGCCGTCCGGCCCGAGGAGGCGGTCCGGCTCGCGGCCGCGAGCGGGCAGACGAGCGTCACGGCCGTCCTCGTGCCCTGACGGCGACCGGAGCGCGCCGACGGGTGGACCGACGGCCGGTGCCCGACCCGCCGGGCGAGGCCGTTGCCGGGCGGCACGTGGGTTGGGAGGATCGCGCGTGCACCTGTCGTGGCACCGCCGCCACGCGGACCACCGACCTGAGAGGGAAGCAGCACATGAAGGGCGTGTTCCAAGGATTCAAGGAGTTCGTGCTCCGAGGCAACGCGATCGACCTGGCGGTCGGCGTCGTCATCGGCGCGGCGTTCTCCTCCGTCGTCGACGCGATCGTCACCTACCTGATCAACCCGATCATCGGCGCCATCTTTGGCAAGCCGGACATCTCGAACCTGTGGGACATCACGCTGCGCCCGGCCCACGGCAACGTCGAGGCCTCGGTCCTCTCCGTCGGTGGCCTCCTCAACGCGTTCCTCCAGTTCCTCATCATCGCGATCGCGCTCTACTTCGTCATCGTCCTCCCGATGAACAAGCTCGCCGAGCGTCGCAAGCAGGACGTCGAGCCCGAGCCCGAGGCACCGGCGGAGGACGTGCGCGTCCTCCAGGAGATCCGCGACCTCCTCGCCGCCCAGGCGGCCAGCGGTCCCGGCGCGGCACCGGGCGGCCCCACGCCGCCGCGCGGTCTCTGATCCCGAGCCGCCCGACCGTCGCCTAAGCCCACGCGGCGCGGCGCGGCCGGGACGAACCCGGGGTCGCTCCTCACCTCACGCCGAGAGTGGGGAACGACCCCGGGTTCGGCACGTCAGCGGCGCGTGGTCAGTGCCGCCCGTAGTGCGGCGGGACGTCCCCGAGCAGCCGGTCGTCGTTCTCGCCGCGGCTGCCCCCGCCGGGCGGCGCCCCGTCGCCCCAGCCTTCCGAACGCTCGTCGGCACTCACGCCGGACACGACCTCGCTCTCCGTCCCCCGCCGCACGGCCCGCCGCGGCCGCCGACGCCGCCCCGCGCCGTCGGGCACGTCGTGCGGGCGGTCAGGACTCGGGTCGGACGTGGTGCTCACGCCTCCATCGTCGCACCGCAGGAGCGACCCGTCGTCGGCCACCCGCCACCCATGCCAGCGAGACGCGCGAGGGCACCAGACCCAGGACACCCGCGCGACACGATGACCCGTGCGGCGACGAGCACTCGTGATCGCCGGCAGCGGAGACCACGGTGAGACGACATGGCGGGGTGGGAGGCGGCGCCGGGTCGTGGCGGGCCTGGCGGGAGCCGCGAGGAACGAGCGGCGGATGGTAGACCCGGCGCCGCCTCCCACCCCGCACCCAACCCGACCAGGCGGGCAGTCGCTCGCCCGACCCGGCCCACGGTGATGACGCCGAACGGGTCGGCCGAAAGTCAGAGGTCGTCGTCGCCGTGCTGCTCGTCGTCGTCGATCACGGGCACGACGACGATCCGGTCGCCCCCACCGGTCTGGGCGACGCCGCCCGTCTCGGGCAGCCGCTCGTCGCGCACCGCCTGCACGACCCGCCGGATGCGCTCGGCCTCCTTGGCGGGGTCGAGGAACGCGGCGGCGGACCACACCTGCGCGACGGTCCACCCGATGCGTTCGAGGCGCTCGGCCACCTGCCGGTCCCGGACGCGCACGCTCCGCTCGGCGACGTACGCGGCGTCGTCGGTGAGGACGGCGACGAGGAGCTCGCCGGGCAGGTCGGGGTGGCCGACGACGAGCGGGATGCGGTCGCCGTCGCCGATGCCGTAGTCGGTCTCGACGACGAGGCCCGCCCGCCAGAGGCGCTCGGCGAGGTCGAGCACGAGCCGGTCGGGGCTCCCGCCGAGGTCGACGCCGTTGCCGAGGGTCACCTGGTCGGCGGCTCCGCTGCGCTGCTCGGCGAGGTCGAGGACCTCGGCGAGCAGCCGGGCGCCGGCCCCGCGCAGCCGCTCGGGGTCGAGGTCGCCCGCGGTGAAGCACGACACGACGTGGAGGCGACGGCGGGTGGCGCCGACGGAGTCGAGCAGCATGGCTTCGGCGCCAGGGGTGTTGAGGATGCCGAACCGGTGGAGCACGCGACCGTGCGGCGTGCGGCCGAACCCGACGGACAGGACGATCGTGTCGCGCACGAGCCCGGCGACGCCGGACACGTCGGCGACGACGACGGGTTCGGCGCGGGTACCGGAGAAGAAGCCGGCGAGCGCGGGGTTCTGGCGCACCTCGACGAGGAGTGCGTCGCGGATGCGGTCGGCGTGCAGGGGCGTGACGGTGACGATCGCGAGGGACTCGTCGGGCCGCGTGAGCGCGTGCTCGATGGCGACCTCCACGACGCGGTCCACCTCGGCCTGGGTGCTCTCGACCGCGCCGGACGTCGGGTCGGGCATGCCGGCGCCGTCGACGACGTCGAGCTGGACGAGGACCTCGGCGCGGGGCAGGGGCGCGGGGCGCAGCACACCGTCGTAGCCGTGCTCGGCGAGGAAGGTCGTGACGTAGGGGTCGCGCCGCGACCCGTCGGCGAGGAGCTCGACCGTGGGCAGCAGCTCGGCGAGCTCGCGCACGGTCTCGGTCGAGGCGGCGCGCGGGTCGCCCACCGCGACGACCTGCCGCCCGCGGGCGAGCGCGGAGAGCACGAGCTCGACGGGCGCGTGCTCGATCGCGTCGAGGACGACGAGGTCGACGGTGCGCGTCGCGGGGACGAGGTGCGGCACGAGGGTCGGCGTGGCGACGAGCACGGGGCGCAGGCGCCGCAGCACGGCGGGGTGCTTCTCGGCCGTCTCCCGCAGGCTCACGAGGCGGCCCTCGAGGAGCTCGGTGAACAGGTCCTCGGCCTCGTCCCGGTGCTCGCGCATCGCGGTCCCGAGGTGGTCGCGGACCGCCGCGCGGACGGGCGCGGCCAGCGACGCGACGTGCGTGCGGTCGAGGTCGCGGAACCGGCGCGCGAGCGCGTCGAGGCCGGCGCCGTCCTGCCCGGCCAGGGCCTGGTCCTGCGCGAGCACCTGCTCGAACACGGAGCTCCACCACGCGAGCTCCAGCTCGGGGCCGACGAAGTCGGGCTCGACGCGGCGCACGGCGAGGTCGGCGAGGAGCTCGCCGAGGCCGAGGTCGGTGAGCCGGCGCAGGATCGCGGTCCGCGCGGGGAGGGAGTCGAGGGACTCGGCGTCCTCGGCGAGCGCGTCGAGGCGCGTCGCGAGCGCGTCGAGCGGGGCGTCGAGGAGGTCCCGGCCCCCGGGGGTGCCGTCGAGCGCGGGCTCGAGCTCCTCCACGTCGATGCGCACGGCCTCGTGCGTGTCCTCGATCGCGGACAGCCCCTCGGGCAGGACGGGCCAGCCGCCACGGGGGCACTGCTCCTGCCAGACCGCGCGCTGCGCCTGCACCTCGACGAGCGCGGTGTGCAGGTCGGGCACGCGGACGCCGGGTCGGACCATGTCGCGCGCCTGGCGGTGCAGCCGTCGGCGGGCGAACCAGCCCATCTCGATGCCGTGCTCCGCGCGCCACTGCTTGGTCGCGGTCGCCTCGACCATGTCCTGCGCGGTGCGTTCGAAGATGAGGGGCTGGAACACGTCGAGCGTGCCGCGCATGCCGCCGAGCATGGTGAGCTGGTCGCCCCACTGGCGCAGCGTCGTCGCGGGCGTCAGCCCGGTGCGCTGCGCGACCTGCTCGACCTGCGCGCGCAGCTGCGGGAGCGTGTGCGTGCGGAGGCGCTCGACGCGCACGAGCGCGTCGTGGGCCTCCTGCGGGGTGGTGAGGGCGGCGCCGTACCAGGGGGTCGAGGTCGCGCGCGCGGTGAAGGCGCCGAGCAGCGCGGCCTCGCGCAGCTCCGCCGCGATCCGCTCCCGCTGCGGCCCGACGCCGAGCACGACCTCGGTCGTGAGGCGCACCCGGGTGTCCGGGGCAGGTCGCTCGGCGGTGAGCCGGGCGAGCGCCTGGAGCGCGTCGTAGGCGGACACGCCCCACGGGTCGCGCACGAGGTGCAGCGCCTCGATGTACCCGGCGAGCCGCGCGCGCGCGCCGAGCAGCGCGTCGCGCGTGCGCGCGAGGTCCTCGTCCTCGCCCGGCTCCGGCTCGGTCGCCATCGCGGACAGGAGGCGGTGCGACGCCGTCTCGCGCCACGTCGGCTCCGGGACGACGTCGAGCGCGAGGCCGCCCAGGCCCAGCTCGTCGAGCCGCGCGAGGAGCGCGTCCGCGGCCCGGCGGTGGCCGGGGACGTACAGCACGTGGCGCCCGGACGCCGCGGCCTCGGCGACGACGGCCGCGAGCGTGCCCGCGACGTCGGACCCGGCCGGCGCGTCGACGAAGAGGTGCGACCCGCTCGCGAGCACGTCGACGACGTGGCGCTGGGACGGGTCGAGGTCGCCGGCGCCGCGCTCGTGCACCGGGTCCGCGTCGCCGACGCGCGGCGCGGGCAGCTCGGCACGCAGCGCGACGGCCGAGCGCTCGTCCCCGGCCAGCGCGGCGACGACCTCGTGCCGCTCGAGCGCCGGCGCGAGCTCGTCGAGGTCGTCGACGAGGACCTGCCCGGGGTGCACGAACGTGCCGACGAGGACGCGGTGGGTCAGGTCGAAGTCGTCGAGGACGGCTTGGCCGAGCGCGGCGATGCGACGGGTCGCGTCGCCGGGGTCGAACCCCGCGCCGGTGAACGTGGAGCGCGCGAGCGTCACCGGGTCGAGGAGCGCGCCGTGCGCGCGCAGCGTGCGAGCCAGGAGCGGGTTGATCTCTGCCGTCGGCTCGAGGGTCAGCTCGTAGTCGGTCTCGCCGTCCCCGCGCGGGGTGACGGTCAGAGGACGCAGGAGCACGGGGGCGCGCACGGTCCGAGACGTCGGCTCCTGCTCGGTCTCCTCGACCGCGCCCCGCGGATGGCGGCCCGCGTCAGGGACGTGCGCGCCGTCGGAGCCGTCGGATGCGTCCCGCTCGTCGGAGACCGCCGGGCCGTCCTCACCCGTGGCGTCACCGGGGCCGGGTCCGGCGTCGCCGGGGCCGGCGACGTCGTCGTCCCCGCTCGGGACGACCGTCGCGGTGGTGCGGCCCGCGACCCGGGCGAGCACCGCGACGTCGTCCTCGGCCAGCGGCGCCGAGAGGCTCTGGGTCCAGGTCGCGACCCCGATCGCCAGGTACGTGGGCGCGACGCCGTAGCGCTGGGCGTGCTCGGCGGCGCGAACCACGACGGCCCGTGCGCGGCGCCGCGCGGCGGGCAGCGACCCGCCCTCGCGGAACAGGTTCGAGAGCCGCGTCGGCCGCCCGGCGAAGAGCTGGGCGACGCCCGAGGGGTGGGCGGCCGTCAGGTCGACGACGGCGTCGCCGAGGAGCGAGACGTCGGCGAGCGACGAGCCCCCGGCGAGCTCGACGAGGCCCGCGCGCCACCGCGTGACGGCCTCGTCGACGAGGTCCGCCGTCGTGGGCTCGGGGACGAGCACGGGGCGGGACGGTGTCACGCCGTCGTCCGTCGCGGCGTCGGGCTGGTCGGTCCCACCGGGAGCGGTCGCGGGCAGCCGAGCAGGATCGGCCACGCTCCGGGCGGCTGAGCTGGTGCGGGCTGCGGCATTCACCCTCCGACGCTAACCGTCCGCCTCGCGAGGCCCGGCGCGGCGCGCCGGAGGGCCGGCGACCCGGTCCGCCGGGCGGCGGCGGGCCGGGGCCGCCCTCCGGCGGGTCGTGCGCGAGGCCGGTTGACGACGGGACGACGAACGGCCCCGGATCACGAGAATTCGTGTTCCGAGGCCGTCGTTCCGAGCTATTCCGGGGTGTTCTCCCGGAGAAGTATGAAACAGCGCGCACCGCGCAGGGGGCAGGCGATGCGCGCTGTCGAGGACTATCTTGCACGGCGAGATGGCGGGCGTCAACACGGCCCATGGTCCTGGACGGGTAAATCACCCGCGTGACCCCGGAGGCGTCTGAGAACCACCTGGACGAGCGTCCACAACATGCGCGGGATTCCGCGAATTCGCGACCGCGCACCACTGCCCGCACCCTGTGGCGCACACCACACCGCGCGGCATGCGGCGGGGTTCGCGTGCGAGCCGACGACGCCCCGCGCAGCCCTCGGCAGGATACGTCGCCGTCGTCGGGCCGCCCTCCTCGTCGCCCGTCCCCGGGCCACCCGTGCGCGACGACCGGGCCGGAGCACACCACCGCGGCGCTCCGACCGGCGGCGTCACAGGATCTCTCCCGTTCCTCTGAACCCCCGGCACGACGCCCCTGAGCAAGGTCCACACGAGCGGCCTACCGTGGGAGGACGCCCGTGGCCCGACGCCGGTCCCTGGCGCGCGGCCGTCGTCCACGGCCGGTGGCGGCGGGTGGTCCTGCCCGCCGACGACCGGAAACCCGCACCACGTGACGACACCCCCCGCGCCCCGCCCCGAGAACGACGACTCCCCTGCCCCGCGCCCCGCGCCCCACGACGCCGGCCGCGAGGCGGGGCGTGCCGCCGCGGAGGCCGCGCCCGCGAAGGAGCGCGAGGCCCCCGCCCGGCTCTCCCTCACGCAGGTGGTCGCGAGCTCGCTCGCCGCCGTGAGCACCACGGTGCTGCTGTCGTACTTCGGGACCGCCGGCACGATCATCGGCGCCGGCATCGCGAGCGCCCTCACCGTCGTCGCGAACTACGTCTACACGCGCTCGATCCAGAAGACGCGCGAGCAGCTCGTGCCCGTCGTCGGCAAGGTCGTGCAGGTGACCACCGGTGGGAGCACCCCGCGCGACCGCGCGAACGCCACACCGGTCACGACCGCTGTCGCGAGCGTGCCGCGCGGGACGGTCGTCGTGGCGGACACGGCAACCGCGCCCGATCCGGACGCTGCGTCGGACGCGGAGGCGACGAGCACCCTCCCCACCGACGGCGACCCCGTGGCCCCGGAGGGCACGGAGCCGGAGCAGCCGCAGAACGCCTGGCTGCGGCTCGTCGACCGCTACGGCCGCGGGCGGGTCCTGACGGTCTCCGCGCTCGCCCTGTTCGTCGTGGTGATGGGCGTCGTCCTCGTGGTCGAGCTCGCGATCGGCAAGCCGATCTCCGACGCCGTGCGGGGCGTGGAGGGCTCGGGGACGACGATCAGCCGCGAGCGCTCGACCGGGACCGACGTCCCCGCGACGCCCGCACCGTCGGGCCCGGCCGTGGACCCGTCGACCGTGCCGACCCAGGACCCTGCCCCGAACCCGACGCCGACGGACGAGCCGTCCACCACCCCAACTCCGGACCCCACCGAGAGCCCCACCGAGGAGCCCTCGCCGGAACCGACGACGCCGAACCCCGACCCCTCGACCACGCCTGACCCGGGCACGGGCGAGGGCACCGGCAGCGGCGCGGGCTCGGAGGCCGAGACCGGCACCGGTGGGAGCACGGGCACGGCGCCCACGCCGGCACCGTCGACCGGACCGGCGACCGGCGCCTCGGCCTAGCACCGCGGTCGGGCGCTCCCGTCACCAGCGGAGCGTCTCCCGGACCCGGTGCTCCAGCCGCGGCGCGACACCCGTCTCGACCTCGACCTCGCCCCGCACCCACACCGCGGTCTCAGGGGCGCTGGTGATGACCGCGTCCACGTCGCCCGCGCGCAGCACGGCCCGCAGCCCCGCGGTGTCGTTCACGGTCCACACGAGCAGGTCGACCCCCGCCGCGCGCACCACGGCGCGCGTCCGCGGGCCGAGCGAGGACTGCTCCACGGCGAGGAAGTCGACGTCCGGGACCTCCCGCACGCCCCGCACGAGCGGGACGACGTACCCCACCTCGATCTCCGGAGCGGCAGCGTTCACCGCGTCGGCGAGGTCCGGGTAGATCGCCTGGACGAGGTACTCGTCGGCGACGCCCTCCTCGCGCAGCAGCGCGACGACGTCGGGCACGTACGACGCCGTCTCCCCGCCGTGGAGCTTCAGCTCGACGAGGAGCGGCTGGTCCAGCTCCTTCGCGCGCCGCACGAAGTCCCGCAGCGACGGGATCGTCGCCTCGTGCCCGCCCTGTCGGATCGTCGTCGCGGTGAGCTCGTCGAGCGTGAGGTCCGCGACCGCGCGCCCCGACCCGGCGAGGCGGCGCAGCGTCGTGTCGTGGAAGACCACGAGCCCCCCGTCGGAGGCCTGCAGCACGTCCAGCTCGACGTAGTCCACGCCCAGCGCGGCCGCGGCCTCGAGGGACGGGATCGAGTTCTCGACCGCGGCGGCGGGGTGCCCGCGGTGCGCGACGACGCCGGGCAGGTGCTCCGTGACCCGGGAGACCGCCAGCGTGTTCGTGGCGACGAGCGCCAGGGCGCCGAGGACCGCCCCCGCAGCGAGGACGGCGCGCGCCGGGCTGGGCGGGACGACGGCGGGGCCCCCGACCGCGGGTGCCGGCACGAGGGGCGTCGTCGCGGCCGCCTCGGACCCCGCGCGCCCGGGCCGTCGCTCCCGCGCGACGGCGACGAGCACGTGGGCCACGGTCGCCGCGACCGCACCCGCGAGGACGACTGCCAGCACCTGCACGACGGCGAGCCCGACCCCCGCCACGACCGCCGCCGCGCCGGGCGCCTGGGCGTCGGCGACCCGGGTCGGGACCAGGACGAGGGCGGCCGCAGCCCCCGCGACGACCAGGGCGGCGAGGCCGACGGGCACCAGCACGACGAGCAGCCGCAGGGTGGCCCGGCGCGTGGCGCGCCAGCTCGCCCGCATCGCGGCCGCGACCGTGCCGCCGTCCTCCACCAGGAACGTCGTCGTGAGGACCAGCCGCAGGTTCGCCCACAGCACCGCCACCAGGAACGCGACGTAGACCAGGAGGCCGCCCCGGAACTTCAGGAGCTCGGCGATGACGAAGTCCGGGATCGCGACTCCCCGGACGAGGAGCGCCGCCGTCCCGAGTCCACCGAGCGGGACCAGGACGACCGCGTAGAGCAGGAACAGGGCGAGCTGCGGGCTGCGCAGGCCGCGGGCCGCACGGCCCAGGTCGCGCAGGACTCCGCGCAGCGTCACCGGCTCGCCCTGGTCGGCCCTCCACGCGACGGCGACGAACGCCCCGTGCTGCACGAGGACCACGGCGCCGACGACCACGGCGAGCACCACGAGCAGCAGCACCGACAGCGGGGTGGTCAGGACATGGACCACGTTCTGGTGCGTCAGCGCCTGGACGCCCGCCGCCGCCGCGCTCGCTCGCGCGAGCCACGACACCACCGGCACGGTGACCGCGGAGAGCACGACGGCGAGGACGAGCACGCGGACGGTCACGCCGCGCAGCGCGTACGACCGCCGTGTCGCGTCGCGCAGCAGTGCCCACGGGCTCATGGAACCTCGCTCCCGGTCTGGTCGTGCGAGGTGGCGGTCGGCCGGGGCGGCCCGTGCCGGACTCTCGGTGCGCCTGGCCAGATTCGAACTGGCGACACCCGCTTTAGGAGAGCGGTGCTCTATCCCCTGAGCTACAGGCGCGCGGCCCCGGGGAACGGGCCGGGGGACAGCCTAGCCGTCGGCGACCGTCCGAGGCGAAGCGCGCCCCCGCCGACGTGACCGTCGGGCCGGAGCGCGGCTCGCACGCGAGGATGGGCGCATGCCCACCGGACGTGCCGACGCGCCACGACGCGTCCTCCTCGACTGCGACCCCGGCCACGACGACGCGATCGCGATGCTGCTCGCGCACGGCAGCCCCGCCGTCGACCTCGTGGCCGTGACGACGGTCGCGGGCAACCAGACGCTGGAGAAGGTCACCCGCAACGCGCTCGCCGTCGCCGAGCTCGCGGGGATCGACGTCCCGGTCGCGGCCGGGTGCGACCGCCCGCTCGTCCGGCCGCGGATCGTCGCACCGGACATCCACGGCGACTCCGGGATGGACGGGCCTGTCCTGCCCTCACCACGCCGCACCGTCGACCGCCGCCACGCGGTGGACCTCGTCGTGGACACGGTCATGGGCGCAGAGCCCGGCGAGATCACGCTCGTGCCGACCGGACCCCTGACGAACGTCGCGATGGCGGCGCGCAAGGAGCCGCGTATCGTGCCGCGCGTCCGGGAGGTCGTGATGATGGGCGGCGGCTACCACGTGGGCAACCGCACGCCGGTCGCGGAGTTCAACGTGCTCGCCGACCCGGAGGCCGCGCACGTCGTCCTGAACGAGCCGTGGCCGGTGACGATGGTCGGGCTGGACCTCACGCACCAGGCGGTCGCGACGCCGGACGTGCGCGACCGGCTCTCCGGGCTCGACACCGCCGCCTCGCGGTTCGTCGGCGAGCTGCTCGACTTCTACGGGGCGACGTACCGCTCCGCGCAGGGCTTCCTCTACCCGCCCGTCCATGACCCGTGCGCCGTCGCGTACGTGATCGACCCCGAGGTGATGACGACGCGCCGCGCCCCGCTGGACGTCGAGCTCCACGGCGCGCTGACCACCGGGATGACGGTCGCGGACCTGCGCGGCGACGAGCCGGGCCCCGACGAGTGCCGCACCCAGGTCGCGGTCACCCTCGACCACCCCCGCTTCTGGGACCTGGTCCTCGACGCCCTCCGCGACCTCCCCGCCTGACCGGTTGTGGGCATGAGATGGGCCCGGTTCCGTCGAGGAAACCGGGCCCATCTCATGCCCACAAACCAGTCAGGGACGCAGCGCCGTGACGAAGCGGTAGCGCAGGCCGGTGGACGACGTCGCCCAGTCGCCCGGGTGCGCGGCCCACCCGGCGGGGATCTCGGGCGCGAAGGTGTCGCCCTCGACGACGGTGTCGATCTCCGTGACGACGCACCGGTCCGCGAGCGCGATCGTCGCGGCGTAGAGCTGCGCGCCGCCCATGACCCAGACCTCGCCCGACCCGGTGTCGCGCGCCGCCGCGCGGGCGGCTGCGAGCGCCTCGGTGACCGACCCGGCCACGCGCACGGGCGCGCCGCCCTCGGCCGCCGGGCGACGGCCGTCGGGCACCGTGCCGGCGGACGCACCGACGCCCGGTGACGGCTCCCCGGCGAACCACCCGGCCTGCCGCGTCACGACGACGTTCGTCCGTCCCGGCAGGGGGCGAAACCGGGGCGGGAGCGAGTCCCACGTGCGGCGTCCCATGACGACGGGGTGGCCCGACGTGACACGCCGGAAGTGGGCGAGGTCCTCGGGCAGGTGCCACGGCATGGCGCCGCCCGCGCCGATGACCGGCCGCCCCGCGCCGTCGCGCGCCTGTGCCCAGACCAGCCCGAGCGTCGGCTCGGCGGGCGCCTCCTCCCCCACCGCCGTCAGACCGCGATCGGGGCCTTGATCGTCGGGTGGTGCTGGTACCCGACGACCTCGATGTCCTCGTACTCGTACGCGTCGATCGAGTCGCGCGGCGCGAGGCGCAGGGTCGGGTACGGGTAGGGCTCGCGCGTGAGCTGCTCGCGCACCTGCTCGACGTGGTTGTCGTAGATGTGCACGTCGCCGCCGGTCCACACGAAGTCGCCGACCTCGAGCCCGGTCTGCGCCGCGACCATGTGGACGAGCAGCGCGTACGACGCGATGTTGAACGGCACGCCGAGGAACAGGTCGGCCGAGCGCTGGTAGAGCTGGCACGACAGCTTCCCGTCGGCCACGTAGAACTGGAAGAACGCGTGGCACGGCGGCAGGGCCATGTCCTCGATCTCCGCGACGTTCCACGCGGAGACGATGTGCCGGCGCGAGTCGGGGTTCGCCCTGATCTGCTCGATCACCTGGGCGACCTGGTCGACGTGTCGCCCGTCCGGCGTCGGCCACGAGCGCCACTGGACGCCGTAGACCGGGCCGAGCTCGCCGTCGGCGTCGGCCCACTCGTCCCAGATGCTCACGCCGCGCTCCTGGAGCCAGCGCACGTTCGAGTCGCCGCGCAGGAACCACAGCAGCTCGTACGCGATCGACTTGAGGTGGACGCGCTTGGTGGTGATGAGCGGGAAGCCCTGCGACAGGTCGAAGCGGAGCTGGCGCCCGAACACGCTGCGCGTGCCCGTCCCGGTGCGGTCGCCCTTGTGGGTGCCGTGGGCGAGGACGTCGCGCAGCAGGTCCTCGTACGGGGTCGGGACCGGCCGGGCGGGGCTGCCCGACGGCGCACGCTCGCCCTCGGTCACGACGGCGAGGGTCGGGGAGGTCGAGTCGGGGGCCACGGTCGTCAGTGTGGGTCGTCGCCGCGGGGCGGGTCAACCACTGCCGTCGGCCTGTCCCGACCTCGACCGCGCGCGGCCGCGGGCGCTCGTCGACGAGGGTGACGCACGTCATGTCACGCAGCGCGCTCCCGGGCGGTCGTACGGGTAGAGCGCCGGACCGGACGCTCGTGGGCACAGGAGGCAGTGATGGAACGCATCGTCGTCGTCGGTGGGGGCTACGCCGGGTTCACGGCGGCCCGGGAGCTCGAGCAGCGCCTGCGGCGCGAGCTGCGCCGCGGCGAGGTCGAGGTGGTCCTGGTCGACCCGCGCCCGTACATGACGTACCAGCCGTTCCTGCCGGAGGTCGTGGCGGGCTCGGTCGAGGCGCGGCACGCCGCGGTCGCGCACCGCAGCCACCTGCACCGCACGCGCCTCGTCGACGGGACGGTCGAGCGCGTGGACCACGCGCGCCGCACGGTCGTCGTGCGGCCGCGCTCGGGCGAACCGTACGACCTGACGTACGACACGGTCGTCGTGACCGCGGGCGCCGTGACGCGCGTGTTCCCCGTGCCGGGCGTCGCCGAGCACGCGATCGGCATGAAGCACGTCGAGGAGGCCGTCGCGATCCGCGACCGGTTGCTCACGTCGTTCGACCGCGCCGCGAGCCTGCCCGTCGGGCCGGAGCGCGAGCGGCTGCTCACGGTGACGTTCGTCGGCGGCGGGTTCTCGGGCGTCGAGGGGTTCGCCGAGCTCCTGTCGCTCGCGCACGACCTCACGCGCGTCTACCCCGAGATCGACCCGGCGGAGCTGCGGTTCCACCTCGTCGAGCGCAACCCGCGCCTCCTGCCGGAGGTCACCGAGCGTCCGGGGCGATGGGTCCTGCGCGAGCTCGAGCGCCGGGGTGCGCACGTGCACCTGGAGGCCGGGCTCGTGTCGGCCGAGGGCGGGGTCGTGACGCTCTCGACCGGCGAGTCGTTCGCCACGGGGCTGCTCGTGTGGACGGCGGGCAACGCGGCGAACCCCGTCGTCGCGACGCACACCGACCTGCCCGTCGACGCGCGCGGCTACCTCGTCACGCGTCCCGACCTGCGGGTCGGGACCGTGGACGGCGCCGTCCCCGACGCCTGGGCCGCGGGCGACGGCGCCGCCGTCCCCGACCTCGCGGTCCCCCGGCCGGGCGCGCTGACCGTCCCCAACGCGCAGCACGCCGTGCGGCAGGGCCGGCTCCTGGCCCGCAACCTCGTCGCGGCCCGGCGCGGTCGGGCCACGCGGCCGTACGTGCACGGCAGCCTCGGGGTCGTCGCGACGCTCGGCCTCGGCTCGGGCGTGTTCGAGTACCGGCGGATCGTCGTGCGCGGGCGCCTCGCGTGGCTCATGCACCGCGGGTACCACGTCCTCGCGATCCCGACCTGGGAGCGCACGGCCCGCGTGCTCGCCGTGTGGGCGACGGGCGCGCTGTTCGGGCGCGACGTCGTCTCGCTCGCCGCGGTGCAGCGCCCGCGCGAGGCGTTCGTCGCCGGGGCGACGGCGACCGCCGCCACCACGACCGTCACCACCACGCCGGTGCGACCGGCACCGGAACCCGCCGCGCCGGAACCTCTCCGCGCGGCCTGAGACCGCCGTCCGGGTCCGTCGGCCCGCCCCGACCGACGGACCCGGGCGGCTACCCCCGAGAGGCACCGGGGAGCGCGGCGAGGGCCGGGGAATCACGCGCCCGCCGTCCGCGTTCTCCGGGCGACCGACCGGTGGGCGACGAGCGCACCGGCACCGCACGAGTGCGAGGATCGACGCATGACGACCGAGCCAGCCACCACGCCGCAGACGGGCACCGACGAGATCGCCCCGTCGTCGCCGTCGCCCACGGACGCCCTGTGGGTCGAGCGCACGGGCGTGCGCACGTACACGGGCCGCTCCGCGCGCGGCGCGCAGGTGCTCATCGGGCCCGCGAGCGAGGGCGCGGTGTTCACGCCGGGCGAGCTGCTGAAGATCGCGCTGGCCGCGTGCGCGGGCATGAGCTCGGACCGCACGTTCGCGCGCCGCCTCGGCGACGACTACACGGTGACGATCCACGCCGAGGGCGTCAAGGACCTGCCCGAGGACCGCTACCCCGAGATCACGGAGCGGTTCGAGATCGACCTGTCCTCGCTCGACGACGAGGTGCGCGAGCGCCTGCTCACGGTCGCCGAGCGGGCGATCGAGAAGACCTGCACAGTGGGACGGACGATCAAGGCCGGCGCGACCGTGCACACGGTGTTCCAGCAGCCGGGCGGCAGCGTCGAGTGACGACCGGGCCCTGAGGCCCGACCGACGACGGGAGGCGTGATGGCGCACGAGCAGCCGTCCGGTACGCCGGACTACGGGACGTGGGACCCCCAGCGGGGCCCGACGTCGGACGCCGTCGCGCGCCGCGGTCGGCGCGCCGTCCAGGCGCCGCAGGACGCGCACGTCGACGCGACGGACTGGGCCGCCTACCGGCCCACGCCGCTGCTCGACGCGGCGCTCGACAAGGCCGTGACGATCCCGTCCCACGTGATCCGGGCGCACGTGGACGGCGTGCGCCGGCGGAACCCGGAGGCGAGCCCCGCGCAGGTGGTGCGGATCCTCGAGCGCGAGTACCTGCTCGTCATCCAGGCGGCCGGCGGTGCCGTGGGCGCGGCCGCGGCGTTCCCCGCGGTGGGCACCGGGGTCGGCATCGCGCTCACGTCGAGCGACATCGCGACGTTCTTCGCGTCCTCTGCGGCGTTCGCGCTCGCCGTGGCGGACGTGCACGGGATCGCCGTGGACGACGTCCCGCGCCGCCGTGCCTTGCTCCTTGCCACCGTCCTCGGCGAGAAGGGCGCGCGCGACGTCGAGCGCGCCACCCAGGGCTCCGGTCTCGCGTGGGGCAAGGTCCTGCTGACGAGCATGCCCGCCGGGACGCTCGTCAAGGTGAACAAGGCGCTCGGCAACCGCTTCCTGCGCACGCAGCTCGCCAAGCAGTCCGGCCTCGCGATCGGGCGCCTCGTCCCGTTCGGCGTCGGTGCGGTCGTGGGCGTCGCGGGAGCCCGGGCGCTCGGGCACGGCGTGATCGGCCAGTCCCGGCGCGCGTTCGGGCCGCCGCCGTCGGTGTTCGGGCGGCTCCTGGAGGTCGTCGAGTCACCGGTCGAGGACGCGCCGCCGCGGCTCGTCCCCGTGCCCGACGACGCGACGAACCCCCGGCGGCGCCGTCGCCTCCTGCCCGGGCGCGGGCGGCGGGACCACTCCGCCGCGCGCGACGCGGAGTGACGGGCGGCGACGAGGCGCCCCGCCGGGGTCGACCCGTGCGGCGGGTCGCCGTGGCGCGCGAGCTCGACGTCGACGCGACCGTCGCGTTCGCGTGGGTCGCCGACCCGCGCACGCACCCGCGCTGGATCCCGCTCACCGTGATCGCGACCCCCGCGGTCCGCGGCCCGGAGGTCGGCGACCGCTTCACGATGGTGAGCGGGCCGCGCGTCGGGCGCACGGGGCGAGGCTTCACCGACCGCATGGTGGTCGAGTCGCTCGACCGCCCGTCCGTCGCGGCGGGCCGGACCGGGAGCACGCGGGTGCGCAAGCTCGGGCCGGTGCTGCTCGGCGACGCGGGGTTCGACGTCGTCCCGCTGGGCCGCGGTCGCTGCCGCGTCGTGTGGTGGGAGGAGGCGTACCTCGCCGGACCGGTCCCCCGCGCGGTGACCGCGCCGCTCGTCGGGCTCGCGCTGCGCGTGATGATGCACGTGTCGCTGCGACGCCTCGAGGACCGTCTGTCCGCCCGCCGCTAGGTGTGTCCCGCCGTCGTGCCGGGCGCTCACGCGGCAGCACCGGACGTCGGTGAGACCGCCGGCGCGCGGAGCGCCGGGGCGAGCACGGCCACGAGCACTGCGGCGACGACGGCGAGCCAGAACGGCGTGGCGCCCGCGGCAGCAGGCCACCCTCCGGCGCCGGAGCCGCCGGCCGCAGCGAGCATCGCCGCCAGGACGGCGACGCCCAGCGCCCCGCCGAGCTGGTTGCCGATGAAGAGCACGGTGCTGCCCGAGGGGACGAGCGGGACCGGCAGTGCGCGGTAGACCGCGGAGACGGTCGGGCTGCCGATCGAGCCGAGGCCCAGCCCGATCGCGAGGGACGCGAGGACGAACACCGCGAACGGCGTCGACGGTCCGCTCGTGACGAGGAGGACCGCTCCGACCAGGGCGACGACCGCGCCCGCCGCGACCGGGCGGGGCGCGCCGAGCCGGTCGCTCAATCGACCTGCGACGGGCATCGCGACGAGCGTCCCGACGGCGTACGGCACGAGCATCGCGCCCGCGACGGACGCCGAGAGCCCGGCGACGCTCACGAGGTACTGCGGCAGGCCGAAGAACAGCGGGTAGATCGACAGGCCGAGCAGCGCCATGATGACGATGCCCGGGGCGAATCCCGGGTACCGGAACGTGCCGAGGTCGACGATCGCCGCCGCCCCGCGACGCCGGGCGACGAGCACGAAGGCGACGAAGCCCAGCGCCGACACGACGACCAGCGCGACGAGTCCGCCGTCGACACCGGCCGCGGCCCCGCGGGAGAGCGCGACGAGCGCGGTCGACGTCGCGGTTGCGAGGAGCGCGAGGCCGACCACGTCGAGCCGGACCGGCGTCCGCTCGGCGTCGCGGACCGCCACGACCGACCCGACGAGCACGACCACCCCGAGCACGGCGATGAGCCCGAGCGACCACCGCCAGCCCACGGTGTCCGCGGCGACGCCGCCGAGCACCGGCCCGGCGAGCGGGCCGATCGACATCGCGGCGGCGACGACGCCCATGACCCGGCCCATCCGCGCCGGGCCGGCGGCGCGCGCGACGGCGGTGAGCATGAGCGGCTCGAGCGCGCCGCCCCCGAGTCCCTGGACCCCGCGCGCGACGACGAGCGTCCCCAGGTCAGGGGCGAGCGCCGCCGCCGTCGCCCCGACGACGAATACCGCGAGGCCCGTGAGCCACGTGGCGCGCACCCCGAACCGCAGGCTCGCCCACCCCCCGAGCGGGATCGCGACGGCGGTCGCGAGGAGGTACGCCGTCGTGACCCAGTGGACCGACGCTCCCGCGCCGAGCTCGGCCGACAGCGCGGGGACCGTGGCCCCGACGACCGTCGTGGCGAGCAGGGCCAGCACCCCGCCCGCGGTGAGGAGCACGATGCCGGCGCTGGAGCTCGTCGCGCCGCGTCGGGTGGTGAACTCTGCGGTAGCCTCAACTGAACTCATGCGTTCACTATACGCATGAGTTCAGTCCGCACAACCCCCCGGTAGGATCGGGTCATGGTCAGCGCCCAGCCCCGCACCGACCGCCGCGAGGCGATGCTCGACGCCGCGCTCGAGGTGTTCTCCCGCGACGGCTACGACGGCGGCAACATCGACGAGATCGCGCGGGTCGCGGGCGTCGCGAAGCCGACCGTCTACAGCCACTTCGGCGACAAGGCCACGCTGTTCGTCGAGACCCTGCGCCGCGGCGCGAGGCGCGCGAACGAGCGGGTCGACACCGTGATCGACGCGATCGACCTCGACGGCGACGACCTGCGCGGCGAGCTGACGCGGCTCGGCGACGCCCTCGTCGGCTGCGTGACGCACGACGACGGGGCCGCCGTGATCCGGCTCCAGCTCGGCGAGCGCGCACGGTTCCCCGAGGTCGTCGACGAGGTCAGCCGGGGCAGCCGGGAACGCACGATCGACCGGCTCGCGGGCAAGCTCGCCCAGCTCGCGACCGCGGGGCGGCTGCGCGTGCGCGACCCGCGTCGCGCGGCCCGCCAGCTCCTCGCGCTCGTGGCCGACGACGCGCTCGTCACGAGCGGGTACGGCGCGCGCGTGCTCGACCCGGGCGAGCTGCGCGGCACGATCGACGACGGCGTGGACACGTTCCTCGCGGCGTTTGGTCCGAGCGAGGACTGAACGCCCACCGGGTCGGCGGACGCAGAGACGCCGAACCCGGGGTTGCCGGCCACCCATGGCTGCGGGTGGCCGGCAACCCCGGGTTCGGCGGGGTGCGGCGAGGGTCAGGCCGTGGGCTCGTCCTCGACCGCGGCGTCCTCGACGGGAGCGTCCTCGACCGCGGCGCCCGACGGCGCGGGGTCGCCGCTCGGCGCCGAGGCGTCGGGCACCGCCGGGCCCGCGAGGATCAGGTAGAGCTCGCGGCGCGTGCGCTCGAGGAGCTCCGCCGCGGCCTGCGCCTGCTCGTCGGTGCCCGTGCGGGCGACCTGGTGGACCGCGGCGGCGACCGCCTCGACGCCAGCCCGCAGCTCGCGCCGCCCGCGCCCGCCGCGACCGGCGGCGTCGGCGAACGGGTCGCCCAGCTCGGCGGCGTGCTCCGCGACGTACGCGGTGCCCGCCTCGGTGAGCGTCGCGAGGCGACGCCCGCCGTCGGCCGAGAGCTCGACGAGACCCTCGTCCTGGAGCAGGTTCAACGCGGGGTAGACCGCTCCGGGGCTCGGGCGCCACTGGCCCTCGCTCCGCTCGGCGATCTCCTGGATGACCTGGTAGCCGTGCATGGGCTGCTCGGCGAGGAGCAGCAGGACGGCGGCGCGGACGTCGCCGCGGCCGGCGCGCCCGGGGCCGCGACCGCGGCCCCCGTGACGACGCCCGCCGTGACCCGGACCGAAGCCGGGGCCACCGGGGCCGCCCGGCCCGAAGCCCGGGCCGAACCCTCGCCGGTCGTCGGCCGGCCCGCCGGGGCCGAAGCCCCGTCCGCCGTCGGCCGGGCCGCCGAACCCGCGGCCACCGCCGCGGCGCGCGCCGCCCCGACCTCGGGGACCGTCGCCGCGGAACCAGGCCGCGTCGTCGGGCACGGGCGGGAAGCCGTCACGACGACGGCGGTCCGGGCGCGGCCCGGGACGCTCGCCGAACGGCTGGGACATGTTCTGGACGTTCTCCGGGGTCCTGCCCCGGTGCTGGTGTGCGTAGCTCATGGGATGTGTCTCCTGTGTTCGTGGGGCTCCGGGTGATCCGCGGAGCGGTGGCGGGCCGGTGCGGCCTCGCGGTGGTCGCGAGTCATGTCTGGCCTCAGCGATACGGTAACGATATATCGATAGAATATCGCTGTCAACACCCTGCGTGAGAGCGCGTCGTCCCAGGACGCGCCCGGGTCGCGGACGTACGCTGGCATCCAGCAGCCAACCGGCAGCCCACCAGCAGCACCGGACGCCATCCCCCGTCCGGCCATCACCCGGGCCGCACCACCCCGGCGGGCCCGGCTCCCGCGAGGAGGCGGCGATGCGCCCAGGCCAGCCCCGGCACTACCTCATGTGCCGGCCCACGTACTTCACCGTGAGCTACGAGATCAACCCGTGGATGGACCGGCGCACGCCGGTGGACACCCCGCTCGCGGTCGCCCAGTGGGAGCGCCTGCGCGACGCCTACCGCGACCTCGGCCACGCCGTCGAGACGATCGACCCCGTCCCGGGGCTGCCGGACATGGTCTACGCCGCGAACGGCGCGACCGTCGTCGACGGCCTCGTCTACTCCGCGCGCTTCGCCCACCCCGAGCGCGGCCCCGAGGGCCCCGCCTACCTCAAGTGGTTCGCCGACCACGGCTACGTCACCCACCTCGCCGAGCACGTCAACGAGGGCGAGGGCGACCTCCTCGTGGCGGGCGACGTCGTGCTCGCCGGAACGGGCTTCCGCACCGAGCGCGCCGCGCACGCCGAGGCCGCCGCGCTGTGGGGGCGCGAGGTCGTGACGCTCGAGCTCGTCGACCCGCGCTTCTACCACCTCGACACCGCGCTCACCGTGCTGCGCGGAGGATCCGGCTCGGTCCCCGGTGCCCAGGTGCCCGACGGCGGCGCCCACCCCGGCCTCACCGGCCCGCCGCCCGTGGACGTCGTCTACTACCCGCCCGCGTTCTCGCCCGCGGCGCAGGAGGTGCTGCGCGAGCGCTACCCCGACGCGCTCCTCGCGACCGAGGAAGACGCCGTCGTGCTCGGCCTCAACGCGGTGAGCGACGGGGCGCACGTCGTGCACGCCCCGCGCGCCGAGGGGCTCGCCGCCGCGCTGCGGGAGCGCGGCTACGAGACGATCGCCGTCGACACGTCCGAGCTGCTGCGCGGAGGCGGCGGCGCCAAGTGCTGCACGTTGGAGATCCGCGAGCTGACCCCCGGGTCGCGGTCCACGACCGGGAGCGCGTCGTGACCGCGCAGGACGTCCGCCCGGTCGCCGGGGCGGCGGACGACGGCACGCGCGACGCGCTCGCGCACAACTACCACCCGCTGCCCGTGACGGTCGCGACCGCCGAAGGGTCCTGGGTGACCGACGTCGACGGGCGCCGCTACCTCGACTTCCTCGCGGGCTACTCGGCCCTCAACTTCGGGCACCGGCACCCCGCGCTCGTCGCCGCCGCGACCCATCAGCTCGGGCGCGTCACGCTCACGTCGCGCGCGTTCGACCACGACCTCCTGCAGGCGTTCGCCACCGCGCTCGCCGCGCTCGTCGGACCGCTCACCACCGGCAGGACGGACTCCCTGGTGCTCCCGATGAACACCGGCGCCGAGGCCGTCGAGACCGCGATCAAGACCGCGCGCAAGTGGGGGTACGACGTCAAGGGCGTGCGCCCCGGAGAGGCGACGATCGTCGTCGGCTCCGGGAACTTCCACGGCCGCACGACGACGATCGTGTCCTTCTCCGACGACGAGGACGCGCGCCGCGGGTTCGACCCGTACACGCCCGGCTTCCGCCTCGTGCCGTACGGCGACGCCGACGCCGTCGCTGCCGCGATCGACGAGACCACCGTCGCGGTGCTGCTCGAACCGGTCCAGGGCGAGTCGGGCGTCGTCGTGCCGCCCGCCGACTACTGGCCGCGCCTGCGTACCCTCACCGCCGAGCGCGACGTGCTGCTCGTCGCCGACGAGATCCAGTCCGGGCTCGGCCGCGCCGGCACGACGCTCGCGGTCGAGACGTGGGGCGTGCGCCCCGACCTCGTCACCCTCGGCAAGGCGCTCGGCGGCGGGATCCTGCCCGTGTCCGCCGTCGTGGGTCGGCGCGACGTGCTCCAGGTGCTCACCCCCGGCACGCACGGCAGCACGTTCGGCGGCAACCCGCTCGCGTGCGCGGTGGCGCTCGCGGTCCTGGAGCTCCTCGCGACCGGCGAGCCGCAGCGCCGCGCGCGCGAGCTCGGCGCCCGGTTCCACGCGCGGCTCGCCGGGTTCGTGGAGGCCGGCCTGCTCGACGACGTCCGCGGCCTCGGGCTGTGGGCGGGGCTCGACCTCGACCCCGCGCGCGGGACCGGTCGCGACCTGTGCGAGGCGCTGCTCGCGCGTGGCGTCCTCGCCAAGGACACGCACGGGTCGACCATCCGCCTCGCTCCCCCGCTGACCATCTCCGCCGACGACCTCGAGACCGGGCTGTCCGCCCTGGAGGACGCGCTCACGGGCCTTGCGCGGGGTCGGTAGAGTCCGGAGGGTGACCACGCCCGAGCACCCCGCACCCGGTACCACCACCCTCGCGTCGTCCCTGGACGACCTGCGTCGCGCGTACGCCGACCTGCAGGCCCTGGGGCTGAAGCTGGACCTCACGCGCGGCAAGCCCTCGGCCGAGCAGCTCGACCTCTCCGAGGCCCTGCTCGCGCTCCCGGGCGAGGGCGTGCACACCGACGCCGACGGCACCGACGTCCGCAACTACGGCGGCCTCGACGGCCTCCGGCAGCTCCGGGAGATCTTCGCCGAGCTGCTCGGCGTGCCCGTCGAGCAGCTCCTCGCGGGCGGCAACGCGAGCCTCACGCTCATGTACGACACGCTCGCGTACGCGACCCTGTTCGGCGTCCCCGGCTCCGAGCGCCCGTGGGGCCGCGAGGAGAAGGTCCGCTGGATCTGCCCCGTACCCGGCTACGACCGGCACTTCTCGGTGTGCGAGGCCCTCGGCATCGAGATGGTCACCGTGCCCATGACCGCCGACGGGCCTGACGCCGAGGCCGTCGCCGAGCTCGTCGCGAACGACCCCACGATCAAGGGCATGTGGGTCGTGCCGACCTACGCGAACCCCGACGGGTCGGTCGTCACCGAGGAGGTCGCGCGCGCGCTCGTGTCCGTGCCCGCCGCCGCCCCCGACTTCCGCATCCTCTGGGACAACGCGTACGCGCTGCACCACCTCACCGACGACGAGGTCCGCAGCGCCGACGCGATCACCCTCGCCGCCGAGGCCGGGCACCCCGACCGCGTGATCCTCTACGCCTCGACGTCGAAGATCACGTTCGCCGGCGCCGGCGTCGCGTTCCTCGCGTCGTCCCCCGCCAACGTCGCCTGGTACAAGAAGCACCTGTCGGCGCAGTCCATCGGCCCGGACAAGGTCAACCAGCTCCGCCACGCGCTGTTCTTCGGCGACACCGACGGCGTGCGTGCCCACATGCGCAAGCACCGCGACATCATCGCCCCCAAGTTCGACGCCGTCACGAGCATCCTCGCCGGGCGCCTCGGCGGCACCGGCGTGGCGTCGTGGACCGAGCCGAAGGGCGGCTACTTCGTCAGCCTCGAGGTCGTGCCCGGCACCGCGTCGCGTGTCGTCGAGCTCGCCCAGGCCGCCGGCATCGCGCTCACGCCCGCGGGCGCCCCGTTCCCGTACGGCAAGGACCCCGAGGACAAGGTCCTCCGCCTCGCCCCGACCCTCCCCCCGATCGAGGAGGTCCGCGTCGCCATGGACGGCGTCGCGACCTGCGTCCTCCTCGCCGCCGCGGAGGCCGCCGCGCAGTAGCCGTGGACCCACGCGGCCTTCCGAGGCCGAAACGCCGCTGCGCGAGGTAGACCCGTGGCTGCGGGAGGTAGAGCCATGGTTGCGCGAGGTAGAGCCATGGTTGCGCGAGGTAGAGCCGTGGTTCCGCGAGGTAAAGCCGTGGTCTTTGTGCCCGACGGCGCGTGGTCGGGTTGGGTGGTCGGGGTGGGTGGTGGTGCCGCGTCTACCATCCGCCGCTCGTTCCTCGCGGCTCCCGCCAGGCCCGCCACGACGCGGCATAACCACCCACCCCGCCCTACTCCGTCTCGCCCTGGTCTCCGCTTCCCTTGCGCACCGTGCCCGCAGTGCACGAGTTCGTCCGTGACGTGCCGCCGCCGCTCGGCCACCGCGCTCTGCCGCCGGCCGGGCGCCGTCGCGTCGAGCAGGCGGTCGGGGCGCGTCCTGCTCGCCTGACCTGCCCCGGTCACCTGCTCGACCGGCCGAGACCGCCTGCTCGACCGGGTGGAGACCGCCGAGGACGGCACCACCACAGTGCCGTGCGACCGGCGAACCCGGGGTGAGCGGGCCGCCCTGGACGAGCACCCGCCGTCCGGCACGACCACGCCTCTACCCGGTCAGACCAGGGCTCTACCTCGGCAGACCACGGGTCTACCTCGGGCGATCAGGGGTATCACTCGCCGCGGGAACTGACGAATCGCACTGGTCCTCGGGCGCCCGCGCGGCGCAGGATGGAAGACGTGCGCGACCGATGAGTTCTGCCGGCCCCGACGGTCGGTGGGTGGGTGGCCCGGAGAGCCGGGCGGCTCGTCGGCAGCGGCGAACGACCATCCCGCGGAGGGGACATGACCGACACTGCACGCGGCGACCTCGCCGTCGAGGCACGCGGCCTCGTCAAGCACTTCACGACCGGGAAGTCCGTGACCAAGGCGGTCGACGGCATCGACCTGCTCATCCCCGAGGGCACGGTGTTCGGCGTGCTCGGTCCGAACGGCGCGGGCAAGACGACGGCCGTGCGCATGCTCGCGACGCTCCTGCGGCCCGACGCGGGCACGGCGCGCGTGCTGGGCCACGACGTGGTGCACGACGCCGACAAGGTGCGCTCCGTCGTCGGGCTCACCGGGCAGTACGCGTCGGTGGACGAGGACCTCACGGGGACGGAGAACCTCGTGATGCTCGCGCGGCTCTACGGGTTCCTCGGCGGCACGGCGCGCGGGCGCTCGGCCGAGCTCCTGGAGGCGTTCGGCCTGGGCGACGCAGGCGACCGTCAGGTCAAGACGTACTCGGGCGGCATGCGGCGACGCATCGACCTCGCGGCGAGCCTCGTCATGAGCCCGCGCGTCATCTTCCTCGACGAGCCCACGACGGGCCTCGACCCGCGCAGCCGCAACCAGGTGTGGGACATCGTGCGCGTGCTCGTCGCGGACGGCGCCACGGTCCTGCTGACGACGCAGTACCTGGAGGAGGCGGACCAGCTCGCCGACCGGATCGCCGTGATCGACCACGGCAAGGTCATCGCGGAGGGCACCGCGACGGAGCTCAAGCGCTCCGTGGGCGAGGGCGCGGTCCACGTGCGGCTCGCGGACGCGACCCAGCGGGGTCGCGCGGCGGAGGTCGTGGGTGCGCTGCTCGGCACGGAGATCACGCTGGCGAACGACCCGTACGCGCTCACGGCGCGCGTGCCCGACGACGGCGCGGCCGACGTCGCGCGCATCCTGCCCGCGCTCGGCGACGAGGGCATCGTCGTGCCCGAGTTCACGCTCGGCCAGCCGAGCCTCGACGAGGTGTTCCTCGCGCTGACGGGCCAGCCCATGGAGGACGACGAGACGATCGAGGAGGTGGCCTGATGGCCGTCGACCCCACCATCACCGCCGCGGAGCTGCGTGCTCCGGAGGCGAACGCGCTGCGGGCCGCGGTCGCGCTCGAGCAGCGGCCGTCGCGCCCGTCGCCGGTGTCGGCGACCTTCACCTACACGTGGCGTGCGCTGCTCAAGATCAAGCACGTGCCCGAGCAGCTCTTCGACGTCACGGTCTCGCCGATCATCTTCACGCTCATGTTCACGTACCTGTTCGGCGGAGCGCTCGCCGGAGACGTGCAGAGCTACCTGCAGTTCCTCCTGCCGGGCATCCTCGTGCAGGCGGTGCTGTTCACGACGATCTACACCGGCTACACGATGAACACGGACATCAGCAAGGGCGTGTTCGACCGGTTCCGGTCGCTGCCCGTGTGGCGGCCCGCGCCGATCGTCGGGGCGCTGCTCGGCGACACCGTCCGCTACACGATCGCGTCGGTCGTGACGCTCGCGCTCGGCCTCGTGCTGGGCTTCCGTCCGCCGGGCGGCGTCGTGGGGGTGGTCCTCGGGATCGTGCTGCTGCTCGTGTTCGCATTCGCGCTGAGCTGGGTGTTCACCGCCCTCGGTCTGGTGCTGCGCTCGCCGAACGCCGTCATGGGGACGTCGATGCTCGTGCTCATGCCGCTGACGTTCGCGTCGAACATCTTCGTCGACCCGTCGACGATGCCCGTGGTGCTGCAGCGGTTCGTCGACGTCAACCCCGTCACGCACCTCGTGACGGCCGTCCGCGGCCTGATGGCGGGCGAGCCGGCGACGGAGGGGATCGCGTGGGTCCTCGTCGCGTCGGTGGTCCTGACCGCGGTCCTCGCCCCGATCACGATGCGCCTCTACCGCAACCGGAGCTGACCGGTCATCGGCCGGGGTCCTTCCGCAGCAGGAGCTCGCCCGCGAGGCTCACGGCCTCGCGGGTCGAGCGCCCCGGGTGGTGCGCGACCATGAAGTGCCGCGCCACGGCGAGCGAGAACATCAGGGTGCTGCGGGCCTCGACCTCGTCGGGGTCGTCCACGAAGGTCGCGAAGAGCCCGCGCAGGTAGTCCATGCGCCGGTCGTCGACGCGCCGCAGGCGCTCGGCGACGCCCTCGTCACGTCGCGCCCACTCGCGCACCGCGAGGTCGAGGCGGTGCTGGTCCGGGGAGTGCGAGAGCTGTCCGGCCCGGCGGAGCCGCTCGACGGCGTCGCCCCCCTCGGCCTCCACCTCCGCGAGCACGGCGTCCGTGCAGCGCCGCTCCCAGTCGTCGAGCATCGCCTCCAGGAGAGCCGGGCGGTCGGGGAAGTGCCCGTAGAAGCCCCCCTTCGTGACGCCGAGCCGGGCGGCGAGGACCTCGACCCGGACGGCGTCCGGCCCGCCCTCGGCGAGCGCGTCCAGGCCGGCGTCGACCCAGCGGTGCCGGGGCGTGCGCGTGCGGGCGGGCATCTCGGGTCCTCTCGGCCGGTGGAGTCGTCGGCGGTCGGAAACATACGCTACCGTACGCATGAAGCGTACGTTGCCGTATGAATCGGAGGAGCCTCCATGACCGACACACCGTCGAGCGCACTGAGGGCGGCGCGCATCGCCGCAGGCACGCTCGTCACGCTGGGCGCCGGTCACCTGGCGATCGTCTCGGCGGTCGGGCGCGACCGCCTCGCCGCGTGGGTCGACGCAGGCCTCTGGGCGGCCGTGCCGCTCTTCCCGGGCGCACGGCCGAGCGCCGCGACGCTGGACGACCAGGTGGTGTTCTGGAGCGGGGTCGGGAGCTTCGCCGTGCCGCTCGTCCTGCTGGGCGGCCTGGTCTGGTGGCTCGCGTCGAGGAGGATCGTGCCGCCCGCCGCGGTGGGCTGGGGACTCGTCGCGTGGTTCACGCTGGGAGCGGTCGTGCTCGTGCCGTCGCCGATGATCGTCGGAGCGCTCGCGGGAGCGCTCCTGGTGGTCGCCGACCGGCTCAGCCGTCCTCGGTCGCCGGCGCGTCGTCCTCGCACTTCTTCGTCACGACCATGACCGGGCACGCCGAGTGGTGCAGGACCGCCTGGCTCGTGGAGCCGAGGAGGAGCCCCCGGAAGCCGCCACGGCCGCGAGATCCGACGACGATGAGGTCGGAGGCCGTCGAGAACTCCGTGAGCAGCTCCGCACCCGTGCCGTCGAGCACGATGCGCTTGATCGTGAGCCCCGGGTGCTCCGCCTCGTGGCGGTCGATGATGACGTTGAGGCCCTCGGTGATGTCCGCGAGGACCTGCTCGTGGTCGATCGACGCGGGCAGCCACGCGAGCAGACCGGCGCCGGCACCGACCGGGACACCGGCGACCGCGACGAGCTCCGCGTCCCACGCCCGGGCCTGACGGATCGCGTGCCGCAGGGCGATCTCCGCCGACGGCGACCCGTCCACCCCGACGACGATGCGCCGCAGCGGCTTCACCGCGGGGAGCTCCTGCGGCGCGCCCTCGGCGCCCTTCGCGTCGGAGCGGTACGGCACGACGACGGTCGGGCAGTGGGCGTGCGCGGGCAGTGCCGACGACACGGTGCCGAGCAGGCGCTCGGTGAACCCGCCGCGGCCACGTGTGCCGACGACGACGAGCGAGTGCTCGCGCGACATCTCGACGAGCACGCCCGCGGCGTCCCCCGTCGTCACCGTCGCGGTCGTCCGGACGCCGGCCGCCTCGGACCGCGCGCGAGCCTCCTCGAGGACCGCGCGCGCACCCTCCTGGATGGCCGAGTCGTCGAGGGCCGCGTAGCCACCGTCCAGCGAGGCCGCCGTGAACGACGGCAGGGAGTAGGTGCAGACGATGTGGAGCGGCCAGCCCACCTGCAGCGCGTACGCCGCGGCCCAGTCCAGGGCGTGCAGGCTCGGTGCCGAGCCGTCGACGCCGACGAGGACGGATTCCGTGCGGGTCATGAGCGACTCTCCTCTCGACGGCCCGGTGCCATCGGACGACCAACCTAGCCGAGACCAGCGCGCCCGTCCGTCTGCCACGAGTCACGAACACGTCAAGAATGCCACGAACCCCGCCTCCTCGCGACGATGCGCGAGGGGACGGGGTTCGTCAGGCCGGTGACCGCGAGGGTCCTGAGGCGTGGGCGATCAGGCCACGCGGATGAACGTGGGGTTCGACTGCCAGATCTGACGGAACTGGACGGTCTTCCCGGGGCGCGGGGCGTCGATCATCATGTTGTCGCCCGCGTAGATCGCGATGTGGCCCGGCGTCCAGATGAGGTCGCCCGGCTGCGCCTGGTCGCGCGACACCTTGGTGCCGACGGAGCCCTGGGCGCTCGACGTGCGCGGCAGGCTGATGCCGACCTGCGCGTAGACGTAGCTGGTGAAGCCCGAGCAGTCGAAGCCGTCGGGGGTGGTGCCGCCGTAGACGTAGGGGACGCCCACGTAGCGCGCGGCGATCGAGACGATGCTCGAGCCGTAGGCCGAGGCCGGGACCTCGACGGCCGCCTCCTGCTGGGCAGGGGCCTCGGACTGGGTGGACTGACGCTCCTGCGTGCGGCTCGTCTGCTGGGTGCGGACGGGCTCCGGCTCCGGCTCCGGCTCGGGGGCCGGGGTCACGGTGACGGGGGCGGCCGCCTGCTCGATCGTGAACGCCGCGTCAGCCGCGACGGTCACTGCGGGGGCGGCCTCGAGCGCCTGGCGCGCCTGCGCGGTGAGGGCGCTGAGGTCGACGGCGTTGAGCTTGCCGGACTCGTTGTCGACGGGGGCCGCGGTCGCCGGGGCGGCGGCACCGATCATCGAGACGATGAGGCCCGAGGACGCGGCGACGACGGCGGTGCGGCGACCGACGGTCGACATCTGGTCCGACGCGGCCTGGGCGATAGAGCTGAGTGGCGTCACGGGACGCCGCGCCGCGCGGTGGCGGGCGCGAGTCGTGCTCACGGTCACTTTGTGCCTCTCCAAGACGCCTGCGAGGTCAGCTGTCGGGTTCGGGTGGAAGAGTCACCCGGCCCGCCGGACCGAGGTCCGTCGGGCTTCACCCCAAGGGCGCTGTCTCCAGCACCCGGAAGTGGGTCCCCCGTCCCTGTCATCGGGTCGTCGTTGGCCTCATGCGGTGACAGGGTTAGGCGTTCCGCGCGAGGACTCCGTCGAATGGGTATTCCGATGGAGCAGCACCGACCGTACAGGACGCTCCGGCAAAAGTCACGTTCCCATTACGAATCGATGCGGACGATCACGTCGTCGCAGGTCAGCGTGCATTTGCGGGTGAACGGAGGGCTATCCCCGGGCGACGAAGAGGTGCCGCGCGACGTCGTCGGGCAGGTCCAGCACGACCTCCGCGCCCTCTCCCTGCACGGTCACGCCGCCGTCGCCCGTCGACCGCACGACGAGGGTCCGGCGGGGCAGCACCTCGGCCTCCGCAAGCCGCGAGAGCAGCTCGACGTCGACCTGGATCGGCTCGGCGATCCGCTGCAGCACGACGCGCGCCTCCGCGCCGTCCCGACCGTGCTCCGCGAGGAACACGGGCAGCGAGACGACACCGTCGAGGAAGTCGACCTCCTCGAACTGCTCCCCCAGCTCCGGCAGGCCCGGGATCGGGTTCCCGTACGGGTCGAAGTGCGGGTGGTCGAGCAACCCGATCAGGCGCTCCTCGACCAGCTCGCTCATGACGTGCTCCCAGCGGCACGCCTCGGTGTGCACGTACTCCCAGTCGAGCTTGATCACGTCGGTGAGCAGCCGCTCCGCGAGCCGGTGCTTGCGCATGACGCGCGTGGCCTTGTCGTGGCCGACGGACGTGAGCTCCAGGTGGCGGTCGCCCGTGACGACCACGAGACCGTCGCGCTCCATGCGCGCGACCGTCTGCGACACCGTGGGTCCCGAGTGGCCGAGGCGCTCCGCGATGCGCGCGCGCAGCGGGACGATGCCCTCTTCCACGAGCTCGTAGATCGTCTTCAGATACATCTCGGTGGTATCGATCAGATCGGTCACGTCACGCTCCCAGTCGCTCGTCGGCTCGGGGCGCCCGGTCGTCGTCGCGGGGCGCCTGCCCGCACCGGCGGGCCGCTGGGGACAGTCTATGGCGAGCCCGTGACCCGGCCCGGGGGCCGCGCGGGAGAACCCGTGGTGCCGGTCCGTACCGGATGCTCCGGCACCCGGCCGCGACCCGCGACCGTCGCCGCTCGTCCGCGGACACCGCTCCCGGCCCGTGAGCCACGCGCGTAGTGTGACGGCGTGCACGATCCCGCGAACGCCCCGATCACGATCCCCTCGGACCTGCTGCCGGCCGACGGCCGCTTCGGCTCCGGGCCCAGCAAGGTCCGCGCCGCCCAGGTCCGCGCCCTGTCCGACGCCGGCGCGTCCCTGCTCGGGACGTCCCACCGCCAGGCACCGGTCCGCTCGGTCGTGCGCCGGACGCGCGAGGGGCTCGCCGAGCTCTTCGCGCTGCCCGAGGGCTACGAGGTCGTGCTCGGGAACGGTGGCTCCACGACGTTCTGGGACGTCGCCACGGTGAGCCTCGTGCGCACCAAGGCGCAGCACGCCGCGTTCGGCGAGTTCGGCGCGAAGTTCGCCGCCGCGACGACGTCGGCGCCGTTCCTCGAGCCGTCGCAGGTGATCTCGGCCCCTGCCGGGTCCGTCGCGCTGCCCGAACCGGCCGACGACGTGGACGTGCACGCCTGGCCGCACAACGAGACCTCGACCGGGGCCATGGCCCCGGTCCGCCGCGTCGAGGGGTCGCGCGAGCGCGGCGCGCTCACGCTCGTCGACGCCACCTCGGGCGCGGGGGCGCTCCCCGTGGACGTCGCCGAGACCGACGTCTACTACTTCGCGCCGCAGAAGGTCTTCGGGTCTGACGGCGGCCTGTGGCTCGCGCTGTGCTCGCCCGACGCGCTCGCGCGGTCGGAGGAGGTCGAGTCGAGCGGCACGCGCTGGGTGCCGGAGTCCTTGTCGCTACGCACGGCCGCGGCGAACTCGCGCCTGGACCAGACGCTCAACACGCCCGCGATCGCCACGCTCGTCATGCTCGCGGAGCAGGTCGAGTGGATCCTCGGCAACGGCGGTCTCCCCTGGGCCGCGGCCCGGTCGGCCGAGTCGGCGACCCACCTCTACGGCTGGGCCGAGGAGCGCGAGTGGGCGACGCCGTTCGTCACCGACCCGGCGCAGCGCTCCACCGTCGTCGGCACGATCGACCTCGACGACGCGGTCGACGCGACCGCCGTCGTGGCCGCGCTCCGCGCGAACGGGATCCTCGACGTCTTCCCCTACCGCAAGCTCGGCCGCAACCAGCTCCGCGTGGCGATGTTCCCGGCGATCGAGCCCGATGACGTCCGCGCCCTCACCGCGTGCGTCGACCACGTCGTCGCGCACCTGGCCTGACGACCACGACCCTGCTCCGCGTCGAACACGACCTTGGTGTCGCTATGGAGGTCATAGCGACACCCAGGTCGTGTTCGGCGGCGGGGGGACCGAGGCGTCAGGCGGCGCGGGCCGCTTCCTCCGCGTCCTCGACCCCGAGGCGACGGCTCGTCTCGGCGCGGGCCGAGCGGTCCGTCGGGGTGCCCGCGTCGAGGTAGCGCACCACGAGGTGCGGGCGCTGGAGGACGCGGTAGCGGACCTCGAGGTGCCAGTTGCGCACCGCCCACACGGCCGCGCCCACGGCGACGAGGCCGGCGGTGATCGACCCGACCCCGATGGCCCAGCGAGGGCCCCAGGCCTCGGCGATCCAGCCGACGAGCGGCGACCCGACCGGCGTCGCGCCGAGGAACACGATCATGTAGAGCGACATGACCCGCCCCCGCATGACCGGGTCGACGGACATCTGGATCGTGGAGTTGGCGGCGGTCATCATCGTGAGCGACGCGAGGCCCACCGGGATGCAGGCGAGCGCGTAGCTCGCGTACGTGGGCATGAGGGCCATGACGCCCGTCGCGACGGCGAACCCGAACGCGGACCCGATGACGAGCCGGACGCGCGGCCGCTCGCGCCGCGCGGCGAGCAGGGCACCGGTCAACGACCCGATGGCGAGGATCGACCCCAGGATCCCGTACTCCCCCGGTCCCTTGCCGAACTCGACCTTGGCCATCATCGCGGACGTGAGCTGAAAGTTGAGCCCGAACGTCGACACGACGCCGACGACGACCATGATGACGATGATGTCGGTGCGCCGGCGCACGTACCGGATGCCCTCGCGGATCTGCCCCTTCTCGCGGGGTGCGCTGGGCAGGACGTGGAGCTCGCGCGTGCGCATGTACATCAGCGCGAGGATCGTCGCCCCGAACGTCACGCCGTTGAGGATGAAGAGCCAGCCCGAGCCGACGGCCGCGATGAGCAGACCGGCGACGCCCGGCCCCACGAGGCGCGCGGCGTTGAACGACGCGCTGTTGAGCCCGACGGCGTTGGACAGCTTGTCGGCGGGGACCATCTCGGCGACGAACGTCTGGCGCACCGGGTTGTCGAACGCGGTGACGACGCCGAGGAGCCCGGCGAACACGTAGACGTGCCAGAGCTCGACGCGCCCGGACAGGACGAGGGCACCGAGGCCGAGGGCGAGCACACCCATCGCGCCCTGCGTGGCCATGAGGAGCCGGCGGCGCGGGAGCCGGTCGGCGAGCAGGCCCGCCCACGCGGACAGGGCGAGCACGGGCGCGAACTGCAGCGCTGTCACGACGCCGACGGCGATGCCGGAGTTGTCGGTCAGGTCGGTGAGGACGAGCCAGTCCTGCGCGACGCGCTGCATCCAGGTGCCGACGTTCGCGACGAGCGCGGCGCCGAACCAGACGCGGTAGTTGTAGTACTTCAGGGAGGAGAACGTCGCGCTCATCGGGCGGCGATCCGGGTCAACAGCTCACTGGCGCGGGCCAAGGTCTCTCTTTCGTCGGGCGTGAGGGAGGACAGCTGCTGCGTGAGCCACGCGTCCCGGCGGCGGCGGGTCTCCTTGACCTCGCGCACGCCGGCGTCGGTGAGCCCCACGACGACCTGACGGCGGTCGCTCGGGTGCTCGCTCTTCTCCACGAGCCCCATCTCGACGAGGGCGTTGACGGCCCGGGTCATCGACGGCGGGCGGACGCGCTCGTGCTCGGCGAGCTCGCTCGGCGACATGGCGCCGTGCTTGTGCAGCACCGTGAGGACGCCGAACCGACCCTCGGGCAGGTCGGCCTCGCCGCGCTGGGCGCGCAGACGGCGCGAGATGCGCGTGAGCGCCACGCGGAGCTCGCCGCCGAGGGTGGCGGGCCGGCACTGGCTCCGGGAGGGGGCAGTGGGGTCCGCAGCAGGCATGATAGTTACCTTAACTCATTACCTAGAGTAATGAAAGAGGCGCACGTCACCCCCGCGGGCGGAGGCGAGAGGTCCGTGCCCTGGTCAGGGCACGTAGGCGACGACGGCGCGGCCGTCGCCGCGCGCGACCACCGGCCCCGTCCCGTGCGGGACGAAGACCGACTCGCCGCGCGCCAGGCGGAGCTCGACGGAGCGCGCGCCGGAGCCTGCGGCGAGCGTCACCGCACCGTCCAGGCACAGGACGACGCGCGGACCGGCCTCGGGCAGGGGCACCGGACCCGTGATCCGACCCGCCCGCAGCGCGAACTCCGCGACGGGCGGGCGGTAGGTGACGAGTCCGGACCCGTCGTCGACCAGCCGCGGGCGCGCCGCGGGACCGGGCGTGCAGGTGGCGCACTCGAGCAGCGCGTCGACGTCGACGAGCTTGCTCGTGAGCCCGGCACGCAGGACGTTGTCCGAGCTCGCCATGACCTCGACCGCGCAGCCGGACAGGTAGGCGTGGACATGGCCGGACGGCACGAACATCGACTCCCCGGGCGCGAGCGTGACCCGGTTGAGCATGAGGGAGACGACGGCGCCCGGGTCGCCCGGGTGCTGCTCGGCGAGCGCGAGCACCGTGGCGTCGGCACGCCGCGACGTGCGGCGGGTGGCACCGGGAGCCGCCGCGGCGCCGGGACCGGCCGGAGCGTCGGCCCGGGCCCGCACCGACGCGACGGTCCGCGCGAGGTCCGCCGCGACGTCGGGCTCGGACCGCGCGTGCAGCGCCAGCGTGAACGCCGCGCGGACGCCCGCTTCCGTGGGGCGCGCGACGAGGGCCGCCCGCATGCGCCCGACGAGGTCGCCGTCGAGGCCGTCGAGGAGCTCGAGGATGCGGGTCGGCCGACGGAAGCCCGACAGGCCCTCGAAGCGCGACACCGCCACGACCATCTCGGGCTTGTGCTGGTCGTCGTGGAAGCTGCGCAGCGGCGAGTCGCGCGCCACGCCCTCCCGGTTCTCGCGGTTGAACCCGGCGCGCGCGAGGTGCGGTCGTGGGTGGACCTGCAGCGAGAGCGCGCGCTCGGCGGCGAGCACCTTGAGGAGGAACGGCAGCCGGGGACCGTACTGGTCGAGCACGCGCTGGCCCAGCACCCCCACCGGGTCCGCGCGCACCAGGTCGGCGAGCGTCGAGCCCGACGCTGCCGCCCCGCCCGGGCGCGGTGCCCCACCCGGGCGATCCTCGCCGTCGGGCACCACGCGCGACGGTGCGAGCGGGTGCGCGCCCATCCAGAGCTCGGCCGCCGGACGACCGTCCGGGTCCACCCCCAGGAGCTCCTGGATCGCCGACGTCGAGCCCCAGTCGTAGGGCTGGACCGTGTTGTCCAGCCGGTAGAACGCGGGCGGACGACCGGCGGGGACGGCGTCGTCGACCGACACCTCTCCCGACCGCTCGTCCGCCGCGCTCGTCATGGGCCGAGCCTAGACGCCCAGGGCGTCCCGGATCGGGCCGAGGAGGAAGTACACGAGGAACATCGCCGACGCGACCCACATGAGCGGGTGGATCGCCCGGACCTTGCCGAGCGCGAGCTTGATGACGACGAACGCGAGGAAGCCCGCGCCGATGCCGTCCGCGATCGAGTAGGTGAACGGCATGACGATGATGGTGAGGAACGCCGGGATCGCGATCTCGACGTTCTTCCAGGAGATGCCGGCGATCTGGGTCATCATGAGGAACCCGACGAAGACCAGCGCCGGTGCGGCGGCCTCGTAGGGCACGAGCGCGACGAGCGGCGACAGGAACGTCGCGAGCAGGAACGCGACGCCCGTGACGACCGAGGCGAGACCCGTGCGCGCCCCCTCGCCCGCGCCGGTCGTGGACTCGACGAAGCTCGTGTTCGACGACACGGAGCCCGCGCCGCCCGCGGCCGCGGCGAGCGAGTCGACCACGAGGATCGCGCGCGAGCGCGGCGGGACGCCGTCGGCGTCGTTGAGCCGCGCCTCGGCGCCGACGGCGACCATGGTGCCCATCGTGTCGAAGAAGTCCGCGAGCAGGAGCGAGAACACCAGCAGGATCACGGTGACGGTCGCGATGTTCTGGAACGAGCCCAGGAGCGAGAACTGGCCGAGGAGGCCGAAGTCCGGGACCTGGACGACGCCGTCGAACGTGGGCGCGTTGAGGTTGAAGCCGTTCGGGTTGGAGCCGTCAGGCGCCTTGGCGCCGATGTGCAGCGTGTTCTCCAGCACGACGGCGAGCGCGGTCGCCGTGAGGATCGCGACGAGCAGAGCGCCCTTGACCTTGCGGACCCACAGCACGATCGTCAGCACGAGGCCCACGACGAACACGAGGATCGGCCACGTGCCGAGGTTGCCCAGGGCGAGGAGCGTGCCGCTGCCCGCGGTGACGAAGCCCGCGTTGACGAGGCCGATGAGCGCGATGAAGAGGCCGATGCCCACGCTGATGGCCGTCTTCAGCTCGACCGGGACCGCGCGGAAGACCGCCTCGCGGAACCCGGTGAGCACGAGGAGCAGGATGATGAGGCCCTCGATGACGACGAGGCCCATCGCGTCCGCCCAGGTCACCCCCGGCAGCGAGGCGATCGAGTACGCCACGACCGCGTTGAGGCCCAGCCCGGCCGCGAGGCCGAGGGGGAAGTTCGCGAAGACGCCCATGGCGATCGTCATGACGCCCGCGACGAGCGCGGTCGCGGCGGCGATCTTGCCGAAGTCGGGCTCGGCGCCCCCGCCGAGGAACTGGCCCGTGCCGTCCTGGACGGTCCCGATGATCAGCGGGTTCAGCACGATGATGTAGGCCATCGCGAAGAACGTGACGAGACCACCACGGATCTCGGTGCCGATCGTCGAGCCGCGCTCGGTGATCTTGAAGAAGCGGTCGATCGCGCCGGACGCAGGGGCAGGCGCCTGCTCGTCCTCGTGGACGGAGGTGGGTGTGGACATGGTGAGAATGCTGCCAGAACCCTGTGACCGCCCGGTAACACGCGGGACACGGTCCGGCATCGTGCCCTGCGGGCGTCCTCCCACGTCAGGCGGCGCCGACAGCGGCGAGCGCCGCGACGGGTGTGCTCGACGCCACGTCGGCGGAGTCGCGCCCGCCGTCGCGGAGTCCGTCGAGGGTCGCGAGACGCGGGGTGCCCGCGCCGTGCCCGAGCCCCTCCGCCGTCGCGAGGTCGGTGACGGTCCGGGGAGCGCCCGTCGCGAGCTGCACCGCGTGGAGCGCGTCGAGGATCGCGGCCGCCCGCTCCCCGGCCGGGCCCGCGGGGACCCCGTGGACGAGCCGCGGCGGGTGCAGGAGGTCGACGACGGCGTGCCCGGTCCGGTGCTCGTCGGGCACCCACGCGACGGTCGCCCGGACGCCGTCGGCGACGAGGCCCGCCGCGAGCCACTCCGCGGTCCCGGCCGGGACGCGGGCGCGCCCGACGACCAGGTCCCCGGGGCCGAGGTGCGGGGCGAGGTCGTCGAGCGCGTCGCGGAGCGTCACCACGCGCGAGACGCCGTCGGGGTCGGGGTCCGGGCCGGCACCGACGCACAGGACGTGCACGCGCGCCCCGGCGACCGCCGTCCGGTCCGTCGTGGGGCGCAGCCGGCCGCTCACGAGGCCGAGCGCGAGGAGCCGGTGGAGACGCGGCTCAGCGGCGCGGCTCAGACCCGTGCGGAGCGCGTCGAGGGCGCCAGGGTCCGTGTCGTGGAGCACGACCTCGTGGCCCGCCGCGGCGAGGCAGGCCGCGTGCAGGACGCCGCGGCGACCGCATCCCGAGACCGAGACCCGCACGACGCACCTCCCCGCGCCCGACCCTGCACCCCGCCGGCCTCAGTAGGCCCCGGAGCCGGAGAACACCGCGCGCGCCGTGCGCGCGAGGATGAGGAAGTCGCCGAACATCGTCCAGTTCTCGACGTAGTAGACGTCCAGGCGGACGCTCTCCTCCCACGACAGGTCCGACCTGCCGCCGACCTGCCACAGTCCCGTGAGACCGGGCTTGACCAGGAGGCGACGGCGCACCTTCTTCTCGTACTTCTGGACCTCGCGCGGCAGCGGCGGCCGCGGCCCGACGAGGCTCATGTCGCCGCGCAGCACGTTGAAGAGCTGCGGGAGCTCGTCGAGCGAGTAGCGGCGCAGCACGCGACCGACGCGCGTGACGCGCGGGTCGTCGCGCATCTTGAACAGCGGCCCGGCGCCGTCGTTCTGCTCCTCGAGGTGCTGGACCTCGCGGTCGGCGCCGGAGCGCATCGACCGGAACTTGAACATGGGGAACGTCCGACCGTTGCGGCCGACGCGCTCCTGGCGGAACAGCACCGGGCCGCGGCTCGTGACCCGGACGGCGAGCGCGACGAGCACGAGCACCGGCAGCGCGGCGAGCGTGATGAGCGCGGCGCCGGTCCAGTCGATGACCGACTTCACGGCGAACTTGGGGCCCGTGAAGCGGGGCGCGTCGACGTGCAGGAGCGAGACGCTCTCCGCGGGCGTGATGGTGATGCGCGGTCCGGCGACGTCCGCGAGCTCTGCCGTGAGCATGAGGTCGACGCCGTACGGCTCGAGCTCCCAGCCCAGCCGCCGGACGACCTCGGCGGTGATGGCGTCCGAGCCCGACACGGCGACGACGTCCGCGCCGACGCGCGTGGCGACCTCGCCCGCGTGCCGCAGCTCCCCGAGGACCGGGACGCCGCGGATCTCCTCGCCCGCCCCGAACCCGCCCGAGGGGACGCACACGCCCACGACGCGGTACCCCGACTCGTCGCGGCCGTTGAGGTCGCGGATGAGCCGCTCGGCCTGGTCGCGGTGGCCGATCGCGAGCACCGCGGAGCGCATGCGCCCGTGGGCCCGCTGGGCGTGCAGCCACTGGCGCCACGCGTACCGTCCGAGGAGCAGCCCGCCGAGACCGAGCGGGAACGCGAACGCGAGGTACCCGCGCGCCTCGGGGAAGCGGAGCAGGAACGCGAGCACCGCGAGGACGGCGAAGAGGCGCCACGACGCGTCGAAGACCCGGTGGTACTCGGTAGGGCCGCTCCCCATGACGCGCGGGTCGCGCGTCCGGCTCGCGACGAGCGAGACGGACCAGGCGACGCCGACGAGGAGGCTGAGCACGACGTACGGCACGCGCGTCTCGCGGACGGGCTCGTTGATGAACTGGTCCCAGCGCAGGAAGTAGGCGACGAGCACGGCGACGACGATCACGGCGGTGTCGGTGAGCAGGAGCCGGCGCCGGTAGGCGACCTCCCAGCCCTGCGCGGCGAACGCGGCGCGCGCGGCGCGGATCCGGGCCGCGGGAGTCGTGGCGAGAAGGGTGCGCAGGCTCCGCCTGGCGTCCTCGGTGACGCTGTGGGACATGCGTCCACCTCCGGTCGGTTCTACACCCTGCATGGCGACTCATCCTAGGGTTCAGAAACTGCGGGAACGAGGGTTGTCAGGGGGTTTCACCCGGGTGAGAAGACGTTCCGCACCATCGTGGTCGGAGTCGTCCTGAGGGGCAGGATCCTGCGGATCTGGTGCCGCGTCAGCCGCTCGGAGAAATAGATTGGACGGGTGTCCAGGTTCCATGTTCTGCCGAAGGTCCGGATACATCGGACGAAGGTCCCGAAGCGATGCGCGGCCCCGCGCCGGCCAGATCCACCTGGACGAGTGACCATCTGTGGGGGCCGTAGCGCGGCGCCTGCATCCTAGCGTGCCGTTGCGAGTGGTCCCGACGTGTGTTCACACCAGAAGGAGATGTGGTGCAGGTCACGGGTGTGACACCCAGGCGCGGGTGAAAAACCGCGCGGTGGCTACGATGCCCCTGTGCCCTCGTTCGTCACGCTGCTGCTCCACCCCGACCGCCGCCGCCCCGACCCCGGGCCCTGGCGGGTCGACCTGCGCGTCGTGATCCTCGTCGGCATGGGCCTCTGGACGGTCGCGCTCGTCGTGTGCACGGTCCTCCTCGTGACCGGCACGATCGCCCCGCGCGCCGTCGCGACGTGCGGCGTCGGCCTCGTCCTCGGCCTGCTCGGCCTCGTGTGGGAGCGCCGGAACCGCACCCGCTACCGGGCGTCGTCGGACGACTGAGGGTCGTCCCAGGCCGTCCGCGCGAGCGCGTCCTGCGCCGCGTCCGGGTCGCGGAGCGCCTCCTCGAGCACGAACCGCGCGCCGTGGCGTCCCATCGCGACCGCGAGCCCGGCCGCGAGCCCGGCCGGCCCGGTCGCGTGCACGACGGCGTCCGCTCGCCCGCCGCGTTCCACCCACCACGAGACCGCGACCCCGCCGACGCGCAGGTCGTCGTGACGTTCCCAGGTGCGAGGCACCGGACCGTCGAGGACCGCGCGCACCGCCTCGGGGACGTCGCCACGACGGCCGGAGGCGTCGGGGGCGGGAGCGGTGCGCGGGACGGTCCGGACGTCCAGGAGGTCGGCGACCTCGGCCAGGAGCCCCGGCGGCGCCGGGAGGACCGCCCGGACGGGTGACCACATCGGGTCGGGGGCGACGGCGACGTCGTCCGCACCGACCACGACCACGGCGCCGGCACGCAGCGCGGGCACCCGGTCGGGCGGCGGGTCCAGCCGCTCGCCCCGGGCCGCGAGGACGCCGAGCGCACGCCAGAGCGTCAGCGCGGCCCTCGCGTCGACCGCCTCCCCGACGTCGGGCAGGTCGTCCAGCAGCTCGACCCACTCGTCCGGCTCGAGCTCCGCGAGGTCCCGCACTCCACCCAGCGCGGCCAGCGCCTCGTCGTCGAGCCCCGCCACCTCCGGCGGGGCCGGGCGCAGGAACGGGACGTACCGGGGGCCCGTACCGAGCGCGAACGCCCCGCCGAGCTCCTCGCGCAGCCACCACGCGGTGTAGGAGCGCGCCGTGGCGGCCCGTCCGCCCTCGGCCCGCACCGGGGCGAGCAGCGCCTCCCGCGCGGCGGGGTCGCCGGCGAGGCGCGCGAGCGCGTCCGGCCACGCCGCGTCGGCGACCGCGTCGAGGTCCGCGACCGCGAGGAGGTCGCCCACGTACGCCTCGGGGCCGAGGGCCGTCGTGAGGTACGCGAGGTACCCGCCCCAGTCGGACAGCCACCCCTCCGGCGCGTGCGGGTCCAGGTCCGGCTCGTCGTCGGCCGACGCGAGCGTGAGCACGTCGCGCACGCGCAGCACCCCGAGCCCGTCGGCCGCGCCCACCGCGCGCAGCACCGGCTCGCCCCAGCGGTCGACGACCGCGGGATCGACGAGGTCGAGCGTCCCGAGCGCGTCCGCGGCCCACGTCCCGGGCAGCGCGCAGCCGCGCACGGGCGACCGGTCGCCGTCGGCCGTCGGGACGGGCAGCTCACCCCACCAGAACGGCAGGCCCGCCCGTGCCGGGTCCGGTGCCGCGCGCACCGCGGTCGCGACCAGCGCGAGCAGCCGCTCCACGTCCGCCGTCGGGTCGTCGCCCGCGTCCGCCGCGTCCGCCGCCGCGAGGACGCGCTCGCGCACCGCCGCGTCGGAGAGCACCGTCCGCAGGTCGGTCACCCGGGCCCCGAGGCGCTCGAGCAGCGGGTGCGCGGCACGCGGGTCGACCACGCGCAGCCCGAGCGCGGCCGCGCCGCGCGCGTCGAGCACCCCGGCGTCCGACGGCTCGCCCGACCCGGCGTCCAGGAGGAGGAGCCCGCGCGCACCACGGACGACCTGCCCGCCGAGCAACGGCACGGGAAGCGCCCCCAGCGCCTCCAGCACCGACCGGTCGCCGGCGTGCGGCGCGAGAGCGTCGTACAGGGCCCACCAGTGCGCCGGGTCGGCGACGAGCGGGAGGTCGTCCACCACGTCCGCGAGGTCCACGACCTGCGCCCCGAGCGACCGCGCGACCGCGCGGAGCGGACCCGGGACGTCCACGAGGTGCGCGACCCCGAGCTCGGCCCGGACGCGCGCGTCGCCCACGTCCCCCGCGAGCACGCGCGCCTCGGCAGGCGCGACCAGGGCTCGCCGGTCGGCCGCCGCCCCGGCCTCGTCGTCGGCCACCCCGAGCGGCTCCTCGGCACCCCGCGCGGGCAGCGCGTCGAGCGGGAGGAGCGGGGTCCGGGCGAGCGCCGCCTCGGCCGCCGCACGGACCTCTGCGTCGACCGCGCTCGCCGGGAGCCCGGTCGGGACGAGGGCGAGCACGTCCGCGCCACGCGTGTGCGCGAGCTCCGCGAGCAGCTCCGCGTACGCCCGCCCGGCCGCGCGCGCGACGTGCGCGGTGACCGGGCCGGGCGGGACGTGGCGGCGCGCGGGATCCAGCGGGAACGACGCCAGGAGCAGCGCGGGGAACGTGAGGCGCTCGTCGGTGGGGGTCGGGGCGTGCAGGACGTCGGTGCGCGCACCGTCGTGGGGCAGCGCCCACGTGACCGCCCACCGCGTGGTCGCGCGCTCCTCGATCGGGCGGTCCGCGAGCAGCGCCGGGTCGATCGACCCCTCGCGCCGCAGGACGGTCCACCGGTCGGCGACGTCCGCGACACGGCGCTGCTCGACGCCGTCCCCGGCCACGACGACCTCGGCGAGGGCAGGGAGCGCGAGCAGGAGCGGGTCGCCCACGTCGGCGAGCTCCGCGCGGACCGCGGCGAGCGCGTCCGCGTCGCGCAGCTCGACCTCGACGACCGTGTCGTAGCCCGCCGGCACCTCGACGCGGGTCGGGAACGGGAGGCGCAGCACCGGGAGCCGGTCGCCGCGGCGCGCCACCTCGGCGGCGAGGTCGGGACGGTCGGCGACCACGTCGTCGAGCGCGGCGCGCGTGCGCGCGAGCGACAGCTCGACGGCGCTCTCCCCCGCCCCGACCCGCACCCGGTCGGAGACGGAGCGGACGGCCGCGAAGCCGACCCCGAACCGGCCGACCGTGGACGCCCGGCCGTCGGCGTCGCGCGTACTACGCCCCGTCGCGGACGCGCGCAGCGCGACGAGCGACGCGACGCCCGAGGAGTCCAGCGGCTCGCCGGTGTTCGCCGCGCGCAGCACCCAGGGCTCGTCCGGGCCCGGCGGCGCGTGCAGGCTCAGGCGCAGCCGCCCCGGGACCCCGGCGCGGGCCGCGGCGTCCGCGGCGTTCTGCGCGAGCTCGACGACGACCCGCCCCCGGTACGACCCGTGGGCGTGGTCCTCCTCGGTGTTCGCGTCCTCGCGCAGACGCGTCGGCGACGACCGCCACGCCTCCAGGACCGCACGGCGCAGCGCGGCCGTCCCGAAGACGTCGTCCGTCACTCCTGCGGCTCGTCCGCCGCCGGCTCGGTGTCCGGCTGGGCGTCGGCCGGCCGGGACTCCAGCGCGGCTCCCGGCTCCGGGACGTCGGCCGTCGGCTCGGGGGCCACGGCGTCGGCCTCCGGCTCCGCCACCGTCTCCTCGGCGGGCTCTGCCGCCGGGGCGACGGACTCGAGCAGCGAGACGATCTCGACGTGCAGCTCGTCGACCAGCGGATCGGCGTCGGGCCAGTCGCTCCGGTGCGGCTCGACGTCGGTCTCCGAGTGCGCGCCGCAGCCGTGGTCGAGGCTCACGACCTTGCCGTCGTCGGGCGACCACGCGTTCGCGCACACGCCGAACACCTGGCCGAGGCTGCCCTGGAGCGTGACGAGGAAGCCGCACGACCCGCACTCGGCGGCCGAGGCCACGGCGCCGCGCGCCGTCGGACCGCGAGAGCCGCGGTACCAGCGCTCGGCGGCCTCGTCACGGCCCTGCGGGGACAGCACGCGGGCACGCGCGAGGGCGAGCTCGTCGATCGCGACCGCGTCCTGCTCCTCGTCGCCGGTGGGGACGTAGCCGGGCTCGAGGCGCGGGTCGTCGGCGCGGAACGGGAGCACGTCGCCCGGCCCGACGTCGCCCGGCTGCAGGCGCTCGGACCACGGGAGCCACGACGGCGCGAGCAGCGCGCCGTCGCCCGGCAGCAGCTCGACCTCGCACACCGTGGCCGTCCGGCCGCGCGGCACGCGCGCGAGGGTGACGGTCCAGTGCCAGCCGCGGTAGCCGCGCATCGTGCACGCGAACCGGTGGGAGATGAGGCGGTCCGCCTCCGCGAAGGTGCCGAGGTGCTCCCCGACGTCCTCGGGGCGCTCGGCGACCTCCTGGGCCGCGGCGCGCGCGAGCTCGACCGCGCCCGTGAGCACGGCGTCCCGCGCGGCACGCGCGGACACTCCCCGGGAACGCTCCTCGGCGGCAGCCACGGCGACCATGTCAGCCCTCGATCTCGTCGGCGACCACGCGCAGGACCTTGGCGACCATCGTGGCCTTGCCCTTCTCCGGGTAGCGGCCCTTGCCGAGCCCGTCGCGGATCCGGTCGAGCTCCTTGATGAGGTCCTCCACGATGACCGCCATCTCGTCCGCAGAGCGGCGCTTCGCCTTGACCACGGACGGCGCCGGGTCGAGGAGCGTGACCGCGAGCGCCTGCGGGCCGCGTCGCCCGTCGGCGACGCCGAAGTCCACCCGGGCGCCCGGCTTGGGCGCGGGGGCGTCCGCGGGCAGCGCGGAGGCGTGCAGGAAGACCTCGCCGCCGTCGTCGTTGGCGATGAAGCCGAACCCGCGTTCGGTGTCGAACCACTTGACCTTGCCGGTGGGCACGTGGACCTCGTTCGTGCTCGTAGGAACCAGAACCCCCAGGCTACCGGCCGGACGGCGGCAAGGCCGCATCCGTCCCGCGCGGGACGACCCCGGCGTCGGCGCCGACGCGCAGGGCGACGGCGTCGAACCACCGCGCGTAGTCCGCGACGGTGCGGTGGAGGTGGCCGAACAGCTCGAAGGAGACCGTGCCGAAGAGGGTCGTCCACGCGACGAGCGTGCGCACGACGGCCTCCGCCGGGGCGTCGGCGCCGACGAGCCCGCGCGACGCGACGTACGCGACGGCGGGGGCGACGAGCGCGTCCGCGTCGTCGGCCGACGGCGGGGCGGGCGCGGGACCCTCGCCGTCCGCCCAGGAGTCGGCGACGACCCGGACGAGGGTCCGCACGACGCGCGTCGCGGGCTCGACGGTGTCCTGCGGCGCCGCGTACCCCGGGACGGGCGTGCCGTAGAGGAGGGCGAAGTCGCCGGGGCGCCGGACGCACCACGACCGCAGCGCCCGGCACGCGGCGAGCCACCGGCCGGGCAGGTCGTCACGCGCGACGGCGGCCTCCGCGGCCTCGACGGCGGCGCCGAGCTCGTCGTAGCACTCGACGAGGAGCGCGGTGAGCAGCGCGTCGCGGCTCGGGAAGTACCGGTAGACGGCGGACGACACCATGCCGACGTCGCGCGCGACGGCCCGCAGCGAGAGCGCGGCGGGACCGTCGGCCACGAGGCGCGCGCGGGCGGCGTCGAGGATGTCGCGCGTCAGGGTCTCGCGCGCGAGGGCGCGTGCCGTGCGAGGGGCCGTCATCAGGTCAGGGTCGCAGACGAGAGCGCCGCCCACAAACGAGAGCACCGCTCTTGCGCAAGCCGACGGCTCGTGCCATGCTCCTCGACGAAGCGAGAGCACTGCTCTCGGAAAGGAGATCCCATGTCCAGCGCACCCTCCTCGGCCGGCCGGCACGTCGTCGTCGGCGCCGGGCCCGTCGGCCGGCACGTCGCCGCCGAGCTCGCGGCCCGCGGGTCGCACGTCACCGTCGTCACCCGCAGCGGCCGGGACACCGGCGTCGCGGGCGCCGTGCACCTCGCTCTCGACGCCTCCGACGCGGACGCCCTCGCCCGCGTCGCCGAGGGCGCCGACGTGCTCTACAACTGCGCCAACCCCGGCGACTACACGCAGTGGGAGCGCGTGTGGCCGCCGCTCGCGACGGCGATGCTCACCGCCGTCGAGCGCACCGGCTCCGTCTACGCGATCACGGGCAACCTCTACCCGTACGGCCCCGTCGACGGGCCGATGACCGAGGACCTGCCCGACGTCGCGACCGACCACAAGGGCGTCCTGCGCGCCCGGCTGTGGGCCGACGCGCTCGCCGCGCACCGCGCCGGTCGCGCGCGCGTCGTCGAGGTGCGCAGCTCCGACTTCGTCGGCCCCGGGGTCGGGAGCAACGGCCACGTGTCGCGCGTCGTCCCGGCCGCCCTGCGCGGGCGCGCCGTGACCATGATCGGGCGCACCGACCTGCCGCACTCGTTCACCGACGTCCAGGACGCCGCCCGCACGCTCGTCGCGGCGGCGGCCGACCCCGGCGCGCACGGCCGCACGTGGCACACGCCGAGCAACCCGCCACGCACCCAGCGCGAGGCACTCACCGACGTCCTCGCGAGCGCCGGCCACCCGCCCGTCCGGGTCCGCTCGCTGCGCGGCGCCGGCCTCGCCGTCGCCGGACTCTTCTCGCCGCTGCTGCGCGAGCTGCGCGACCTCGCCTACCAGTGGGACCGCCCCTACGTGCTCGACGACACGGCGGCGCGCGCCCGCTTCGGGATCGAGCCGACGCCCTGGGACGAGGTCTGCCGGCGCACCGCTCGCGGCTGAGCGCCCGGACCGTCCGCGGGCCGTGGCCGCGCGGCGCGTAACATCGAACGGATGGCCACCTCCCGGCCCGAGCGGGCTCCGACGTACAGCGAGTCGCTGCGCCAGCGCGACGACGCCGCCCTGGTCGCGCTGCTCCGGCGGCGGCCCGACCTCGCGACGCCGTCGCCCTCGACACTCCTCTCGCTCGCCGCGCGCGCGATGAACCGAACGAGCCTGGAACGGGCGCTCGCAGGGCTGGACGAGCTCACGCTCCACGTCCTGGAGGCGGTGCTGGTCCTCGACTCCGTGGGGTCCTCCGCGACGGCGGCGGCGGTCGACCGCGCCACGGGCGTCGACCGGCCCCGCGTCACCGCGGCGCTCGCCCTCCTCGACGAGCTCGCGCTCGTGTGGACGCCGGGCGCGCGGTCGGCCGGGTCCCGCCCGGCGCCGGGTCTCGCCGAGGTCCTGGGTCCGCACCCCGCCGGCCTGGGCCCGGTCGCGACCGCGCCGCGCGCGCCGGCCGCCGGCCCGCCGTCCGACCTGCCCGACGACGCGCCGCCGGGCGCCCGGGCCATCCTCGACGCGTTGACGTGGGGACCGCCCGTCGGCGTCGCTCCCCGGTCGGACCCGTCGGCCCGGCGTGCGACGGACTGGCTCGTGGGCCACGGCTACCTGCGCGCGACCGACGAGCGCCACGTGGTGCTGCCGCGCGAGGTCGGGCTCGCCCTGCGCGGGGGCCGCACCCACCGCGACGTCCGGACGGCGCCGCCCGTCCCCGACGTCCGCGAGCTCCCGTCGGCGACGGTCGACGCGGAGTCCGCGAGCGCCGGGCTGGAGGCGGTGCGGCTCGTGGCGCGGCTCGTGACGCACTGGACCGAGCACCCGCCGGGCGTGCTGCGCGCGGGCGGGCTCGGGGTGCGCGACCTGCGGCGGGCCGCCGTCGCGCTCGAGGTGGACGACCCGACGGCGGCCGCGGTCGTCGAGCTGGCGGCGGCGGCCGGGCTCGTGGCCGACGACGGCGACGACCCGCCCACGTTCGCCCCGACCCTCGCGGCGGAGGACTGGCTCGACGACGACCTGGGCGACCGGTGGGCGACGCTCGCCCGCGGCTGGTGGCGTTCGCGCCGCACCCCGTGGCTCGTGGGCAGCCGCGACGAGAAGGGGGCCCTGCGCGCCGCGCTCGACCCGGAGCTGTGGCGCCCGTGGGTGCCCCGGCTCCGCCGCTCCGTCCTGGACGTCCTCGACCTCGCTCCCGGGCGCCCGCTCGCCGCGGCCGACGTCGTCGCCGTCCTGCGGTGGCGCACGCCGCGGGCGGTGCCACCGGAGCAGGCCGTGGCGGGGCTGCTGCGCGAGGCCGCGCTGCTCGGGGTGACGGGGGCAGGCGCGCTCGCTCCCCCGGGCCAGGTCCTCCTCGGGGCCGACGACGCGGCGTCGCCGTCCGGGACCGGGCCGGCCGACCTCGGCGCCGCCTTCGAGGCGGTGCTCCCGGCCGAGGTCGACGACCTGCTGCTCCAGGGAGACCTCACGGGCATCGTGCCGGGGCGGCCGTCGCGCACGCTCGAACGCCTCGTGGAGGTCGCGGCGGACGTCGAGTCGCGGGGCGCCGCGACGACGGTGCGGTTCACCCCGGACTCCGTCCTGCGCGCGCTCGACCGGGGCGCGACGGCCGACGACCTCCTGGGCGACCTCGCGGCACACTCGCGCACGCCCGTGCCCCAGCCGCTGGAGTACCTGGTGCGGGACACGGCCCGCCGCCACGGTCGGGTCCGTGTGGGGACGGCGTCGTCGTACGTGCGCGCCGAGGACCCGGTGCTGCTCGCGGGGATCGCGGAGGACCCGGCCCTGCGCGGGCTGGGCCTCGTGCTCCTCGCGCCCACGGTCCTCGCGTCCTCGGCACCCGCCGGGGAGCTGCAGGAGGCGCTGCGCGCGCGCGGCGTCCCGGCCGTCGTGGAGGGCCCGGACGGGCGCATGCTCGTCGCGGACCGGGCGGCGCGGCGGGGCGGGCCCGACGACGTCGCACCGCCCCGGCGCGGACGGCTCGCCGCCGCGGGCCGGCGCGGTCGGGCGCGGACGGGAGTCGTCCCGGGGTCCGGTGCGCGCGTCGACGAACCCGGTTCTGGTCCCGACCGGGGGGAAGCGCGCTTCGCGGACCTCGTGGCGCGGCTGCGCGCCGCCGACTCCCGCGCCGCCGCGCAGGCCGACGGCAGCACGGGCCGGGCCACCGGTGAACGCAGCGCGTCGAGCGAGGGCGACCGGGCGTCGTCGGGCACGAACGGGCACAGCGGGTCCAGCGGGTCCAGCGGGTACGACCTCGGGGAGGGAACATCCGACCCGGTGGCCGCGTTGGGTCTGCTGCGCGAGGCCATCGCGGACGGGGCGATGGTCTGGCTCGAGGTGGTGGGGCCGACCGGAGGGCAGGACCGCCGCCGCGTCCGACCCCTCACCCTCGACGCGGGACGGCTGCGCGCGCAGGACCCGGCGCGCGACGCCGAGCTCACGGTCGCGGTCCACCGCATCGCCTCCGTCACCCCGGACGCCCCGCCGAGGTAGAGCCGTGGTCACGACCACGCCTCTACCCCGCGGCACCACGGTTCTACCTCGGCAAGGAGACACATGACCGACGGACCCCTCATCGTCCAGAGCGACAAGTCGCTGCTGCTCGAGGTCGACCACCCGCGTGCCGACGACGCGCGGCGCGCGATCGCGCCGTTCGCCGAGCTCGAGCGCGCCCCCGAGCACGTCCACACCTACCGGCTCACGCCGCTCGGGCTGTGGAACGCGCGCGCCGCGGGCCACGACGCCGAGCAGGTCGTCAACACGCTCATCGAGTACTCGCGCTACCCCGTTCCGCACGCGCTGCTCGTCGACGTCGCGGAGACGATGTCGCGCTACGGGCGGCTCACGCTCGCGCAGCACCCGACGCACGGCCTCGTGCTCGAGGCGACGGACCGCGCCGTGCTCGCCGAGGTCCTCAAGTCCAAGCGCACGGCCGGCCTGGTGGGCGAGCGCATCGACGACCTCATGGTCGTCGTGCACCCGTCCGAGCGCGGCCACCTCAAGCAGGTCCTGGTCAAGCTCGGCTGGCCCGCCGAGGACCTCGCGGGGTACGTCGACGGCGAGAAGCACGCCATCGCGCTCAGCCCGACGACGCCGCCGCGCGTCGAGGGCGAGGAGCCGAAGCCCTGGGAGATGCGCCCGTACCAGGCCCAGGCCGTGGACGGGTTCTGGCACGGCGGCAGCGGCGTCGTCGTGCTGCCGTGCGGCGCGGGCAAGACGATCGTCGGCGCGGGCGCGATGGCGAAGTCCGGGACGACGACGCTCATCCTCGTGACGAACACGGTGAGCGCGCGGCAGTGGCGCGACGAGCTCGTGCGGCGCACGACCCTGACCGAGGACGAGATCGGCGAGTACTCCGGCGCGCGCAAGGAGATCAAGCCCGTCACGATCGCGACCTACCAGGTGCTGACGACCAAGCGGAAGGGCGTGTACACGCACCTCGAGCTGCTCGACGCCCGCGACTGGGGCCTCGTCGTGTACGACGAGGTCCACCTGCTGCCGGCGCCGATCTTCCGCATGACGGCGGACCTGCAGGCGCGCCGCCGGCTCGGGCTCACCGCGACGCTCGTGCGCGAGGACGGCCGCGAGGACGAGGTGTTCTCGCTCATCGGGCCCAAGCGGTACGACGCCCCGTGGAAGGACATCGAGGCGCAGGGGTACATCGCGCCCGCCGACTGCGTCGAGGTGCGCCTCACGCTGCCCGAGTCCGACCGCATGACGTACGCCGTCGCCGAGCCGGAGGACAAGTACCGGCTCGCCGCGACCGCCGCGGGCAAGAACCGGGTCGTGGAGCAGATCGTCGCGCAGCACCCGGACGACCAGGTGCTCGTGATCGGCCAGTACCTCGACCAGCTCGAGGAGCTGTCGCAGCACCTCGACGCGCCGCTCATCACGGGCGCGACGACGGTCCGCGAGCGCCAGCGCCTGTTCGACGCGTTCCGCTCGGGCGAGATCTCGCGGCTCGTCGTGTCGAAGGTCGCCAACTTCTCCATCGACCTGCCCGAGGCGTCCGTCGCGATCCAGGTCTCCGGGTCGTTCGGGTCGCGCCAGGAGGAGGCTCAGCGCCTCGGCCGCGTCATGCGCCCCAAGTCCGACGGCCGCACCGCGCACTTCTACGCCGTCGTCGCGCGCGACACGGTCGACCAGGACTTCGCCGCCCACCGCCAGCGTTTCCTGGCGGAGCAGGGGTACGCCTACCGCATCGTCGACGCGGAGGACCTGGGCGTCGTGCAGTGACGGGTGGGGGCCCCGCGACGCAGGAGCGCGGCACCCGCCCGGCACGGAGCGCCGCCCAGTCCGACCGAGGACACGAGGACCTGGGCGTCGTGCAGTGACGGGTGGGACCGCAGCGAAGCAAGGTGCCCGCCCGGCACGGAACGACGCCCAGTCTGACCGAGAGTGCGAGGACCTGGGCGTCGTGCAGTGACCGCTCCCCGTCGAGTGCGTGGAATCTGTCGTCTCGAACCGGTTCGGGGCGACATCTTCCTGCACTCACAAGGTTCGTCCCACGATGTGAGAGCGCTCCCAGCCAGTTACTGACAAGACAGTCAGTTGTGCTCTAGGCTCCCCGCATCGGCGCGACGTCGCGCCGGCGTCGGTGCGCTGCGCCGACCCCCCGTTCGAAGGAGAACACCCACCGTGACCCTCTCGACGACCATCCCCGGCGCAGGCGTGCGGGCCCGTCGTGCCCGCGCCGCCGGCGCAGGCGTGGCGGCGCTCGCCGTGGCCGCCACGGGCGTGGCGCTCGGCGCGCCTGCGACGGCCGCCCCGGCCACCGACCCCGACCTCGGACCCAACGTGGTCTTCATCGACGACTCGTGGTCGGTGGACCAGATCAACACCTATCTCGCGTCGATCAACGACGAGGCGGAGTTCAGCCAGGACCGGCACGCCGTGTTCTTCGAGCCCGGCGTCTACGGCGACGCGTCCGGCGCGAACGACCCGGCGACGGCGACGGGCATCGTCAACGCCGAGGTCGGCTACTACACCGCGATCGCCGGCCTGGGCGCGCAGCCGGACGACGTGCTCATCAACGGCGCGCTGAGCGTGCAGCCGGTCGTGAGCTGCCCGAACAACCCGTGGAGCTGCCAGGACCCGGGCTCGCTCACGCGCTTCTGGCGCTCGCTGAGCAACGTCGCGATCAACCCGATCCAGCGCCCGGTCGACGAGGACGTGAACCGCCCGTTCCCGGCGGGGATCACCGACCCGCACCAGCTGCGCTTCGCCGTCTCGCAGGCCGCGCCGCTGCGTCGCGTCGACATCCAGGGCGACCTCACGGTGTTCGGGCGCTTCGGCGAGTACGCGAGCGGTGGCTACCTGGCCAACTCGCGCGTCTCGGGTCGCCTCGTGACCGGCTCGCAGCAGCAGTGGTACACGCGCAACTCCGAGGTCGGCACCTGGGACGGCGGCGTGTGGAACATGGTCTTCTCGGGCGTCGAGGGCGCCCCCGCCACGGACTTCGGTCCCCAGCCCGACGGCACGACCGGCAACAAGACGACGCTCGACACCACCCCGCTGAGCCGGGAGGCGCCGTTCCTCTTCCGCGACGGCGAGGACCTCGCCGTGTTCGTGCCGAACGCGCGGACCGAGACGCGCGGCGTCGACTGGTCGACCGACGCGGACGCGGGCCAGAAGCTGTCCCTCGACAGCTTCTTCGTCGCCCACGAGGGCGACTCGGCGGCGGAGATCAACGCGGCCCTCGCGACCGGCAAGAACCTCCTGCTCACGCCCGGCGTCTACCACCTCGACGAGGCGATCCAGGTCGAGAACCCCGACACGGTCGTGCTGGGCCTCGGCTACGCGTCCCTCGCCCCGACGTCGGGCACCGCGGCGCTGGAGATCGGCGACGTCGCGGGCGTGAAGGTCGCGGGCATCACGGTCGACGCCGGCCCGGTCGAGTCGGACGTCCTCGTGCGCGTCGGTCCGGCGGACGCGCACGTGGCGGACGCCGCCGACCCGACCACGCTCACCGACGTGTTCGTCCGCGTCGGCGGACCGTGGGTCGGCAAGGCGACGACGAGCATCGAGGTCAACAGCGACCACGTGCTCATGGACCACATCTGGGCCTGGCGCGGCGACCACGGCGCCGGCATCGGGTGGGACCAGAACACCGGTGACCACGGCGTCGTCGTGAACGGCGACGACGTGACCGCCACGGGCCTGTTCGTCGAGCACTACCAGAAGAACCAGACGATCTGGAACGGCGAGCGCGGCCGCACGGTCTTCTACCAGAGCGAGATCCCCTACGACGTGCCGAGCCAGGCCGCGTTCATGGACGGCGACCGCAAGGGGTTCGCGTCGTACCGGGTGGGCGACCACGTCCGGCGGCACGACGCCGTCGGGCTGGGCGTGTACTCGTTCTTCAACCAGGGCGTCGACGTGCGCGTCGCGAGCGGCGTCCAGACGCCGGTCCGCGCGGGCGTGACGTTCCGGTCGATGACGAGCGTCTTCCTCAACGGCTCGGGCGGCATCGACCACGTCGTCAACGACACGGGCGCGCCTGCCGTCGGCTCGTTCGCGTCCCCGCAGGTCGTCGCCTACCCGACGGACCTCCCCGCGGAGGCGGACGTCACGGTCGAGGCCACGACGCGCTGCCTCGCGGGCAAGGCGTACGTCGCGGTCCGGGCGACCAACGGGGGCGAGGAGCCCCTCGCGGTGACGCTCTCGACGCCGTTCGGGTCGCGCACCGTCGCGAGCGTCGCCCCGGGCGCGAACGCCTACCAGTCGTTCGCGGTGCGCGCCGCCTCGGTGGCGGCGGGCGACGCCGTCGTCAGCGCGGTCGCCGGAGGGGTCACGAGCGAGGTCAGCGCGCCGTACGCGGCGCTGACGTGCGGCTGACCGACAGTGACTCCTGAGCGCGAGGCCCGTCTCCCCGAGGGGGAGGCGGGCCTCGCCGTCGTCTGCGGGCGACGACGGCCCGCGGGCAGCCACCGGTAGCGATTGCGGGACCCCGGGGGCTGGGAAAGGATCGGCGCGTGAGCACGGCCCACCGTCCCTCGCTCCCCCGCGCCGCCGCGGACCGTGGCGCCCGCGCGCTCCGCGCCCTCGTCGCGACCCGCCTCGCCCTGACGGCGGTCGCGCTGCTGACCGGGCTCGCGCTGCTGGCCCCCGCCGGGACCGCGCACGCCGCCCCCCCGATGGACGTCGCCGGCGAGATCACGGACCCCGACGGCGTCCTGGGCGACCGGACCGACGAGGTCCAGGACGCGCTCGACCGCCTCGCGCAGGACACCGACCTCCAGCTCTTCGTCGTGTACGTGCCGAGCTTCGACGGCATGGACGGCGTCGACTGGGCGAACGCCACGGCCAACACGTCCGGGCTCGGGGTGGACGACCTGCTCCTCGCCGTCGCGACCGAGGACCGCCGCTACGGGCTCTCCTACGACACCAACGTGTCGCTCACCGACCAGGAGCTGGACCGGATCTCCGCCGCCGTGGAGGACGAGCTGCGGGACGACGACTGGCCAGGTGCCGCGATCGCCGCCGCCGAGGTCGCGCGCGGCGCGAGCCAGGGTTCCGGGGGCGTGTCCTGGTTCTGGGTCCTGCTCGGCCTCGGCGTGCTCGTCCTCGTGGTCGTGCTGGTCGTACGAGCGGTCGCCAGACGCCGCCGCACGCCCTCGGGCGGGGCTCCCGCGGAGGGTGGCCTCGCGGCCCTGCCCACCGACGAGCTCAACCGGCGCGCGAGCGCCGCGCTCGTCGCGATCGACGACGCCGTGAAGACCTCGGAGCAGGAGCTCGGCTTCGCCCAGGCCCAGTTCGGCCTCGAGGCGACGCAGCAGTTCTCCGCGGTGCTCGCCGAGGCCAAGCAGAAGGTCTCCGAGGCGTTCGCGCTGCGCCAGCAGCTCGACGACGACCGCCCCGAGACCGAGCCGCAGGCCCGGGACGCGATGGCCCGCATCGTCGCGCTGTGCGACGACGTCGCGCAGTCCCTCGACGCCCAGTCGCGCACCTTCGACGAGCTGCGCGACCTCCAGGCGCGCGCGCCGCAGGTGCTCGACGAGACCGACCAGCGCGCGAGCGAGGTGCTCGCCCGCGTCGAGCCCGCGCGCACGACCCTCGAAGGTCTCGCCCGCACGTACCCGCCGACGTCGCTCGCCTCCGTCGTGCAGAACCCCGACCAGGCGCAGGCACTCGTCGCGAACGCGCGCGAGTCCGTCGCGCGGGGCCGCGAGGCGCTCGCCGGCAAGGACCGGGCGGCGGCCGTCGCCCTCGCCCGGGCGGCGCAGAACGCCGTCGGGCAGGCGGTCACGCTGCTCGACGCCGTCGACCGGGCCGGCACGGACCTCGCCGAGTCGGGCCCGCGCCTCGACCGGGGCCTCGCCTCGATCACGTCCGACATCGCCGACGCCGGCCGGCTCGCCCCCGCGGACCCTTCCGTGGCCCCGGCCCTCGCGGAGGCGCAGGCCGCCGCGGCCGCGGCAGAAGCCGCACGCGACGGCGGAGACCCGCTCGCCGCACTCCGGCGCCTCACCGAGGCCGAGGCCGCGCTCGACGCCACGCTCGCCCCCTTCCGCGAGCGTGCCGAGCAGGCCGCGCGCGCGAACGCGCTCCTGCGCGACACGCTCGCGCGCGTCGACTCGCAGGTCCGCGCGACGAACGACTTCATCGAGACCCGGCGCGGCGCCGTCGGGCCCGAGGCACGCACCCGGCTCTCGGAGGCCATCCGCCTGCTCGGCGAGGCCCGCGCCCTCCAGCCGACCGACCCCGTCGCGGCGCTCGAGCGCGCGCAGCAGGCCGACGCCCAGGCCCAGTCCGCCGCGCAGCGCGCCCAGCAGGACGCGTCGAGCTGGCAGTCGTCGCAGGGCGGCGGGATGTTCGGCGGCGGGGGCGGTGGCGGGAGCAACGTCGGGGGCATGGTGCTCGGCGGCATCCTGCTCGACTCGATCCTGCGCGGCGGCGGAGGCGGCGGCCGGTCCGGCGGGTTCGGCGGCGGAAGCTTCGGCGGCGGGTCCGGGGGCGGCGGCTTCGGCGGCGGCCGGTCGGGCGGGCGCTCCGGCGGCCGGTCCTCGGGCGGCCGCTCGGGCCGCGGCGGACGCTTCTGACGAGACGGACGAACGACCAGCACACAGCACCGACCAGCACGAGACGGCTCACCAGAGAGGGACGACCATGGCGGAGAAGCAGAGCATCTTCGGACGGATCGCGCAGCTCGCCCGCGCGAACATCAACGCGCTCCTGGACAACGCGGAGGACCCGCAGAAGATGCTGGACCAGCTCGTGCGCGACTACACGAACAACATCGCCGACGCCGAGCAGGCCGTCGCGCAGACCATCGGCAACCTGCGCCTCGCCGAGCAGGACTACAACGAGGACGTCGCCGCCGTCCAGGAGTGGGGCCAGAAGGCCGTCGCCGCCTCCGCGCAGGCCGACCGCTATCGGCAGCAGGGCGACACGGCCAACGCCGACAAGTTCGACAACCTCGCCAAGGTCGCGCTCGGCAAGCAGATCTCCGCCGAGGGCGAGGTCCGCCAGGCCGAACCGCTCATCGCGTCCCAGCGCGAGTCGGTGGAGAAGCTCAAGTCCGGCCTCGCGATGATGAAGGACAAGCTCGGCGAGCTGAAGTCCCGGCGCGACTCCCTCGTCGCCCGCCAGAAGAGCGCTCAGGCGCAGCAGACCGTCCAGGGCGCCATCAGCTCGATCAACGTGCTCGACCCCACGAGCGAGATCTCCCGCTACGAGGAGATCGTGCGCCGCGAGGAGGCGCAGGCGATCGGCCAGGCCGAGGTCGCGGCGTCGAGCATCGACTCCCAGTTCGCCGAGCTCGAGACGTCCGGCGAGGCCGTCGAGATCGAGGCACGCCTCGCCGCCCTCAAGCAGGGCTCGTCGCCCGCACCGCAGGTGTCACCCACGCAGGTCACGCCCGCGATCGAGTCCGGCACCACCACCCAGGACGCCCCGACCTCCGACTGGTGACCGCGGCGAGGTAGAGCCCCGGTCCGCCGAGGTAGAGGCGGGCGGCGTCAGGCCGGGACGCTCCGCCCGACCGTCGTGCGGACCTCGGCGACGAACGCCTCGGCGAGGCGACGTCCGCCGTCGAGGATCTCGGCCGCGTGCTCGTCGAACCCGGCCAGGGCTACCGCCGTGTCGACGTCGTCGTACGCGTCGCACCACGCCTCGAAGCCCGCGCGCGTCGTCTCCGGGTGGAACTGCACGCCGAGCGCGGAGCCGAGGCGGAACGCCTGGTAGGGGTACATGTTGGACGACCCGAGCCAGACGGCGCCGGGCGGGAGGTCGACGATCGCGTCGGCGTGCATGCTCGTCACGTACCGCACCGGCGCGTCGCCCGCGGCGGGCCCCGTGAGCGCGGAGAGCACGGGGTCGGCGTCGGCGTCGGCGCGCCAGAAGACGCGGGTCGCGCCAACCTCGCGCCCCGGGGGCGCGCTCACCTGGACGTGGCCGCCCCCGGCGACGGCGAGGAGCTGGGCACCGAGGCAGATGCCGAGCGTCGGGACACCGGTCGTCGCCGCGGCGAGCAGAGTCTCGCGCAGCGCGGGCAGCCAGGGGGCACGCTCGTCGTCGTGCGCGGACATGTGTCCGCCGAGGACGACGAGGCCGTCGCCGAGCGCGTCCGCCGGGGGGATCGCGTCGCCGTCGAACGCGCGCACGACCCGCAGGTCGGCGGCGAGCAGGTCGGCGTAGGCGTCCAGCCGGACGTCCGCGGAATTCTGGACGACCGTGATCCGGACGGTTCCGGTTGCGGCCGTGGCGTCGGTGTCGTACGTGGTCACGAGGTCCGACGGTACCCACTCCGGGGTACCCCGACGCAAACACCCACGTCGTGGACATGGCAGGCGACCGTCGCGCGGATAGGCTGACCAGCATGTCCGACCTCCAGACCCCCGACGGCCGAACGCTGACGACGCCGCGCCGCACCTATCTCGTCGTCGACGGCGAGAACATCGACGCGACGCTCGGCATGAACGTCCTCGGGCACCGGCCCGCGCCGGAGGAGCGGCCACGGTGGGACCGCATCGTGGAGTTCGCCCGTCAGGCCTGGGGCCAGGACGTCACGCCGCTGTTCTTCCTCAACGCGTCGTCGGGCCAGATGCCGATGTCGTTCGTGCAGGCGCTGCTCGCGATGGGCTACCGGCCGATCCCGCTCGCCGGGTCGAGCAGCGAGAAGGTCGTGGACATCGGTATCCAGCGCATGCTGGACGCGATCGTCGACCAGCCGGGCGACGTGCTCCTCGCGAGCCACGACGGCGACTTCCTGCCGCAGGTCGAGACGCTGCTCGACGACCCCGACCGCCGCGTGGGCGTCCTCGCCTTCCGCGAGTTCGTCAACGTGCGGCTCACGGAGCTCACGGGGCGCGGGCTGCAGGTGTTCGACCTCGAGGACCACGCGGGGGCGTTCACGACCGTGCTGCCGCGCGTGCGCATCATCCCGCTCGAGGAGTTCGACCCGCTGCGCTACCTCTGACCGCCCCGCTGAGTGCTGGGTGTTCGTCGTCGCGGCTCTCCCGGGACGACGAGTACCCAGCGCTCACGGGAGGCCGTGGCCCTCAGGCGTGGAGCTCGCGGTACAGCGGCGTGGGGAACGACGCCGTCACGCCGTCGCCGCCCAGGAGCGCCGCGATGCGCTCGGCCTCCTCGGCGACGGCGCGCTCGGCGTCCGACCCCACGTCCTCGAGCAGCCGGAACGCGGGCTCCCCTCCGGGGCGCACGACCCACGCCCCGACGATCCGGCCCTCCCACCAGACCGTCGCGCCGGCGTTGCCGATCGTGTCGAAGACCGCGGCCTTGTGCGGGCCCAGGTACCAGTCGCGCGCGACCCAGCCCATCGTCGTCGGGTCGAGGGCGGGCAGGAGCGCGACGCTCCCCTCCAGCGGAGCCTCCTCGGGGCCGGGCAGGTCGGTGCCGCGCAGCATCACGCCGGCCTGCGGGGCCGGGTCGTCGGGCGTACCCGTCTCGACCTCGACGGCGACGACGTCGAGCTCCGCGAGCGCGGCGCGCGTGTCCCGCAGGTTCCAGCCGGTCCACCATGACAGGTCCTTGACCGTCGCGGGGCCGAACACCTCGAGCCAGGACCGGGCCAGCGCCGCGCGCGCGACCGCCTCGTCCATCGCGGGGACGCCGCCCGGGAACCAGTCCTCGACCGGCGACCAGACGTGCCGGTTGGACGACCACGACCCGCGCGGCTCGCCCCGCACGACCGCGCCCTCCGCCGAGAGCAGCGCTGTGAGCTGGGACGTCATGGTCCGGCGCACGTCCCACGTCTTGTCCGTGGTGGGCAGGAACGCGGTGCGCAGGAGCGGCGCGGCCCTCGACAGGCTCGCGCCGTCCATCGGCCCGTGCTCCGCGAGCGCGCCGTGGACCTGGGCCTCGACGGCGGCGAGGAAGGTCGCCGCGTCGTCGACGGGCGGGTCCGTGGGCAGCGTCGCGAGCTCCTTGAGCAGGCGGGCGCGCAGCCGTCGGGCCACCGCGAGCGCCGCGGCGGCGTGCACGACGGGCACGGTCTCGCGGCGCACTACGAACATCGTGCGCCGCATGGCGAGCACCTTGACCAGGGTGCGCCGTCGGAACACGGCGTCCCGGACGTCGTCGAGCACGAGGCCGGGGACGCGCGCGAGGACGGAGAGGTAGACGCTCGGTGCGTCGGTGGCGTGCAGCGCGAGCAGCCGGTCGACGACGTCCTCGGGAGTACGGGCCGCCGGCCGTCCGGGCAGGTCCGTCGCGAGCGCGAGCTGTTGCGCGACGAGCCGCCGTCGCCTCTGGTCCACCGTGATCCGCACGCCCGCCATCCTGCCCGACGCCGCCCACGCGCACCGCGCGGAACCCGCCTCCGGAGCGGGTCCCGATGGAGCCCGCTCCCAGGCGACTCCCAGACCGCGGGAGGACACTGGAGGCATGAGCACCACCCCTGAGGCACGCCTCGTCGTCGTCGACGACGAGCCGAACATCCGCGAGCTGCTGGCCACGTCCCTGCGCTTCGCCGGGTTCGAGGTCCACGCCGCCGCGGACGGGCAGAGCGCGCTGCGGCTCGTGCGCGACGTCGAGCCCGACCTCGTCGTGCTCGACGTCATGCTGCCGGACATGGACGGGTTCACCGTCACGCGCCGCCTGCGCGAGAAGGGGCAGCACACGCCCGTCGTCTTCCTCACCGCGAAGGACGACACGCGCGACAAGATCACCGGCCTCACCGTCGGCGGCGACGACTACGTGACGAAGCCGTTCAGCCTGGAGGAGGTCGTGGCGCGCATCCGTGCGGTGCTGCGCCGCACGCACGCCGAGCCCGTCGAGGACGCGGTGCTGCGGTTCGCCGACCTGGAGATGGACGAGGACTCGCACGAGGTCCGCCGCGCGGGCATCGACGTCGACCTGTCCCCCACGGAGTTCAAGCTCCTGCGCTACCTCATGCTCAACGCGGGCCGCGTGCTGTCGAAGGCGCAGATCCTCGACCACGTGTGGCAGTACGACTGGGGCGGCGACGCGAACATCGTCGAGTCCTACATCTCCTACCTGCGTCGCAAGATCGACAACCTCACCGTCCCGGGCCCCGACGGCGAGCCCGTCGCGCTCCCGCCGCTCATCCACACCAAGCGCGGCGTGGGCTACCTGCTGCGCCAGCCCCCCGGCGCGTCGACGACATGACGGCCGGCCCCGACCGCGCGGAGGCGGGCGCCCGCCCGGTCCCGCCGCCTCCCCCGCCCCCGGGGCGCCGCGCCGTCTCGGGCGACACCGCGACCGAGTCCGCGGCCGGCACCGCGACGTCAGGGCCGGGCGAGGCGGCCTCCGAGGCGTCGTCGTCCGCGGGGCCGGGCGAGGCGGGCCCGACGGCGGAGCGCCCCTACGGCCGGCCCGTCCCCACCGAGGGGTGGGGCTGGTTCGCGCGCGTGCCGCTGCGCGCCCGGCTCGTCGCGATCACGGTGCTCCTGCTGGCCGCGGGGCTCGGGCTCGCGTCGGCGGTCACGACGACGGTCGTGTCGAGCTACCTGGTCGGCCAGGTCGACTCGCAGCTCGAGCGTTCGGCCGAGGACGTCGCCAGCTCGACGATCCGGCAGGCGCCCGCGGCGGCGACCTCGCTCCCGAGCGACTACTACGTGCTCGTGCGCGACCTCGACGGCAACAGCAGCGCCCTGGGCTGGCCCCAGACGACCTCGCGCTACGGCACCCCCGACATCCCGGCGATGTCGAACCCCGAGGTCGCCGACGCGGTCGGGACGCAGTTCACCGTCGGCTCCGTGGGCGGCACCGATCCCGCCGAGTGGCGGGTCACGCCGTTCTTCTTCTACGACAGGTTCAGCGGCGAGCTCGGCGGCACCGCGTTCGTCGCCCTCCCGCTCACCGGCATCCACGAGACGGTCAAGGTGCTGGGCCGCGCGCTCGCGCTCTCGGCGCTGGGGATCGCGCTCGTCGGCGGTGCCGTGGCCTACCTCGCGGTGCACCGCGCGCTGCGCCCGCTGCGGGAGATCGAGGAGACGGCGGCGGACATCGCCGCGGGCGACCTGTCCCGGCGCGTGCGTCCGGCCCCGCCGACGACCGAGGTGGGTTCGCTGGCCGCGTCGCTCAACGCGATGCTCTCGCAGATCGAGGAGGCGTTCGCGGTCCAGGAGGCGTCGGAGGAACGGATGCGGCGGTTCGTGTCCGACGCGAGCCACGAGCTGCGCACGCCGCTCGCGACGATCCGCGGGTACGGCGAGCTGTACCGGATGGGAGCGCTCGACACCCCGGACAAGGTCGACGACACGATGGGGCGCATCGAGGACTCGGCGACCCGCATGGGGACGCTCGTGAACGACCTGCTCGCGCTCGCACGGCTGGACGAGGGCCGGCCCCTGCGGCACGAGCCCGTCGACCTCGTGTCGCTCGCGCGCGACTCCGCGCAGGACCTGCACGCGCTCGACCCGACCCGGGACGTCCGGCTCGTGGGCCTGGGGTCCGGCGCGAAGGCGCCCGGAGCCCTGCGCGTCGTGGGCGACGAGGACCGGCTGCGGCAGGTGCTGGCGAACCTCGTCGGGAACGTCGCGCGCCACACGCCCCCGGGGACGCCGGTCGAGATCGCGCTGGGCGCGGTCCGCCCCGCGACGCCGCCTGACGACGCGCCGGACGGCCCCCGCGACGCGGTCGCCGTGCTCGAGGTGCGCGACCACGGGCCGGGCGTCCCCGGCGAGCAGCGTGGCCGGGTGTTCGAGCGGTTCTACCGCGCGGACTCGTCGCGCAACCGCGCGTCGGGCGGCTCGGGCCTGGGTCTGGCGATCGTCGCCGCGATCGTGGGTGCGCACCAGGGTCGCGTGTCGGTCCGTGAGACGACGGGCGGCGGGCTCACCGTCCGCGTGGACCTCCCGCTCGCGTCCTGACCTGCTCGCTACCCGCCCCACCTGCGGGTCTGCTCCGGCCCGCCCCGGCGTGACGCGCGGTGGCCGTCACCACGGTCCCGAGGCACCGCCGACTGCGGCTACGATGGCGGGTCGTCCCGCGAGACCTAGGCTGGTGGTGAGGCCGCGCGGCGACGCGGGGGCCTTCGTGCCAGGCGCCACGCCTGGTGGCGACCACCCCGTCATCTCCTCGTGTCCGTCGAAGTGTCCGTCGAAGAAGGCGAAAGTTCATGGGCGTCAACAGCGCCGACGCACCGCAGTGGTTCCTCTCCTCGTTCGTCCGCAGCGCCCGCGGCGCCGGGGCGACCGCCCCGGACGACGAGGTCCGCGCCGTCGGGCAGGGGCTGCTCGACCGCTGGGACCTGCCGGACCGCCACTTCCACAACCTGCGCCACCTCGCCGACGTGCTCGGCCGGGTCGACGAGCTCTCCCAGGAGACGCACGACCCCGACCTGGTGCGCCTCGCCGCCTGGTACCACGGCGCGATCTTCGACGCGAAGGGCCGCGCGACGTACGCGAACAAGGGTGGCGAGGACGAGTCCGCGAGCGCCGCGCTCGCGACCACCGAGCTCACGAGCCTGGGGGTCCCCGAGCCGGCGGTCCGCCGCGTCGCGTACCTCGTGAACGCGCTCGTACGGCACGCGCCGGACGCCTCGGATTTCGACTGCGCGGTGCTGTGCGACGCCGACCTCGCGATGCTCGCCGCGGAGCCGCAGCGCTACAAGGAGTACCTCAAGGACGTGCGCGACGAGTACGCGCACATCCCGAAGCCCGACTACGTGCGGGCGCGCATCGCGATCCTCACGAAGCTGCTCGACCGCCGCTCGCTCTTCTCGAGCCCGCTCGGGGCGGCGTGGGAGGAGCCCGCGCGGCAGAACCTCGACGCGGAGCTGCAGCGGCTGCGCAAGGAGCAGCTCAAGCTGGCAGAGGCGTCGACGCCGTCCACAGGTCCCACCTCCTGATCCGTCGTCCACAGGGACGCCGTCGCTGCCCGCAGCGCCACGCGTCTCGTGGCTAGCGTCGTCGTCGCACCGGCGCCCGCCGTGTGCAGGGCGGTCCGCGGGCCGACGAGACGACGGAGGACGACATGAGCCGGTACGAGGTCGACAGCGCACGCGTGGCCCAGGCGAGCGCGGCGGTGAACGGGTCGGTCACGGCGATCCGGGCCGAGGTCGGGGCCATGATGCGCCACCTCACCGACCTGCAGGCGTCGTGGCGCGGCGGTGCGGCGACGTCCTTCACGGGCGTGATGACGCAGTGGCAGACCACGCAGCACCAGGTCGAGCTCGCGCTCGACGACATCACGGCGGCGCTCGGTGCGGCCGCCCAGACCTACGCGGACGCCGAGTCGCAGGCCTCACGGCTCTTCACGACGCGCTAGGCCACGGGAGGGCGACGCTCGGCGCGTCACTCCTCGAGATGCACGACGGCGAGCCGGTCACCCGCGCGCACGTGGTCGCCCGGGCGCACGCGGACGTCGACGACGATGCCGTCGGACGGCGCCAGGACGGGCAGCTCGAGCTTCATCGCCTCGAGCACGACCACGGGCGCGCCCTCCGTGACGGGCCGTCCCGGGGACGCCTCCACGCGCCACACGACACCACCCAGCGGGGCGCGCAGCACGACGCGCGCCGGGTCGTCGAGGTCGGCGGAGTCCTCGCCGATGTGGGTCGCGCCGCCGTGAGGTCCGCCGCGCGCGGTCGCGCGCGCGGCGGACCCGACGAGCTCGCCCGCCTCCGCCCAGGCTTCGGCCTCGCGCCCGAACGCGGCGCGGCGCGCCGCCGCCACCGCCGCAATCTCGTCCGCCTCCCGCGCGAGGAGCCCGGCGTGCTCCCGGCCGGAGAAGACGCCGTCCTCGACCGGGACCTCCAGGACACCGGCCCGGGCGGCCGCGCGGCGCTCGGCGAGCTCGTCCGGGTCGACCGGCTCCCACACGATCCGGTCGAAGTACCGGAACAGCCACGGGACGCCCGGGCGGAACGGCGGACGCTGCGCGTGCGCCGACCAGACCGGGACGGTCCGGCCCACGAGCTGGTAGCCCCCGGGGCTCGCCATGCCGTACACGCAGAGGAACGCCCCGCCGAGCCCGACGGCGTCCGACGGCGTCCAGGTGCGCGCCGGGGTGTACTTCGTGGTGAGCAGGCGGTGCCGCGGGTCCACCGGCACGGCGAGCGGCGCGCCCAGGTAGACGTCCCCGAGCCCGAGCACGAGGTACTCGGCGGCGAGGACGGTGCGCCGCACGTCCTCGACGCTCTCGAGCCCGTTGGCCCGCCGGACGAAGTCGACGTTGGACGGCAGCCACGGCGCGTCGGACCGGACCCCGGCGGCGTACCGCTCGACAGCGTCCCGGATCGCGGGGTCGTCCCAGCTCAACGGCAGGCGGAGCACGCGGCTCGGCACCTCGATCTCGTCGCTCGGCGGCAGGTCCTCCTCCAGCTCGCGCAGCAGCCCGACGAGCCGGGTCACGGGCAGGGTCTCGGGGTCGACGTGCAGGTGGAGCGTGCGGACGCCCGGGGTCACGTCGAGCACGCCCGGCGGGGCCGCGGCCCCGAGACTGCTCGCCAGGGCGTGCACGCGCAGCCGGTCCTGCAGGTCGATCCCCGCTCCGCCGTCGTACTGCACGAGCACCGCGTCGTCGCCGCCACGCAGGTAGCGGACCACGGGTCGCCGGTCGGCGCGCGACGTCGGCCCGCCCGCGGGGCGGACGTCGTCGTCGGTGAAGACCCTGGCGTCCCGACCCCGGACGGCGCGCACCGCCGTCGGCACCCGTGCTGCCGCCCGGGCGGCGTCGTCGCGGCGCAGCCGGTCGGCGCCGTCGTCGTCGTGGACGGTCACGAACCGTACGACGTCGCCCGGGCGCATCTGCCCGAGCTTCCACCGGGATCCGGCGACGACGGTGAGCGCGCACACGAAGCCGCCGAGGCTCGGCCCGTCCGGGCCGAGCAGGATCGGCGTGTCCCCGCTGATGTTCAGCGCACCCACCGAATACGGGTTGTCGAGCACGTTGGACGGGTGGAGCCCCGCGTCCCCGCCGTCGGGCCGCACCCAGGTCAGCGGCGGCCCGGCGAGCCGCACGCCCGTCCGGTCCGCGTGCGGCAGGACGCGCCACCACGACGTCCGCAGCCGTCCGAGCGCGGCGGTGGTGAGCGCCGCGGACTGCGGTCCCGTCGTCACGGCGAGCTCCCACGAGTGCCCCATCCGGGGGCGGGCGTCGGGCGGCACGGCGCTCACCGCACCGAGCCCGGGAGCGCTCGCCGCCGCCTCGCCCGGCCGGCCCGCGGTCCCGGGACCGGCGGTGCGAGGGTGCAGCGCGTCTCCCGCGGCGAGCGCGCGCCCGGCCGGGCCACCGAGGGCGCCGAGGACAAAGGTCGCCGCCGACCCGAGGTACTCCGGGGCGTCCAGGCCGCCCGCGACGAGCACGTACGTCCGCAGCCCGACGGCGTACGGCGCGCCGACGGCGAGCACGCCGCCCGCGGGGACGACGACGGGCACCCACTGCCGCACGGGCTCGCCGTCGACCGTCACGGGCGCGGGCGCCCCGGTGACGCACACCGTCGCCTCGTGCGAGAACTGCAGGGTCGGGCCGGTCAGGGTGCACTCGAGCCCCGCCGCGCCCTCGGGGTTTCCGAGCGCGCGGTTGCCGGTGCGGAACGACAGGTCGTCCATGGGGCCCGAGGGCGGGATGCCGACGCCCCAGTACCCGGTGCGGCCCGGCCAGTCCTGCACCGTCGTGAGGACGCCCGGATCGAGCACGTCGACCCAGGGCTCCGGGTCGTGCACGGTCGCGAGCGTGGCGGTGGTCGCCGATCCTTCGGCGACGGCGGGGTCGGCGAGCGCCGCGCGCAGCAGCGAGACGTTCGTGGGGAGGCCGTCCACGCGGACGTCCGCGAGCGCGGCGCGCAGTCCCTCGACCGCGCGCGCGTGCGACGCCGCGTGCACGACGACCTTCGCGAGCAGCGGGTCCGCCTCGGGACCGAGCTCGTCGCCCGCGCTCGCGCCGGTCTCGACGCGGACGTCGGTCCAGGACGCCGCGCGCTCGTCGAGCGGCCCCAGGTCGAATCGCGCGAGCGTGCCCGTGGCGGGTCGCCCGTGGCGCACGTCCTCGGCGTAGACGCGCGCCTGCGCCGCCGCCCCCCGGACGGCGGGTCCCGACGGCGGCACGTCGTCGAGCACGGTCGTGTCGCCGAGGGCGAGGCGCAGCATCCAGGCCACCAGGTCGACGCCGGTGACCTCCTCGGTCACGGTGTGCTCGACCTGGATCCGCGGGTTCACCTCGAGGAACGTGATCTCGCCGGAGCCGACGTCGAGCAGTGCCTCCAGCGTCGCGGCCGAGCGCAGCCCGACCCGCGCCGCGAGGCGACGGGCGCCGTCGTGCAGGGCCGCGCGCACGCCGGGATCGAGGCCGGGCGCGGGCGCGACCTCGACGACCTTCTGGTGGCGGCGCTGGAGCGAGCAGTCGCGGTCGCCGAGCGAGACGACCCGGCCCGCCCCGTCACCGAAGAGCTGCACCTCGAGGTGGCGTGCCCGGTCGACGTGGCGCTCGACGAACAACCGCCCGGACGACCCCGGGCGCGACGACTCCCGCCGCCACGCCGCGGCGAGCCCCGCCGCGTCGCGGCACACGTGCACGCCCGTCCCGCCTCCGCCACCGGCGTCCTTGAGCACGAGCGGGAAGCCGATCTCCTCCGCCCACCCGAGCGCGTCCTCGAGGCCGCCGAGCACCGGCGACCCCGGCAGCACCCGCAGGCCGCACTCCTGCGCGAGCGCGCGAGCGCGGGCCTTGTCGCCGAGGACGCGGAGCTGCTCCGGGGTCGGGCCCGCGAACGCGACGCCCGACGCCTCGACCGCCGCGGCGAAGCCCGCGTCCTCCGCACGGAAGCCGTAGCCCGGGTGCAGGACGTCCGCGCCCGAGGCAAGCGCCGCGTCGAGGAGCCGCCGCCCGTCGTCGTACGACTCGGCGACCGGCGCCGGGCCGATCCGCACCGCCTCGTCGGCGAGCCGGACGTGCCGCGCTCCACGGTCCGCGTCGGAGTGCACCGCAACCGTGCGCAGCCCGAGCGCCCGCGCGCTGCGCAGCACGCGGCAGGCGATCTCGCCGCGGTTCGCGACGAGCAGCGTGGCAGCCATCGCCCTCCCCGGGCCGGTGCGCGGACGAGGCCGCGCCTCGCCGTCGGACAGAACGGCCCCAGCCTAGAACCCGTCCGTGCCGCCTGGGCTTCGTCCGCACGACGTCAGGTCACCACGCCCGAACAGGCGAACCCGGCAGGCCGAGCGGGCGATCCCGGCGCGTCGGCCGAGCAGGAGGAGCCCAGACCATGTGTTCGGCGCAGGACCCCGTCAGCCGGCGAGGGCCATGCGGGAGAGCGCGCGTGCCGCGCGTTCCATGACGACGGCGAGCGACTCGCCGACGTGCAGGTGGAGCGCGGTGCGGGCCTCGGGGAGGCGGTCGGCGAGCGCGAGCTCGAGGATCTCGATGTGCTCGTCGATGGTGATGCGGATGCGCTCGGACTCGACGAAGTCGTACATGCGCACCGCGCGCACCTTCTCGTTGACCTCGACGAGCGCCTCGGTCAGGCGCTCGTTGCCCGCGGCGCGGGAGAGCACGGTGTGGAAGCGCTCGTCGAAGAGCACGAAGCTCGGGTCGGGCTCCGGCGGCGCGGCGCGGAGCTCGACCCACCGGCCGAGCTCGTCGCGCAGGGCGTCGGTGTCGTAGTGCAGCTCGGTGTTCTCGATGATGCGTTCGACGCCGCGCAGCTCGAGCGTCACACGCAGCTCGTACAGGTCGCGCAGCTCGGCGAGGCTGGGCACGACGACGGCGTACCCGAAGTCGGTCCGCTGGATGAGCCCGTCGGACAGGAGCCGGGACAGCGCCTCGCGCACGGGGGTGCGCGACACCTCGAACCGCCGGCTCAGCTTGGGCTCGGTGAGCCGCTCGCGCGGGTCCACCCGGCCGTTGAGGATCTCGGCGCGCAACCGCGTGTAGACGGCGTCACGCAGCGAGGTCGCGGCGGGTTCCGGCGCGGTCACGATGTCCATGCGGGGTCTCCTGGTCGTCCGGCCCGTGCGTCGTGGTCCTGCCCTGCCATCATCCCGCACGACGCACCTCGCCTACACGGCCATCGCCGCACGGACGCTCTCCTCGGCCGCCTCGCCGCCCGAGCCACGGCTCGTCACGCGCCCGGACTGCAGGACGACGTAGTCGCGCGCGGCGCCGAGCGCGAACCCGACGTGCTGCTCGACGAGCAGCACCGAGAGCCCACCCGCGTCGGTGAGCGTGAGGATCGCGTCCTCGATCTCCGTGACGACGGACGGCTGGATGCCCTCCGTCGGCTCGTCCAGCACGAGAACGCGCGGGCCGGTGATGAGGGCGCGCGCGATGGCGAGCTGCTGGCGCTGCCCGCCGGACAGGAGCCCGGCGCGCCGCCCGAGCAGTCCGCGCAGGGCGGGGAAGAGGTCCAGCGCCTCGTCGAGGCGCCGCGGTCCCTCGCGCGACGTGTCGGCGACGAGCTGCAGGTTCTCGCGCGCGGTGAGGTCGCCGAACGACTGCTGCCCCTGCGGCACGTACGCGAGGCCGCGCCGCACCCGCTGGTGGGTCGGCAGCCGGGTGACGTCCTCGCCGTCGAGCACGACGCTCCCCGACCGGGCCTTGAGCAGCCCGAGCGCGGTGCGCAGCAGCGTCGTCTTGCCGGCGCCGTTGTGCCCGAGCACCGCGGCGACACCGCCCGCGGGCACGGTGAGGTCGACGCCGTGCAGCACCATGGTCCGGCCGTAGCCCGCGTGCAGTCCGGTGAGCTCGAGCATCATGCCTCCTCGGCGTTCGTGGTAGCGCGTCGTCGTGCGCCGCGGGTCGCGCCCGCGCTGCCCAGGTAGACCTCCTGCACACGCGGGTCGGCCTGGACCTCGGCGTACGTGCCCTCGGCGAGCACCTGGCCCAGGTGCAGCACGGTCACCGAGGACGCGAAGGCCCGCAGGAACTCCATGTCGTGCTCGACGACGACGACGGTCCGCTGGGCGCCGATGCGCTGCAGCAGCTCGCCCGTCTGCTCGCGCTCGGCCTGGCTCATGCCCGCGACGGGCTCGTCGAGCAGGAGGAGCCGCGCGTCCTGGACGAGCAGCATCCCGACCTCGAGCCACTGCTTCTGCCCGTGCGCGAGGATGCCGGCCTGGACGTCGCGCAGGTGCGCGAGCCCGACGGTCTCGAGCGCCTGCTCGACGGCCTCGGGCGTCCCGCCGCGTCGCCGGAGCAGCGTGAGCGGGCCCCGTCCGGCGCCCGCCGCGATGTCGAGGTTCTGCAGGACGCTGAGCTCCTCGAACACGCTCGCCGTCTGGAACGTGCGCCCGACGCCCGCGCGGGCGATGCGGTGCGTCTTCCGGCCGAGCAGGTCGACCCCACCGAACTGGACGGACCCTGACGCCTTGGCGAGACCCGTGATCGCGTCCACGATCGTCGTCTTGCCCGCGCCGTTGGGCCCGATGAGGAACCGGAGATCCCCCGCAGTGACGGTGAGGTCGACGCCTTGGACGGCGACGAACCCGTCGAACTCGACGCGCAGGCCGCGCACCTCGAGGTAGTCGTGCCGGAAGCGCGAGTCGTCGACGCCGAGGACGGACTGCGCGGCCTCCAGGTCGAGCCCGTCGCCCGCGACGCCGGTCTCCAGGACGGCGGCGCCGGTCGCCTCGGGGCCCGAGCCGGACGCCGGTCCCGTGGGGTGCGTGGTCATGCGGTCCTCCCGGTGGTCGCGGGGTCGTGGTCGACGGCGGTCGGTGCCTCGGTGGTCGGGTCGCCGGTGCCCGGCTCGCCCGTGCGCGTCGCGCCCGGGTGGCTCCCGTCCGAGGCACGTCCATCCGCCGGGGCGGGTGCGCCGCCGTCGGGCACCGCGCCCGGGCGCGAGCGACGCCACCGCGTGAACAGCTCGGCGAGCCCGCCGGGCAGGAACGCGACGACGAGGATGAACAGCGCACCCTGGGCGTAGATCCAGCCGGACGGGAACGTCTCGGACAGGCTGGTCTGCGCCCAGCTCACGGCGATCGAGCCCAGCACGGGGCCGAGCAGGGTGGCCCGGCCTCCGATCGCGACGCCGATGAGGAACCCGATCGACGGCACGACGCCCACGTCCGCCGGCGAGATGATCCCGACGATCGGCACGAACAGCGCGCCGCCCACGGCCGCCATGAACGCCGCGACGGCGTACGCGACGACCTTGACCTTCGCCGGGTCGTAGCCGAGGAACCGCACGCGGTTCTCCTGGTCGCGCACGGCGACGAGCAGCTCGCCGAACCGGGACACCATGAGCTGGCGCGCGATCGCGACCATGACGAGCAGCGCCCCGGCGGCGATGAAGAAGAGCATGCGCTTGTTCACGGGGTCGGCGAGGTCGTACCCGAAGAACGACCGGAACCCGTTGAGGCCGTTGGTGCCGCCCGTCGTCGCCTGCTGGCCGATGAGCAGGATCGCGAACGCCGCCGCGAGCGCCTGCGAGAGGATCGCGAAGTAGGCGCCGCGCACGCGCCGCGTGAAGACGGCGAACCCGAGCAGCGCGGCGAGGCCCGCGGGCACGATCGCGATGGCGAGGATCGTCACGACGGGCGACCGGAACGGCTCCCACCAGCCCGGCACCTCGCCCGAGCCGTAGAGCATCATGAAGTCCGGCACGCCACCGGATCCCTCGACCGGCCCGGCGTCGGCGAGCTTGAGGTGCATCGCCATGATGTACGCGCCGAGGCCGAAGAACACGCCCTGCCCGAGCGTGAGCATCCCACCCCGGCCCCACGCGAGGCCGATGCCGACCGCGACCATGGCGAGGCACAGGAACTTGCCGAGCAGGCCGAGGCGGAACGTGGAGAGGGTCGCGGGCGCGACCGCGAACAGCAGGACCGCCGCGACGGCGAAACCGACGATCACGCGGGCGCGCGAGGAGCGGTACAGGGCGGTGAGCCGGGACGTGCTCCCGGTGGTGACGGCGCTCATGCGAGGCTCCTCGTCCGGACCGACACGAGGCCCTGGGGTCGCACCTGGAGGAAGACGACGATGACGACGAACACGAGCACCTTGGCGATGCTCGCCGTCGTGGAGTACTCGAACGTCGCCTGCAGCAGCCCGAGCGCGAACGCCGCGATGACCGTGCCCTTGATCTGCCCGATGCCGCCCGCGACGACGACGAGGAACGCGTCGACGATGTAGCTCGTGCCGAGCGTCGGGCCGACGGACCCGAGGAGCGTGAGCGCGACCCCCGCGATCCCGGCGAGGCCCGAGCCGATGAAGAAGGTCAGGCGGTCCGTGGTCCGCGTGGAGACGCCGCTGGCCTCCGCGAGGTCACGGTTCTGCACGACGGCGCGGATCCGCCGCCCGAGCGGCGTCACCTTGAGCACGACGGCCAGCGCGACGACCGCGACGACAGCGAGCGCGAGGATGAACACGCGCGTCTTCGGCACGGCCAGGCCGAACAGGTCGACGGCACCGCTCAGCCAGGCCGGCGCGCGGACGTCCACGTTCGGGGCGCCGAACACGTCGCGCGCGACCTGCTGCAGCACGAGCGCGACGCCCCACGTGACGAGGAGCGTGTCGAGCGGCCGCTTGTACATCCGGTGGATCAGCGTCGCCTCGAGCAGCAGCCCGAGCAGCCCACCGACGAGGAACCCGAGCGGCAGCGACACGAGCAGCGAGACGCCGGCGTTGCCGACGACCCCCTGCACGACGAACGCCGTGTAGGCACCCGCCATCATGAACTCGCCGTGCGCCATGTTGATGACGCCCATCTGGCCGAACGTGAGCGCCAGCCCGAGGGCGGCGAGGAGCAGGACCGAGCCGAGGCTCAGCCCCGCGAAGAGCTGCGAGAACAGCACATCCATGGGCGTCGTGCCTTCCGGTGGGTGCGTAGCAGGACGGGTGACGTGACCGCCGAGGTGGGGGCCGGGGGTGTGCGCCCGGCCCCCGCCGGACTCAGCGGGTCGGGAGCGGCGAAGTCGTCAGGAGAGGCCCTCGGCCCAGTCGTAGCCCTCGAGGTACGGGTCGGGCTCGATCGGCTCGCCCGAGCTCCACTCGGTGTAGATGAGGCCGTCGGGGCCGATCTTGCCGATGAGCGCGGTCTTGGCGATGTGGTGGTTGTCGCCGTTCACGGTGACGGAGCCCTCCGGCGCGTCGAAGGTCACGCCGTCGGCGGCCTCCTGGACGTCGGCGACGGCGAACGACTCGGCCTTCTCGACCATGCCCTTCCACAGGTACAGCGACGTGTACGCCGCCTCCATCGGGTCGGACGTCACGCGGTCGGCGCCGTACTTCGCCTGGAACGCGTCCACGAACGTGGCGTTCTCCGGGCTGTCGAGGGTCTGGTAGTAGTTCCAGGCGGTGAGCTGGCCCTCGACGTTCTCGACGCCGACGCCGCCCACCTCCTCCTCGGCGATCGACACCGACACGACGGGCATGGTGTCCGGGCCGAGCCCGGCGTTCTTGTACTCCTTGAAGAACGCGACGTTGGAGTCGCCGTTGAGCGTGTTGAACACGGCGTCGGCACCGGCGGACTTCACCTTGTTGACGATCGTGGAGAAGTCGGTGTGGCCGAGCGGCGCGTACTCCTCGCCGAGGACCTCGATGCCGTTCGCCTCCGCGTAGGCGTTGATGATCTTGTTCGCGGTGCGCGGGAAGACGTAGTCGGAGCCGACGAGGAAGATCGACTCCGCCCCCTGCTCCTTGAGGTAGTCGAGCGCGGGCACGATCTGCTGGTTCGTCGTCGCGCCGGTGTAGAAGATGTTGGGCGACGACTCCAGGCCCTCGTACTGGACCGGGTAGAACAGCAGCGAGTCCTGCGCCTCGAAGACGGGGAGCATCGCCTTGCGCGAGGCGGACGTCCAGCCGCCGAACACCGCGGCGACGCAGTCGCTCGTGATGAGCTTCTCCGCCTTCTCCGCGAAGACCGTGGGCTCGGACTGGCCGTCCTCCTGGACGATCTCGAGCTGCTTGCCGAGCACGCCGCCGTCGGCGTTGATCTCCTCCGCCGCGAGGGCGAGCGAGTCGGCGACCGTCTGCTCGGAGATCGCCATGGTGCCGGAGAGCGAGTTGAGGAAGCCGATCTTGACGGTGTCGCCAGAGGTGTCGACGCAGCTCTCGGCGGCGCTGGTCGCGGCGCCCGCGCCGTCGCCGCTCTCCGTCTTCGCACCGCACGCGGTGAGCGTGAGCGCGAGGACGACGAGAGCGGCAGCCGGGGCGAGACGGGTCGTGGCGCGTGAAGGTGTCACGAGAGTCCTTTCAGCGAGGTTCGCACAGCGGAGTTCTCCGCAGGTTTCTCAGCAGGAGGCCGGCGGCCGCCAGGCAGGCGGTCGCTCGCCGCGAGCACCGGGTACAGGCATGTATACGTTCATGTGCCCGGGGTGGTGCCCACTGATGTCGACGCTAGTGACGCCGTGTTTCGGCCGATCTGCCCGTCCTGTTAACGGCACGTGTCACGCGGTCACGATCCGGTCACGCGGCCGGTGCGGTCGCCGCGCGGCGGCGGGCGGTTGCGCGCAGGGCGGCGGTGAGGAGCCCGGCCGTGAGCGCGACGACGAGGGCCACGCCCACGAGACCCGCAACGCCGACGAAGATCCCGCCGGCCTCGCCGTAGTCGGCGAGCGGCATCCCCGCGAACGCGTGGTCGCGCGCCGCGTCGGCGAAGCCGACCGACTCGGCCGTCGCCTCGAGGCCGTCAGGCGTCGCCGCGGCGAACGACGACACGACGACCGCGGCGAGCAGCGCGCCCGACCCGAGCGCGAGCACCGCACGCCGCACCGCGCCCGCCGGGGCCGCCGCGAGCGACGTGGAACCAGGCGAGACAGCCGTACCCGGCGAGGCCACGGCGTCGGGCCCGACGACACGGCTCGCCGCAGGTCGTGCCACGCCCTCGATGGCCGCGACTCCCGGGGCGACAGCGAGCACGAGGCCGACGACGCCCGCCGTGATGAGCGCCTCGCCGAGCCCGATCACCGCGTGCACGGAGAGCATCTGGCCGACGAGCTCGCCCACCGGCACCGGCACGGTCCCGCCGACGGCGAACAGCCCGGCGAACACCGCCGCGGACACGGGCACGCTCGCGAGCGCCCCCGCCCCGGCAGCCGCCGCAGCACCCCGTCCGCGCGTCAGCCGCAGCACCACGCGGGTCACCGCCCAGCCGACGAGCGTCCCGACCACCGCCATGAGCAGCACGTTCGTGCCCAGCGCGGTGATCCCGCCGTCGGCGAACACGAGCGCCTGCACCAGCAGCACGAGCGTCACGGACAGCACGCCGAGCCACGGCCCGACGAGCGCGGCGGCGAGCGCCCCGCCCATGAGGTGCCCGCTCGTGCCCGCCTCGACGGGGTAGTTGAGCATCTGGACGGCGAAGACGAAGCCGGTCGTCGCCGCCGTGAGGGCGATGCGCCGCGGGGTGAGGTCCTCGCGCGCCCGGTACGCGGCGTAGCCGACGGCGGCGAGGGAGACGACGGCGGTCGTCGCCGACGTGGGGTCGTCGAGGAAGTGGTCGGGGACGTGCATGTCAGGCTCCTGTCGTCAGCAGTGTCGTGCGGCGGTCGGTGTGGTCGGTGGTCGACGGCGCGGCCCGGGCGGGCCGCGGCGCGTCATCGGGTCGGTCGGCGGCGCGGGCGGCGTGCGCGCGACGCACCGCCGTCGTCCAGGCCGCCACGACGGCGTCGATCCCGGCGTCGTGGGTGCTCGCGCCGAGGTGGCGGCCGATCGCGCCGGGTCCGTCGAGGTCGAGCCGCAGCGGCCCCGAAGCCACGCGTGGACCTGCCGAGCGGGACGGCACCGCGGGCGCGTCGGGGACCGGGACCGGCGTCGGCGGCCGGGTGCCGAGGCACAGCACCGAGTCGACGACGCGCACGTCGCCGAGGATCCCGGGCAGCGCGCGGTCGTCGCCGAGGTCGAGGTCCTCGACGAAGAGCTCTCGTGCGCACCTCGGGCGCCTCGGGTCTCCCTGCCATGCGGGGAACGACCCGTCCGGCGCCGCGGACTCACCGGTCCTCTCGACGACGGCGGGTGTCCGGGTGGCACCGGGCGCCGAAAGGTCGACTCGCGTGCGTGATCGCAGCCGGCCGCCCACCTCGCCCGTGCGGCCCAGGACGAGGGTCTCGCGCAGCAGCGCGACGCCCCGCTCACCCCGCGCTCCGCCGTCGGCGAGCGACACGCGCGTGGTGCGCTCGACGTCGGCCCCGTCCGCCACGACGAACGGCAGCGCGTCCCACACGAGGAGCCCACCGGCGTCGACCCGCACGTCCACGTCCCACGAGGCCGACCGGCCGCGCCCGGCGTACGCGACGGTGCCCGACACCTCGACGAGCTCGAGCTCGACGCCCTCCCCCACGTGCACCTCGACCCGCACGCGGTCGCCCCCGAGGAGCAGCGCACGCGTCGCGACGAGCGCGACCCGGGCGACGCCCGGCCCCGTGGACAGGACGCGCGGGCTGAGCGCGCCGGGGCGCAGGTCGCACCGCACGCGACCCGCCTCCCGGTACGCGCCGACGCGCGTCACGTCGTCCATCAGCGTCTCGTCGCCCCGGGCCTCAGTCGCGCCCGACGGCGGCCACCGGCTCCGCGGCTGCGTCGCCGTGCTCGTCGGCGTGGGGGTGGTCGTGCCCGTGGGCGTGCGACGCGTCGCCCTCCTCGTGCGTGTGGAGGAAGCCGTTGCCCTCCTCGTCCGCGTGGAAGTGCGGCGCCATCGGACCCGGGTCCTGCGGCACGTGGGCGCCCGCGCGGTGCGCGGCGAGCAGGGTCTGCACCCACGTGGTGAGCGCGTCGATCGACTCGCGGTCGAGGCGTGAGAGGGCGAGCACCGGGGCGCCGTCGCGCGCGGCCGTCGCGTCGAGGACCATCCGCGGCACGTCGACGCCCACGTAGGGCGCGAGGTCCGTCTTGTTGACGACGAGCAGGTCCGCCCGAGCGATGCCCGGCCCGCCCTTGCGCGCGACGTCCCCGCCGCCCGCGACGTCGAGCACGAAGATCTGCGCGTCGACGAGCGCGGGCGAGAAGGTGGCGGTGAGGTTGTCGCCGCCCGACTCGACGAGCACGACGTCGAGCGGCGCGAAGTCCTCCTCGAGGTCCTCGACGGCGAGCAGGTTGGCGGTCACGTCGTCACGGATGGCGGTGTGCGGGCAGGCGCCGGTCTCGACGGCGCGGATGCGCTCGGGGTCGAGCACGCCCGCGGAGCGGAGGAAGCGCGCGTCCTCGTCGGTGTAGATGTCGTTGGTGATGACGCCGAGCTGCAGCACGCCGGACAGCTCGCGGCACAGGAGCGCGATGAGCGAGCTCTTGCCCGTGCCGACGGGGCCGGCGACGCCGAGTCGCAGGGAACGCGTGCTGGTGGGGGTCGTCTGATCAGGCACTGAACAGCCTCTCGGTGGTGCGGGCGTGGATCTCGGCCCACTGCTCGACGAGCGGTGCGCCGTGCGCAGGGATCGCGCGGGGGTCGGTCAGGTGGGCGACGTCGTGGGCGAGCGCGTCGATCACTGGCTGGGCGGCGACCACCCAGCCCGTCGCGACGACCGGGTCGACCGGCTCGAGCTTGAGCGTCGCCGCAGCGACGGTCTGCACGTCCTCGTACCCGACGAGGCGCGCGACCTGCCGCGCCGACAGCCCCGCGCACGCGGCCGTCACGCCGAGCACGACGGGTCGCGGGGGCTGCGGCCCCCGGCGGCCCGTCGCCGCCCGGCCACCCGGGCCCGGCCCGGTGCCCGACGGTGCTCGCTCGGCGGACGGGGTGCCCGCGCCCGGGTCGGGCGACCCGTCGGCGCGACGCGCGTCGGCGACGAGCACCGCAGCCTCGTCCAGCGCGGTGACCGCGGGATGCCCTGCCCACAGGCGGCGCAGCAGCCGCAGGTAGCCGCGCCCCAGCCGCTGCGACGTCTCGCGCAGCGCGGGCGACGGCGTCCGGGCCGCCCAGGCGAGCCACGTGTCGGCGAGGTCGTGCGCCGCGGACACCACGCCGCCGGGCGCCACGCCGTCATGTCCCGCGGACGGCGCACCACCCGCGCGCGGCGACCCCGCGCCGTCGGGCACTGGACCGGCCGCGAGCGCCACGTACCGCGCGACGACCGCCGTCGCCGCCTCGACACGGGTGACCGTGGCGAGGCGCGCGCGCACGTAGTCGGGCACGCTCGTCGCCGGCATCCCCGCCCGCAGCGCGGGCTCGAGGCCCGCGGACTGCGTGTGCCCGCCGGTCGGCAGCCGCGCGTCCGCGAGCAGCGCGAGCATGAGCTCCGCGCGCCCCTCCTGGACCTCCGGCGTCTCGCGCATGGCTCAGAACAGCGAGTAGAGCTGCGCGAGGGGCAGCCGGTCGGCGGGCGCGGGGACGACGAGCTCGCCGTCGACCTCGATCGCGAAGGACTCCGGGTCGATGTCGATCTGCGGGAGGTAGTCGTTGTTCTTCATCTGCGCCTTGCCGACGCCGCGCGTGTCCGCGACCGGGAGGAGCTGCCGGGCGAGCCCGAGCCGTTCCTCCAGGCCGTCGTCGAGCGCGGCGGGCGAGACGAACGACATGGACACGTCCGCGCCGATGGCGTCGGCGAGCGCCGGGCGCATGAGCACGGGCTGGGGCGAGGGGATGGACGCGTTGGGGTCGCCGAGCGCGCCCCACACGAGCGCGCCGCCCTTCATGACGACGCTGGGCCGGATCCCGAAGAACTTGGGCTCCCACAGCACGAGGTCGGCGACCTTGCCCGGCTCGACCGACCCGACGTACGCGTCGATCCCGTGCGCGACCGCCGGGTTGATCGTGTACTTCGCGACGTACCGGCGAGCGCGCAGGTTGTCCGCCGGCAGCTCCGGCCCGCGCGCGCCGCCGGGGTGCGCGCCGCGCCGCGCCTTCATGACGTGCGCGACCTGCCACGTGCGCGTGACCACCTCGCCGATGCGGCCCATGGCCTGCGCGTCGGACGACGTGATGGACATGGCACCCAGGTCGTGGAGCACGTCCTCGGCGGCGATCGTCGTGCCGCGGATGCGCGACTCCGCGAACGCGAGGTCCTCCGCGACCTGCGGGTTGAGGTGGTGGCACACCATGAGCATGTCGAGGTGCTCGGCGACGGTGTTGACGGTGTGCGGGAGGGTCGGGTTGGTCGAGCCGGGGATGACGTTCGGGTGGCTCGCGACGGTGAGGATGTCGGGCGCGTGCCCGCCGCCCGCGCCCTCGGCGTGGAACGCGTGGATCGAGCGGCCGCCGATCGCGCGCAGCGTCGACTCGACGAACCCGGCCTCGTTGAGCGAGTCCGAGTGCAGCGCGACCTGCAGGCCCCAGTCCTCGGCGGCCTGCAGGGCCGCGTCGATCGCGGCCGGCGTCGATCCCCAGTCCTCGTGGACCTTGTAGCCGCCCGCCCCCGCCATGGCCTGCTCACGCAGCCCCTCGGCGCTCACGGTGTTGCCCTTGCCGAGCAGCAGCACGTTCACGGGGAGCCTGTCGAGCGAGCGGTGGATCGCCTCGAGGTGCCACGCGCCCGGCGTGACGGTCGTGGCCTTGGTGCCCTCGCTCGGCCCGGTGCCGCCGCCCGCGACGGTCGTGATGCCCGTCGCGAGCGCCTCGACCACCTGCGACGGCGAGATGAGGTGCACGTGCGAGTCGATGCCGCCCGCGGTGAGGATCTTGCCCTCGCCGCTCACGACGTCCGTGCTCGGCCCGATGTGCAGGTCCGGGTGGACGCCGTCCGCGACGTCGGGGTTGCCCGCGCGGCCGAGCGCGACGATCCGCCCGTCCCGGATCCCGACGTCCGCCTTGACGATCCCCCACCAGTCCAGCACGACGGCGTTCGTGACCACCGTGTCGAGCGCACCCTCGGCGCGGGTCGTCGACCCCTGCGCCATGGACTCGCGGATCGACTTGCCGCCGCCGAAGACCACCTCCTCGCCCCCGAACGTGCGGTCCTCCTCGACCTCGATCCACAGGTCGGTGTCGCCGAGGCGCACCTGGTCGCCCGCCGTCGGCCCGTACAGCGCGACATAACGCTCGCGCGAGATCGCGACCATTGCGTCAGTCCTCCTCAGGAGTGGTCGTGCTCCGCGTGCCGAACCCGGGGTCTCTCCCCACGTCCGCCGGATCCTGGGGAGCGACCCCGGGTTCGGCAGGCTCGGTCGCGCGGTCCAGCGACCCGCCGTCAGGCTTGCCGCGCTGGAGGCCCGGTACGCGGCGTCGGCCCCGGAGGGCGACGGCCTCGACCTCCGCCGACGCGCCCGGCTCGAAGCGGCGCGACGTGCCGGACGGGACGTCGAGCCGGAACCCGTGCGCGGCGGTGCGGTCGAACGCGAGCGCGGCGTTGGCGTCCGGAAGGTGCAGGTGGGAGCCGATCTGGACCGGGCGGTCCCCGGTGTTCGTCACGACCAGCGTCACGCGCTCGTCGTCCGTGCGGTCGGCGTTGAGGACGACGGGCACGTCCTCGGCCCCCCGCTTCAGCCGGACCGCGCCCGGACCGCTCGTGCTGATGCCTGCCATGTGTCGCCTCGCTCTCGCTGAGCCTCGTGCGTGCGCCGGACCGGGCCGGGTCAGGCGATCGGCTGGTGGATGGTGACGAGCTTGCGCCCGTCGGGGAAGGTCGCCTCGACCTGGACGTCGGGCAGCATCTCCGCGACCCCGACCATCACCTCGTCGCGGCCGAGCACCTCGCGGCCGGAGACCATGAGCTCCTCGACGCTCGCTCCCTCTCGTGCCCGCTCGATCACCCACGTGGTGAGCAGGGCGACCGTCTCGGGGTAGTTGAGCAGCACGCCGCGCGCGCGCCGGTCGCGCGCGACCATGCCCGCGACGGCGAGCAGCAGCTTCTCGGTGTCCGCGGGCGTCAGGTGCATGGCGGCGATCCTGCCGCGTGTTCGTTTCCGGCGTGTATACACCGCGTTATACGTCCGTGTACCGCGACGATCCCCGGGCGCGACGTCCGTCAGGACCACCGACCGCGGGCACGACGAAGGCCGCCGACCGGGCGAACCCGGCCGACGGCCTTCGATGTCCTGCGACCTCCCGGCCAGGCCGGGAGAGGGTCAGGCGTGGATCAGAAGTCCATGCCGCCCATGCCACCGTCGCCACCCGGCACGGCCGGGGTCTTCTCCGGCTTGTCGGCGACGACGGCCTCGGTCGTGAGGAAGAGCGCCGCGATGGAGGCGGCGTTCTGCAGCGCGGAGCGCGTGACCTTGACCGGGTCGTTCACGCCGGCGGCGAGGAGGTCCTCGTACACACCGGTCGCGGCGTTGAGGCCCTGGCCGGACGGGAGGTTGCGCACCTTCTCCGCCACGACGCCGCCCTCGAGGCCCGCGTTGACCGCGATCTGCTTGAGCGGGGCGTCGATCGCGGCGCGCACGATCTGCGCACCGGTCGCCTCGTCGCCCTCGAGCTCGAGCTTCTCGAACGCCACGGCACCGGCCTGGATGAGCGCGACGCCACCACCGGCGACGATGCCCTCCTCGACGGCCGCCTTCGCGTTGCGCACGGCGTCCTCGATGCGGTGCTTACGCTCCTTGAGCTCGACCTCCGTCGCGGCACCCGCCTTGATGACGGCGACGCCGCCGGCGAGCTTCGCGAGGCGCTCCTGGAGCTTCTCGCGGTCGTAGTCGGAGTCCGACTTCTCGATCTCGCCACGGATCTGGTTGACGCGACCCTGGATCAGGTCGGCGTCGCCCGCACCCTCGACGATCGTGGTCTCGTCCTTGGTGACGACGACCTTGCGCGCCTGGCCGAGCAGGTCCAGCGTCGCTTTCTCGAGCTTGAGGCCCACCGTCTCGGTGATGACCTGGCCGCCGGTGAGGATCGCGATGTCCTGGAGCATGGCCTTGCGACGGTCGCCGAAGCCCGGGGCCTTGACGGCGACGGACTTGAACGTGCCACGGATCTTGTTGAGCACCAGGGTCGCGAGCGCCTCGCCCTCGACGTCCTCGGCGATGATGAGGAGCGAGCGGCCGGCCTTCATGACCTGGTCGAGGACCGGGAGCAGGTCCTTCACGTTCGCGATCTTGGACTCGACGATGAGGACGTACGGGTCCTCGAGCACGGCCTCCTGGCGCTCCGGGTCCGTCTCGAAGTAGCGCGCGAGGAAGCCCTTGTCGAAGCGCATGCCCTCGGTGAGCTCGAGCTCGAGGCCGAACGTGTTCGACTCCTCGACCGTGATCACGCCCTCCTTGCCCACCTTGTCGAGGGCCTCGGCGATGAGCTCGCCGATCGCGGGGTCGCCGGCGGAGATGGCGGCCGTGGCGGCGATCTCCTCCTTGGTCTCGATCTCCTTGGCGGCGTTGAGCAGCTGCTCGGTCACCGCGTCGACGGCCTTCTCGATGCCGCGCTTGACGGCGATCGGGTTGGCGCCGGCCGCGACGACGCGCAGGCCCTCGCGCACGAGCGCTTGGGCGAGCACGGTCGCGGTGGTGGTGCCGTCACCCGCGACGTCGTCGGTCTTCTTGGCGACCTCCTTGACGAGCTCGGCACCGATCTTCTCGTACGGGTCCTCGAGCTCGATCTCCTTGGCGATGGAGACGCCGTCGTTGGTGATGGTCGGCGCGCCCCACTTCTTGTCGAGCACGACGTTGCGGCCCTTGGGGCCGAGGGTGACCTTGACGGTGTCGGCGAGGATGTTGAGCCCTCGCTCCATGCTCCGACGAGCCTCCTCGTCGAAGGCGATGATCTTGGCCATGGGGAATGATCCTCCGCTGGTGGCGTATGGCGGTCGGCCGGCGCCCGCGACGGACGGCCCGCGACGGGCGGCGTTCATGTCACGCCGCCGGGGCGGGCCTCACCTGTCGACCTGGTGGGTTGCGCCGCACCCGCGGTGAGCGGCTGCCTGCGCTGGTCACTTCTGTCACTCTCATGACGAGAGTGCTAACGCCATTATTGGCACTCGCAGGGTGCGAGTGCAAGACAGCCCGTCGCGGCCCTGCCCCGTATCGCGACGGGCGAAACCCGCTGTGCCGCGCCGTCCCCTTAGGATGCGCGGTGTGATCCGCGCAACACCGTCGTGGCGCCTCGCAGCAGCCCTGGCCGGCTTCGTGCTGGTCCCTGCCCTCGGCCTCACCGCCGCGACCGCCGTCGCCGCCCCCACGGGCGAGCACATCGACCTGTACCAGGACGGCGTCGCCGTCTCGACCGGGCCCGACGGCGGCACCGCGCTCCTGCGCCTCGCCCCCGGGGCCGCGGCGACGTACCTCCCCGGCAGCCGCGTGCTCGACCCCGCGGCGCTCGACCCGGCCGCGCTCGCCGACGGCGTCGACCCCGCGGACGGCGAGGCGGACCGGCTCGCCCAGGTCGCCGGTGCCCGGCTCGACGCGTCGGCGCTCCTGGACCCCGGGCGGGCGCAGGACGCCGCCGCCGCGTCGCGCGCGTGGCTCGCGTCCGGAGTGGTCCCTGGCGCGGACGGGCCGTTCGCCGCGCTCGGCGAGGCCGCGCTCCTCGACCTGCGCGCCCTCACCCTCGACGACGGCGCCGCGCTCGCCGCCGCGTCCCCCAAGTGGCGCTACGTGTGGCCCCGCGACGCGTCGTTCGCCGCCGCGGCGTTCGCGCGCACCGGGCACGTCGACGACGCGCGGGACGTCCTCGGCTTCCTCGCCCGCGTCCAGGAGGACGACGGGTCGTTCCACGCGCGCTACCTGCCCGACGGCTCGGGCGTCCCCGACGACCGCGGCCTCCAGTCCGACGGCGTCGGCTGGGTCCTGTGGGCGACCGACGTCGTGCTCGAGGAGACGCCCGCCACCGAGCGGCGCGAGGTCGCCGCGGAGCTGCGGCCCCTCGTCGACGCCGCGACCGACCACGCGCTCTCGCTCGTCGACGGCGAGGACCCGCTGCCCCCGCCGTCGAGCGACTACTGGGAGGTCGAGCCGACGGCCCTCACCCTCGGCACCGCCGGTCCCCTGCTCGCCGGGCTCGAGGCCGCGGCCGACGTCTACTCCGCGGCGGGCGAGAACGACCGCGCCACCGACGCGACGGTGGCCGCCGCACGGCTGCGCATGGCCGTCGAGCGGTCGTTCGGGTCGCAGGGCTACCCGCGCCACGTGACCGGCGGCGCGCGCGACGCGTCGACCGCGTTCGTCCTGCCCCCGTTCCAGCCCGAGCCGCTCGCGGGAGCGGACGTCGCGTGGCGCGCGTCCGTCACCGAGATGCTGCGCCCCGCCGGAGGGCTCGCGCCCGGGGCGGGCTGGCGCGAGGACGGCATCTCCTGGACGCCGCAGACGACGCTCTACGCGCTCACCGCGGCGTCGTCGTCGGACCCGGAGGACCGGGCCGACGCCCAGGAGTGGCTCCGCTGGGTCGACGACCACCGCACCGCGTCCGGCGCGATCCCGGAGAAGGTCCTCGCGGACGGCTCCCCGGCGGCCGTCGCGCCGCTGTCCTGGAGCTCGGCCCTCGTCGTCCTCGCTCTCGTGGAGCTCGACACGACCACCGCCGACCCGGCGAGGTAAAGGCGTGGTCGCGGACCGCGCGCGCTACCTGGAGCCCATGTCCGACGTCGGCGCCAGGTCCGGCTCGACGCGCACGTCGAACTCCCGGCGCAGCACGCGCCGCGCGGCGTTCCAGCCGCCGAGCCCGTGCACGCCCGGCCCGGGCGGCGTGGACGCCGAGCACAGGTAGACGCCCTCCAGCCCGACGGCGTACGGGTCGAGCCGAGGCGTCGGCCGCGCGACCATCTGCCACATGCTGACGGCGCCGCCCGCGATGTCCCCGCCCACGTAGCTCTCGTCGTGCGCGGCCATCTCCGCGGCGGGGACGCAGCGGGACGCGACGACGAGGTCCCGGACCCCCGGCGCGAACCGTTCGAGCTGACCGAGGACGTCCTCGGTCACGTCGCGCATCGAGCCGGCGGGCACGTGCGCGTACGTCCACAGCGGCCGCAGGCCGCCCACGGCACGCCCCGGGTCGACGACGGTCGGGTCGCTCGCGAGGACCATCGGCCGCACCGCGTGCCGACCGGCCGCGACGTCCGCCTCCGCGCGCGCCATCTCGGCGCGCGTGCCGCCGACGTGCACCGTCCCGGCCCGACCCACCTCGGGGTCCGCCCACGGGACCGGCCCGGAGAGGACGAGGTCGACCTTCGCGGCCGCGTCGCCGTGCCGGAACCGCCGCAGGGCCCACTCCGCCCGGGGCGACAGTCGGTCGCCGAACACGTCGGCGACGACACCGGGCGCGGTGTCGAAGACGTACGCCCGCGCTCGCGGCAGGTCGGCGAGCGCACCGACCCGGTGGCCGGTCACGACCTCGCCGCCGTGCGCGCGCAGGTCGTCCAGGAGTGCCGCGACGATCGCGCCCGACCCGCCCCGCGGCAGCGGCCAGCCGCCCGGCGCGTGGCCGAGCGAGGCGAGCAGGAGCGCCGTCCCCGCGGCAGCCAGAGACGGCAGACGAGAGATCGCGTGCGCCGCGACGCCCGTGAGCAGCGCCCCCGCCTCCTCGGTCCGGAAGCGCCGGCCCCAGGCCGCGCTCCCCTGCTCGAGGACGGCGGCGCCGAACCGCGCGGCGACAGCGGCACCGCCGGGCGTCAGCGTGCGCCCGGGGACCGAGCGCTTGTCCCCGAGGGCGAGCGCGACGACGTCGCGCCAGCCCTCGGCCAGCGGGCCGAGCAGCGCACGCCAGGCGGCGCCGTCGACGCCGAGCCGCTCCGCCGTGCGATCGAGGTCGTGGTACGCGATGCCCGCGCGGCCCCCGTCGAGGGGCTGCGCGTACGACACCTCGGGCACGAGCAGCTCCACGCCGCGCGCGCCCAGGTCGAACGCCTCGAAGAACGGCGACGCCCACGCCATCGGGTGCACGGCCGAGCACACGTCGTGCACGACCCCGTCCGCCAGACCGAGGTCGAGCGTTCGCGAGCCGCCACCGATCGTCGGCTGCGCCTCGAGGACGCGCACGGCAAGACCGGCACGTGCGAGGGTCACGGCGGCGGTCAGCCCGTTGGGGCCGGAACCGACGACGACGGCGTCGAGGTTCTCCGTCACGCGACCCTCGTCGGCCGCGTCAGAGGGGCCGCACCTGCTCGGCCTGCGGGCCCTTGGTGCCCTGGCCGAGCTCGAACTCGACCGCCTGGCCCTCCTCGAGCGTGCGGTAGCCGTCGGTCTGGATCGCGCTGAAGTGCACGAAGAGGTCCTGCCCGCCGGACTCGGGCGTGATGAACCCGTAGCCCTTCTCGGAGTTGAACCACTTCACGGTGCCCTGAGCCATTGACGTTCTCCTCGTGCATCGTCGCCCGCGAGGCGACCCCCGCCCCGTGGTAGCCCGAGCCTAGCCCGACCGTGGCGTGCGCGAAAGGTCGAACGGCCGGCCGAAGATGTCGAACGGGCAGGTCAGCGCAGTGGCCGCCGGACCGGCGAGGTGATGCAGGCTGACGCCGTCAGCCGACGGGGGTGAGCTCCGACTTGACGATGACGACGACGTCGCCGGAACGGAGCGTCTGCTGGCTCACCTGCTCCGCCGGGATCCCGAGGATCGCCGCCACTGCTGCCGCGCTGTCGCTGCGGTCCTCGCCGTACCAGACCGTGGTTGCTGCGACCTCGTCCGGGTCGCCCTCGTAGTCCGCGGCCTCGACGTTCGTGAAGCCCTGGCTCGTGAGCGCGTCGCGCCCCTTGCCCGCCTCGCCGCCGATGCCGCTGGCGTTGAGGACGCGGACGCTGGCCGACGGGTCGGCGGCTGCCATGAGCGTCGCGAGGTCGGGCGCCGCGGGGGTGTCGTCGGCAGGCGGCTCTTCCGTCGCCGGGGGCTCCTCGGTCGCCGGAGACTCCTCGGTCTCGTCGGCGGGCGGCGCCTCGGTCTCCTCCGCGGCGGGGTCCGTGGACTGCGCCTGCGGCGGGTTCTCGGTCGCGCCGTTGTCCGACAGCAGCGCGACGCCCCCGTACGCGAGCCCGGCGAAGACGACGGCGACCAGCAGGAACGGCCACGTCTTGCTCCACCCGCTGCGCGGCGTGCGGTGCACCCCCACGGGGGAGCCCTGCTGCGCGGGCGCGTCGAACTCGTCGGGCGCGTAGGGGTAGCGGCTCTTCGTCACGGCGACAGGGTAGCCCGGTCAGGCCCGTTGGATAAACGCCCGGTTCGCGCAGACTTCACGGGCGAGGGCGGTCAGCACGTCAGAGACCTTCGAGCCGGCGGGCCGTGCGAGCCCGCTGCCTGGTCGAACGCATCCGGCGCAGCCGCTTGACGAGCATGGGGTCGTGCGCGAGCGCCGCCGGGGAGTCGATGAGCGCGTTGAGCACCTGGTAGTAGCGCGTCGCGGTCATGTCGAACAGCTCGCGCACCGCCTGCTCCTTGGCGCCCGAGTACTTCCACCACTGCCGCTCGAACGCCAGGATCTCCTGGTCCCGCTCGCTCAGGCCCGACGACGGGTCCTCCTGGGCGGTCGGGTCGCCGACCGCGTCGGGTCCGTCGAGCACGTACGCCGCCTCGCTCATCGTTCCCTCCCTGCACTCTCTCGTCACGGGACCTGCGCACCTCGGTGCGCGCGGCCGCCTCTCAGCGTACGCAGGAACCACACGGGTGTCATTCGTCCTCGCCGGAGTCTTGAAGAGCCGCTCCCCGCGGCCGTTAGGCTCGGTGCCGTGGAGAGCGCACCCGTCCAGCCCGTCGACGTCGACCCGGGCAGCACCCCGGCCGTCCCCGACCCGGCGCCGAGCCCCCGCCCCCCGCTCGCGAGCATCATGGCGCCCGACTGGGCCGAGGCGCTCGCGCCCGTCGAGCCCCAGCTCCACGCGACCGGGGACTTCCTGCGTGCGGAGGTCGCGGCCGGGCGCGAGTACCTGCCCGCGCCGTCGGCCATCCTCAACGCGTTCTCGCGGCCGCTCGCGGACGTGCGCGTGCTCGTCGTCGGGCAGGACCCCTACCCGACGCCGGGGCACCCGATGGGGCTGTCGTTCTCCGTGCAGCCGCACGTGCGCCCCGTGCCGCGCTCGCTCCAGAACATCTTCGCGGAGCTCGCGGAGGACGTCGGCGCCCCGACGCCCGCGAACGGCGACCTCACCGCGTGGAGCGACCAGGGCGTCATGCTCCTCAACAGGGTGCTCACGGTCCGTCCGGGCGAGCCCGGGTCGCACCGCGGCCAGGGCTGGGAGGCGGTCACCGAGGCCGCCATCCGCGCGCTCGTCGCCCGCGACGCCCCGCTCGTCGCGATCCTGTGGGGCCGCGACGCCGCGACGCTGCGCCCGATGCTCGGCGACACCCCCGTCGTCGCGAGCGCTCACCCCAGCCCGCTCTCGGCCCGCCGGGGCTTCTTCGGCTCCCGCCCGTTCTCCCGCGTCAACGATCTCCTCGTCGCCCAGGGCGCCAACCCGGTCGACTGGACCCTCCCGACGGCGTAGCCCAGAACCGTCTCGACGCCGAGCGTGCGGTGGCATCGCGTCCCGCCGTGCGACGGGCCATGACCACATGCTCGGTGGGCAGCGATCGCATGATCGTGGCCCGGCGCGGTCACCTGGGGCACGGTCCGGGAGGAGCAGAATGGGCGGGTGACGACGCAGAACCCGACGACCACTCCCCTGGCCGGTGACGCCTCCGACGACTCCCGCCCCGACGCCGCACCGCCCCGCTGGACCAGCTACCTCGCGATCGGCGACTCGTTCACCGAAGGCCTGTGGGACCCGTACCCCGGGGAGGACGACCACCAGCGCGGCTGGGCCGACCTCCTCGCGCAGCACCTCGCGGCCCGTCGCGTCGCTGCGGGCGAGGAGCCGCTGCGCTACGCGAACCTCGCGATCCGCGGGCGCAAGCTGCGCTCGATCCTCACCGAGCAGGTCCCGGCGGCGCTGGAGCTGAAGCCGGACCTGGTGAGTGTCATCGGTGGCGGCAACGACATCCTGCGGCCGAACGCCGACGTCGACCGCCTCGCGCGCAACCTCGAGCACGCGGTCTCGCGGCTGCGGTCGGCCGAGATCGACGTGCTCATGGCCACCGGCTTCGACGCGTCGCAGTCGCCGCTCGTGGGCCTCACCCGGTCCCGTGTCGGGGTGTACAACGCGCACATCTGGTCGATCGCGCGCCGGCAGGGCGCGTACGTGCTCGACCTGTGGGGCATGCGCGCGCTCCAGGACTGGCGCGTGTGGTCGGAGGACCGCATCCACCTGACGCCCGAGGGGCACCGGCGGGTCGCGCAGGCGGCGCTCGTCGGGCTGGGACAGACGCCCGACGACGCGGCGTGGGACGACCCGCTCGCTCCCCTGCCGCCGCTCCCGGCGCTGGACCGGGCACGGCAGAACGCGCAATGGGTGCGGACGCACGTCGTGCCGTGGGCCCAGCGCCGGATCCGCGGGACGTCGTCAGGCGACGGACGCCTTCCCAAGGCGCCGGAGCTCCTCCCCGTCCCGCTCGCCGACCGCTGAGCGCGGACGAGGTCGGCAGCTCCTGCCGAGGTCGGCGGCCGAGGCTGCCGATCCCGGCAGAGGCTGCCGATCTCACGCTGCGCGCCGACACGACGACGCCCCCGGCTCCTCGCGGAGCCGGGGGCGTCGTGGTGGAGCCGCCTGTCGGGTTCGAACCGACGACCTTTCGCTTACAAGGCGAGTGCTCTACCAGCTGAGCTAAGGCGGCGTGCCCGGGCTGCCGGGCGAGCGAACAGACTACCTGCTCGCCCGACGGCCAGGGACCGGGGCCGACGCCGCGCGCGGCGCCGGCCCGCGAGGTCAGCCCTGCGCGGCCGTGACGGCGGCGGAGAGAGCGTTCGGGTCGCTCCAGTTGCCGTCCCAGCGCTCGCCGTCGATCGTGATCGTCGGCGTCCCGAAGCCGCCCGACTGCGGGTTCGCGAGCGCCTCGTCCTGGGTGACGAGGCTCGTCGCGGTGGCGGCCCAGTCGCCGAACGTCTCGACCGCGGTCCCGTCGGCGATGCCCGCGGCGACGTCGGCCGGGACGCCCGCCTGCTCGGCCAGGTCCGCGATCTGCTCGTCGGTGAGCGTCTCCTTGTTCTCCTCGGGCTGGTTCTGGAACATGATCGCGTTGAACGCGTTCATCTGCTCCGGCGCACGGTCCGCGACCCAGGCCGCGGCCGCCGCGGAGCGGGTCGAGAACTGCTGGGCGTTCGCCATGCGGTCGAGGATCGCGACGGGGTGCAGCACGACGGTGACGTCGCCCGCCTCGCGGAGCTGGTCGAGCGTCGGGCCGTTCGTCTCCTCGAACTGGCCGCAGATGGGGCACATGTAGTCGAGGTACACGCCGACCTCGACCGCGCCGTCGCTCTCCGTCCCCGCGGCGCCGTCGACGCCCATGGGGATGCCGCCGTCGTCGCGCGCGGTGGACGGGCCGGTCACGTCGGCGAGGTTGCCCGCCGCGACGGCGTCGACCGTCTTGTTCTGGTCCTTCATGGCCGGGATCCACACGGCGAGGAACACGCCGACGAGGACGAGGACGCCCGCGACGAGCGCTCCGATCGTGATGAGGCGGTTCCGCTTGTCGCGCTTGGCCTGCGCCTCGCGCAGCGCGAGGGCCTCCGCGCGCGCGGCCTCGCGGCGCTGGGCCTTGGTCTGGGCTTCGTTGCTGGGCATGGTCGTCCTCCGAGGGAGTTCCGAGAGCTGGGGATGTGTCGGGGTGCGCGCCGACAGGGGTCGCGCGGGTCCGTGCGTCCGACGACGTCGTCAGACGAGCGCGAGCCGCGGCGGCCCGCGCCGCGTGCGCACCACCGCGTCCGCGAGGTGGTGCAGTGCGGCGGGGACGGCGTCGGGCACCGGGCGGACGACCCGCCGGGCACCCGCGACGAGCGCGCCCACCGGGCGGCCCGCGCCCCGCAGGACCGTCCGCAGCGCCCGCGCCGCGCCGGTCACGACCGCCCGGGAGCGGTCGTGGGCGCGCCGCGCCCACGCCGACACGCCCCACGCGACGGCCGCGGCCACCGCGTGCGCGACCACCACGGGGAGCGCGAGCACGCCCACCACGGTGACCATGGCGGCGGGGTCGCCCCCGAGCGCGGTGCCGGACGGGCAGTCGGGGGTCTCGTGGACGAGCGCGAGGTGCATCCCCGCGACGCCCCACGCGCCCGGCACCGTGACGCACTGGTGCACGACGGCGTACCCGCGGTCGGCGAGCTGCGTCACCAGGGCGGCGAGAAGCGTGAGGAGCAGGAGAGCGGGGCCGAGGAGGCGGCCGGTCACGGGCACGACGGACGTGCGCGTCACGCCGCGCGACCACGCGCGCGGCACCGTCGTCCGGAGCACGGCGCCCATCCTACGCATGCGTGCTGGTAGCGGGCTGGGAACGCCCCCGGGACAGGTCCACGAGCCGGTCGCCGGAGCCGGGCGTCACGCTCAGCGCAGCGACGGGGGCCCGGGGAAGGGCCACCACGTGACCTCGGGGTCGCCCGCGAGGAGGACGACGCACAGGACCGTGAGGGCGAGCCCGACGCCCGCGAGCACGAGGGTCCCGGTCCGGCCCGGGGCGAGCCGCGCGAGCGCGGTCCGCGTCCCGTAGCGCGTGAGGTGGGTCAGCGGCCCGGCCCACGCGAGCACGACGGCCGCGAGCGACGCGAGGCCCAGGATCACGGTCGTGACGACCGGCGAGTTCCCGCCGTCCGCGCCCTCGACGACGACCCAGCGGTCGGACTCCAGGAGCCACCACCCGGCCACGACGACGAGCACGCCGGCGCACGCCGCGACGAGCAGCGACGGGAGCGCCCCGACGGCGGCGCGCACGACGTACCAGGGCGACGCCGCGACGGCCCGCACGGTGTCTCGGGGCGAGACCCCGCGCCGCTCGCGGCGTGCGTGGAGGGACTCGGTGGTCACGCCGACGATCCGCGCGAGGACGACGAGCACGGAGAGCACCACGAACGCGACGCCCGGGTGGAGCATGCCGAGCAGGACGAGCGGGGCCGCGAGGAGGAGCAGCGCGGTGCGGCGCGCGGCGGGCGCGGGCCGCACGTAGAGCGGTTCGCCGTCCTCCCCCACGGGCGGCGCCCCGAGGTCGTCCATGAGGTCGTGCCCCGCGGGGACGGCCATGGTGCGGCCGTCGTTGACCTGGGACTGCGACGTGGGCAGGGGCGGCGGCACGACCTGCGCGTGGCCCGCCCAGGCCTGCGCGCCCGTGCCTCCCGGCACGACCGCGACGGGCGGCACGACCTGCGTGGGGCCCGTCGGCGGGCCGACGACCTGGGTCGCGGGGGCGGCGTCGCCCGTGTCGGCCGCGTGCCGCAGCGCGGCGACGACCTCGGTCGGGCCGAGCCGCTGCGCGGGGTCGGCGTGCAGGGCCCCGGCGAGCACGCGCGCCGTGACGGGCCCGAGGCCGGCGAGGTCGGGCCGCCCGCTGCGGGCACGGGCCAGGACGACGTCGGTCGGCCGCACCCCGAACGGGGCCCGGCCCGTCGCGGCGTAGGCGAGGAGCGCGGCCCAACCCCACCAGTCGCTCCCGACGCTCGGGGCGGCGCCCTCGAGCAGCTCGGGCGCGAGGTAGCCCGGCGTCCCCATGACGAGCCCGGTGGACGTGACGCGCGCGTCCTCGAGGCCCTGCGCGATCCCGAAGTCGATGAGCACGGGGCCGCGCGAGGAGACCATGACGTTGCTCGGCTTGAGGTCACGGTGCACGACGCCCGCCGCGTGCACGGACTCGAGCGCGGCGGCGAGCTGGTCGGCCAGCTCGTAGAGGTCCCACGCGTCGAGCGGGCCGCCCTCGGCGACCTCGTCCTCGAGGGTCGGGCCGTCGACGAGCTCGGTGACGATGAACGCGTCGGGGCCGTCGAGCTCGACGTCGAGGATCTGCGCGACGGCGGGGTGCCGCAGGCGCTGGAGGGCGAGCGCCTCGCGCCGGAGCCGCTCGCGCCCCTGGGCCGCGGCGTCGAGGTCGACGTGCGCGTGGAGGAGCTTGATCGCGACGAGGTTCCCGCCGCCGTCGTGGGCGCTGTGGACGGTGCCCATGGCCCCCGAGCCGAGCCGCGCGCCGATGAGGTAGCCCCCGACCTCGCTGCCCGGCGCGGGGCCGCGCGCCGGCCCGCCGGGGGCGGTCCGCGCGTCGACGCGCTGCGTGGGCTCCTCCATGGTGACAAGGTAGCGGCAGCGGGCCGGTCGTCGCCTTCCGGACGGGCGTTCCGGCGGGGCGCTGCGGGCCCGGTGGGCGGGTCGGCCCGGGACGGACGTCCCGTCCGCGCGGCGGGCGGGACGACTACCCTGGGCTGCCCAGGCGCGATCCATCGAAGCTCAAGGAGAACTCCATTGACAGGCAAAGACGGATTCGATCTCGTCGTGGTGGCCAACCGGCTGCCCGTGGACTTCACGGTCGGACCCGGCGGCGACGTCGAGTGGAACCGCTCGCCCGGCGGCCTCGTCACGGCTCTCGAGCCCGTCATGCAGGCGTCCGACGGCGCGTGGGTCGGCTGGTCCGGCGCCCCCGACCTCGCGAGCGAGCCGTTCGACGCGGACGACATGCGCCTCGTGCCCGTCACCCTCTCCGCGGACGAGATCGAGCGCTACTACGAAGGCTTCTCCAACGACACGCTCTGGCCGCTCTACCACGACGTCATCTCGCCGCCCACGTACCACCGCACGTGGTGGGAGGCGTACCGACGCGTCAACCAGCGCTTCGCCGACGCCGCGGTCGCGCAGGTCTCGCCGGGCGGCGTCGTGTGGGTGCACGACTACCAGCTCCAGCTCGTGCCGCAGATGATCCGCGCCCAGCGCCCGGACGTGCGGATCGGGTTCTTCAACCACATCCCGTTCCCGCCCCTCGAGCTGTTCCAGCAGCTCCCCTGGCGCCGGCAGGTGCTCGACGGCCTCCTGGGCGCGGACCTCGTGGGCTTCCAGCGCGCGGGCGACGCCGCGAACTTCATCCGCGCCGTGCGCCGCCTGCGCGCGCACACGACGCGCGGCCCCATCATCACGGTCCCCGGCGAGGACGGTCGCGACCGCCACGTGCGCGCCGCGGCGTTCCCCATCTCGATCGACTCGCGCCGCTTCGACGAGCTCGCGCGCTCGCCCGAGGTGCAGCAGCGCTCGCGCGAGATCCGCGCCGACCTGGGCGACCCGGACATCATGATGCTCGGCGTCGACCGCCTGGACTACACCAAGGGCATCCGGCACCGCATCAAGGCGTACGGCGAGCTCCTGCAGGACGGGCGACTCGACGTCGAGCACGCGACCCTCGTGCAGGTCGCGAGCCCGAGCCGCGAGAACGTGGACGCCTACCAGGAGCTGCGCGAGCACGTCGAGGGGCTGGTCGGTCGGATCAACGGCGAGTACGCCGAGATCGGGCACGCCGCGATCCACTACCTCCACCACTCCTACCCGGCCGAGGAGATGGCCGCGCTGTACCTGGCGGCGGACGTCATGCTCGTCACCGCACTGCGCGACGGCATGAACCTCGTCGCGAAGGAGTACGTCGCCGCCCGTTCCGACGACCGCGGGGTGCTCGTGCTCTCGGAGTTCACGGGCGCCGCGGACGAGCTCTCGTCCGGTGCGCTGCTCGTCAACCCGCACGACATCGACGGGATGAAGGACATCATCGTGGCGGCCGCGCACATGGACCACCGCGAGCAGCGCAAGCGCATGCGCCGTCTGCGCCGCAAGGTCCTCAACGACGACGTCGCGAAGTGGTCGGAGTCGTTCCTCGGCGTCCTCACGGCCATGCCGTCGCGCGTGCCGCACCGCCGGCCGGGCGACGCGCGCCAGGACGGGGCGCAGGCCGACGCCGGTGCGGAGGTCGGCGCGTGACCCGGCCCGACGGCGGCGCCCAGCTGCCGGGGAGCCTGCCCGGGCCCGTCGCCGACGCCGTCCGGGCGTTCGCGGCGGACGGCGCCGACGCCCCGCACCCGCGGCTCGTCGCGCTGGACTTCGACGGGACGCTCGCGCCGCTCGTCGACGACCCGCACGCGGCGCGCATGGCGCCCGCCGCGCGGGCGGCCGTCGACCGCCTCGGGGCCGCGTGCACCGGGACGACGACGCGCCTCGCCCTGGTCTCCGGGCGCCACCTCGCGGACCTGGCGGAGCGCAGCCTGCCCCCCGTCGGGACGTTCCTCGTGGGCAGCCACGGCGCCGAGACGGGCGTCGTCACGCCCGCCGGGCTCGAGGCCGTCCCCCTGGAGCTGACCGAGGACCAGGCGGACCGGCTCGACGCGCTGCGCGCGGGGCTCGCGGACGCCGTGGCGGGGCGCGAGGGAGCCTGGGTCCAGGAGAAGCCGAGCGCCGCCGTCCTGCACACGCGGCTCGCGTCCGCGGCGGACACGCGCGCCGCCGAGGAGGCGGCGGACGCGGTCGCCGAGCGCCTCGGGCTGCACGCGATGCACGGCAAGGACGTGGTCGAGGTCGCCGTCGTCGAGACCTCGAAGGGCGAGGCGGTCGACCGGCTGCGTGACGTCGTCGGGCACGACGCAGGCCTCCCGGCCGCGCGGACGCGCGTGCTGTACGCCGGGGACGACACGACGGACGAGACCGCGTTCGCCGTGCTCGGCCCGGGCGACCTCGGGGTCAAGGTGGGCGACGGCACGACGCTCGCCGCGCAGCGGGTGCCGGACGCGGACGCGCTGGCCGCGGCGCTCGACCTGCTCGCCGACCTGCTGGAGCGCCCGGTCAGCTGAACGGGCACAGCGCCCTACCGCCACGAAACCGCTACCCGATCGTGACCGGCTCTGTGACGAAGCACTCAGGACCGGGAGTAGTATCGGGTCCACGATGACGTCGGGTCCCCTGCTCGGGCTAGAGGGGGTCCGACTTCTTCTGTGTCGTCGAAGACACGCTCGTCCGCCATCGCGAACAGCTACGTCGACGTGGCACGTCACTGCACAACGGATCGTCCGGCACGTACCTGCCGGTGGAGGGATGTACCAGTCATGGCTACGGTCACCTACGACCACGCAACCCGCGTCTACCCCGGGACCGAGCGCCCCGCGGTGGACCAGCTCAACCTGCACATCGAGGACGGCGAGTTCCTCGTCCTCGTCGGCCCCTCGGGCTGTGGCAAGTCGACCTCGCTCCGCATGCTCGCGGGCCTCGAGGACGTCAACGGCGGTCACATCTACATCGGCGACCGCGACGTCACGGACGTCCAGCCGAAGGACCGCGACATCGCGATGGTGTTCCAGAACTACGCGCTGTACCCGCACATGTCCGTCGCGGACAACATGGGCTTCGCGCTGAAGATCGCCGGCACGCCGAAGGCGGAGATCCGCCAGCGCGTCGAGGAGGCCGCGAAGATCCTCGACCTCACCGAGTACCTCGACCGCAAGCCGAAGGCGCTCTCCGGTGGTCAGCGTCAGCGTGTCGCCATGGGCCGCGCGATCGTCCGCCAGCCGCAGGTGTTCCTCATGGACGAGCCGCTGTCGAACCTCGACGCCAAGCTCCGCGTCCAGACCCGTACGCAGATCGCGTCGCTCCAGCGCCGCCTCGGCGTCACGACCGTCTACGTCACGCACGACCAGACCGAGGCCCTCACCATGGGTGACCGCATCGCGGTCCTCAAGGACGGCCTGCTCCAGCAGGTCGGCACGCCGCGCGAGATGTACGACACCCCGGCCAACGTCTTCGTCGCGGGCTTCATCGGCTCGCCCGCGATGAACATCGGCACGTTCGTGGTCAAGAACGGCGTCGCCGAGGTGGGCCCGGCCCGCATCTCGCTCGAGCGCGAGACGGCCGCGAAGATCACCGAGGCGGACAACGGCAAGGTCACCATCGGCTTCCGCCCCGAGTCGCTCGACGTCGTGTCGCAGGCGAACGAGGCCGCGTTCCCGGTCGAGGTGAACATCGTCGAGGAGCTCGGCTCCGACGCGTTCGTCTACGGCACCCTCAAGGGCGACCTGGCCGCGCAGGCCGACGTCCACTCGGGCGCCGGCGACAACCAGGTCATCGTCCGCGTCGACCCGCGCAACGTCCCGGCCAAGGGCGAGCGCATCTACGTGACGATCCGCCCGGGTCACTCGCACGTCTTCGGTGCGGCGTCGGGTCTGCGCATCAGCTGACACCGTCACGCACCGCAGGGCGGGTCCTCCCGGTCGGGAGGGCCCGCCCTTCGTCGTCTCCCGGGTGGAGCGTTCCGCGAGGGCGGTGCTGGTCACGGGTGGCGCGGCTCGCCCTTGACAGTGTCATGGTCGACCACGAGACTACTTTTGCACACGTGACATCAGAAGTCGCATGTTCGTCAGCCAAATCGACAACGCTGTCAATTGGAGCCTCATGCAGATCTCGCACCATTCGTCCCGCGCGCGACGCCTCGGCGCGGCCCTGACGGGCGGCGCGCTCGTCGCGGGGACGTTCGCCGCGGCCCCCGCCGTCGCGGCCTCGTCAGCCGAGACCAGCCCACCGACCACCCTCGCCGCGGCCGAGACGTGCGGCCCGGACGACGGGCTCCCCGACTCCAAGATCTCCATCCAGCTCTACACGCACGTGGGTGAGCTCGGCGGCTCAGGGACACCGTCCGCCGAGACGATCGACCGCGTGCTGGGCGAGGTGGCCAACGCCGGGTTCACCAACGTGGAGCCGTACAACCAGCCCTACTCGATGCCGGTCGAGGAGTACCAGGCGATCCTCGACAAGCACGGCCTCGCGGTGTCGTCCAGCCACGGCAGCACGGACTGGGGCTCGTGGCCCCAGACCGTCGCGTACGCCGTCGCGCTGGGCCAGGACTACATCGGGACCGGCGGGATGGCAGGGGGCTACGGCACCTACGCGGAGGCGGTCGCGACCGCCCAGTACGTGAACCAGCTCGGCCAGTACGCGCACGAGAACGGCGCGAACAAGATCGTCCTGCACAACCACCAGAGCGAGTTCACCACGCGGTACCCCGACCCGGTCACCGGCGAGATGGTCAGCGCCTGGGAGGTCATCGAGGAGAACACCGACCCGCGCTACGTCACGTTCGAGCTCGACGTCGGCTGGGCCGCCGACGCCGGCCTCGACGTCCCCGCGTGGATCGAGGAGCACGGGGACCGCATCGAGCTGCTGCACATCAAGGACGCCGTGAACGTCGACGCGCCCGGCGACATGCGGCAGGTCGCCCTCGGCAGGGGCGACCTCGACCTCCCGGCGATCATCGCCGCGGCCGAGCCGTACGTGCAGTACTACACCTACGAGTGGGACTGGGCGCCGTCGTTCGAGACGTCCGCGCAGTCCTACCGGTACCTCCGCTGCTTCGAGTCCGACGGCGGGGGCGGGAACGAGGGCGACGAGTCGCTCGCCCTGGGCCGTCCGGTGACGGCCTCCAGCATCGACGAGGCCGGTCACGAGCCCGAGATGGCGGTCGACGGCAACGCCGGCACCCGCTGGAGCAGCGCGTGGAACGACCCGGAGTGGATCGCGGTGGACCTCGGCGCGAGCTACGACCTCAGCCAGGTCGTGATCGACTGGGAGACCGCGTACGGGTCGGGGTACGAGGTCCAGACCTCGCCCGACGGCGAGACCTGGACGACGGTGCACACCGTCACCGACGGTGACGGTGGGTACGACGAGCTGGACGTCGCCGCCACGGGCCGGTACGTGCGTCTCTACCTCACCGAGCGCGCGACGCAGTGGGGCTTCTCGCTCTACGAGCTCGAGGTCTACGGCACGCCCAGCGGGCAGCTCGACCTCGACGTCGAGGTGCAGGCCCGGTGCCTCGCCGGCCAGGCGTACCTCGCCGTCCGCGCTGCGAACGGCGAGGACTCACCGGTCGACGTGACCCTCACGACCGCCTACGGCACCCGCGAGTTCGCCGACGTCGCCCCGGGCAAGAACGCGTACCAGTCGTTCGCGGTGCGCTCGGCCTCGGTCTCGAGCGGCTCGGTGACCGTCACGGGCGCCGCGACGATCGACGGCGAGGACGTCACCTCGACCATCGACGTCGAGCACGACGCGCTCGACTGCTCCTGACGGCTCCCCGGGTGCGTGGCCCTCGCGCCCGCACCCGGGGCCGCCCCGACCCTGACCCGGCGCCCGCCGGCCTCGACCTGAGGCCGGCGGGCGCCGACGTCGTCTCCGAGGTGCGGGGACGCACCCCGTCGGGCGCGGGACGCGGAGCGTGGACAATGGACCCCGTGACGGTGCACAACCTGCAGATCACCGCGTCGGCCCCCGACCCGGCTCTCCTCGACCTACCCTGGGACATCCCGCTCGAGGAATGGCCGGCCGAGACCCTCGCGGCGCTGCCGCGCGGCATCTCCCGGCACATCGTGCGGTTCGTCCGCCTCTCGGGGCGCGTCATCGCCATCAAGGAGATCGGTGAGACGGTCGCGTACCGCGAGTACGAGCTGCTGCGCCAGCTCCGCCGGCTCGAGGTGCCGAGCGTCGTCCCGGTGGGTGTCATCACCGGGCGCCAGGACGCCAACGGCGAGCGGCTGGAGGCCGTGCTCATCACGGAGCACCTGCAGTTCTCGCTCCCGTACCGCGCGCTGTTCAGCCAGTCGCTGCGCCCGGACACGGCGACGCGCCTCATCGACGCGCTCGCCGTGCTGCTCGTGCGCCTGCACCTCGTCGGCTTCTACTGGGGCGACGTGTCGCTGTCGAACACGCTGTTCCGGCGCGACGCCGAGACGTTCGCGGCGTTCCTCGTGGACGCGGAGACGGGCGACCTGCACCGCGAGCTCTCCCCCGGCCAGCGCTCGTACGACGTCGACCTCGCGCGCACCAACATCATCGGCGAGCTCATGGACCTCACCGCGGGCGAGCTGCTCGACGAGGACGTGGACGAGGTCGCGATCGGGGACGCGCTCGTCGCGCGCTACGAGGAGCTGTGGGCCGCACTGACGACGTCCGAGTCGTTCGACGCGAACGAGCGGTGGCGCGTCGCGGCCCGCATCGAGCACCTCAACAACCTCGGCTTCGACGTCGACGAGCTCGCGATCACGACCGACATCGACGGCACGACCGTGCAGATCCAGCCCAAGGTCGTCGACGCGGGGCACCACTCGCGGCGCCTGCTGCGCCTCACCGGCCTCGACGTCCAGGAGAACCAGGCGCGCCGCCTGCTCAACGACCTCGACTCGTTCCGTGCGGCGGCGGAACGGCAGAACGACGACGAGGAGTTCGTCGCCCACGACTGGTTGAGCGGGGTCTTCGAGCCGACGATCCAGGCCGTCCCGCGCAACCTGCGCCGCAAGCTCGAGCCGGCGCAGCTCTTCCACGAGATCCTCGACCACCGCTGGTTCATCTCCGAGCGCGCCCGCCGCGACGTCCCCATGGCGGAGGCGACGCAGTCCTACGTCGAGAACGTGCTGCGCCACCGCCCGGACGAGAAGGCGATCCTCGGCCTCGCGCCGGGCGAGAAGGACCCCGAGTACTACGGCTAGCACCCGACGAGTCGTCAACGCCCCACGGGTCCGGAGACCGGTGGGGCGCTGACAGGTCGTGGGGCGTCAGGCCTCGCGGCGCAGGCGCGCGACCTCGTAGAGCGAGATGCCCGTCGCGACGGCGGCGTTGAGCGACTCGGTGTCGGAGCCGATCGGGATGGACGCGACGACGTCGCACGCCTCGCGCACGAGGCGGGAGAGCCCCTTGCCCTCGGACCCGGCGACGACGACGAGCGGCTCGGTCGCGAGCTGGAGGTCGCCGATCGCGGTCTCCCCGCCGGCGTCGAGCCCGACGACGAAGCAGCCCGCCTTCTTCAGCTCGCCGAGGGCGCGGACCAGGTTGGTCGCCCGTGCGACGGGCACCCGGGCGGCGGCGCCGGCCGAGACCTTCCACGCGGACGCCGTGACGCCCGCGGCGCGACGCTCAGGGACGAGCACGCCGTGCGCCCCGAACGCGCCCGCCGAGCGCAGCACGGCGCCGAGGTTGCGCGGGTCGGTCACGCCGTCGAGCGCGACGATCAGCGGCGGCCGACCCGTCGCCTCGGCCGCGTCGAGCAGGTCGTCGACGTCGGCGTACTCGTACGGCGGCACCTTGATCGCGACGCCCTGGTGCACGGCGCCGTCGGTGAGGCGGTCGAGCTCCGGCTTGCCGACCTCGAGGAGGTCGTAGCCGCGACCCGCGACGATGTCGACGATCTCGCGCGTGCGGTCGTCGGCATCGAGGCGCGAGGCGAGGTAGACGACCTCGACGGGGATGCGCGCCCGCAGCGCCTCGAGCACGGAGTTGCGACCCGCGACGACCTCCTGCACCGAGCCGCGACCCTTCGGCCCGCCACCGCGCGAGGCGCTGCCCTTGGCGGGGGCTCCCCGCGTGGCGCCCCCGCGGCCGGTCGGTGTCGTGGCGCGCTTCTCGTCCGCGACCTTGCGCTTGTGCGCCGCGTGGTAGACGCGGTCCTCGGCCTTCGGGGTCGGCCCGCGGCCCTCGAGGCCCTTGCGGCGCTGCCCGCCGGAGCCGACGGTCGCGCCCTTCTTGCTGCCGGGCTTGCGGGTCGCGCCGCGTCGTTGTGAGTTGCCAGCCATGGGTGTACCCGTCGTGTCGTGGTCAGGTCGGTCGGTGTCGGTCGGTGTCGGTCGGTGTCGGTCAGGTGGATCGGCACCGGTCCGGTCGGTCAGGTCGGTCGGTCGTGCGAGCGGGCGTGGGTGCGCCACCGGGTCCAGTGTCCCTCAGACGCCGCGCCGAGGGAGAGCCGTGGTCCACCGAAGTAGCGGCATGGTCACGACCACGCCCCTCCCTCGCACCGGGCCGCTACCTCGCGGAGACGAACATCAGGCGAGGGTCCAGCGGGCGCCGTCGGCCGAGTCCTCGACCGCGACGCCCGCCGCGGCGAGCCGGTCACGGATCGCGTCGGCGGTCGCGAAGTCGCGCGCCGCGCGAGCCTCGGCGCGGGCCGCGAGCTCCGCACCGACGACGGCGTCGAGCACCGAGGCGTAGCGCGAGTCGCCGCGGTCGGCCCACTGCGCGTCGCCCGGGTCGAGGCCGAGGACGTCGAGCATGGCCCGCACCGCGACGAGGTGGTGGCGCGCGACGGCGTCCGCGGCCGTCGTGCGGTCGGCGAGCGCCGCGTTGCCCGCCCGCAGGTGCTCGTGCACGACGGCGAGCGCCGCCGGGACGTTGAGGTCGTCGTCCATCGCCGCGGTGAACGCGGTCGGGAGCTCGGCCTCGGTCACGTCGCCCACGTCACCGACCCGCTCCGCCGCGCGCTCGACGAACCCGGCGAGCCGCTCCCACGTGGCCTCGGCCTCGGTGACGGTCGCGGGCGTCCACTCGAGCATCGAGCGGTACTGCACGGACCCGAGCGCGTAGCGCAGCACGGCCGGGCTCGTGGTCGCGAGGACCTCGCGCACGAGCAGACCGTTGCCGAGCGACTTGCTCATCTTGGCGCCGCCCTGCGTGACCCACGCGCTGTGGAGCCAGTGCTGCGCGAACCCGTAGCCCGCGGCGCGCGACTGCGCCTGCTCGTTCTCGTGGTGCGGGAAGCGCAGGTCGAGCCCGCCGCCGTGGATGTCGAACGTGTCGCCCAGGTACCGGCGCGCCATCGCGGAGCACTCCAGGTGCCAGCCGGGGCGCCCGCGGCCGAACGGCGTGGGCCACGACGCGGTCTCCGGCTCGCCGTCCTTGGGCGCCTTCCAGAGCGCGAAGTCGCGAGGGTCCCGCTTCGCGGCGGCCTCCTCCGCGTCCGCGGGGACGTCGTCGGGCACGGGGTTGAGGTCCTCGAGCCGCTGGTTGGTCAGCGAGCCGTACTCGGACCACGAGCGCACGTCGAACCACACGTCGCCGGGACCGGTCGTGTACGCGTGCCCGCGCTCCACGAGCCGCTCCATGAGCTCGACCATGTCCGGGACGTGGCCCGTCGCGCGCGGCTCGTACGTGGGCGGCAGGACGCCGAGCGCGTCGTACGCGGCGGTGAACGCGCGCTCGTACGTCGCAGCCCAGGCCCACCACGGCTCGCCGGCGTCGGCGGACTTCACGAGGATCTTGTCGTCGATGTCGGTGACGTTGCGGATGAGCGTCACGCGGGAGCCACCGCGCCGCAGCCAGCGCACGAGCACGTCGAACGCGACGGCCGAGCGCATGTGACCGATGTGGGGGGCCGCCTGGACGGTCGCGCCACACAGGTAGATGCCGACCTCGCCCGGAGTCAGGGGCACGAAGTCGCGCACGTCCCGCGTGGCGGTGTCGAACAGGCGAAGAGTCACGTCCGCAAGGGTACCGGGGACGTACCACCACGGCCGAAGCGGCACGGGCAGGTCTCACGGCCGATCCCGGTTCGGCCACGACCCGCCCGGTCAGCCGAAGCTCTTGCCCTCGCCGCGGTACGTGGGCACGACGTCGACCACCTCGTCCCCGCGCACGAGGTGCACGCGGTCGAACCGCTCCATCGCCTCGCCGGCCTTCCCGTGGCGGAACCAGACGCGGTCGCCGACGCCGAGGTCGGGGGCGCCGACGGCACCCCGGTTCCGGTGCAGCGGCGTCTGGACCTCGCCCGCGCCCTCGCGGCCCGTGAGCGACCACCCGGGCGTCGCGACACGCGGCAGGCGGCTGCGCGACGCGGGCCCGGACGCGACGTAGCCGCCGCCGAACGCCGTCGCCCAGCCGGGGGCGGGGACCCGCACCACGTCGAGGCCGAAGAACGCCGAGGGGCGCGGGCGGAAGGAGCGGTACTCGTCGAACAGCCCGGGCACGTAGAGCCCGGACCCGGCGGTGACCTCGGTGACGACGGCGTCCGCGGACGACGTCTCGAGCGAGCCGGTGCCGCCGGAGTTCACGAGCTCGAGGTCGCGCCCGACGACGTCGCGCACCGCGGCGACGACCTCGCCGCGGCGCTCGCCCAGCTCGAGCACCGAGAGCCGCTTGACCGCGCGGACGGCGAGGCTCGAGTCGGGCATGCCGGCGACCTGCGCCTCGTAGAACATCAGGCCGCGCAGCGCGAGCCCGGGCGTCGAGACCACCCGGGCGGCGAGCGACGCGACGTCCGGGGGGTCGTGCAGCGGCGAGCGGCGCGTGCCGAGGTGGACCGTCACGAGCCCGAGACCGACCCGCAGCGAGGCGTCCACGTCGAGGCACACCCGTACGGGCGGCGCGTCACCCGTCCCCACCTCGGCGAGCGCGTGCCGCACGAGCTCGAGGTGCGCCGGGTCGTCGACCATGAGCGTGATCTCGCGCCGCCCGGCCTCGTGCCGCGCGAGGGCGGCGAGCGCGCCGCGGTCCACGGACGGGTAGCCGACGAGGACGTCACGCACACCCGCGTCGACGAGCCACAGCGCCTCGCGCACCGAGAACGCCATGACGCCCTGGAAGCCGCGCTCGGCCGCCCGCGTCACGAGCGAGCGCACGCGCACCGACTTCGACGCGACGCGCACGGGGACGCCCCCGGCACGTGCGAGGAGCTCGTCGGCGTTGGCGTCGAACCGGTCGAGGTCGACGACGGCGAGCGGCCCGTCGAGGTCCGCGGTCGCACGCGTCAGCCGGGCGAGCAACGACGGCGTCGCGCCGCGCTCGTCCCCGGCAGGGTCGGCCGTCCCTGTCCTCGTCCCCGCGTCCGGCCCGGGTGCCGCGTCGGTCGTCATGGGGAGAACGTACGCCACGCGGGGAGCGTGAGACAGTACGACCTGTGAGCAGCGACGACGCCCTCTCCTGGACCAACTGGGCCCGCACGGCCTCTGCGACCCCGCGCCGTCGGGCCTCCCCGCGCGACGAGGCGGAGCTGGGCGAGCTCGTCGCCCGGGCGGCCGCCGACGGGATGCCGGTGCGCGCCGTCGGCGCAGGCCACTCGTTCACCCCCGCGGCCGTCACGGACGGGCTCCTGCTCGACCTCGACCGCATCGGGCTCGTCGAGCGCATCACCCGCGGCACGGGCGTACGCGGGGAGGCCGACGCCGACGCGATCCTCGTGACCGTCGGGGCGGGCATCCGCCTGCACCGGCTCAACGAGGCCCTCGCGGCCGCGGGTCTCGCGATGCGCAACCTCGGCGACATCGACCGGCAGTCGATCGCCGGCGCGATCTCGACGGGCACGCACGGGACCGGAGCGGGGCTCGGCGGTCTCGCGACCCAGGTGCGCGGCGTCCGCGTCGTCGGGGCGGACGGAGAGGTCCGGGAGGCCTCGGCGACGCAGGACCCCGACCTCTTCGAGGTGAGCCGCCTGGGGCTCGGCGTCACGGGCGTCCTGTCCGCGGTGACGCTCGAGGTCGTGACGGCGTTCCTGCTCCGCGCGCAGGAGGAGCCGTGGCCGCTGGACCGCGTGCTGGAGGGCCTCGGCACGCCGGACGACCCCGACGGCCTCGTCGGGGGGAACGACCACTTCGAGTTCTACTGGTTCCCCCACACGCGCCGGGCGCTGACCAAGCGCAACAACCGGCTCTCCCCCGACGACGAGGCCGTGGAGCTCGAGCGGCTGCGGACCACCGGCCCCGGGCCGGTCGCGCGGGCACGCACGTGGGTCGACGAGGAGCTGCTGTCGAACGGTGCGTTCGAGCTCGTCAACCGGCTCGCGACCGCGGTGCCGCGCGTCACGCCGCGGCTCAACGCCGTCTCGGCCCGCGCGCTCGCACCCCGGACCTACGTCGCGCCGTCGCACCAGGTCTTCGTCACCTCGCGCCGCGTCCGGTTCCGCGAGATGGAGTACGCCGTGCCGAGCGAGCGCCTGGTCGACGTCCTGTCGAGCATCGACGGCTGGCTGAACCGGTCCGGCGAGCACGTGCCGTTCCCGGTCGAGGTCCGGTTCGCGGCGCCCGACGACGTCTGGCTCTCCACGGCGCACGGGCGCGAGACCGCGTACGTCGCGGTGCACCAGTACGCGCGCCTGCCGCACGCGCGGTACTTCGACGCCGTCGAGCGCATCGTCGCCGAGGTCGGCGGGCGTCCCCACTGGGGCAAGCTCCACGGGCTCCACGCCGACCGGTTCCGCGAGCTCTACCCCCGGTTCGACGACGCCGTCGCGGTCCGCGACGCGGCGGACCCCGACGGGGTGTTCGCGAACGCGTACACGGAACAGGTGCTCGGGCGCGCGCCGGGAGCGGCCGCGCGCGGCTGACCGCGGCCCGTCCGGCCCGCGGGCCCGTCGGTCAGGAGACGGGCTCCGGTCCGTGCTCGCGCACCGGCGAGCCGTCGGGTCGGACCATGAGCGACAGCACGTACTCGGCGAGCGCGTGGAAGCTGCGGACCGCGGTCTCGTCGTCCTGCTCGACGAGCCACGCGATCTCGATGCCGTCGATGTACCCCGCGACGATGCGCGAGAGGAAGCCCATGTCCATGGCGTAGGTGACGTTCCCGCGCTCGGCGACGTTCTCGAGGAAGCCGCGGGTCATCGCCCACGTCTGCTCCAGGTGCGTGTGCGCGACGGACCGCAGCGCGCGGCTGCGCACGCCCGCCGTCGCGAACTCGAACGTGAGGAGGCGCATGTGCCGGCGCGGCGTCAGCCCGCTCCAGAGGCCGTCGGCCGCGGCGTGGGCGAGCTCCACGACGTCGCCGTCGACGTCGAGGGCGGCGCGCACGGGCTCGGACGCGACGAGGGCGAGGCTGTTGCCCATCGCCTGGAGGAGCTCGTCCTTGTCCTCGAAGCAGTAGTGCACGACCCCGAGCGAGACGCCGGCCTCGGCCGCGACGCCACGGATCGTGACGGCCTCGACGCCCTCGCGGACGGCGATGGTCATCGCCGCGTCGACGAGCTGGGCCCGGCGTTCTTCGACGGACATTCGGTTCATGTGCGATTCATCCCATGTGTCGTTCTTGGGAAAGTCAAACACATCGATGCGCTCTCAGCGATCGTAGTGTCTGCTCGTGGGCCTGGCACCCGGGACGCCGGGAGGCGAGAATGGCGAGCCGAGCCCCTCGCGCCACCCCCCGACGAAGGACGACCGTGCCCCGACCGCGCCACCCCCGCACCCTCCGGACCGCTGCGCCCCTCGTGACCCTGGTGACCGCGGCGCTCGCCCTCGCGGGCTGCGGCGCTCCGGCGGACACCGGGGACAGCGACGAGCCGGTCACGTACGACGTCCCCGAGGTCCCCGTCCGCGTCACCGCGCCCCCGGGCTGGGAGCGCGTCACCCGCGACGGGGCGTTCGTGCTGCGCGCGCCGAGCGGGTCGGGCTCGGAGGACTTCCGGGCGAACGTCGTCGTGACAGGAGAGCAGTCCGCGTCGACCCTCGAGCAGGCCGGCGCCGCGACCACGGTGTCCGTCAGCGCGATCCCCGGCTGGCTCCTGGACGTCGACGGCCAGGGCCAGACCACTCTCGGCGAGCTCCCCGCCTTCCGGGTCGCGGGCACGTACGAGACGGCCGGGGCGGTCGTCGCGCAGGAGATCCTGGCGGTCCGGACCGGCGACGGGCCGGACGCCTGGGTCGTCGACCTCACGGCCTCGTACGCCGACGGTGACGCCGACGGCGCCGCGCAGGCGCGCGCCGTCCTCGAGAGCGTGCAGCTCGCCCCGGCGGGCTGAGGTCACGCGGGCGTCCCGACGGCGACGACGAGCGCCGTCGCGACGGCCGCGACGCCCTCTCCGCGGCCCGTGAGGCCGAGACCGTCGGTCGTCGTGGCCGTGAGCGTCACCGGGGCCCCCGCGGCGGCCCCGAGGGCCGCCTCCGCCTCGGCGCGGCGGGGCCCGAGGCGCGGGCGGTTGCCGATGACCTGGACGGCCACGTTCCCGATCTCGAACCCGGCGGCCCGCACCCGGCGCGCAGCCTCGGCGAGCAGGCGCGACCCGCTCGCCCCCGCCCACTCGGGCGCGCTCGTGCCGAAGTTCGACCCCAGGTCACCGAGCCCGGTCGCCGAGAACAGCGCGTCCGCGGCGGCGTGCGCGGCGACGTCCGCGTCGGAGTGCCCGGCGAGGCCGCGCTCACCCGGCCAGAGCAGCCCACCGAGCCACAGCTCCCGCTCCTCGCCCTCGGGGGCGAACGCGTGCACGTCGACGCCGACGCCGGTGCGCGGGAGCAGGTGCACGAGGGGTCGCCGCGGCGTGCCGTCGGCGTGCTCGGCGGGGGTCGTCATCTGTCCTCCCGGAGGGTCAGCGCCGCGACGCGCAGGTCGTGGGCGGTGGTGATCTTGGCCGCCGCGGCGTCTCCCGGCACGACGTGCACGGGAAGGCCCAGGGCCTCGACGAGCCCTGCGTCGTCGGTCGCGGCGGACGCCTCGTCGTCGGCGCGGTGGGCCGCGGCCTGGTGCGCCCGGACGAGGAGCGACCGGTCGAACCCCTGCGGGGTCTGCACCGCGCGCAGGGCCGCCCGGTCCACCGTCTCGGCCACGGGCTCGGCGCGGGACGGGTCGCCCGCGCGCGCGGGCGTCACGCGCTTGATCGTGTCCGTGACGGGCAGGCCCGGCACGACGGCGCCGTGACCCGCCCGCACCGCCTCGACGACGCGGCGGACCAGCGCGGGAGGCGCGAGCGGTCGCGCCGCGTCGTGGACGAGCACGACGTCGACCGGCTCTCCGTCGCGCCCCTCGACCAGCCCGGCGCGCAGCCCGGCCGCCACGGACGCCTGACGCGTCCCTGCGCCCTCGACGACGCGCACGGGACGGTCCACGGCAGGATCGTCCCGGAGCAGCGCCGCGACGTGCTCCCGCAGGCCGGGCGGCGCCGTGACGACGATCGTGTCGACCGCGCCGGACGCGCACAGTCGTCGTGCTGCCTGCACGACCAGCGGCAGGCCGTCGAGCTCGACGAGCGCCTTGGGCAGGTCGAGCCCGAGACGGGACCCGGAGCCCGCGGCGGTGAGGACGGCAAGAGTCGGCACGGGCACACGCTACCGGGCACGACGACGGGGAGGGCGCCGTCCGCACGGACGGCGCCCTCCCCGGGGGTCTGTCGCTCGGGCCGAGGCCCGGGACGTCAGGAGGCCAGCACCTCGTCGAGGATGGCCTCGGCCTTCTCCTCCTCGGTGTGCTCGGCCAGCGCGAGCTCCGAGACGAGGATCTGGCGCGCCTTCGAGAGCATGCGCTTCTCGCCGGCGGAGAGGCCACGGTCGGCGTCCCGGCGCGACAGGTCGCGCACGACCTCCGCGACCTTGATCACGTCGCCCGACGCCAGCTTCTCGAGGTTCGCCTTGTACCGACGCGACCAGTTGGTCGGCTCCTCGGTGTAGGGTGCACGCAGCACCTCGAAAACGCGGTCGAGACCCTCCTGGCCGACGACGTCACGCACGCCGACGAGGTCGACGTTCTCGGCTGGGACTTCGATGGTCAGATCGCCCTGCGCGACCTTGAGCTTGAGGTAGATCTTGTCCTCTCCGCGGATGGTGCGCGTCTTGATCTCCTCGATCAGTGCGGCTCCGTGGTGCGGGTAGACAACGGTCTCGCCTACTGTGAACGTCATCTGCAGATGTCCCCTTTCGCGGTGGTCCACCTTACCACGCGGAAGGGCGGAAATCCGAGCCCCTGCGCCCCTTGACAAGCCGCACCGGACGACGTTTTCCCAGGTCAGCGCCGTGTGAGCGCGCCTCACGAACTTCGTGGGGAGGGCCAGAGGGCCGTGCCGACCGCCGCCCGACGCTCCCGGCGCGCGCGTGACCTCGCGTGACGCCGCTCACGCCACCCTCCCGAGGTGCCGGTTCCGGCCGCCCGGCCTCGCCCGACGCACTAGGCTGGGCGCGGAATCCAGTCCCCCCTCTCGCAGCCCTGGAGTGCACCGTGACCCGCATCCCGACCCCCCGAGCAGCGACCCGCGCGGCGTCCCGAGCGACCGGCCGCGCACGCTACTGGGCCGTCCCCCTCGTGGTCGCGAGCGTGGCCGTCGCCTCCGCCTGCTCCCCCATCGAGACGAACCGCCCCTACTCGCCGTCGGACGGCCTGCGCGTCGACCTCACCGACGACCTGCGCGGCCTCAACCTCCTCGTCGTGAGCGCGGCCGACGGCGATGCCGGCGCGCTCGTCGGGGCGTTCGCCAACGACTCGACCGAGGACGTGGAGTTCGACGTGACGCCCGAGGGCGGCGACCCGGTGACCATCCCCGTCGCCGCCGGCGAGACCGTCTACCTCGGCACCGAGGACGGGTTCGACGCGCAGATCGGCCGCGTCGACGTGGCCCCGGGCGGCATGCTGCCCGTGACGGTCAGCGTGACCTCGGGCGAGGAGCAGGGCATGTCGCTGCCCGTCCTCGACGGCACCCTCGAGGAGTACGCGCACCTGCTGCCGTGACGTGGACGGCCCGGGCCGGAAATGAGCTCGGGCCGTGTCACCGGTGGACGCTAGCCTTCGCGTGCCGCCCTGACCGTCGTGGTCGGGGCACGTCCACGAAGGAACCCCAGGTGACCCTGTCCCGTACCACCCGTCGGCCGCTCCTCCTCGTCGTGAGCGCCGTCGCCCTCGCCCTGACCGCGTCGGGCTGCGGCGCGATCCTCGACGAGATCACCGGTCCGTCCGAGGCCCAGCGCGACGAGCCCGGCGGCGAGGTGACCGAGGCGTCGGACGCCGACGTCTTCTCGATCCAGGTCGGCGACTGCATCGTCACCTCGAAGCTGCCCGACGGCGAGAACGTCGAGTCCGTGCCCGTCGTCCCGTGCTCCGAGCCGCACGACGCCGAGGTGTACGCCGAGACCGAGCTGCCCGAGGGCGACTACCCCGGCGACGAGGCCCTCCAGGCGAGCGCCGAGGACTTCTGCCTCGGCGAGTTCGAGAGCTTCGTCGGCCTGTCCTACGACGAGTCCGCCTACTACTTCTGGCCCTTCACCCCGCGCGAGGACGGCTGGAACACGATGGACGACCGCGTGGTCCAGTGCGTCCTCGACACCGACGGGACCGACGTCACGGGCACGCTCCAGGGCTCGGCGTCCTGACCCTCCCACCCCGCGCACGACGGCGCCCCTCCCGGCCCGGGAGGGGCGCCGTCGTCGTCCGGCCGGGTCGGCCCGGCCTGTGGGGATCAGGTCACCCGAAGCGGCCGGAGATGTAGTCCTCCGTCGCCTGCTGGGTGGGCGAGGAGAACATCGTCGCGGTGTCGTCCATCTCGATGAGGCGCCCCGGCTTGCCGGTGCCCGCGATGTTGAAGAACGCCGTGCGGTCGCTCACGCGTGCCGCCTGCTGCATGTTGTGCGTGACGATGACGATGGTGTACTCGTCCTTGAGCTCGGCGATGAGGTCCTCGATCGCGAGCGTGGAGATCGGGTCGAGCGCCGAGCAGGGCTCGTCCATGAGGAGCACCTGCGGCTTGACCGCGATGGCGCGCGCGATGCACAGGCGCTGCTGCTGGCCGCCGGAGAGGCCCGAGCCCGGACGGTCGAGGCGGTCCTTCACCTCGTTCCACAGGTTCGCGCCGCGCAGCGAGGTCTCGACCAGCTCCTCCGCCGCGGACTTCGAGATCCGCTTGTTGTTGAGCTTCACCCCGGCGAGGACGTTCTCCTTGATGGACATCGTCGGGAACGGGTTGGGCCGCTGGAAGACCATGCCCACCTGGCGACGGACGGCGACCGGGTCGACGTCGTCCCCGTAGAGGTCCACGCCCTCCATGGCGACCGTGCCCTCGACGCGCGCGCCGGGGATGACCTCGTGCATGCGGTTGAGGGTCCGCAGGAACGTCGACTTGCCGCACCCGGACGGGCCGATGAAGGCCGTGACGGACTTGGGGTCGATCGTCATGCCGACGTCCTGCACGGCGAGGAAGTCGCCGTAGTAGATGTTGAGGTCCTTGACGTCGATGCGCTGTGCCATCGGAGCTGTCCTGTTCTAGCGGAGGGTCTTGGGGGCGAACCAGCGGGTGACGAGTCGCCCGACGAGGTTGAGCAGCATGACGATGAGGATCAGCGTCAGGGCGGCCGCCCAGGCCCGGTCGTAGTTGATGTCGGGGATGCACACGACGTCGGTGACGTTGCTGCAGGGCACCAGGCCCTGGCTGTACTGCCGGTACACGTACACCGGCAGGGTCATCATGCGGCCCTCGAAGAGGTTGCCGTTGATGGAGTCGACGACGCCCACGGTGATGAGGAGCGGCGCGGTCTCGCCGATGACGCGCGCGACGGCGAGCATGACGCCCGTCGTGATGCCGGCGATCGACGTCCGCAGCACGACGCGCACGACGGTGAGCCACTTGGGCACCCCGAGCGCGTAGGCCGCCTCGCGCAGCTCGTTGGGGACGAGCCGGAGCATCTCCTCGCACGAGCGGACGACCACGGGGATCATGAGGACGGACAGCGCGACCGAGCCGACGATGCCCATGCGCACCCCCGGCCCGAAGATCACCGCGAAGAGCGCGTACGCGAAGAGGCCGGCGACGATCGACGGGATGCCCGTCATGACGTCGACGAAGAACGTCACCGCGCGGGCGAGCGGCCCGCGGCCGTACTCGACGAGGTAGATCGCGGCGAGCAGGCCGATCGGGACCGAGATCACCGCGGCGCCGAGCGTGATGAGCAGCGTGCCGAGGATCGCGTGGTAGATGCCGCCCGCGTCCATGCCGCCGAACACGCCGCGCATGGAGTGCGTGAGGAAGTAGACGTCGAACCGCTCCATGCCGTGCACGACGACGGTCCACGCGACGGACACGAGCGGCACCATCGCGAGGGCGAACGCGCCCCACATGAGGACCGTCATCGTGCGGTCCTTGCGGCGGCGGCCGGCGTCCGCGCCGCGCAGGAGCGCGCGCACCGACGCGGTGCGCTCCGGGTCGGGGGCGGAGGCCCCGCGCGCGGGGCTGGTGCTGAGGGCGCTCATCAGTTGGCTCCCGAGAAGTCCTTGCGCCGCGCGACGATCGCGCGGGCGCCCATGTTGACGAGCAGGGTGATGACGAACAGCGCGAGACCCGTCGCGATGAGGGTGCTCACCCCGAGCGGGTTGGCCTCGGGGAAGTCGGCCGCGATGTTCGCGGCGATGGTCTGCTGCTGGCCGGCCTGCAGGATCTTGAACGAGTAGAGGAGCCCCGGCGAGAGGATCATCAGCACCGCCATCGTCTCGCCGAGCGCGCGGCCGAGGCCGAGCATCGCGGCCGAGATGACGCCGGACCGCCCGAACGGGATCACCGCGGTGCGGATCATCTCCCAGCGGGTCGCGCCGAGCGCGAGCGCGGCCTCCTCGTGGAGCTTCGGCGTCTGGAGGAACACCTCGCGGCTCACGGCGGTGATGATCGGCAGGATCATCACGGCGAGGACGAGCGCGACGGTGAGCAGGACGCGGCCGGTCGGCGACGCCGGACCGGCGAAGAGCGGGAACCACCCCAGCGTGTCGGCGAGCCACGACCACACCGGCACCACGATCGGCGGGAGCACGAGCGAGCCCCACAGTCCGTACACGACGCTGGGGATCGCCGCGAGGAGGTCGACGACGTACCCCAGGGTCGACGCGAGCCGGCGCGGCGCGTAGTGCGAGATGAAGAGCGCGATGCCCATCGCGACCGGCATCGCGAGGAGGAGCGAGAGCGCGGCCGCGAGGAGCGTGCCGAAGATCAGCGGACCCACGAAGGACAGGAGCGAGGCACCCTCGGGGAACCAGGACACCTCCTCGCCGAGGACGTCCCCGCCCGCGGTGAGCGCGGGCCACGCGCGCAGCACGAGGAAGATCGCGACCGCCGCGAGGACGGCGAGGATGAGCCCACCGGCACCCGTCGCGGTCCAGCGGAACGCGCGGTTGACGCCGCGGTCGGTGTTCCGGGGCCGGCGGCGCGGGGTGCCCGCGCGAGGCGTCGCGCTCGGCGTGGGGCCCGGCGTCGTGGGTGGGGCTGTGGTGGTCACTCGTGCTCCCGGTGCATACGGTCCTGCTGCGTGAGGTCTGGGTGCGGGCGATCTCGCGGGTCAGGGGCGGCGGGGCTCGTAGGCCCCGCCGCCCCCTGGTTCCCGGCGGTCGTCAGCCGGCGGCGCCGACCGTGATGGCCTCGATCGCCGCGTGGACGTCCGTGCGCAGGTCCTCCGAGATCGGCGCGTTGCCCGCGGCCGACGCGGAGGCCGACTGGCCCTCCTCGCTCGAGATGTACGTGAGGAACGCCTTGACGAGGTCGCCCGTCGCCTCGTCCTCGTAGTTCAGGCACGCGACGGCGTAGGAGACGAGCACCAGCGGGTAGGCGCCGGCCTCGGTCGTCGTGCGGTCGAGCTCGACCGCGATGTCGTGGTCGTGGCGACCCTCGACGCGCGGCGACGCGTCGACGACCTTCGCCGCGGCCTCGGGCGAGTACGCGACCCACTCCTCGCCGACCTTGATCTTCGCGGTGCCGAGGTCGCCGGCCTTCGAGGCGTCGGCGTAGCCGATCGTGCCCTCGCCGCCCTGGACCGTCTGCACGACGCCGGACGTGCCCTGCGCGGACTCCCCACCCTGCGTCGGCCAGTCGCCGCTCGGCTCGTGGCCCCACGCGTCGCCCGCCGTCGCGGCGAGGTACTCGGTGAAGTTCTCGGTCGTGCCCGACTCGTCGGAGCGGTGGACCGGCGTGATCGCGACGTCCGGAAGGGTCGCGTCGGGGTTGTCGGCGGCGATCTCCGGGGCGTTCCACTGCGTGATCGTGCCGTTGAAGATGCCCGCGATCGTGGCCGGAGCGAGGTTGAGCTCCGCGACGTCCGGCAGGTTGTAGATGATGGCGATCGGGCTGACGTAGACCGGGAGGTCGATCGCGCCGTCGGGGCCGCACACGGCCTGCGACTGCGTGATCTCCTCCTCCTTGAGCACCGCGTCCGAGCCGGCGAACGCGACGCCGCCCTCGAGGAACTGGGTGCGGCCACCACCGGAGCCGACCGGGTCGTAGTTCACGGTGACGTCGGGGTTCGCGCTCTGGAACCCGGCGCGCCACGCCTCCATGGCGGACTCCTGCGAGCTCGCGCCCGCACCGTTGAGCTCACCGCTGAGGTCGCTCGCGGTCTCGGAGGAGCCCTCGGAGGAACCGTCGGTGGCGCCGTCGGCGCTGCCGACGGGGTCGTCCGACCCGCAGGCGGCGAGGGTCAGCGCGAGCGCACCGATCGCGACGGCGGATCCAGCACGGGAGAATCGGCTGAGCTTCACTCTTCGTTCCATCCTGTTCAAGCGTCTCGTGGCACCAGCGAGCGCCGGTGACGATCCCGACGCTAGGAGCGCCGGGTGACGCGTTCCCCGAGAGCGGGTGAACGAGGGATGAACAGTGCACAGACCTTCCGTGCCACGTTCCCGGCCGGGTCGGTCGGGGGCCGGTCCGGTGTCGGGCCGGGCCTCCGTGCCGCACGACGACGGCCCCGGCGCGTCCGTGAGGGACGCGCCGGGGCCGTTCGTGCGCTGCGCCGGAGAGGTCAGGCCTGGCCGACGCCGTCGGCGATCTTGTAACCGAGACCGCGGACCGTGAGGAGGTAGCGGGGGCTCGCGGGCTCGGGCTCGATCTTCGACCGGATGCGCTTCACGTGGACGTCGAGCGTCTTCGTGTCGCCCACGTAGTCCGTGCCCCAGACCCGGTCGATGAGCTGCCCGCGCGTGAGCACGCGCCCCGCGTTGCGCAGCAGCAGCTCGAGGAGCTCGAACTCCTTGAGCGGGAACGGCACGACCTGGCCGTCGACGCTCACCGTGTGCCGCTCGACGTCCATGCGCACCGGACCGACCTCCAGCGCGCTCTCCGCGACGACCTCGCCCCCGTTCTCGCCGCCCTTGCGGCGCAGCACGGCACGCACGCGCGCGAGCAGCTCGCGGAACGAGTACGGCTTCGTCACGTAGTCGTCGGCGCCCAGCTCGAGGCCCACGACCTTGTCGATCTCCGAGTCCTTCGCCGTGAGCATGATGACGGGCACGTCGCCGCGCTGCCGCAGCTCGCGGCACACCTCGGTGCCGCTGAGCCCGGGGAGCATGAGGTCGAGCAGGACCAGGTCCGCCCCGTCCGCGTCGAACCGCTCCAGCGCCTCGGTGCCCGTCGCCGCCTCGACGACGTCGAAGCCCTCGCGTCGCAGCTGGTACGTCAGCGGGTCGCGGTACGACTCCTCGTCCTCCACCACCAGGATGCGCGTCACGCGCCTACCTCCTTGTTCTGTACGTCCTCGTCCCGCGCGGAGGCCTGCGCGGCCCGCCGCCCGTCGTGCTGCACGGTCCCGGGGTCCGTCCCGGCCGTGCCCTCGTCTCCCGCCACGTCGTGGGTCGTGCCCGACGGCGCGGCGTGCGCCTGCCCGGTCGGCACGTCCGCCGCGGGGATCCGGAGCGTGAAGGTCGAGCCGCGTCCCGGCTCGGACCACATGGTGACCTCGCCACCGTGGTCGGCGGCGACGTGCTTGACGATGCTCAGGCCCAGGCCCGTCCCGCCGGTGTCGCGCGAGCGCGCGGGGTCCACCCGGTAGAACCGCTCGAACACGCGAGCCTGCTCGTCCGCCGAGATCCCGATGCCCTGGTCGACGACCGCGATCTCGACCAGGTCGTCCGCGAGCGAGACGCCGACGCCCACGCGCGTGTTCTCGCCCGAGTAGGCGACCGCGTTGTCGAGCAGGTTGCGCACCGCGGTCACGAGCAGGTTGTGGTCGCCGTACACGGCGGCATCGAGCTCGCCCCCGGTCGTGAGCGTGATGCCCTTGCCCTGCGCGGTCGTGCGCGCGCGATCCACGGCCTCCTCGATCACGCCCCGCACCGGCACCACGGTGACCTCCTGGAGCGCGCCCGCGACCTGGAGCCTCGAGAGCTCGATGATCTCCTGCACGAGCGCGGAGAGGCGCGTCGCCTCCGACTGCATGCGCGCGGAGAACCGCCGCACCGCCACCGGGTCGTCGGCGGCGTCCTGCACCGTCTCGGCGAGCAGGGCGAGCGCCCCGACCGGCGTCTTCAGCTCGTGGGACACGTTCACGACGAAGTCGCGGCGGATCGCCTCGACGCGCCGCGCCTCCGTGCGGTCCTCCGCGAGGACGAGCATGTGCTGCGGGCCCACCTGGGCGACACGGACCTGGAGCATGACCGTTCCGCGACCGACCGGGCCGCGCGGGAGCTCGAGCTCCTCGTCGCGGATCACGCCGTCGCGGCGTACGTCGTCGATCATGTCGCGGATCGCCGCGTGTGCGATCGCGTCGCCACGGACCACGCCGAGCGCGTACGCGGGCGGGCTGGCGCGCACGACCTCGGCCTCCTCGTCGAGCACGACCGCGGCGGAGCGCAGCACGGCGAGCACCCGGACCAGACCTTCGTCGAGCTCGGGCGCCGGCTCCGACCGCGCGGCACGCTGCTGGCGCTCGCTCACGCGGAACGCGATGGCCGCGATCACGCCGACGACGACGCCCACGACGCCGGCGGCCAGCACGGTCGCGCCCTCGATGAGACTCTCGGCTTGCACACGTCCAGCCTACGGTCGTGTGCGCGCCCGACCCGTCGATCCGGCGTCCCACGGGCGGGAGCCGCCAAGAGTTCACCTGGCGGCGCCCTGGAGTTCACCGCCCGGTCGACCGCGCCTGCGAGCGTGACAGGAGCCGACGGCGTGCCCGGGCGCCGCCCGGCGCGCAGGGGTGCACGCCGTCACGGACCGGACCGACCGGTCACGACGAGAGGGAAGCGATGCGGGAGATCTTCGAGGCCGAGCTGAAGCAGGTCGGCGACGACCTGGCCGAGATGAGCCGGCTGGTGGAGTCGGCCGTCAACCGCGCGGGGCAGGCGCTCCTCACGGCAGACCTGCAGCTCGCGCAGTCGGTCATCGGCGACGATCACACGATCGACGCCCTCGAGCGCGAGCTCGACGAGCGCTGCGTGCTCCTCCTCGCGCAGCAGCAGCCCGTGGCCACCGACCTCCGCGTCGTGGTCAGCGCGCTGCGCATGAGCGCCACCCTGGAGCGCATGGGCGACCTCGCCCGGCACATCGCGCAGGTCGCGCGCGGCCGCTACCCAGCCCGGGCGATCGAGCCGTCGCTGCACCGGACGTTCGAGCAGATGCACGACGCCGCCGTGCGCGTCGCCCGCCGGACGACGACGCTCCTCACGACGCGTGACCTCACCGTCGCCGCGAACATCGAGCGGGACGACGACCTGCTCGACAAGCTCCACCAGGACACCTTCACCGCGCTGCTCGACGGCACGTGGACCGGCACCCCGCAGGAGACGGTCGACGTCACGCTCGTGGGCCGCTACTACGAGCGCTTCGGCGACCACGGCGTCTCCATCGCCAAGCGCGTGACGTACCTCGTCACCGGCGACTTCGCCGACGACCGCGGCACCCCCGCCGGCTCCGCCCGCGCGTCTGCCTGACGACGGGACCACGGCCCTGCCCGCGAGGTAGAGCCTGCGGTCTCGAAGTAGGGCCCGCGGAGCTCTACCTCGGTGCCGGTGGTTCTACCTCGCGGGACCATGCTTCTACCGCGCGCACGACAGACGACCGTGGCCCGTCCGGAGATCCGCACGGGCCACGGTCGTCTGTGCAGGAGGGGCTGTCAGCGGCCCTGGTTCGCGACCGCGGCGGCGGCCTCGGCGGCGGCCTCGGGGTCGAGGTAGCGGCCACCCTTCGTCACCGGCTTGAGGTCCTCGTCGAGCTCGTAGAGCAGCGGGATGCCGGTCGGGATGTTGAGCGCGGCGATGTCCTCGTCGGAGATGCCGTCGAGGTGCTTGACGATCGCGCGCAGCGAGTTGCCGTGCGCCGCGACGAGGACGGTCTTGCCCGCCTTCAGGTCCGGGACGACCTCGCCGTCCCAGTACGGCAGGGCGCGCTCGAGCACGTCCTTGAGGCACTCGGTGCGCACGACGGGAGCGTCGGCGTACCGCGGGTCGGCGTCCTGCGAGAACTCGGAGCCGAGCTCGATCTCGGGCGGCGGGACGTCGTACGAGCGGCGCCAGAGCATGAACTGCTCCTCGCCGAACTCCTCGAGCGTCTGCTTCTTGTTCTTGCCCTGGAGCGCACCGTAGTGGCGCTCGTTCAGGCGCCACGACCGCTTCACGGGGATCCAGTGGCGGTCCGCGGCGTCGAGCGACAGGTTCGCCGTCGTGATGGCGCGGCGCAGGAGCGAGGTGTGCACGACGTCGGGCAGGACGCCGGCCTCGGTGAGGAGCTGACCGCCGCGCTTCGCCTCCTCGGTCCCCTTCTCCGACAGGGCGACGTCCACCCAGCCGGTGAACAGGTTCTTGGCGTTCCATTCGCTCTCGCCGTGGCGGAGCAGCACGAGGGTGTAGGTCATGGGTTCCATCCTGCCGCACGGCCCGGCGCGCGGGCACCCGCGTCCCACGTGGTGGTGACCGTCGCCGTCGGGCGTGGGACGAAGGTCCGGGAATCGGGAGGGCGACGCGCACGTTGCCCCGGACATGCCGATCGACGGAGAGTACGCCCCCAGCCCGAGCGCCTGGTCCCGCAAGCAGGCCGAGTCCTACGAGTCGTCCGGCGGGACGCGCAGCACGACCCTGAACGGGATGCCCGTGGTCGTGCTCACGACCCTCGGGCGGCGCACCGGCAAGATCCGCAAGACGCCGCTCATGCGGGTCGAGCACGACGGTGCGTACGCCGTCGTCGCGTCGCTCGGCGGCGCCCCTCAGCACCCCGTCTGGTACCACAACGTCCTGGCGCACCCCCAGGTCGAGCTCCAGGACGAGGCCGAGCGCCACGACTACGTCGCGCGCGAGGTCCACGGCGAGGAGAAGGCGCTCTGGTGGGAGCGCGCCGTCGCGGCCTACCCGCCGTACGCCGACTACCAGCAGAAGACGTCGCGCGAGATCCCCGTCCTGGTCCTGGAGCGCACCGCGCCGGACGCCTGACCCGCAGCGAGCGCCGCGCGGCGTCAGCGCGCCGCGCGGACCTTGCGCGCCTGCGCGTAGACGTCGAGCATGCGCAGCGCGGCGGTGTCCCAGCCGAACCGCTCGCCCGCGCGTCGGGCGCCGTCGCCGAGCGCGGCGAGGCGCTCGTCGTCGGCGAGCAGGTCGCCCAGCACGCGCGCCCAGGTCTCCGGGTCGTGGTCGGGCACGAGGACGCCGGAGACCTGGTCCTCGACCACCGTCCGCAGCCCGCCGACAGCGGCCGCGACGACGGGCGTGCCGCTCGCCTCGGCCTCGGCCGCGACGAGGCCGAACGACTCGTTGTGCGACGGGACGGCGACGACGTCGGCAGCCCGGTACCACCGCGCGAGCTCGTCGCGCGGGACCGGCGGGCGCACGACGAGCCGGTCGCTCACCCCGACCTGGTAGGCGAGCGCCTCGAGCTCGCGCACCGCCGTCGGGCGCCCGCTCGGGCCGCCCAGCACGACGAGCGTCGGCACGGGCTCCCCGCGCTCGGCGAGAACGCCGAGCGCCCGGACGAGCACGTCGGGACCCTTGAGGGGTTGCACGCGCCCCGCGAAGAGCACGAGCCCGCCGTCGGTGGGCAGGCCCAGCCCGGCGCGCAGCACCCGCCGCCGCTCCCGCCGCGCGGCGCCGTCGCCCGCCGACGCGCTGCCGGGGTCCGGGGAGAACAGGTCGAGGTCGACGCCCGGCGGCACGACGTGCACGCGCGCGGGGTCGGCGGCGTAGTCGCGCACGAGGTCGTCCGCCTCGGCGTCCGTGCTCGCGACGAGCGCGTCCGCCTCGGCGACGACCTGCTCCTCCCCGATGATCCGGCCCAGCGGCTCGGGCGCGTCGCCCGGGGCGAGCGCGGCGTTCTTCACGCGCGCGAGCGTGTGCATGGTGTGCACGAGCGGGACGTCCCAGCGGTCGGCCGCGAGCCAGCCCACCTGCCCGGAGAGCCAGTAGTGGGTGTGGACGACGTCGTACCAGCCCTCGTGGTGCCGCGCCTCCGCGCGCAGCACCCCCGCCGTGAAGGCGCAGAGCTGGCCGGGCAGGTCGTTCTTGTCGAGCCCCTCGAAAGGCCCGGCGACGACGTGGCGCACCGTCACGCCGTCGGACACCTCGACCTTGCGGGGCTGGCTCGACGCCGTGGCGCGCGTGAAGATCTCGACCTGCGTGCCACGGCGCGCGAGCGCGTGCGCGAGCTCCGTGACGTACACGTTCATGCCGCCTGCGTCGCCCGTGCCCGGCTGGTCCAGGGGCGACGTGTGCACCGAGAGCATCGCGACCCGCAGCGGGGTCGCCGGGTCCGGGGAGACGCCGTCGGGCAGCTCGAGCGCGGTCACGGCGGGTCAGGCCTCCACGACGCACGCTGGCGCGGGCAGCGCGAGCACGTCGACCACGTGGGCGGCGCCGTCCGAGCGGCGCACGCGCAGGAGCGCGAGGTTCGACGTCGGCTCCTCGCCTGCCGGGGCGTCCGGCCGTGCGAGCAGCGGGTCGTCGTTCTGGTTCGCGACGACGACGAGGTCGTGCAGCGGCGCGTCGGGCACCCCGGAGCCGTCGAGGACGGCGAAGTGGCGGGGCCAGGCGCCGCCCACCGGGGAGTCGGCGAGGTGACGCAGCGAGGGGACCCCGCCGTCGGGCCCCGGCTCGACGGCGTGCACGGCGAGCACGTCGGCGCCGCGCACCGCGGCGAGGACGCGCGTGCCGTCCGCCGAGACCGCCACGTGCGAGGGGTAGTTCCCGCCGCCCGCGGGCGCCGCGGCGTGCGTGACGTCGTAGCGCGCGGCCACGTCGTAGGTGCGCGCGCCGTCGGGGCCTTCGACCGGCGCGAGGACGAACAGGGCCGGGTCGAGCTCGCCGACCACGACGAGGTGCCCGGACGGCAGCGCGGCGAGGTGGCGCGGACCGGTCCCCGGCGGGAAGGTCGCGACGACGCGCGGGGCCGATCCGTCCGCGGCCGCGGGGTCGTGCCGGCGCAGCTCGTCGGTCCCCAGGTCGACGACGAGCACGTCGCCGCTGCCGTCGTCCGCCGCGCCGAGGTGGGCGAGCGGGGCGACGAAGTGGGCGTGCGGCCCCTCCTGGCGGTCGGTGACCGGTCCCGTCCCCGCGTGCCCCTGGTGACGCACGGCGGCGCCGGGCTGGTCGCCCGCCACCACGGCGAGCGAGCCGTCCGCCGCGGTCGCGACGGCCGTGAGGACTCCGTCACCGTAGTTCGCGACGAGCACGTCACCGCTCACGACGACGTGGCAGGGGTACGCCCCGCCCGTGGCGACGGGCCCGCCCCGGGGTGCGACGCCGCCGTCGGCCCCGACGGCGAACGCCGACACCGAGCCGGCCTCCGTCTCCCCCACCGCGTAGAGCGTGTCACCGTCGAGTGCGAGGAACGACGGCGACGGTGTCTCGGCGACCAGCGCGCCGCCCACGAACGACCCGGTCCCCGCCACGGCGTCGACGTCGAGCCCGACGCGCCACACGCCCTCCGCGCCGCCGTTCGCCGGGTGCGGGTAGGTGCCGATCCAGAGGGCGCGGGTCGCGGAGGTCATGACCCGAGCCTAGTTCTCCGGACGCGTGCCTCCGGCACCGGGGAGACACCGGAGAGACACCGGGCCGGCAGACGACGCGGACGCCGCCGCCCACCCGGTGGGACGACGAGGGCGCCCTGCCGACGGTGCTGGTCGGCAGGGCGCCCCGGTGCTCGGTGCGGCGTCGCGTCAGTGCGCCGCGTCGTAGGCGGCCTGGATCTCCTGGGAGATGCGGCCACGGTCGTTGACCGTGTAGCCGTTGGAACGCGCCCACTCACGGACCTCGGTCGCGCGGGCCGAGCCGGAGGCCCGGCTGCTGCGGCGCGCGGGGCGGGCCGTGCTCGTGCGGGACGAGACCTTGCGCGCGTTGCCGACCCACGACGCGAAGGCATCGCGCAGCTCCTGCGCATTCTTGGTGCTGAGGTCGATCTCGTAGGAGACGCCGTCGAGTGCGAACGTGACGGTCTCGTCGGCCGCGCCCCCGTCGAGGTCGTCGACGAGAATTACCTGGACTTTCTGGGCCACTGTGGTTACCTCACGATTCACAGGAATGATTGTCCTCGTCAGGATGCCATCGAGAAGACGAGGGCGTCAATTGCCCACGCCGTTGACCCGTGCCCGACGATCTGCGCGCCGTTACGCATTCCTGGACGCGAGTCCATCATTCTGCCCGGCAATTGACGCACCGCACCGGGCACGGGAGCGGGCTCAGGAGTCGCGCGCTGGCGCGGCATTCCCGTCGGCCGCCGATTCCTGTTCCGCGTCGAGACGCGCGAGCGCGGCGCGCTCGTTGCGGTCCGCGCGCACGATGGCGCGCATCGCGAAGTAGAAGAGCACGCCGACACCGATCGAGGGAATCAGTGCCGAGACGACGGGCCAGATGTCCATGCTGTCGATCCTCGTTCTCTGGGGCGCTACTGCTGCGCGGGCTTCACGAGCGGGAAAAGGATGGTCTCGCGGATCCCGAGGCCGGTGAGCGCCATGAGCAGGCGGTCGATGCCCAGGCCCATGCCGCCCGACGGCGGCATCGCGTACTCCATCGCGGTGAGGAAGTCCTCGTCGATGCGCATGGCCTCCTCGTCGCCGGCGGCCGCGAGCAGCGCCTGCGCCTCGAACCGCTGGCGCTGGACCACCGGGTCCACCAGCTCGGAGTACGCCGTCGCGAGCTCCACGCCGCGCACGTAGAGGTCCCACTTCTCGACCTGGCCACGCACGGCCCGGTGGTCGCGCGTGAGCGGGGAGGTCTCGACGGGGAAGTCGCGCACGAACGTCGGCGCGACGAGGTGGTCGCCGACCAGGTGCTCCCACAGGCCCTCGACGAGCTTTCCGTGGTTGACGTTCTTCGGGTCGAAGGTGAGCTCGAACTTGTCGGCGTACGTCAGCAGGGTCTCGACCGACGTCTCGGGCGTGATCGCCTCGCCCAGCGCGTCCGAGAGCGAGTCGTACATCTTGAGCTGCGTCCATTCGCCGCCGAGGTCGTATTCCGTGCCGTCGGCGAGCGTGACCAGGGTCTTCCCGAGCGCGTCCTGCGCGGCCCGCTGCACCAGGTTCTGGGTGAGCGCCGCCATCGTGTCGTAGTCGCCGTAGGCCTCGTACGCCTCGAGCATCGCGAATTCCGGCGAGTGCGTGGAGTCCACGCCCTCGTTACGGAAGTTGCGGTTGATCTCGAACACCTTCTCGACGCCACCGACCGCCGCGCGCTTGAGGAACAGCTCGGGCGCGATGCGCAGGAACAGGTCGATGTCGAACGCATTCATGTGCGTCTCGAACTGGCGCGCCGCCGCGCCTTCCGGACGCGTCTGCAGCATCGGCGTCTCGACCTCGACGAAGCCGCGCTCCCAGAAGTTCTCGCGGATGGAACGCACGACGGCGGCGCGCAGGCGGACCGTGTCCCGCGCGGCCGGGCGCGCGATGAGGTCGACGTAGCGCTGGCGCACGCGCGCCTCCTCCGAGAGCTCCTTGTGGAGCACCGGGAGCGGGCGCAGCGCCTTCGCGGCGATCTGCCACGCGTCGGCGAACACGCTCAGCTCGCCGCGGCGCGAGCTGATGACGCGCCCGTGCGCGAAGAGGTGGTCGCCCAGGTCGACGTCCGCCTTGAACGACGCGAGCGACTCCTCGCCGACGACGGCCTGGCTCAGCATGACCTGCAGGCGGTTGCCCTCGCCGTCCTGCAGCGTGACGAAGCACAGCTTGCCGGTGTTGCGCAGGAACACGACCCGGCCGGCGACGCCGACCTCGTCCTGCGTCTCCTCGCCGGTCTCCAGGTGCGCGTAGGCGGCACGGACGTCGGCGATCGTCGTCGTGCGCGGGACGGAGACAGGGTACGGCTCGTCGCCGCGCGCGAGGATCCGCTCGCGCTTCTCGCGGCGGACCTGCATCTGCTCCGGCACGTCGTCGACGTGCTCCTCGGGCTCGCGCGCGTCAGGAGAGGGGGTTCCGGCGGGGGAGGTCACCCGAGGATTCTACCGACGCCCGCACGTCGTCGAGGTAGCGGCGTGGTGCCGCGAGGTAGAGGCGTGGTCGTGACCATGGCTCTACCTCGCGCTACCAGGGCTCTCCCTCGACGGGAGGGTGGGCAGGAGGTCGAGGGCGAGGTCGAGGATCGGGGCCGAGTGGGTGAGCGCGCCGACGGAGAGGTAGTCGACGCCCGTGCCCGCGACCTCGCGCGCGCGGTCCAGCGTGAGGTTGCCCGTCGCCTCGAGCTCGACCTTCGCCGGCACGCCGTCCCTCCCCTCGCGCGCCCGGACGGCCGCGACCGTCTCCGCGAGGACCGGGGTCGGCATGTTGTCGAGGAGCAGGAAGTCCGCGCCCGCCGAGACGGCCTCGAGCGCCTGCGCGGTCGTGTCCGCCTCGACCTGGACGAGCACGTCCGGGAACGTGCGGCGGATCGCGTCGATCGCGGCGCTCACCGACCCGGCGGCCACCACGTGGTTGTCCTTGACCATCGCGACGTCGTAGAGCCCCATGCGCTTGTTCGTCCCGCCCCCGGCGCGCACGGCGTACTTCTCGAGCGCGCGCAGGCCGGGCGTCGTCTTACGGGTGTCCAGCACCTGCGCGCCCGTGCCGGCGAGCTCGCGCGCCCACGCGCGCGTCGCCGTCGCGACGCCGGAGGCGCGGCTCGCGAGGTTGAGCAGCGTGCGCTCGGCCGTGAGGAGGACCTGGACCGGCCCCGTGAGCGCGGCGAGGACGCGACCGCGACCCACGGCCTCGCCGTCGGACGCGACGAACGTCACCTCGACGCACGGGAGGCCGAACCGCTCCGCGACCTGCCGCGTCACCTCTTCGACGACGACGAGCCCCGCCACGACCCCGTCCGCGCGGGCCACGAGGTGCGCGGTCCCGGTGGCCGACGGCGGCACGGTCGCCTGCGTCGTGACGTCGCGCCCGGGCGCGACGCCCAGGTCCTCGTCGAGCGCCCGCGAGACGGTCTCGGCGATCCACCCGGGGTCGAGTCCCGGCTCGACACGCGAGGGGACGTCGGACGGGACCGGCGCGGCGTCGTCGGGCAGGTTCGCGCGCTGGGGCTGCTCGGGAGTGCTCACGCACCCACGGTAGTCGGCCCCGCGCGGCGTCGAGCACGACCCTGCGCGCCGTCGAGAACGAGGTTGCGGTCGCTATCCGGCGGACAACGACCGCAACCTCGTTCTCGGCGCCGGACCGGTCAGCGGACGCGCAGCGTCCCGTCAGCGTCGAGGGAGACGAGGACGCGGCGCTCCCATGCCGGGTCCGTGTCCGGGAAGTCGGTGCGGAAGTGGCCGCCGCGGCTCTCCGTGCGCAGCGCCGCCGCCGCGGTGAGGGCGGTCGCGACCTGGTGCACGTTCGTGGTCTCCCACTCGGCGGCCTGCGGCTGCGCGACGACGTCGCTCGCCTCGTGCGCGTCCGTGCGGACCGCGGCGAGCCGAGCCGCGGCGGCGGCGAGACCGTCGCCGTCGCGGATCACCCCGGGACCCGCCGAGGCGATCGACTGGATGCGCGAGCGCGCCGCGGCCGCCACGAGCGCCGACGGCCCGGGGCGCCCGACGGGCTCGACCTGCTCGAGCTCGCCCGCCGCGACGCGCTCGGTGATCTGGCGCGCCGCGCGGTGCGCGAACACGAGCCCCTCGAGCAGCGAGTTGGACGCGAGCCGGTTGGCGCCGTGCACACCCGTGCACGCGACCTCGCCGATCGCGTAGAGACCGTCGAGCGTGGACCTCCCGTGCAGGTCCGTCACGACCCCGCCCGAGTGGTAGTGCTGGGCGGGCGCCACCGGGACCGGCTCCTCGGTCCAGTCGAGGCCGTTCTCCGCGAGGCGCTCCGTGATCGTGGGGAAGCGCGAGCGCAGGAAGTCGGCGCCGAGGTGGCGCGCGTCGAGCAGCACGTGGTCCGAGCCCGTGGCGGCCATCTGCCGCACGATCGCGTGGGCGACCACGTCGCGCGGCGCGAGCTCGGCCATGGGGTGCTGCGCGGGCATGAACCGGTGGCCGTCGGTGTCGAGGAGGATCGCGCCCTCGCCGCGCACCGCCTCGGAGATGAGCGGGAGCTGGCCGCGCGCGCCGAGCCCGAGCCACAGGACCGTGGGGTGGAACTGCACGAACTCGAGGTCGCCGAGCGTCGCGCCCGCGCGCAGCGCCGCGGCGATGCCGTCTCCGGTGGCCTGCGGCGGGTTGGTCGAGGAGCGGAACACCTGGCCCACTCCCCCGGTCGCGAGCACGACCGCGCGCGCGAGCACCGCGCCGACGCCGTCGCGCGTGCCCTCGCCGCGCACGTGGAGCGTGACCCCGCACGCGCGCGGTGCGCCGTCGGGCCCCACTCCCGTGAGGACGTCCAGCACGAGCGCGTTCTCGATCACCTCGATGCCCGGGTCGGCACGGACCGCGTCGAGCTGCGCGACGAGCGCGCGCGAGATCTCGGCGCCCGTCGCGTCACCGCCCGCGTGCGCGATGCGGTCCGCGTGGTGGCCGCCCTCGCGCGTCAGGGCGATGTCGCCGTTCTCGGCCCGGTCGAAGTTCGCGCCGCGCGCCACGAGCTCGCGCACGCGCGCCGGGCCCTCGGTGACGAGCACCTCGACCGCCGCCGGGTCGCACACGCCGCCGCCCGCGACGAGCGTGTCCGCGAGGTGCGCCTCGGGCGAGTCCTCGGGATCGAGCGCCGCGGCGATGCCGCCCTGCGCCCACACCGTCGAGCCCGACGACAGCTCACCCTTGGTCACGAGCAGGACGCGCGGCACGCGCGTGCGCAGCTCCAGCGCAGCGGTGAGGCCCGCGATGCCGGAGCCGACGACGACGACGTCCGCCGTCGTCGTCCAGCCGGGTGCCGGGGCGGCCAGGGTGCGGGCGAGCGTCCGGGCGAGCTCGGGCGCCGGGGACACGCCGCGTCCGCTCACGCGGGGCGCACCACGGACGCGTCGCCGCCGGCACCCGCTCCGCCCCCGCCGCGGAACGGGGCGAACGGCAGGCCGCTCGCCTCGAGGCCGTGGCCCGCCGGGACGAGGCCGGGCTCGTCGGACAGCTCGACGATCCGGTTCTGCTCGTCCACGAAGACGACGTTCGGCAGGTAGGTGCGCGCGTCGGCGTCGTCGAGCATGCCGTAGGCGATGAGGATGACGACGTCGCCCGGCTTCACGAGGTGCGCGGCGGCGCCGTTGATGCACACCTGCCCGGCGCCGCGCTCGCCCGGGATGACGTACGTCGTCAGGCGTGCGCCGTTGGTGACGTCCACGACGTCGACCTGCTGGCCCGGGTAGAGGTCCGCGGCGTCGAGCAGGTCGGCGTCCACGGTGATCGATCCGACGTAGTGCAGGTCGGCCTGCGTCACCGTCGCGCGGTGGATCTTGCCGATCATCATGGGGCGCTGCAGGGACGCCGGACGACGGTGCGGGCTCGGCGGGGTCGGCGCGGTCACGCGGTACCTCCAGGTGCGGGGGCACGGCCGGCGGGGTCGGCGGCCCGGGTCGCGGGCGGCGCGATCTCGACGGCCGCGTTGTCGATGAGACGGGTGGTGCCCACGCGTGCCGCGACCAGGAGGAGCCCGGGGCCGACGGCGCCGGGCGCCAGGTCCTCCACGGTAGCGGGATCGACGAGCGCCACGTAATCGACGTCAACACCGTCCGCCCCGTCGAGGATTCCCCGGGCGGCGGCGAGCACCGCGGCGGCGTCCGCCCCGGAGGCGGCGGTGTCCGAGCCCGCGCGCAGCGCCCGGCTCAGCGCGAGCGCGCGGTCCCGCTCGGCGGGCGACAGGTACGCGTTGCGCGACGACCGGGCGAGCCCGTCCGCCTCCCGCACCGTGGGCACGCCGACGATCTCGACGTCCAGGTCGAGGTCCGCCACCAGACGCCGGACGGCGAGGAGCTGCTGCGCGTCCTTGGCGCCGAACACGGCGACGTCCGGACGCACGAGGTGGAGCAGCTTGAGCACGACCGTGAGGACGCCGTCGAAGTGCCCGGGCCGCGACGCGCCCTCCAGCACGGTGCCGATCCGGCCGGAGGTGACGCGGACGATCGGCCCGGTTCCTCCCGCCGCCGGCCCGAGGTCCGGGTACAGCTCCTCGACGGCGGGGGCGAACACGAGGTCCACGGCGACGTCGGAGCCGGCGGCCGCGAGGAGCGCGACGTCCGCCGCGACGTCGCGCGGGTAGCGCTCGTAGTCCTCGCCCGGGCCGAACTGCAGCGGGTTGACGAAGTCCGTGACGACGACCTGCCCGCCCGGGCCGACCTCCGCGCGAGCGCGGCGCACGAGCTCGAGGTGCCCGGCGTGCAGCGCGCCCATCGTCATGACGACGGCGCGGCGCTCCCCCGGGTGCGCAGCGGTCCACGCGTCGGTCGCCGCGCGCAGGTCGGCGCGCGTCGTCAGGACGCGTGCAGCGTCGCGCGCGTCGTCGGTCCGGCCGTCGGGGGCGTCCGCGGCGGACGGGCGGGGCGTGGTGGTCATGCCGTTCCTTCGTCGTCGTGCTGGTCGTGCTCGTCGTGGGACCCGGTGGGTTCAGGGAGCCCCGCGCGCTCGGCGCGGGGACGCTCGTGACCGGCCCCGGCGCCCTCGTCGAGCGCGTCCAGGACCGCGCGCGCCGTCCGCTCGTCGAGGCGTCCGCCCGCGAGCGCCCGGTGGGTGGCGGCGCGGCTCAGCGCCCGGTACGACTGCGGCACGTCGGCCGCGTCGCTCGTCGCCGCCAGCGCGTCGAGCGCGTCCAGGTGCTCCCGGACCGTACCGACGTCGCCGCGCACCACGGGCCCGGTGAGGCCCAGGAGCGCGCCCGCTCCTGCGCCGGTGCCCGACTCGGCGCCGGCGTCGGCGCCGCGGGTCGCACCGTCGAGCGCGGCGGCGAGCAGCGGCGCGAGCGCACGGCCCGGCTGGTCGACACCGGCCGCCTCGAGCGCCTGCGCCGCCTGCGCGACGAGCACGACGAGGTGGTTCGCTCCGTGCGCGAGGGCCGCGTGGTACAGCCCGCGGGACTCCTCCGCCACGACGACGGGCTCCCCGCCGAGCTCGACGACGAGCGCCTGCCCGATCGGCAGGACCGGCCCCGGCGCGGTGACGGCGAACGTCGTGCCCTCGAGCCGCGCGAGGTCGAGCGACGTACCGGTGAAGGTCATGGCCGGGTGCAGGGCGAGCGGGATCGCGCCCGCGGCGCGGGCCGGGTCGAGCACGGAGGTCCCGTAGCGGCCGGACGTGTGCACGACGATCTGGCCCGGCTGCCAGGCCCCCACGTCGGCAAGGCCGCGGACCAGGTCGCCCAGCGCGTCGTCGGGCACGGCGAGGAGCACGAGCTCCGCGCGCTCCACGACCTGCGGGACCTCCAGGACCGGTACGCCGGGCAGGAGGGTCTCGATGCGCTCGCGCGACGCGTCGGACACGCCGCTCGCGCCGACGACCGCGTGCCCGGTGGCGCGCAGCGCGCTGCCGAGGACCGCCCCGACGCGGCCCGCCCCCACGACGCCCACGCCGAGACGCCCGGGCCGCGCGCCCGCCGCGCTCACGGCTGCTCCCCGTCCTCGGCCCGGCGGTCGAGGGGTCCCTCACCGGGCACACGACCGGGTACACGACCGGGATCTGCGGCGGGCAGCGGTTCGGGCTGCTCGACGGGCCCCGGGGTGGGCTCGGGGGCAGGTGCCAGGGGCACGTCGTCGCGGCGCATCCACAGCTCCGGCCCCGCGTGCGCGCGGGCCTCGCGGGCGCGCTCGGCCTGGGTGTCGAGGAGGCGCGCGGCGTCGCCCGCGTCGAGGTGCCAGACCTTCGGCGAGACCGGGCCGGGCGTCGAGTGCACCGCGAACGTGGCGACGTCGAACCGGCGCTGCAGCGGGCCCTGCTCCAGCCCGAGCGACTGCGTGCGCTCGTGCGGCACGACCACGAGGCTGCGGAACACCCGCCCGCCGCGCAGCACGAGCGCGCGGTCGGTCACCGTGAAGCCGTTGCGCCGCCACGACACGAGGTCGAGCAGGCGCGCACGTCGCGGGGTCACCGTGAAGTGCTCGCCCGCGTCGAGGCCGGACAGGCCCTCGTCGAGGAGGGCGCGCGGGTCGGGCGTCCCGAGGTCGGGCAGCACGAGCCACAGCGCGGCGAGCGCCTCGTCGCGCGTCCCGACGGGCAGCAGCACGCTCGTCGTGTCCGACCCGTCGGAGCTCACGCCGTAGCCCGCCACGTTGACGTCGACGCGCCACCAGTCCGGACCGCGCCAGAACGGGCCCTGCCGCAGCCGCACGGCCTGGACGCGGCCGGGCGGGATGGTCTGCGACCGGGTCTCCAGGAGGCCGTGCCGCAGCCGGATGCCGTCCGGCGAGATCGCCGATCGGAACCCGAACTCGCCCGAGAACCGGGAGAAGAGGAAGCCGCCGAACCCCAGGACCGCGGGCAGCGCGCTGAACAGCACCCCGATCTCGCGCGTGCCGATGACGACCCCGGCGATCCCCAGGACACCGAGGACGAGGCCGACCGTCGCGCCCGACCGGACGAGCGAGGCGACGAGCCGCCCCGGTCCGACCGCGGTGACCGGCTGCTCGGGCGCCTCGGGGGCGACCAGCACCTCGTCGCCCGCGGGCGCTCCGCCGATCGGCCGCACCGTCGACGAGGCGCCCGGGTCGGCCGTCGGGGACGTGGCACCGGCACCCGCCGCGCTCCCCTCCCCGACCGCCGGCGGGGCGCCGACCGGGCGCTCCCGCGCGACCCGCAGGCCGGCGGCGCGCGCGAGGAGGTCGTTGCGCAGCCGGTTGGCCTCGACCTCCTTGAGGAAGCCGAGCTTCACGCCCGAGTCCGCGCCTCCGGCGACCTCGAGCTTGAGCTCCGCGAGGCCGAAGAAGCGCGCGAGGAGCGGCTGCACGACGTCGACCGCCTGGAGCCGGTCCAGCCGTGCCTTGCGCTGCTGCCGGAACAGCACACCCGTGCGCAGGTGCACGGACTCGTCGTCGACCGCGTAGCTCGTCATGCGCCACGCGAGCGCCGAGTACCCCAGCCCCACGAGCCCCACCGCGAGGATGCCGAGGAGGATCATCCACCAGCGGTTCCCCTCGAGAAGGTTCTCCCCCTCGGGCAGCCCGTTGAGCGTCTGCTGCCCGACGACGACGAGCAGCACCGCGATGACCGTCCAGCCGCGCACGAGCGGGGTGACCGGGTGCACCCGGTGCCACACGAGGTCGTCGGTGGCCGGTGCTTCGCTCACAGGCCCGCCAGCCTCGCCTCGCCGCGCGACGCGAGCCGGTCGCGCAGGCGCTCCGCCTCGGCGGGCTCGAGGCCGTCGATCGTCGCGTCCGTGGACGCCGACGCCGTGTGGAGCTGCACCTGCGCGATGCCGAGCTTGCGCGCGAGCGGCCCGGCCTGCACGTCGACGTACTGCATGCGGCCGTAGGGGACGACGACGAGCTGGCGGAACATGATGCCGTGCCGGATCAGCAGGTCGTCGTCGCGCTCGGCGTACCCGATCGCGCGCACCTGGCGCGGGACGAGCACGAGCGCCCACAGCCCGAGGAGCACGAGCACCCCGAGGACGAGCCACTGCCACCAGTGCGGGAAGAGGATCGCCAGCACGATCGCCGCGACGGCCGGTACCGCGAGCGTGATGCCCACCGACAGCAGGCGCGCGGTGATCAGCCGTGGCGAGACGCGCGTCCACTCGACGCCGGGCGGGTCGAAGGGGCCGGTGCCGCGGGCGTCCAGGTCCCGTGCAGGGTCGGTCATGCGTCGATTCTCCCATCCCGTCCCGGTGCGCCCGGGGCCGCGTGTCGCGCGTCACGCCCGGGGCGGGACGCTGCCCGGCGCCACCGGGTCGCGGTGCGCGGCCACGCCACGGAGCGGAGCGTCAGGCGGGCGTGCTCGCGCCCGGCGTCTCCGGGTCCTCGCGCGTCGTCGAGCCCTCGCGACCCTCACCGCGGTCGTCGGGCGGGAGCTGGCAGAACCGCTCGGCCACGAGCCCGACGACGGCCAGCAGCACCGCGCACGCGACCGCGACCCCGGCCGCCACCGCGCGGTCCCGCTGCGCCTCGATCGAGAGGTCGGGCAGCGCTACGAGCACCTGCGCCCCGTACCAGCCTGCGAGCAGGGCGCCCGTGAGCGCGGCGGCCTTGGCGAGCACGAACGTGCGGGCCGCGCGGAACGCGTCGAGCGAGGGTCGCTTGCCGCGCTGGTAGGCGCGGACGGTCCAGCCCGCCCAGAACACCGCCGCGGCGAGCGCGACGACCGCCACGTCCACGAGCCACGGCACCGCCGGCAGGTGCGTGCCGCGGCCCTGGAGGAGCCGCACGACGAACCAGCCCACGACCGCCGTGGCGACCGCCACGAGCAGCAGGGTGCGGACCGAGGTGCGCCGCATCAGCGCTCGGCGTCGTGCGCGGCGCCCGAGACCGGCCCGAAGGGCGGCCACGGGTCGGTCGTCGGGTGCAGCGAGGCGTCAGCGAGCGGCCCCGGTGCCGACGCCTGCGCGGACGGGAGGGCCGAGGGCTGGGGCGCTGCCTGTGCCGGCCCCGCCACCGGGGCGAACGGCACCGACCGGATGATGCCGTCCTCGATCGCGGTCGCAGGGTCGGCGGGTGCCTGCACGTGCGGCCTGCCGACCGTCGGCGCGGGGACGTGCGGGGCGCCGACCGGCGGCGCCGCGACCGGCCGCTCTGCAGGGTGGACCGGCGCGAAGGCGGGGAACGCCGGGGCGCCGTGCTCCGCGGGCTCCACGACGTCCTGCGCCGGTGGCTCCGGGTCGGGCAGCACCGACGGGCGGTGCGAGGGGCCAGGGAAGGGCGCGACGCTCGGCAGACCAGCGCCGTCGTGCGCCCCGAACGCGCCATCAGGGACGACGGTGGGCGACCCCTCGGACACGGGCGCCGGGCCGTCGGACACCGGGGCGAAGACGGGCCGGGCCAGGCCGGGCTCCGCCGGGGACGCCTGCGGAGTGACGACCGCCTGCGGCGGGATCGCCGCCTGGGGCGGGGCGACGGGGAGCTCCGCGCCGGGGGCCGGGAGGCCCTGCGGTGGGACCGGCTGCGCGGGCAACGCCTGCTGCGGGACGGGCGGATGCTGGGGCGCGACCGGCGCGGGAACCTCTTCCCGGATCACCTGCGCTCCGACGGGAGTCGGCCCCGACGTCGACGGTGCGTCGTGCGGTCCGGGTGCCGCGTCCGCCGGCGGCTGCCGGTACGGGTCGTCGACGACCACGTGCTCTGCCGGTGCGGGCGCGGGAGCGGGGGCCGCGTCGGAGCCCTCGGCCGCGACCGGGACCGCACCCGTGGGGTCGGGCGCGGCGTCGGTCAGCCAGTCGAGCGCGAGCCAGCGGATCCCGCCCCGGTCGGGTGCGGTCGCCGCGAGCGCGGCGACCGGCCCTCCGCCGAGGCCGGGCAGCACGGCGTCCGGGTCGATCTGCGACCACGGCTCGAGCACGAACGCCCGCTCGTGGGCGCGCGGGTGCGGCAGCTCCAGGTCGTCGGCGACGGCCGTGAGCGTGCCGTACACGATGAGGTCCACGTCGAGCGTGCGCGGCCCCCAGCGCTCGTCGCGCACCCGGCCGTGCGCGTGCTCGACGGACTGGCACGCGTGCAGCAGGTCGCGGGCCGAGAGACGCGTGCGTGCGAGCAGGACCGTGTTGAGGAAGTCGGGCTGGTCGGGGCCGCCCACCGCGGCCGTCCGCGCGAGCGGCGAGACCTCGGTGATCTCGAGCCCGGAGATCCGGTCGAGGTCGGTGATCGCGTCGCGCAGCGTCTGCTGCGCGTCGCCGAGGTTCGCGCCGAGAGCGAGCACCACCTCGACGAACCCGGCGGGCACGTCGTCCATGCGGTCGTGCTCGACCGGCGGCGCGGGAGTCGCCTCGTCCTCGGCACCCCGCGCAACAGGCTCCCCGGACGGGGCGACCGGGACGCCGGCGTCGTGCGAGGGCGCCGTGACCGGCGCGGTGGCGTCGACGGGCGACTCCGGCGTCGGCCCGGCGAACGGCACGGGCTCGTCGTGCGGCACCGCTTCCGGCGCAGGGCCGGGCTCCGGGTCCCGCGTCGCCAGGGGCGCGGCCGCGGCACCCGTGGCAGGGCCGGTGCCCGGGTGCCCGGGTGCGGGAGGCTCGGCCGGGGTCGGCTCCGGTGCGGCGGAGGCGCCCGGCAGCGCCTCCGGGGCGGGTGCCCCCGGAGCCGCGGGCATCGCTGCCTCGAGCAGCGCGTCGTACGGCGCCGGGGTCGGCTCCGCGGCGGGCGGGGCGGCGGAGGTCGGCTCCTCGGGTGCGGGCACGACGGGCGTGGCGGACGCCGGCTCGCCGTGGACCGGCGCGGCCGGCTCGGCCACCACGGGAGCCTCGCGGGTCGCGTCGGACGCGTCGTCGAGGAGCGGGCCGCCGCCCACCGCCTCGTGCGCGGTCTCGTACGCGGGCTCGTGCACGTTCTCGTCCACGGGCGGCAGGGCGTCGGCGGGGACGGCCGTCGTGCCCGGGGGGATGCTCGGCGGCATGACGTCGGGCGCGGGGGCCAGCTCCACACGCTCCTCGGGGACCGGGGAGTCCCCGACGCCGTGGATGAGCGCCGGGGCGACCGAGCCCACGGGGATCGGCGCGACGGGCGGCGCGTCCCGCAGGCCGTGCTGCTCGGACCGGCGGGCGAGCGGCCCGACGACCGGCACGACGACGCGGTCACGACGGATGACGACCTCGACGTCCTCGAACGGGACGGTGATCGGCGCCTGGGGCTTGTGCACGGCGACGTCGACCGCGACGACCTCGTCGTGGGTGAGGATCGTCGCGGCGATGCGCTCGGCCACCGTCTCGACGAGGTCGGCGGGCGAGCCGGCGAGGACGGCCACGACGTCCTCGGCGACGCCCGCGTAGCTGACGGTCTGGGCGAGGTCGTCCCCGCTCGCCGCGGCGCGCGTGTCCAGGTGGAGCACGACGTCGGCGCGGAAGAGCTGACCCTCGACCTTCTCGTGCTCGAAGACACCGTGGTGCCCCGTGGCGCTCAGGCCCGTGAGCCGGATCCGGTCGAACGGCCGTCCGTCCGCGTCGAGGACCGCTCCTGCGAACGCTGTGGTCACGTCGTGCTCCCGTCCGGTGCTCCGTCACCGACCGCCGGTCGGGCGGACGGACCTCTCGGCACCGTGTCTCGTTGCGTGTGTCGTGCTGCGCCGGGCCTGCCGCGCCGCGGGGCCCGTCGCCCATCCTGCTAGGTCGTGGGCCGCGCCGTCGAGTCGCTCCCGGTCCTCGGTCGGTCGGTCGTGCCCACGCTCCCGTCCCGTCGGCCCGACCCCGCCGCTCCCGCACGGGACCAGGCGGCGGCGACCCGCACGGCGTCGGCCGACGCCCGGACCGTGTGGACCCGCACGCACCACGCGCCCGCGGCGGCGGCCAGCGTCGTGATCGCGGCGGTCGCGTCGTCGCGCAGCAGGGGCGGTACGGGCTGCCCGTCGGACCGCGCGAGGAGGTGCCCCAGGAACCGCTTGCGGGACGCGCCGACGAGCACCGGCAGGCCCAGCTCCTCGAGCTCGCCGAGCCGGGCGAGCAGGGGCCAGTTGGACGAACCGGCCTTGGAGAACCCGAGCCCCGGGTCGAGGACGACCTGGTCGCGCCGCACCCCGGCCGCGAGCAGCGTCTCGACGCGCGCGGCGAGCTCGTCGCGCACGTCCGTGACGACGTCGTCGTAGTCCTCGAGGTCGTCCATGACGTCGGCGTGGCCGCGCCAGTGCATGCACACGTACGCGACCCCGGTGCGCGCGACGACGTCGGCCATCGCCGGGTCCGCGAGCCCGCCCGAGACGTCGTTGACGATCCGGGCGCCCGCCGCGACCGCGCGCTCGGCGACGACGGCGCGCGTCGTGTCGACGCTGACGACCGCGCCCTCCGCGGCGAGCGCGGAGATCACGGGCAGCACGCGCGCGAGCTCCGCCTCGACGGGGACCCGCCCGGCACCGGGGCGGGTCGACTCGCCACCCACGTCGAGGATGTCCGCGCCCTCGCCCAGCAGCTCCCGCCCGTGCGCGACCGCGGCGTCGGGCTCGTACCACTCGCCGCCGTCGGAGAACGAGTCCGGCGTGACGTTGACGACGCCCATGACGAGCGTCCGGCCCACGTCGGCCAGGTCCTCGAGCCCGGCGACCACGAAGCGGTCCACGGGACTAGCGCCCCAGGATGAGGCTCATCGCCTCGGCCCGCGTCGCGCCGTCGCGCATCTGGCCGCGCACTGCCGACGTCACCGTGCGCGACCCCGGCTTGCGCACGCCGCGCATCGACATGCAGAGGTGCTCGCACTCGACGACGACGATCGCGCCGCGCGGCTGCAGGTGCTCCACGAGCGCGTCGGCGATCTGCGACGTGAGGCGCTCCTGCACCTGCGGGCGACGCGCGTAGACCTCGACGAGGCGCGCGAGCTTCGACAGACCGGTGATGCGCCCGTCGACGTTGGGGATGTAGCCGATGTGCGCGACGCCGTGGAACGGCACGAGGTGGTGCTCGCACGTCGAGTACACCTCGATGTCCTTGACGAGCACCATCTCCTCGTGGCCGAGGTCGAAGGTCGTCGTGAGGACGTCCGCCGCCTCCTGCCGCAGGCCCGCGAAGATCTCGCGGTAGGCGCGCGCCACGCGGGCCGGCGTCTCGCGCAGCCCCTCGCGGTCCGGGTCCTCCCCGACCGCGAGCAACAGCTCGCGGACGGCGGCCTCGGCACGCTCCTGGTCGTACGGCGGCACGTCCGCGGGGGCGCGCAGGTCCTCCGCCGAGCGGGCGCGCGTGATCGCGCCCTGCGCGCCGTCCGTGCCCGCGGGGCTGCCCATCAGCCCTGCCCCGGCTCGCGCACGTCGCTGACCTCGGGGCCGTCCTCGCCGCGACCGAGCGCCCGGTCGAGCGGGCTGTCGGCGGGGACCTCACCGATGCGCTCGGGCGGCAGCTCGTCGTTCGCGGCGGCGGCCTCGTCCTGCGGGATCACCGGGGCGCCGTTCTGCACCGCCTTCTCGGCGTCCGTGAGGACGGGTCCACGCTGCGACACGGAGCGCTGCTCGCTCGAGAGCCACACGTCGCGCGCGTCGCGCTTGACGACGGGCTCGAAGACCCGCGCGAGCTCCGCCTGGTTGAGCGTCTCCTTCTCCAGGAGCTCGAGCACGAGCGCGTCGAGCACGTCGCGGTACTGCGTGAGCACCTCCCACGCCTCGTCGTGCGCGGCCTCGACGAGCTTGCGCACCTCGTGGTCGACCGTGCCCGCGACGGACTCAGAGTAGTCGCGCGTGTGGCCCATGTCGCGACCCATGAAGGGCTCGCCCGAGCCGGTGCCCAGCTTGATCGCGCCGACGCGCTCGCTCATGCCGTACTCGGTGACCATCTTCTTGGCGATCGCCGTGGCCTTCTCGATGTCGTTCGAGGCGCCCGTCGTCGGGTCGTGGAAGACGAGCTCCTCGGCGACGCGCCCGCCCATGGCGTACGCGAGCTGGTCGAGCAGCTCGTTGCGCGTCGTGGAGTACTTGTCCTCGGTCGGCATGACCATCGTGTACCCGAGCGCGCGGCCGCGCGGCAGGATCGTCACCTTGGTGACGGGGTCCGTGTAGCGCATCGCCGCGGCGACGAGGGCGTGGCCGCCCTCGTGGTACGCCGTGATCTTCTGCTCCTTGACGTTCATGACGCGGGTGCGCTTCTGCGGACCGGCCACGACACGGTCGATCGCCTCGTCGAGCGCGCGGTCGTCGATGAGCTGCGCGCCGCTGCGCGCCGTGAGGAGCGCGGCCTCGTTCAGCACGTTCGCGAGGTCGGCCCCCGTGAAGCCCGGCGTGCGGCGCGCGACGGCGGAGAGGTCGATCTCGGGGACGATCGGCTTGCCCTGCGCGTGCACGCGCAGGATCGCCTCGCGGCCCTTGAGGTCGGGCGCCTCGACCGCGACCTGGCGGTCGAAGCGGCCCGGACGCAGGAGCGCCGGGTCGAGGATGTCGGGGCGGTTCGTCGCCGCGATGAGGATGACGTTCGTCTTGACGTCGAAGCCGTCCATCTCGACGAGGAGCTGGTTGAGCGTCTGCTCGCGCTCGTCGTGCCCGCCGCCCATGCCGGCGCCGCGGTGGCGGCCGACGGCGTCGATCTCGTCGACGAAGATGATCGCGGGCGAGTTCTCCTTGGCCTGGGTGAACAGGTCGCGGACGCGGCTCGCGCCGACGCCGACGAACATCTCGACGAAATCGGAGCCGGAGATCGAGTAGAACGGCACGCCGGCCTCCCCGGCGACGGCGCGCGCGAGCAGCGTCTTGCCCGTCCCGGGCGGGCCGTAGAGCAGCACGCCCTTGGGGATCTTGGCCCCGACCGCCTGGAACTTGTCCGGCTCCGCGAGGAACTCCTTGATCTCGTGGAGCTCCTCGACGGCCTCGTCGGCGCCCGCGACGTCGGCGAACGTCACCTGCGGGGTGTCCTTGGAGACGAGCTTGGCGCGGGACTTGCCGAAGCCCATGACGCGCGAGCCGCCGCCCTGCATGCGCGAGAGCAGGAACCAGAACAGCACGCCGATGATGAGGAACGGGATGAGCAGCCCGAGCAGCGAGGACCAGAACGACGGCTGCGCGACCTCGGAGTTGTACCCGTCCTTCGGCTCCGCCTGGACGACCGCGTCGACCACGGCCTCGCCCTGGGGCTGGACGTAGTAGAACTCGACGTTCTTGCCCTTGTTCTCCTCGGTGTCCGTGCCCTCGTCGACCACGTAGTCCTTGGACAGCGTCAGGCGTACGCGCTGGTCGCCGTCCACGATGAGGGCCTGCTCGACCGTGTCGCCCGAGAGCAGCTCGAGGCCCTGGGACGTGTCGATGCGCTGGACGGTCGGGCGCGACAACGTCGCGAACGCGATCCACAGGATCACGAGGCCCAGGACGATCCAGACGATCGGCCCACTGAGAATCTTCTTGATGTTCATCGGCGACGGGGCGTGCGCCCCGGATCCCTCCGCTCGCGCAAGTGTTCGGGCTCGAAACTACACTCTGGACCTTGACGCCTGCTGGGGATCACGCCTCTGTTCGCCCAGGGCGTGGCCCACGTCGCCTGGGCGTGGGCGGCACGCCGCCCGGGCGCGGGCGGTCTCGCGCCCCCGGTGGCCCGGGGGGCGCCCGCCTCCCGCTCAGCTCGAGTACACGTGCGGCGCGAGCGTCCCGACGAACGGCAGGTTGCGGTACTTCTCCGCGTAGTCGAGGCCGTAGCCGACGACGAACTCGTTCGGGATGTCGAACCCGACGTACCGGACGTCGACGTCGGTCTTCGCGGCGTCGGGCTTGCGCAGCATCGCCGCGATCTCGACCGACGCCGGCCCGCGCGAGCGCAGGTTCGACAGGAGCCACGAGAGCGTGAGGCCCGAGTCGATGATGTCCTCGACGATGAGCACGTTGCGGCCCGTGAGGTCCGCGTCGAGGTCCTTGAGGATGCGCACGACGCCCGAGGACTTGGTGCCCGACCCGTACGACGAGACGGCCATCCAGTCCATCTCGACGTGGCTGTGCAGGCGCCGCGCGAGGTCCGCCATGACCATGACGGCGCCCTTGAGGACGCCGACGAGCAGGAGGTCCTTGCCCGCGTAGTCGCGGTCGATCTGCGCCGCGATCTCGTCGAGCCGCGCTCCGAGCTGCTCCTCGGTGAGCAGGATGTTCTCGAGGTCGCCTGCGACGTCCGATGCTTCCACGGGGGTCACTCCTGAGGTCTGGGGGTGGTGAGGGTGGTGAGGGTGCTGAGAGCCTGCGGGGGGATGCTTCGCCGGGGCGTCGTCTCGCGGCCCAGGGAAAGCCTGCCACACGCGCGCGCGGCCCTCAGGTCGCCGGGCAGGTGCACGGGCCCCTGGCCCCGCCACGCCGTGACGAGCGCGTCGAGCGCATCGACGTGCACGGCGAACAGGTCGCTCGCGGGGCAGCCCGCGCGCAGCGCCGCGGCCCGCAGGGCACGACGGCGCAGGGCCCGGTGCGCGGACGCGAGCACCTCGGCGTCGAGCACCACGCTCTCGGCACCCGGCGCCGCGGGCCCGCCGACCGGGCGACGCCCGCCGTCGTCCGAGGACTCCACGAGGGCCGCCGCGAGGAGGTCCGCGGCGAGCGCGTCGAGCAGGTCGGCATCGTCGCGGAGCAGGTCCGCGGTCCGCGCGAGCGCCGGCACCGCGCCGGGCCCGAGCACGCCGACGAGCGGGGGCACGACGCGCGCGCGCACCTGCGAGCGCAGCGGCAGCGCCGCGGTGCCCGGCAGCCCGGAGGTGCCCGACGCCGCCGGTCCGTTCGTGGGGTCGTCCCACCATCCGAGCCCGAGAGTCCGGCACACCGCCTCGGTGTCTGCGCGCCGCAGCGCGAGGAACGGGCGCCGGTGGACGCCGCGTCGGGGCGCCATCCCGGCGAGCGAGCGGGCGCCGGCCCCGCGGGCGAGCCCGAGCAGCACCGTCTCCGCCTGGTCGTCGAGCGTGTGCCCCAGGAGCACCGCGGCCGCACCGTGCTCGACCGCCACCGCGTCCAGCGCGGCGTACCGGGCCGTGCGCGCCGAAGCCTCCGGGCCGTCACCCGACGCCGGTACGACGACGCGGCGCACCTCGACCGGGTCGAGCCCCAGCCCGCGGCAGCGCTCCGCGGCGTCCGCCGCGACGCCCGCGCTGCCCACCTGGAGACCGTGGTCCACGACGACGGCGCCCGCGCGCACCCCGAGCCGCGGCGCGACGAACGCCGTGGCGGCCGCGAGCGCCGTCGAGTCCGCCCCGCCCGAGCACGCGACGAGCACGAGGGACCCCGGGTCCAGGTCCCCGAGCGCGCCGCGCACGGCGCGGCGCGCAGCGGCGACGACGGGTGCCGGCCCGCCCACCGGCTCAGCCGTGGACGCGGCGCACCCAGGCGCGCGCGTCGGCGATCTCGCGGGCGGTCGGCAGGTTCTCGGGCGCCGCCCACACGGCGTTGAACCCGTCGCGCCCGACCTCCTTCTCGACCGCGCGCACGAACGCCGCGCCGTCGCGGTACTGGGCGATCTTGGCGTCCATGCCGAGCACGCGCCGGAGCACGACGTCGAACCCGGAGCGCCCCTCGCCGTCGCGCCGGGCCTCGAACTTGCGGCGGATGCTGCGCACCGTGCGCACGGTGCGCGGCCCGACGGCGTCCATCGCCACGTCGGCGTGGCCCTCCAGCAGGGCCATGACGGCCGTGACGTCGGCGAGGCGGTCCTGCTCCTCGGGCGTGAGGAGGCCGTCGACGAAGGTCCCGTCCTCGCCGCGCACGGCGTGGAGGACGGCCCGGCCCACGGTGGCGAGCTTCTCCCGCAGCCGCGCCTCGGCGAGCCGGCGCGACGACGCGGACAGCTCGGTGAGGAGCGCGCTCGCCCGCGCGCGCAGGTGGTCCGCGAGCCACGGCGCGGCGGCGAACTGCAGCGCGTGCGTCTGCTCGTGCAGGCAGACCCAGAGGCGGAAGTCGGCCGGCTTGAGGTCCAGGGCGCGCTCGACCTGCAGGACGTTCGGCGCCACCAGCACGAGCCGCCCGGGCGAGCCGGGGCTCCCGGACGGCGATGCGCCGAGACCGCTGTACGGGTCGAACTGGCCCAGGACGCGGCTTGACAGGACCGCGAGCACCGACCCCACCTGGGCGGCCCCGACGAGCGCCGTCGCCTGCGGGACGCGTCCGCGCTCGCCGACGAGCGCGTCGGTCACGCCGTCGGTGAGCGACGCCATGATCTCGGTGTTGGCGCGCGCCCAGCGCGCGCGGTCCACGACGTACACGGTGCCGAGCCCGGCCGTCGACCCGGACGTCGTCGCGCCTGTCGGCCCGCCTGCAGGGGTCATGCGCGTCACGTCGAGCACGTGGGGCACGGCGGCCTCCGCCGCGGTGCGCAGCCCCTCGACGAGGTCGGCGAGCTCGTCGCGAGACGCCTGCGGACCCGGGCGCGCGAGCCGGCCCGCGATCTGCGCGGCGGCCGACCAGTCGACGATCGACGCGTCGCCGCGTGACGGGTCGCTGCCCGAACGGCCGTCCTGCTCGACGAGTGTCACCGTCTCACCGTATCCCGGGACCGGGAGTCGCGTGAGGCGCAGGGATATACTGCCGGGATATACGCAGGAAGGAGGGGCCTGATGGTCCGCACGACGGTGTTTCGCAGCAACCGGACGCAGGCGGTCCGCCTGCCCAAGGCGGTCGCGCTGCCCGAGGACGTCCGCGAGGTGGAGGTCCGGGCCGTGGGCCGGTCCCGAGTGATCACGCCGGCAGGATCCGGGTGGGACGAGTGGTTCGACCACGGTCTCCGCACCACCGCTCACTTCCTCCCCGACCGTGAGCAGGGGACCGCCGAGGAGCGCGACGCCCTGTGAGCACGCTCTTCCTGCTGGACACCACCATCCTGGTCACGCTGCTGCGCGGGAACGGCGCGGCGGCGCGACCGAGGCTGCGGGAGGCAGAGGGGCGCGTCGCGGTCTCGACGGTGAGCGAGATGGAGCTCGAGTACGGCATCGAGAGGTCTGGCGACCCGCACCGCAACCGTCAGGCCGTCGACGACCTGCTGTCGCTCGTGGACGTGCTCCCCTTCGACGGGCTCGCGGCGATGCACGCCGGCCGCGTCCGTGCCCTCCTCGCCGCCCGCGGCACGCCCATCGGGCCCTACGACGCACTTCTCGCCGGGCATGCCCGGTCGCTCGGCCTCGTCATGGTGACGAACAACGTCCGTGAGCTCGCCCGCGTCCCCGGTCTCGAGGTCGAGGACTGGCTCACGGTGGCGTCGCGTGATCCCTGAGCCGCGGCTCCCGAGCCGAACCGACGGTCATGCGGTGCAGCCGCACTCCGCGAGCGAGGCGACGAAGTCGTCGAAGATGAGGCGCGCGCCGTACGTGCCGCCGTCGGGGACGGCGTCGGCCATGAGCGAGAACACGAGGAGGCGGTCGTCGGCCGTGACGACCGTGCCCGCGAGCGAGGTGACGTTCGGCAGGCTGCCCGTCTTGGCCCGCACGACGCCGCGGCCCGCGTTCTCGAGGTAGCGCTCGCCGAGCGTCCCGGACAGTCCCGCGACCGGCAGCCCGACCGCTCCGGGCCGCAGCTGGGGGTGTGCCGGGTCCGCGAGGAGGCCGACGACCTCGTCGAGCTGCGCGGGCGTCACGACCGAGCCGTCGCCGAGGCCCGAGAGGTCGGCGAGGGAGGCGCCCGTGAGGTCGACCCCGAGCCCTTCGACGGCCGACCGGACGGCCTGCGTCGCGCCCGCCGCGGATCCTGGCAGCCCCGCGTCGATCGCGACGACACGGCCCACGACCTCCGTGATCGTGTTGTCGGAGTGCTGCAGCAGGTACGCGACGACCTCGCTCAGCGGCGCGGACTCCACCGCGCCGACCGCGCGGCCGTCGTCGGGCGCCGGTGCGCGCACCACGTCGCCCGCCACGGTGACCCCCTGCTCGGCGAGCGCGGCGACGAACGCGTCGGCGGCGGCCATCGCCGGGTCCTCGGCGCGTGGCGCGTACTCCTCGTCCGCGAGCCGCGCGATGTCGACGGCGAGCGCCGCGACGGGCGCGACGTAGCCGTTGCGCACGCTCGCCGGGTCGACCGTGGGCGCGACGGCGGCGCCCGTGAAGAGCGTGTCGTCGAGGCGGAGCGCGACCGTCGTGCGGCCCGTCAGACGGAGCTCGCCCGCGACCTGCGCGGCGAGGTCGCCGAGGCCCGCCCGGCCGTTGACCGCCGTCGGGTCCCCGGCGCCCGCGGCGAGCATCATGTCGCCGCCGCCCACGAGGTACACGGTCTCCTGGCCCTCGAGGACGGCGCGGGTCGGGAGGGTCGCGTGCGCGCCGGGCGACGTGAGGGCGGCCGCCGCGGTGAGGGTCTTGAGGGTCGACGCCGGGACGTGACCCACGGTGTCGCCGCTCGCCCCGAGCACGTCGCCCGTCGCGGCGTCGGTCACGAGGACGCCGACGCGCGGGCCGAGCCGCGTGTCGGCCGCGAGCGCGTCCGCGAGGCCCTGCACGCTCGCCGTGGCGGGGACCGGGGCCGCGGCGTCGAGGGTCGGAAGCCCGACCTCCAGCGGGGGCGCCGCGACGGCACCAGGCGCGTCGGGGAACGGGTTCGGCTCCGGGTACGGCGCCGCCGTCGTGAGGACGCCGGGCACGACGTCGTACGCGTCCGCCACGACGTACCCGCCCGCGAGGACGAGCACGACACCGACGGCCACGCCGGTCCGCGCGCCCCAGCCCATGCGTCTCCCCCGGATCCGTCCGTCCGCCGCGTCCGCGCGCGCCTGCTCGGCACCGGCGGGCACCGGTGCCTCCACCGGGACGTCGGGTGCGGGCACGTGCGCATTATCACTCAGCCCGGGCGACCGTGAGGCCTGTGGAAACCCTCCCGCGCGGACCGCACGTGTCACACTAGTTCCCGCACGACGGCGTGGTCCGTCGTCCACAGACCCAGCCACCGCCCGAGCGTCGCGGTGCCGGTACGACTGGAGGAAGCAGTGGAGTTCGACGTCACGATCGAGATCCCCAAGGGGCAGCGCAACAAGTACGAGGTGGACCACGCGACCGGTCGCATCCGCCTCGACCGCATGCTCTTCACCTCGACGCGTTACCCCGACGACTACGGGTTCATCGAGGGGACGCTCGGCGAGGACGGCGACCCGCTGGACGCGCTCGTCCTGCTCGAGGAGCCCACGTTCCCCGGCTGCCTGATCCGCTGCCGCGCGCTCGGCATGTTCCGCATGCGCGACGAGGCCGGCGGCGACGACAAGGTCCTGTGCGTCCCGACGGGCGACCAGCGCGCCGCGTGGCGCCAGGACATCGACGACGTCTCCGACTTCCACCGCCTGGAGATCCAGCACTTCTTCGAGGTCTACAAGGACCTCGAGCCGGGCAAGTCCGTCGAGGGCGCCCACTGGGTCGGCCGCACGGACGCCGAGGCCGAGATCGAGCGCTCGCTGCAGCGCGCCATCGACTCCGGGTACCACACGCCGGGCCACTGACACCCGGCACCACCATGACGGCGGCCGCTCACCTCACGAGGTGCGCGGCCGCCGTCGTGCGTCACGGCCGGGCGAGGCCGTTCCGGTAGGCCCAGACGACGACCTGTACCCGGTCGCGGAGCCCGAGCTTGGTGAGGACCCGGCCGACGTGGGTCTTGACCGTCGCCTCCGAGAGGTACACCCGCGCCCCGATCTCGGCGTTCGACAGCCCCTCGGCGAGCAGCGCGACGATCTCGCGCTCGCGCCCGGTGAGCACGCCGACGGCCTCGGACCGGGCGACGACGTCCGGGAGGACGGGGACGACCTCGGCGAGGAGCCGCCGCGTCGCCGACGGCGCGATGACGGCGTCCCCCCGGTGCACGGTGCGGACGGCGGCGAGCAGCTCGTCGGTCGGTGCGTCCTTGAGCAAGAACCCGGCGGCGCCCGCGCGGAGCGCGGCATAGACGTACTCGTCCACGTCGAACGTCGTCAGGACGAGCACCCGGCACGGAGGCATCGACGCGTCCAGCAGCCGCGCCGTCGTCTCGATGCCGTCCATGACCGGCATGCGCACGTCCAGGACGACGACCTCGGCCCGTCGCTCGCGCTGCACGTTCAGCGCCTGCGCACCGTCGGCAGCCTCGCCGACCACGGCCAGGTCCGGTGCGGCGTCGATCACGGCGACCGCCCCGGCGCGGACGAGCGGCTGGTCGTCGACGACCAGCACGCGGATCACGGGCCACCGTCCGCGCGCCGCGACGGTGCGAGCGCGTGCTGGTTCGAGGCCGGGACCGAGGCCGCGACCGTCCACGCCTCGCCCGCACGGATCTCGAGCGTCCCGCCCGCCGCCTCGATCCGCTCCCGCATCCCCACGAGCCCCAGGCCCGCGCCGGTCGCCGGAGCGGGGTCCGGGCCGGGAGCGGGTCGGGCAGCCCCCGCGTCGTCGGACGACAGGACGTCCGCCACCTCCACGTGGAGCCCGGCACCGTGCCACGCGAGGGTGACCGTCGTCGACGAGCCGGGCGCGGCGTGGCGCGCGCTGTTGGTCAGCGCCTCCTGGACCGCGCGGAACGCGGCGAGCTCCGCCGTCGGCCCGAGCGGCACGGGGACACCCGACTCGACGACCCGCACAGCGCGGCCGCCCCCGCGGACGCGGTCGACGAGGTCGGGCACGTCCCGGAGCGTCGGCGCCGGCGCCCCGGCCGCCGCACCGACGGAGGTGCCCGCCAGCTCGGCGCGCAGCACGTGCACGATCCCCCGCATGTCCCGCAGCGCCTCGCGCCCGGTCTCCTCGACCACCGCGAGCGCCTGCGCCGCGCGTCCGGGGTCGGCGCGGCCCACGCGCGCCTGGGCGACGACGACCGAGAGGGAGTGCGCGACGACGTCGTGCATCTCGCGCGCGATCCTGGTGCGCTCGGCGAGCACGGCCCGCTCGGCCCGCTCCTCGCGCTCGGCCTCCGCGCGCTCGCGCCCGGCCAGCGCCTCGCGCCGCACCTGCTCCTGCGACCGCCGGAGCAGGCCGGCGGTCCAGGCGACCCCGACGAGGGCGGCGAGGAGCAGGCCCAGCAACCACGGGCTCGGACCGACCGGCGATGCCGTCACGCTCGGGTCCACGCGGTACCGGAGCACGGTCGCCGCCACGCCGACGACTCCGGTCACCAGCCCGAGCGGACGCGGCCCCCACGCCGTGCAGGAGTAGACGGAGAGCAGGAACACGGCCGCCGACGGCAGCAGGAAGTAGAGGCCGGACACGGCGAGCATCCCCGCCGCGGTGAGCGCGACGAGCACGTGCGAGAGCACCGGGGCCGACCGGCGAGCGACGAAGGTGACGTGCGCCAGCGCGGCGAGCGCGACCAGGGCCCACGCACGGGCGGCGGGGAGCGACTCCAGCGCGACCACGCACGTCACGGGCAGCAGGGCCAGCGCTGCCGCCGTCGCGACGAGCACGTCCCCGCGTGCGGGCCGCAGGCTCACGGTGCGGCGACCGATCGGGTGCCACGGAGGGCGGGGCGCGCCGCGGCGCCGCCCGCGTCCAGCGTCGCGACGAGCAGCGCCAGGCCGGTCACGAGCCAGGTGCCGTAGGTCAGGGCGACGATGACGGTGATCGCCCCGGCGCCGAGGTCGACCGGACCGTCGTCGAGGCCCAGGAGCTGCGCGGCGGTCCCGAACACCATGAGCGCCCCCATCGTGAGGCCTGCGCACGCCGCGACCCACCCGACGACCTGGAGCGCGGCCCGGACGACCCGGCTCGGGACCGGACGGTGCGTCAGCGCGAGCACCAGGACGGCCGCCGTCGCGAACAGCGCGACCTCCATCACCGGCGCTCCCCCCGTGTGCGGCTCGGGCCGTCCGAGCGTACCGCCCAGCCACCAGTACGCCTTGAGCGCCGGGTAGGGCACGCACATCGCCAGTCCGAGCACCCGCGGCCACCGACGCCGGACGGGCCGGGCTCCGGTCGTGGCGACCGACCACGTGCCCAGCGTCGTGACGACGGCCGTCACCGTGGCGAGCGACCGCACCAGCGCCCCCGGGACGTCGACCACGGCGAAGTCGCCGGCCGGGATCCCCGTCACCGCGAAGAACGCCCGGAACGCGTCGAGCGCCAGGCCCCCGCCCGCCCAGAAGAGCAGGACGACCGCCGTCCAGCCGAGCCCGAGGGCCAGGTGCCGGGACGCGGGACGGTGACCACGGGCGGCGACGACCGCGAGCAGGGCCGTCCCCGCGGCGACGGGCGCCACCCACGACGGCGCGAAGATCGCCGAATACCCCTCCGGGGACGGACCCCACCAGCGCAGGGAGCCCGCGACGAGGGTCGCGGACGCGGAGACCACCATCGCTGCGGCGGCCCGCGGGGTGCGGGTGGGACCGGTGCGGGGCCAGGACGAGATCGTGTCGGTCATGCGACCAGGCTCGTCGGCGCGGTCCCCGGCGCGCGTCGGTCTCAGGTCGCGACGGCGCGCGACCCAGGTCGCGTCAGGGACGCCCCGCGTAGGGCATCGCGTCGGCCCAGCGCATCGCGACCTCGTGCACGGGGCTGCCGGGCTGGCGGGCCTCGATCATCATGCCGTTGCCGGTGTACATCGCGACGTGGCGGATGGTCGACGGGTTCGAGGTGTCGTTCGCGTAGAAGACGAGGTCACCCGGCCGGAGCTGGTCGTAGGAGATCTTCTGCACGCGCTGGTACTGCGAGCGCGACGTGCGCGTGATGTCGACGCCCGCAGCGGCCCAGGCCCGCGACGTGAGGCCCGAGCAGTCGTAGCCCGGCCCGGTGCCGCCGAACACGTACGGGGCGCCGATCTTGGTGCGCGCCCACGCGACCGCGGCCTGGCCCTGCGCCGCGCTGCCGACACCCGTGCCCGGGGGCGGCGTGACGACCGGGGGCGGGTCGGGAGTCGGCGCGGGCGGCGGGTTCGGGGCGGGCGGCGGGTTCGGCGCGGGCGCGGGGTCCGGGACCGGCGGCGGGTCGGGAGCCGGGTTCGCGGGGGCGGGGCTGCTCGTCGGCGGCGCCGCGGGGGCGCCCGACGGCGTCCCCGTCGCCGGGGCGTCGACCCGCGCCCGGGCGGCGGCCTCGCGCTCGCTCGCGGCCTGGGCGTCGAGGGCGTCCTGGCGCTGACGCTCGACGTCGACGCTCGTGGCCCGCGCGCGGGCGAGCTCGGCGAGGAGCGCCTCGCGGCGGGTCGCGGACTCCTGCACGGCGTCGGCGAGCGCGTCGGACGAGACCTGGGCGGCGGCGAGCGCGTCGCGGGCCCGGTCCTCGACCTCTCCCTGGTGCGCGAGCGCCGCGTCGGCCCGGGCGCGGGCGGTGTCGGCCACGGCGCGCGCCGTCGCGTGCGCGTCGACCGCGCGACCCGCGGTGCGGCCCGCGACACGCTCGGCGTTCTCCCGCTCGACGACCTGGCCCACGCCGTCCGCGTCCAGGACGGCGCGGAGCGCGTCGAGGTCGGTGGAGCCCTGCCGGGACGCGCGGAAGAGCGCACCCACGGCGGCGCGGGCGTCCGTCTCGCCCGTCCGGGCGGTCGTGAGCGCCTCCTGGGCGTCGCGGACCTCCGCGTCGGCTGCGGCGAGCGCGTCCTGCGCGGCCGCGTACTCCTCCGCCGCGGTCTCGACTGCCGCCTCGGCGGTGGACTGCCGGTCCCGCAGCGACGCGAGCTCGCCCTCGACCGTCGCGACGTCCCGGGCCGCGCCGTCCGCGGCCTCGCGCGCGGCGCGGACGTCGTCGTCGGAGGGCGGGTCGGACGACGCGGAGGGCGCGAGCCCGACGCCGAGCACGAGCGCGAGCAGGCCCGCCGCGGTCGCGGAGGCGAGTCGGCGCGGCCCGGTGGCCGGCCGACGCCGCGCCCCTCCGAGGAACTGCGACGGGGCAGCAGGCGCCGACGTCACGTCGTCCATCGCACCTCCTCGACAGCTTGCTCGGCGTGTCCCGTTGACAGCACTCGCACGAGTCTGCCCAGAAGGTCCGCGATGCGCCATCGGAGCGCCGCCAGTCTTCTCAGGATGTGGTCTCGCATCGCGAGACGCCCCTGTCGGGCGGCGCGGAACGCGCCTAGCCTCACGAGCATGTCCCGTCGAATGTGTCGCTGACCCTCGCACACGTTCGCCTGCCCGCGAGCCGTCGTAGACGACGTCCTCGCCGTGGCGATCCCGTCCCGTGTGCGCCCCTCGCCGCGGTCGACGGACGGCCTCCCGCCCTCTCGTCCCCCACGGCACCCGCCCGCCCGGCGCGCCGTGCGCCGTCGTCCACCCACCACCCGCAGGAGAGCACCATGAGCACCGAGAACGCCCCCGCCTGGTCCTTCGAGACGCGCCAGGTCCACGCCGGCCAGACCCCCGACCCGACGACCGGTGCCCGCGCGCTGCCGATCTACCAGACGACGTCGTTCGTCTTCCCCGACGCGTCGGTCGCGGCCGACCGCTTCGCGCTCAAGGACCTCGGCCCCATCTACACGCGCATCGGCAACCCGACCCAGGAGGTCGTGGAGAACCGCATCGCGTCGCTCGAGGGCGGCGTCGGGGCGCTCCTCCTCGCATCCGGGCAGGCCGCGACGACGTTCGCGATCCTCAACGTCGCCGAGGCGGGCGACCACGTCGTCGCCTCCCCGAGCCTCTACGGCGGCACCTACAACCTGCTGCAGTACTCGCTCGCCAAGCTCGGCGTCGAGACGACGTTCGTCTCCGACCCGCACGACCCGCAGGCCTGGCGCGACGCGGTGCGCCCGAACACGAAACTGTTCTTCGGCGAGACGATCCCCAACCCGCAGGCCGACGTCCTCGACATCGAGGCCGTCGCGGCGGTCGCGCACGAGGTGGGCGTCCCGCTGATCGTCGACAACACGGTCGCCACCCCCTACCTGCTGCGCCCGCTCGAGCACGGGGCGGACGTCGTCGTGCACTCCGCGACGAAGTACCTGGGCGGGCACGGCTCGGCGATCGGCGGCGTGATCGTCGACGGCGGCACGTTCGACTACGCGGCGCACCCCGAGCGTTTCCCGAACTACAACACGCCCGACCCGTCGTACAACGGCCTCGTCTACGCGCGCGACCTCGGCGTGGACGGCATCCTCGGGGCGAACCTCGCGTACGTGCTCAAGGCGCGCGTGCAGCTCCTGCGCGACCTGGGCTCGGCGATCTCGCCGTTCAACGCGTTCCTCATCGCGCAGGGCATCGAGACCCTGTCGCTGCGCGTGGAGCGCCACGTCGCCAACGCGCAGAAGGTCGCGGAGTGGCTCGAGGCCCGCGACGACGTCCGCACCGTGCACTACGCGGGCCTGCCGTCGAGCCCGTGGCACGAGCGGGCACAGAAATACCTGCCGCGCGGCGCGGGTGCGGTGCTCGCGTTCGAGCTCGACGGCGGCAGCGAGGCGGGGCAGGCGTTCGTCTCCGCGCTGCAGCTCCACTCGAACGTCGCCAACATCGGCGACGTCCGCTCGCTCGTCATCCACCCCGCGTCGACGACGCACAGCCAGCTCACGCCCGAGGAGCAGGCGCAGTCCGGCGTCACGCCCGGCCTCGTCCGCCTCTCGGTCGGCATCGAGCACGTCGACGACATCCTCGCCGACCTCGAGCTCGGGTTCACGGCCGCCAAGTCGTCGCTGGGCGCCTGAGCGACGACGCCCGCTCGCACAGCAGAACCACGACGAGGACAGCGATGACGGATCTGGACAGCCGGGGCGCCCTGCGCGCCCCGGCCGTACAGTGGCCGACGGTGAGCCCTGTGAACGACGACCTCCTCTCCCCCGCCCCCGACGACCGCCGCGGCCCCCGCGCGGACGCCGCTGCGGGGCGCGGCGTCGCACCGTCGCGGGCCCGGGTGAAGGCTCCGGTCCCGGCCACGGGCGCGTGGCGCGAGGGCGACCCGGCCGGACGACGGCGGTTCGCCGACGTCGGCACGTTCGACCTCGAGTCCGGCGCCCGCCTGCCCGACGTTCGCGTCGCGTACGAGACGTGGGGCACGCTCGCACCGGACGGGTCGAACGCCGTCCTCGTCCTGCACGCCCTGACCGGCGACTCCCACGTCAGCGGCCCCGCGGGCGAGGGCCACGTCACCGCGGGCTGGTGGGAGTCGCTCGTCGGCCCCGGCGCACCGATCGACACCGACCGCTGGTTCGTCGTCGCGCCCAACGTGCTCGGCGGGTGCCAGGGCACCACGGGCCCGGCGTCTGCCGCACCCGACGGGCTCCCCTGGGGCAGCCGCTTCCCGCGCGTCACGACCCGCGACCAGGTCGCGGTCGAGATCGAGCTCGCGCGGTCGCTCGGCATCGCGTCGTGGGCGTTCGTCGTCGGCGCCTCGATGGGCGGGCACCGTGTCCTCGAGTGGGCCCTCCTCGGCCCCGAGGCGGGGATCGACGTCGTCTCCCTCGCCGCGATCGCCACGACCGCGCAGACCACCGGCGACCAGATCGCGTGGGCGCACCCCCAGCTCGGGGCCGTCCGGGCCGACCCGGGCTTCCGGGGCGGCGACTACTACGACGCGGCGGACGGCGACGGCCCGCACGTCGGCCTCGGCATCGCCCGGCAGATCGCGCACGCCACGTACCGGTCCGCGCGCGAGCTCGACGACCGGTTCGGCCGCCTCCCGCAGGGGGGCGAGGACCCCTTCACCGACGGGCGCTACGCCGTGCAGTCGTACCTCGACCACCACGGCGACAAGCTCGCGCGGCGCTTCGACGCCAACTCGTACGTCGTGCTCACGGAGTCGATGCTCACGCACGACCTCGGGCGGGACCGCGGCGGCGTCGAGGCGGCGCTCGCGCAGGTCACGGCGCACGCGCTCGTCGTCGCGGTCGACACGGACCGGCTCTTCCTGCCCGCGGACTGCGCGCGCATCGCGGCCGGGATCCCGGGGGCCGAGCCGCTGCGGACGCTCACGAGCGACTTCGGGCACGACGGGTTCCTCATCGAGTTCGACCAGCTCGGCCCGATCGTCGCGGACTTCCTCGGGGAACGCGCCGGCGTCCGCGACTGAGACCTGTCCACGGGATGGCGCCGTGGCGGGCGTGCCCACGCCGTCCTGGCACGATGAGGAGATGGACAGCGACGTGACCGAGGCGGCCCAGCACCTGCGCGCCCAGTGGGACCGGCTCGACCGGTGGCTGCGCGACCTCGGTGACGAGCTCGACCGTGACGCCGGGCGTCCCAGCGTGCTCGACGGGTGGACCGTGGGCGAGCTGGCCTCCCACCTCGGCCGCGTCATGGAGACGCTCGCCCTGTGCGGACCGGTGCCCGCCGGGACCGTCCCCCTCACGCTCGCGGAGTACCTCGGTACGTACCCGGAGCGCGCGGAGGAGATCGAGCACGCGACGCGCGCCCTCGACGAGCAGATCGCCGCCGACCGCCTCGGGAACGTCGAGGCCTTCGCCGCCGCGGGCCTCGCGCGCCTCGACGAGCTCGCCGACGAGCGCGTCGTGCAGGCGCGACGCGGACCGATCACGCTCCTCGACATGGTGCGCTCGCGCGTCCTCGAGCTCGTGGTGCACGCCGACGACCTCGCCCGCACGTTCCCCGGCGTCCACGTCGACCCCGTGGACCGTGCCGCGCTCGACGCCGTCGCCTCCGAGCTGCTGCGCGTCGTCGTCACGCGCGGCGGCTGGGCGCTCGAGGTGCGCGACGCCCGCCTCTGGCTGCGCCTCGCCTGCGGCCGCGTCCCCTACGACGTGGACGAGCTCGCGCGCGCCCTGGAGCCCGTGCACACGTCCGAGGCCGTCCCGGACCTCGGTCGCATGCTGCCGATCCTCTGACCGCTCCCCCGGCGGGGTGACGCGCGGCACGCGAGTCTCCCGTGGTTGCGGCGCGGACCGGACCGTAGGTTGGGGGCATGCTCGCCGCCTACGCCGACCACCTCGACCCCGACGACCCCCTCGCCGGGCTGGTCGTCGGGGACCGCCCCGAACCCGAAGCCCGCGAGCACTGGACGACCGTGGACGTGCGCGCCGCATCCCTCAACCACCACGACCTCTGGTCGCTGCGCGGTGTCGGGCTGCCCGCCGACCGGCTCCCCATGATCCTCGGGACGGACGCCGCGGGCGTCGCGCCGGACGGCACCGAGGTCGTCGTGCACGCGGTGGTCGGCGCGGACGGGCACGGCGTCGGGCCGACCGAACAGCGGTCGCTCCTCTCCGAGCGCTACCCCGGCACGCTCGCCGAGCGCGTCGCCGTCCCGACCCACAACCTCGTCCCCAAGCCGCCCGAGCTGACCTTCGTCGAGGCCGCGTGCGTGCCCACGGCCTGGCTCACCGCGTACCGGATGCTCTTCACCGCCGGCGGTGCCGCCCCCGGCGACCGCGTCCTCGTCCAGGGCGCGGGCGGTGGGGTCGCGACGGCGGCGGTCGCCCTCGGCGCGGCCGCCGGGCTCGAGATGTTGGTGACCTCCCGCTCCGCGGGCAAGCGTGCCGGGGCAGCCCGGCTCGGTGCCGCCGCGACCTTCGAGCCCGGCGCCCGGCTGCCCGCGCCGGTCGACGTCGTCGTCGAGACCGTCGGCCAGGCGACCTGGCGGCACTCGCTGCGGTCGGTGCGCCCGGGCGGGACCGTCGTCGTCGCGGGAGCCACGAGCGGGGACGCGTCGCCCGCCGAGCTGACCCGCATCTTCTTCCACGAGATCCGCGTCCAGGGCGTGACGATGGGGACGCGCGACGACCTCGCGGCGCTGCTGCGGTTCCTCGCGCGGAGCGAGGTGCGGCCCGTCGTCGACCAGGTGCTGCCTCTGACGCAGGCTCGCGACGGCCTCGCGCGACTCGACACCGGGGAGCAGTTCGGCAAGGTGGTGCTCACGCCGTGACGTCGCCGGGCTGGGGTCCGGACGTCCTCGGCGCCGGGTACGAGCAGTGCACGGTCGAGCTGGAGCCCGACGACGAGGGCGAGGTCGTCGTGACCGTGGTCCGCCACGCGCCGGCGACCGACGAACCGATCCGGCCGGCGCGCGCCGTGCTGTATGTCCACGGCTGGAGCGACTACTTCTTCCAGACCGAGCTTGCCGAGACCTGGCGCGCGCTCGGCGCCGCGTTCTACGCCGTCGACCTCCGCAAGTACGGACGCAGCCTGCGGCCGCACCAGACACCCGGGTACGCCGACCACCTCACCGAGTACGACGCCGACATCGCCGCCGCGCTCGACGTCGTCCGGGCGGACCTCGGCACGCACGCCGCGATCATGCTCATGGGTCACTCCACCGGAGGGCTCGTCGCGGCGCTGTGGGCGCACCGGCACCCGGGGGCGGCCCGGGGGCTCGTGCTTAACAGCCCGTGGCTCGAGCTCCAGGGATCGTCGGTCGCCCGGACCGTCTCGGGCCCTGCGATCCGCCAGCTCGCGCGCTTCCAGCCGCGCACGCCGCTGCCGAACGTGGACCCCGGCTACTACGCCCGGACGCTGCGCGACCGCGACGACGGCACCTGGGTGATCGACGACGCCTGGCGACCCGTCCCGTCGTTCCCCGTCCGCGCCGGCTGGCTCCGCGCCGTCATCTCCGGCCATGCTCGTGTCGCAGCCGGACTCGCCGTCGACTGCCCCGTGCTCGTGCTCCTCGCCGAGAAGTCGCTCTTCAGCACCCGCTGGTCCGAGGAGATGCGCTCCGCCGACATCGTGCTCGACGTCGAGCCGCTCGCCCGCCGCGCCGCGCACCTGGGACGGGTCGTCACCATCGTCCGGATCCCCGGCGGGATGCACGACCTCTCGCTCTCCGCGCCGGAACCGCGGGCGCGCTTCTTCGCCGAGATCGTGCGCTGGTCGGCGGCCTACGGCTGGGCCTGACGCCGACGTCCCGACCACCGTCCGACCGAGGAACCACGGTTCCACCTCGGCCGACCACGGTCCTCCGTCGCGCGACGGTGCCTCCGGATACAGAAATGCCGAAGGCCCACCCCGTGTGGGGTGGGCCTTCGGTGAAGGGTTGTCCGGCGGCGTCCTACTCTCCCACC
>NZ_JAMXMH010000023.1:0-1202 GCF_025818875.1 Cellulosimicrobium sp. SH8 | reverse complement strand
TGGTTCAACAACGTCGAGACCCGCCCCGGCCTGGGGTACCCCCGCACCTACCAGGACCAGGACCGCTGGCAGGGCGGGTGGGTCCGCACCAAGAAGGGCAAGCTCAAGCTGCGCGCCGGGGGCCGGTTGAAGAAGCTCGCCACGATCTTCTCCAACCCCGTCCTGCCCTCGATCCACGACTACTACGAACCGTGGACCTACGAGTACGACATGCTGCTCTCGGCCCCCCAGGGCGCCCACACCCCCGTCGCGCGCCCCAAGTCGCTGCTCACGGGCAAGGACATGAACATCTCCTGGTCGGCGAACTGGGACGACGACCTCGCCGGCTCCACCACCACCATGGCCGACGACCCGATCCTGCAACACATGTCCGAACACGTCGCGACCGAGCTCGACAAGACGTTCATGTTCTACCTGCCCCGCATCTGCGAGCACTGCCTCAACCCCGCCTGCGTCGCGTCCTGCCCGTCGGGGGCCATGTACAAGCGGGCCGAGGACGGCATCGTCCTCGTGGACCAGGACCAGTGCAGGGGCTGGCGCATGTGCGTCACCGGCTGCCCCTACAAGAAGGTCTACTTCAACCACAAGACCGGCAAGGCCGAGAAGTGCACCCTGTGCTACCCCCGCATCGAGGTCGGCCTGCCCACCGTGTGCTCGGAGACCTGCGTCGGACGCCTGCGCTACCTCGGCCTCGTCCTCTACGACGCCGACAAGGTCACCCAAGCCGCCAGCGTCGAGGACGAGCACGACCTCCTCGCCTCCCAACGCGCCGTCTTCCTCGACCCGAACGACCCCGCCGTCATCGCCGCCGCACGCGCCGAGGGCATCCCCGAGGACTGGATCACCGCCGCCCAGAACTCCCCCATCTGGGACCTCATCAGCAAGTACGAGGTCGCCCTGCCCCTGCACCCCGAGTACCGCACCCTGCCCATGGTCTGGTACATCCCACCCCTGTCCCCCGTCGTGGACGTCATCACCGCCTCCGGCAACGACGGCGAAGACGGACGCACCCTGTTCGCCGCCATCTCCCAGCTCCGCATCCCGCTCGAGTACCTCGCCGGACTCTTCACCGCCGGAGACACCGCCCCCGTCGAACGCGTCCTACGCCGCCTGGCCGCCATGCGCTCCTACATGCGCGACATCAACCTCGGCCACGACGCCAACGAAGAGACCGCGGCCGCGGTCGGCATGACCGGACAACA
>NZ_JAMXMH010000010.1:0-243529 GCF_025818875.1 Cellulosimicrobium sp. SH8 | reverse complement strand
ACACTGTTGAGTTCTCAAACAACCGACACACACCAACTCAGCACCACCCGACCGGGCAGAACCTCGCTTGGGGCAACTTCTCAAATCTACCAGATCCTCTGCGCCCTCTCCAACTCGGTGATCCGAGCGGAGGGAGCCGGGGAACCAGCAGCCCCGATCATGTCACGGCGCGCGAGGCTCCGTGTCCTTCTCGGGGGGACCGCCCGGGGGACCAGCCACCGTCTCGTGTGATCGAGAACCGGTGTCCGTTCCTCCCTGCCGGGCGAACGTCGAGAACACTACACGCGCTCCGACCGGGTGCCAAATCCGTGTGGTGCGCTCCCGTTGCCCGCGCGGCAGCGCCGTCCGCCGCTCGGCTCGCGGCGCCCCGTCGCGGCGCGGGATGGGCGGGTCGCTCTGTCCTCCCACCACGACGGGACGACGAAGGGGCCGGTCCCGCTCGACGCGGTCCGGCCCCTTCGTCCTCAGGGCGACTCGGCTGCTCAGCCGGCCGCGCCGTCCGCGACCGCGACGCCGAGCGTCTTCTTCCCTCGGCGCAGGAGGGCGAACTGCCCGTGCAGCAGGTCCCCCGCCGCGAGGACTGCGTCCTCGCTCGTCACCTTGACGTTGTTGACGTACGCGCCACCCTCGGCCACCGCCCGACGAGCGGCAGCCTTCGACGCGACGAGGCCCGACGCCGCGAACAGGTCGACGACCGCGTCGCCCACCTGCGCCGTCGTGCGCGGGAGCTCCGCGACCGCCGCGCCCAGGGTTCCCGCGTCCAGGCCGGCGAGCTCGCCCCGGCCGAAGAGCGCCTGGCTCGCGGCGATCACGGACGCCGTCGCCTCCGCCCCGTGCACGAGGGTCGTGACGTCCGAGGCGAGCGCGCGCTGCGCCTCGCGCGCCCCGGGGCGCTCGCGCACCGCGGCCTCGAGCTCGGCGATCTCCTCCCGCGTGCGGAACGTGAAGATCTTCAGCCAGCCCACCACGTCCTCGTCCGCGGCGTTGAGCCAGTACTGGTAGAAGGCGTACGGGCTCATCATGTCGGGTGCGAGCCAGACCGCCCCGCCCTCCGTCTTGCCGAACTTGGTGCCGTCGGCCTTGGTGATGAGCGGCGTGGTGAGCACGTGCACGGCCGCGCCCTCGGTCTTGCGGATGAGCTCGACGCCCGAGAGCAGGTTGCCCCACTGGTCGTTGCCCCCCGTCTGGAGGGAGACGCCGTGCCGGCGGTACAGCTCGAGGAAGTCGATCCCCTGGAGGATCTGGTAGCTGAACTCGGTGAAGCTGATGCCCTCCTCGGAGCGCAGTCGGCGCGCGACCGTGTCCTTCGCGAGCATCGTGCCGAGCCGGTAGTGCTTGCCGACGTCTCGCAGGAAGTCGATCGCCGACAGCTCGGAGATCCAGTCGAGGTTGTTCACGAGCCGGGCGGGGTTGTCGCCCTCGAAGTCGAGGAACCGGGACACCTGCGACTTCAGGCGCTCGGTCCACTCCGCGACGGTCTCCTTGGTGTTGAGCACCCGCTCGCCCGACTGGCGCGGGTCACCGATCATGCCCGTCGCCCCGCCCACCAGCGCCACGGCGCGGTGGCCCGCGAGCTGGAGGTGACGCAGCACGACGAGCTGCACGAGATGACCGTGGTGCAGGCTCGGCGCCGTCGGGTCGAAACCGCAGTAGTACGTGATCGGGCCCTCGGCCAGCGCGGCGCGCAGCGCAGCCTCGTCGGTGGACTGCGCCACCAGGCCCCGCCATTGCAGCTCGTCGAGAACGTCGCTCACTTCTGCTCCTTCGTCGAGTGCCCGCTCCGGGCACGTGCTCCGCCGCCCGTGCGGGAGGCGGGTCCTAGTCTGCCGTGCCGCGCGGCCACCGTCGGCCACCGCCCACGGGACGGCCGGCGCGTCAGGCGCACGGTCGCGCCGTCGCGGCCGCACACCGCGGCCCGGCAGCGTGACTCACCGCGCCCGGGCGCTCACACGGCGGTAGGACGAGACCGTCGGGTCTCCCGTGAGCCACGAGCGCCACGGGTACAGGTCTCCGTCTCCCCCGTCGCCCGAGACGCCGACGCGCGGGCCCGTCGCGATCGCGGGACGCAGCGTCGTGGCAGTCCCACGGTGCACCACGAGCTCGCCCTCGGGGTCCGTCAGCTCGGCACCGTACTGGCGCAGGTCGAGGTCGAGCGCGACCGCGAGACGCGCGGGACCCCGCGCGATCTGGCGGTCGGAGTCGCACCTCCCGGCGGCGAGCCGGCGCGCCCGCGCGAGGTCGACGCCGTCGGTCACCTCGCCCGCGCGCAGCAGGACGGCGGACGCGCGGCCCAGCGGCCCGCAGACCACGTTGACGCAGTGGTGCAGGCCGAGGTGCCGGTACACGTACAACCGCCCGGGCTCGCCGAACATCGCGCGGTTGCGCTCCGTCCGCCCGCGGAAGGCGTGAGAGCCCGGGTCGCGCTCGCCGTCGTACGCCTCGACCTCGGTGATCCGCAGGGTGACGTCGCCGTCGTCGCCGCGTCGGGTGAGGAACGACCCGAGCAGGTCCCGGGCGACCTCGTGGACGTCGCGCGCGTACCAGCCCCGGGCGGGGACGTCCCACGGTCCGACGGCACGGGAGTCACCGCTCCCCGTCGTCTGCGTCACGGCGTCCGTCGACATCGCACCACCTTCCGTCGTGGGCAATCTACGCCCCGTCGCCCACGCGCGGGCTCCGCCGCGGCGGGCGCGGGCCCACGTACCAGGCCAGCACGACGACCAGGGCGACGCTCACCCAGGTGGCGGGAACCCAGCAGCCGGGCGCGACGCTCCGCAGCCGGTCCGGGGCCGCAGGCCCGGACCAGGCGACGACCAGCGCGAGCACCCACCAGGTCCCCGCCGTCGCCGCCAGGACAGTGCCGAGGAGCGCGAGCGGTGCCGGGTAGGCGCGCCTGCGCTCCACCCAGCGCCCTTGCCGGACGACCCGCCGACGGGCCGCCGCGTCCTCCCGAGCACGTCGCTGCGCCGCAGTGGGAGCGCCCCGAGCGCCGCGTCGTGGTCGAGGTGACGTCGACGACCCGGCCACGGGCAGGCGTCCGCCCTCGCGCGCGAGCCCTGCCTCGATCTCGGCCCGCCGACGGCGCGTCCGCCGTGCGCCGACGAGCGTCGCGATCGCGGGCGGCATCAGGACGCCCAGGGTGATCCACCAGACGTGGCCGGTCGGGACGTCCCACACCCACCAGGTCCCCCCGGAGTCGAACCGGCTCGGCAGCAGGAACAGGGTCGACAGGGACGTCGTGCGGGCGGTCGCGGCGAGGACGACGGCGGTCGCCGTGCCCACGACGGCGTACGCCGACACCCCGATCGCGAGACCGTCCGTCGTCCGGACGGCGCGGGCCCAGGCGGACCGGGCGGCCTCGACCTGCGCGTCCGACGCGTCCTCCCGGACGGCGCTCATCGGTGCCCCGCGCGCACGACGGTCCCCCACCCGTCGAGCACGACGTCCGCGCGCTCGCGCGACGCGTTGCGCGCGTAGTGCGCGCGCTCGTCGGCCATCCAGGCGAGCCAGTGCTCGCGCTGGTCCTCGCCGTCCCGGTCGAGCCCGCGCCGCAGCCGCACGTCGTCCGGGGCCTCGACCCACACGCGCAGCGCCGCGACGTCGTCCGCCTCCCGCCGGCCCGCCCCGCACCCCTCGACGACCAGGTACGGCGCGGGGGCGACGTCGTGCCACTCGGCGAAGCGGTCGAGCGCCCAGTCGAAGCGGCGGTACCGACCCGGACGACCCGCGGCGAGGGGCGCGAGGACCCACTCCTCCAGTCGGCTCCACGCCGGCTCGAGCCCCCGCCAGCCCTCGTACAGGTCGTCCATGTGGAGCACCTGCGCGGGCAAGGCCCCGCCGAGCTGGGCGGCGAGCGTCGTCTTGCCCGAGCCCGCCGGCCCGTCGATCACCACGAGCCGGGTGCCCGACGTCGTCGCGCCGCCTCCCGCGGGCTCGTCGCCCGGGCCGGTCGACGGGCCGGTCGACGAGCAGAGGCGCGGGACGGCGTCGCGCACGCGGCGCACGAGGTCCGCGAGGACGTCCTGGTCGACGCTCACGCACGCACCCTCGGCCCGGGCGCCGTCAGTCCTGGGCCCAGAAGCGATACTCGGCCGAGCGCTCCTTCGCGGCCTCGAGCTGCTCGGCGACCCGGACGGGGGCGGTGCCGCCCACGGCGTCGCGCGACGCGAGCGAGCCCTCGACGCTCAGCACGTCGCGCACACCCGGCGTCAGGTGCTCGGAGATCGACGCGAGGTCGTCGTCCGAGAGGTCCCACAGCTCGATGCCGCGCTCCTCGCACACCCGCACGCACGCGCCCGCGACCTCGTGCGCGACGCGGAACGGCACGCCCTCGCGCACGAGCCACTCGGCGACGTCCGTCGCGAGCGAGAAGCCCTGCGGCGCGAGCGAGGCCATGCGCTCGGTGTCGAACGTCAGCGTCGCGACCATGCCGGAGAACGCGGGCAGGAGCACCTCGAGCGTGTCGACCTGGTCGAACACGGGCTCCTTGTCCTCCTGCAGGTCGCGGTTGTACGCGAGCGGCAGACCCTTGAGCGTCGCGAGCAGGCCCGACAGGTCGCCGATGAGGCGTCCCGCCTTGCCGCGCGCGAGCTCGGCGACGTCGGGGTTCTTCTTCTGCGGCATGATGCTCGACCCCGTGGAGTACGAGTCGTGCAGGCGCACGAAGCCGAACTCCTTGGTCGCCCAGAGGATGACCTCCTCCGCGAGGCGCGAGAGGTCGACGCCCAGCATCGCGGCGACGAACGCGAACTCCGCCACGACGTCGCGCGACGCCGTGCCGTCGATCGAGTTCTCGACCGGGCCGTCGAACCCGAGCTCGGCGGCGACGGCCGCCGGGTCGAGGCCCAGCGACGAGCCCGCGAGCGCCCCCGACCCGTACGGCGAGCGCGCGGCGCGCACGTCCCAGTCGATGAAGCGGTCGACGTCGCGCAGCAGCGGCCACGCGTGCGCGAGCAGGTGGTGGGCGAGCAGGACGGGCTGCGCGTGCTGGAGGTGCGTGCGGCCGGGCATCGCGGCGCCGGGGTGCGCGGCGGCCTGCTCGATCAGCGCGTCGACGACGTCGAGCACCAGCCCCGCGATGGTGCGCGCCTCGTCGCGCAGGTACATGCGCGTGAGCGTCGCGATCTGGTCGTTGCGCGACCGGCCCGCACGCAGCTTGCCGCCGAGCTCGGGACCGGCCCGCTCGATGAGGCCGCGCTCGAGCGCGGTGTGCACGTCCTCGTCGTCGTCGGCCGCGACGAACGCACCCGACGCGACGTCCTCGCGCAGGCGCTCGAGCGCCGCGAGCATGCCGTCGAGCTCGTCGTCGTCGAGCAGGCCCGCGGCGTGCAGGACCTTCGCGTGCGCCTTCGAGCCCGCGACGTCCTGGCCCGCGAGGCGCCAGTCGAAGTGCGTCGACTTGCTCAGCGCGGCGAGCGCGTCGGCGGGACCGCCGGCGAAGCGGCCGCCCCACAGGCTCACGCGCCCTCCCCCGTCGTTGGCCGCCGCCACCGCGCCGTCCTTGACGGGCGTGGTGGTCTCCGGTCCCTGCTGGTCGTGCGTGCTCACAGTGCTCCTGCCCCGAGGTCCACACCGTTGCCGAACTTCTCGTCGCGCGCGGCGGCGAGCTTCGCGGTGAGACCGTAGATCTCGATGAATCCCTTGGCCTGCGACTGGTCGAACGAGTCGCCCTCGTCGTAGGTCGCCAGGTTGAAGTCGTACAGACTCGCCTCCGAGCGGCGGCCCGTGACGGTCGCGCGCCCGCCGTGCAGCACGAGGCGCACGTCGCCGGAGACGTACCGCTGGGTGTCGTCGATGAACACGTCGAGGGACCGCTTGAGCGGGCTGAACCACATGCCGTCGTAGACGAGCTCGGTCCAGCGCTGCTCGACGCCGCGCTTGAAGCGGGCCTGCTCGCGCTCCAGGGTGACGTTCTCGAGCTCCTGGTGCGCGGCGATGAGCGCGATGGCGCCCGGGGCCTCGTAGACCTCGCGGGACTTGATGCCGACGAGGCGGTCCTCGACGATGTCGATGCGGCCGACGCCCTGCGCGCCCGCGCGGCGGTTCATCTCCTGGATCGCCTGCAACGGCGTCACCGCGACGCCGTCGAGCGCGATGGGGATGCCCTGCTCGAACGTGACGACGACCTCGTCCGCGACGGGCGGGAACGTCGGGTCGTCGGTGTAGTTGTAGACGTCCTTGGTGGGGGCGTTCCAGATGTCCTCGAGGAAGCCGGTCTCGACCGCACGGCCCCACACGTTCTGGTCGATCGAGAACGGGTTGTGCTTGGTCGTCGCGATGGGCAGGGAGTGCTTCTCCGCGTACTCGATGGCCTTCTCGCGCGTCAGCGCGAGGTCGCGCACGGGCGCGATCGTCTTGAGCTCGGGCGCGAGCGACGTCGTCGCGACCTCGAAGCGCACCTGGTCGTTGCCCTTGCCGGTGCAGCCGTGCGCGACGGTCGTCGCGCCGAACTGGCGCGCCGCGCGCACGAGGTGCTTGACGATGACCGGGCGCGAGATCGCCGAGACGAGCGGGTACCGGTCGAGGTAGAGGCCGTTCGCGCGCAGCGCGGGCATGCAGTACTCGGCCGCGAACTCGTCGCGCGCGTCGGCGACGTACGCCTCGACGGCGCCGCAGTCGAGGGCGCGCTGCCGGATGACCTCGAGGTCCTCCCCGCCCTGGCCGACGTCGACCGCGACGGCGACGACCTCGGCGCCCGTGGCCTCGGCGATCCAGCCGATGGCCACCGACGTGTCCAGGCCGCCCGAGTAGGCGAGCACGACGCGTTCAGTCATGACGGTCTCTTTCTGTGACGTGCGGGTGGGGTCCGTGGTCCAGTCTCGCAGGGCGCTCCGCCGCGCGGGACGTGGTCCGACGGCGGTCAGTCCGGCGTGCCGGGGACGGGCCCCCCGTGGGGCCCGGACAGCTCGAGGAAGCGACGCGCGAGGTCGGCCCCGCCGTCGGGGTCGCGCGCGATGACGAGGATCGTGTCGTCGCCCGCGATGCACCCGAGCACGTGCGGCAGCACGGAGTGGTCGATCGCGGACGCGAGGTAGTTCGCCGCGCCGGGCGGGGTGCGCAGCACGACGAGGTTCGCCGACGCCTCGGCCGAGACGAGCATCTCCGAGCACAGGCGCGCGAGCCGGGCCGCGAGGTACTCGGGCGACTCCGCGGTCTGCACGCTGCGGTCCCCGCCCTCCCCCGGCACGGCGTACACGAGCGCGCCCGAGGCGCCCCGCACCTTCTCGGCGCGCAGCTCGATGAGGTCGCGCGACAGCGTCGCCTGCGTCACCGACAGCCCCTCGCGCTCGAGCTCGCGCGCGAGCTCGGCCTGCGAGTGGATCTCGGTGCGGCGCACGATCTCGGCGATGCGCGCGTGGCGCGCCGTCTTGGTCGTCGCCGTCCGGGCCTCGGTCACGACCGCTCCAGGAGGAACGTGAGCAGCGCCTTCTGCGCGTGCAGCCGGTTCTCCGCCTCGTCCCACACCGCCGAGCGGGGGCCGTCGATCACCTCGGCGGTGATCTCCTTGCCCCGGTAGGCGGGCAGGCAGTGCAGGACGATCGCGTCGTCCTTCGCGTGCGCGAGGAGGTCGTCGTTCACCTGGTAGGGCACGAACGGGAGCGCGCGCTGCTCGGCCTGGGCCTCGTCCCCCATGGACACCCAGGTGTCGGTCGCGACGACGTCGGCGCCCGCGACGGCCTCGACCGGGTCGGACGTGACGAGCACCGAGCCCCCCGTCTCGGCGGCGATCCGCTCGGCGTCGGCGACGAACACCGGGTGGGGCGGGTACCCGTCCGGCGTCCCGACCCGCACGTGCAGGCCCGCGGTCGCGCCGCCGAGCAGGTAGGAGTGGGCCATGTTGTTGGCCCCGTCGCCGACGTACGCGAGCGTCTGGCCCGCGAGCGCGCCCGTGCCGCCGCGGAGCTGGGCGATCGTCAGCAGGTCCGCGAGGATCTGGCACGGGTGGAAGTCGTCGGTGAGCGCGTTGACGACGGGGACCCGGCTCATCACCGCCATCTCCTCGATCCGGTCCTGGCCGAACGTCCGCCACACGATCGCCGACGCCTGCCGGTCGAGCACGCGCGTCACGTCCGCGACGGACTCGCGCACGCCGACCTGGGCGAGCCGGCCGTCCACGACGACCGGGAAGCCGCCGAGCTCGGCGATGCCCGTCGCGAACGAGAGCTGCGTGCGCAGCGTCGGCTTGTCGAACAGCACGGCCACGCCCTGCGGGCCGGCGAGCGGCTGGCGGAACGTGCGGTCGTCGCGGAACGCGAGGCCGATCTCGAGGACCTGACGCTGCTCGGCGGGCGTCAGGTCGTCGTCGCGCAGGAAGTGCCGGGGGGCCATCAGGAGCTCCTCGTCGTGGGGGCGGTCGTGGAGGCGGGGTCCGCGGTGCCGGGTGCGGAGGGGCCGGTCGCCGCGGCGGCCGGGTCCTCGGGGACGGCGACCGCCGCGAAGAACGCGACGACGTCGCGTGCTTGGTCGGGCGTGAGGATCAGGGGCGGCGCGAGGCGGATCGCGTCGGGCGCGACGGCGTTCACGACGAACCCGGCGTCGAGAGCCGCGCGCGCGACGTCGGCCGCGACGGGCCGGGTGAGCTGGACGGCGAGCAGGAGACCACGACCGCGCACCCCGGCGACGAGCGGGTTGCCTGCCGAGGAGATCCCGTCGCGCAGGAGCGCCCCGACGGTCCGCACGTTCTCGAGGAGCCCGTCGCGCTCGATCACCCCGAGCGTCGCGAGCGCCGCGGCGGCGGCGACCGGGTTGCCCCCGAACGTCGTGCCGTGCTGACCGCGGCCGAGCAGCGTCGCCGCGCGCTCGCCGTACGCGACCACCGCGCCGACGGGGAAGCCGCCGCCGAGCCCCTTGGCGAGCGTGACGACGTCGGGCACGACGCCGCCGCCCACCTCGGGCTGCTGGTAGGCGAACCACGAGCCGGTGCGCCCGACGCCGGTCTGCACCTCGTCGAGGACGAGCAGCGCGCCGTGGCGCGCCGTGAGCTCGCGCGCGGCGACGAGGTAGCCCGGCGAGAGCGAGCGCACGCCGGCCTCGCCCTGCACGGGCTCGACGACGAGCGCGGCGACCTCGCCGCGGGCCGCCACCGCCGCGGGCGAGAAGGCCTCCTCGAGCGCGGCGACGTCGTCGAACGCGACGAACTCGACGCCGCCGGGGAGCGGCTCGAACGGCTCGCGGTACGCGGCCTTCGACGTCAGCGCGAGCGCGCCCATCGTCCGCCCGTGGAAGCCGCCCTGGAGCGCGAGGACCCGCGTGCGGCCCGTGCGGCGCGACATCTTGAACGCCGCCTCGTTCGCCTCGGTGCCCGAGTTCGTGAAGAACACGCGCGACCCCTCGGGCGCCTCCGCGAGCGCGAGCAGGCGCTCGGCGAGCGCGATCTGCGTCGGGGTGCCGAAGAAGTTCGACACGTGCCCGAGCGTGCCGAGCTGGGCCGAGACGGCGGCCGTGAGCGTCGGGTGGGCGTGGCCGAGCGCGTTGACCGCGATGCCCGCGAGCAGGTCGAGGTACCGCTTCCCGTCGGCGTCCCACACGTACGCGCCCTCGCCGCGCACCAGGACGCGCTGCGGCGGGCCGAACGTGTCCATGACGGCGTGGGCGTAGCGGTCGGTCCACTGCGCGACGGACCCGTCGGCGGGGGCCGTCACGGTGGTCGTCGGTGCGGGCGCGGGCGCGCCCGTCGGGTGGTCGAGCGCGTTCACGCGGCTCCTCCGGCGGTCGTGGTGAGCGCGGGCGCCGGAGCGCCCGCGGCGTCGGGGACGACCATCGTCCCGTTGCCCTCGGTGGTGAAGACCTCGAGCAGCGTCGAGTGCGGCACGCGGCCGTCGATGACCGTCGCCGCGGGGACCCCGCCCTCGACGGCGCGCAGGCACGCCTCCATCTTGGGGACCATGCCCGCCGAGAGCGACGGCAGGAGCGCCGCGAGCTCCGAGCGCGTGATCTGCGCGACGAGCGACCCGCGGTCCGGCCACGACGTGTACAGGCCCTCGACGTCGGTCAGGACGACGAGCTTCTTCGCGCCGAGCGCGACCGCGAGCGCCGCGGCGGCCGTGTCGGCGTTGACGTTGAGCACCTGGGTCGGGTCCTCGAGGTCGGGGGCGATGGTCGACACGACGGGGATGCGGCCGGCGTCGAGCAGGTCCTGGACCGCGGACGGGTGCACCTCGACGACGTCGCCGACGAGCCCGACGTCGACCGGCTCGCCGTCCACGGTCGCGTGCCGGCGCTGGGCCTGCAGCAGGCCGCCGTCCTCGCCCGAGAGCCCGACGGCGTACGGGCCGTGCGCGTTGATGAGGCCGACGAGCTCGCGCGAGACCTGGCCGGTGAGGACCATGCGCACGACGTCCATCGCCTCCGGCGTCGTGACGCGCAGGCCCCCGCGGAACTCCGACTCGATGCCGAGGCGGTCGAGCATCGCGGAGATCTGCGGGCCCCCGCCGTGCACGACGACCGGGCGCAGGCCGACGCGGCGCAGGAACACCATGTCCTCGGCGAACGCGGCCTTGAGCGTGTCGTCGACCATGGCGTTGCCGCCGTACTTGACGACGACGAGCGCGCCGGCGAACTCCTCCAGCCACGGCAGGGCCTCGACGAGCACCTCCGCCTTCTGCTCGGGGCGCAGGTCGGTGCGCGTGTCGAACGCGGCGTCGTCCGGGTGGGGCGTGGGCGTGGTGAGGTCGCTCATGAGGAGTACGCGCTGTTCTCGTGGACGTAGTCGTGCGTGAGGTCGTTGGTCCAGACGGTCGCGCTCGCGGAGCCGGCGTGCAGGTCGATCTCGACGCGCACCTCGCGCTCGGCGGCGAGGTCGACGAGCTCGCGGGGCTCGCCCACTCCCCCGGCCCGGCACACCTGGACGTCGTTGACCGTCACGTCGAGCAGGAGCGCGTCGAACGGCGCGACGTCCTCGGGGACGGTCCCGACCGCCGACACGATGCGCCCCCAGTTCGGGTCGTTGCCGAAGATCGCGGCCTTGAAGAGGTTGGAGCGCGTCACGGCGCGCGCGACCGCGACGGCCGCGTCCTCGCTCGACGCGTTCACCACGGTGACGGCGACGTCGTGGCTCGCGCCCTCGGCGTCGGCCACGAGCTGGCGCGCGAGCGACGCGCTCGCCTCGGCCACGGCGTCCGTGAGCTCGTCGAGCGTCACCTCGACCCCGGACGCGCCGGAGGCCAGAAGGATCACGGTGTCGTTCGTCGACATGCAGCCGTCGGAGTCGACACGGTCGAACGTCGTGCGCGTGGCGGCGCGCAGCGCGGCGTCGGCCGTCGCGGCGTCGACGACGGCGTCCGTCGTGAGCACGCACAGCATCGTCGCAAGGCCCGGTGCGAGCATGCCCGCGCCCTTCGCCATGCCCCCGACGGTCCACGTCGCCGCGCCGTCCGGCGCGGTGGCGTCCGCGACCTCGCGGACCACGGAGACGGTCTTGGGCACCGTGTCCGTCGTCATGATCGCCAGCGCGGCGTCGCCGCCGCCGTCGACCGTCGCGACCGGGTCCGCGAGCGCCGCCGCGGCGGCGTCGACCCCGGCGAGCAGCTTCTCCAGGGGCAGCCGCACGCCGATGAGGCCCGTCGAGCAGACGAGCACGTCGCCCGCCGACGTCGCGAGCACGTCGGCGACGTGCTCCGCCGTGCGGTGCGTGTCGGCGAAGCCCTCCGGCCCCGTGCACGCGTTGGCGCCGCCCGAATTGAGCACGACGGCCGTCGCGCGCCCGTCGCTCACGGCCTGCCGCGTCCAGGCGACCGGCGCGGCGAACACGCGGTTCGTCGTGAGGACGGCCGCGGCGACGTCGAGCGGCCCGTCGTTGACGACGAGCGCGACGTCGCGGGCGCCCGTGGACTTGAGCCCGGCGGCGACGCCAGAGGCCCGGAAGCCCTGCGGGGTGGTGACGGTCACGGGGCGACCCCCTCGGTCGTGAGGCCCGCCGTCTGCGGCAGGCCGAGCGCGATGTTCATGGACTGCACCGCGGCGCCCGCGGTGCCCTTGACGAGGTTGTCGATCGCCGTGACGGTGACGACGCGGCCCGCCGCGTGGTCGACCGCGACCTGGACGAGGGCCGTGTTGGCGCCGAGCGTCATCGCCGTCGTGGGCCACTGGCCCGCCGGCAGCACCTGGACGAACGGCTCGCCGACGTACGCGTCCTCCCAGGCCCGGCGCACGCGCGCGTCGAGCTCGGCGGGGTCGAGGCGCGCGGCGTCGTCGGACAGGCGCGCCGTGACCGTGGCGAGGATGCCCCGGGACATGGGCACGAGCGTCGGCGTGAACGAGATGCTCACGGCCGGGGCCCCCGCGGCCCGCAGGTTCTGCGCGATCTCCGGGATGTGCCGGTGCGACCCGCCGACGGCGTACGGCTGGGCCGACCCGATCGCCTCGGAGGCGAGCAGGTGCGGCTTGAGCGACTTGCCCGCGCCCGAGTACCCGTTGGCGAGCACCGCCACGAGGTCGCGCCCCTCGACGAGGCCCGCCGCGACGCCCGGCTGGATGCCGAGCGTGACGGCCGTGACGTTGCAGCCCGGCACCGCGATGCGGCGCACACCGGCGAGCCGCTCGCGCTGCTTGGTCTCTCTCGCGCCTGCCCCGGCGTCGCTCGTGAGCAGCAGCTCCGGCAGTCCGTATGGCCACGTGCCCGCGTGGTCCGACCCGTAGAACGCCTGCCAGTCCGCCGCGGACTCCAGCCGGTGGTCCGCGCCCAGGTCCAGCACGAGCACGTCGTCCGGGAGCTGCGCCGCGATCTCGCCCGACGCGCCGTGCGGCAGAGCCAGCACGACGACGTCATGCCTCACGAGGTGCTCGACGCTCGTCGGCAGCAGCACGCGGTCGGCGAGGGATCGCAGGTGCGGCTGGTGCTCGCCGAGGAGCGACCCCGCGTTGCTGTGCGCCGTGACGGCGCCGATCTCCACCTCCGGGTGCCCGGCAAGCAGGCGGAGCGTCTCCCCGCCGGCGTACCCGGACGCACCCGCGACCGCGACTCTGATCGTCATATGCATCACTATACATACTTATGCAACGGTCGGGTCGGAGGTCCCGCCTACGGTACGCGCCGTCGGGTCGGCGGTGGGGCGGGGACTCGTACCCGCGGGGTCGGGTCCGCGGTGGGGTCGGGACTCGTGCCCGCGGGGTCGGGTCCGCGGTGGGGTCGGACCGTGTGCTCGGACTGGCGCACCGTCGCCTCGGTCTTCCGGGCGGGTGTTCTAGGAGTGCGCCTTTGACGTCCTTCGCACACGGTCCGACCCCACCGCTCGTCCTGGGCGTCACCGCACGACCCGCGGCACAGGCTCGGCGGTCCGGTCCGGCTGAACCGTGGGTCGACCCTGTCGCCTCGGCCGTGAACGTTCCGGCCAGAGGCGAGAAGTGGCCCCATCAGACCCCGCTCGTGGGGCCACTTCTCCCCTCTCGTCACCAGGTGTACGGCTCGGACGAGGGCCGGGGACCCGACGACCTCAGACTGCCGCCGCGCAGACGGCGCGGACGCTCGCGCCGAGGACGGAGGTGTCGCGGCCCACGGTCCAGCGCGGGGCGCCGTCGGGACCGCGGTGCTCGAGGTAGGTGATCGCTGTGGCATCGCTGCCGGTGCCGACGGACTGCTGGGTGAGCGCGAGGATCTCGACGGCCCGGCCGAGGCGGGCGAGCGCGTCGGCCAGGGCGTCGACCGCTCCGGCCCCGGTCCCGGACGTGGTGACCTGTGCGCCGTCGACGGTGAGCACGAGGTCGAGGCGCTCGGTACCGTCGCCGGCGCGGCGGCTCGTCCAGGAGACCGGCTCGACGGCGCCGGGCCGGGCGTAGGCCGCGTCGAACAGCGCGAGGAGCGCGTCGGGCGTCACCTCGGCGCCGGTGGCGTCGGCGTGCTCCTGGACGCGGCGCGCGAGGTCGACCTGGAGGCCGCGAGGCAGGTCGAGGCCGTGCACGGAGTGCAGCACGTACGCGACGCCGCCCTTCCCGGACTGGCTGTTCACGCGGACGAGGGCCTCGTACGACCGCCCGAGGTCGACAGGGTCGACCGGCAGGTAGGGCACGCGCCACGGCGCCACCGCGGGGTCGAGGCCCGACGCCGCGGCGTCGGCCCGGTGGCGTTCCATGCCCTTGCGGATCGCGTCCTGGTGCGTGCCGGAGTAGGCGGTGTGGACCAGCTCGCCCACGTAGGGGTGGCGCGGGTGCACGTCGATCCGGTTGCACGCGACGACGACGTCGCGGATCCCGTCGAGGTCGGAGAAGTCGACCATCGGGTCGACGCCCTGCGCGTGGAGGTTGAGGCCGAGGGTGACGAGGTCGACGTTCCCGGTGCGCTCGCCGTTGCCGAAGAGGCATCCCTCGACGCGCTGCGCCCCGGCGAGGACGGCGAGCTCGGCGCACGCGACGCCGGTCCCGCGGTCGTTGTGCGGGTGCACGGAGAGGATCACGGAGTCGCGCCGCGCGAGGTGGCGGTCCATGTACTCGATCTGGTCGGCGTAGACGTTGGGCGTGGCGACCTCGACCGTGGCGGGGAGGTTGAGGATCACGGGGCGCTCGGGCGTCGCGTCCCAGAGCGTCGTCATCCGGTCGCACACGTCGAGCACGTAGTCGGGCTCGGTGAGGTTGAACACCTCGGGCGAGAACTCGAAGCGGACGCGCGGGTCGTCGCCGGCGTGGCGCAGCACGTCGGCCCCGGCGTCCGTGACGAGACGCGCGAGGTCCTCGCGGTCGCGGCCGAGGACGACGTCGCGCCAGACGGGCGCGGTCGCGGTGTACACGTGGACGACGACGGGGTTGCGCAGCCCACGAACGGCCTCGAACGTGCGCGCTATGAGGTCCGATCGCGCCGCGGTGAACACGACGACCGTGACGTGCTCGGGCGCGAGGTCGGTCTCGGCGAGCAGGCGCACGAAGTCGAAGTCGGTCTGCGACGCCGACGGGTAGCCCACCTCGATCTCGGTGTAGCCCATGGCGACGAGCAGCTCGAAGAAGCGGCGCTTGCGCGCCGGGTCCATCGGCTCCGCGAGCGCCTGGTTGCCGTCGCGCAGGTCGACCGGGACCCACAGCGGTGCCTGGGTGAGGCGGCGCGAGGGCCAGCGGCGGTCGGGCAGCTCCGGCACGTCGACCTGGGCGTGGACGTCGGCATAGCGGAACGAGGGCATGCGCGAGGGGCGCTGGCGGTTCCAGGAGGGCCTGGCCTCGCCCCCGTCGGTCGGGAGGACGGTCGAGGCGTCGGTCCAGGGATCGGTCGAGACGTCGGGGGTGCGCGCGGCGGAGGTGGGAGCGGTCATGGTCTGTCCTTCGGGTCGCGCCCCGCGAGGGCGGGGCGGTGGGCGACCGGCGCGCGACGGTTCCCCACGGCGGGGAGCCGGTCCGGTCAGACCCCGCCGTGGCGCCGAAGGAGGAGCGCCGTCCAGGACATGCCGGGTACGCTAGCGCCGAACAAGTCCTCAGACAACCTGAGAGGTAATCCATGAACGCGCTGCAGCGGCGCCCCCTCGCGGACCAGGCGGCCGAGCTCCTGCTCGACCGCGTGCGCTCCGGCGTCTGGCCCCTCGACCACCGGCTGCCCGGCGAGCAGACGCTCGCGACCGAGCTCGGCGTCGGGCGCTCGACCGTCCGCGAGGCGATCCGCCAGCTCGCGGGGCGCGGCGTGCTCGACAGCCGGCAGGGGTCGGGCGTGTACGTCGTGTCGACCGACACCGCGGACGACTGGGACGAGGTGCTGCGCCGCGGGGAGATCGTCGACGTGCTGGAGGTGCGCGCCGCGCTCGAGGCGGAGGCCGCGGGCCTCGCCGCCACACGCCGCACCCCCGCCGACCTCCGGGCGATGACGACGGCGCTCGCGCGTCGCGGGCAGGTCCCGGCGACGTCGTCGGCCGCCGAGTACGTGGACGCGGACCTCGTCTTCCACCGGGCGGTCGTCGACGCCGCGCACAACGCGGTGCTGGGCGAGCTGTTCGCGACCTTCGTCCCACGACTGCGCCGCGCGATGGTCGCGATGGTCGACCTCGACCGTGCGGGCGAGGCGCACCGGCACGACCAGGACGCGCACGAGGCGATCCTCGACGCGGTGCGCGAGCGCGACGCCGTCCGCGCGTCCGCGGCGGCGCGCAAGCACCTCGCCGCCGTCCACGCGAAGGTCGCCGGTCGCGGCGCCGGCGCAGCGGGTGGCGAGCGGTGAGCGCGGAGGTCCTGTCCCTGCGCGGCGTCGACCTGGTGCGGGAGGGGCGGGCGATCCTCGACGGCGTCGACCTCGTCGTCCGGGCGGGCGAGCACTGGGCGCTGCTCGGCCCGAACGGGGCGGGCAAGAGCACGATCCTCGGGCTCTGCGGGGCGCGCCGCCACCCGACCCGGGGCACGGTCCACGTGCTCGGCGAGCGCCTGGGCCGCGTGGACATCCAGACGTTGCACCGCCGCATCGGCCACGTCGACCCGCGTCACGACCTGCGCTCGCCGCTGACCGTGCTCGAGGTGACCCTGACCGGTCTCACGGGGACCGTCGACTGGCGCCCGCGCTGGCAGCCGACCCCGGACGAGGTCGACCTCGCCCGGGGCCTCGTCGCCGACCTCGGTCTTGCCCACCGCGCGCACGACCCCTGGCCGACGCTCTCCCAGGGCGAGCGCGGGCGAGCGCTCGTGGCGCGCGCCCTCCTGCCCGATCCCGCCCTCCTGCTGCTCGACGAACCGTCCACCGGGCTCGACGTCGCCGCGCGCGAGCAGCTCCTCGAGACGCTCGACGCCGTGCGCGCGACCCGGCCGCACGTCGCCTCGGTGCTGGTGACGCACCACCTCGAGGAGCTGCCGACCACGACCAGCCACGCGCTCCTGCTCGCGCACGGCCGCGTCGTCGTCGCGGGAGCCGCGGAGGACGTGCTCGTCACGGAGCACGTCACGCGCTGCTTCGACCACCCGGTGCACGTCGAGCGCCGGTTCGGGCGCTGGCACGCGACGGCCGGGCACGCGCGTCCGCCCCGCCTCGTCGGCGACGACGCGGCCGCCCTCGGGACGGCGTCCCGCGCCGTGGCAGACCCGGCTGCGGCCCCGGCAGCCGCTCGACCCTAGGCTGGGGCCATGCACGCGATCGTGGCCCGCGCGGCGGGCGGCCCCGACGTCCTGGAGTACACCGAGCTGACCGACCCCTCGCCGGGTCCCGGGCAGCTCCTCGTCCGGTCCGCCGTGGCGGGCGTGAACTTCATCGACACGTACAAGCGCTCGGGCGTGTACGCGATGGAGTACCCGCACGTCGTGGGCAGCGAGGGGGCGGGCGTCGTCGCCGGGCTGGGCGACGGCGTCGAGGGGTTCGCCGTCGGCGACCGCGTCGTGTGGACCGAGGCGCCGGGGTCGTACGCGGACCTCGTCGTCGTGGACGCGGCGCAGGCGCTGCACGTCCCCGACGCCGTGTCGCTCGAGGACGCGACCGCCGTCGCGCTCCAGGGCCTCACCGCGCACTACCTGTGCACGTCGTCGTACCCGGTCCGCCCGGGCGACCGGGTGCTCGTGCACGCGGGCGCGGGCGGCGTCGGGCTGCTCCTGACCCAGATGCTCGTCGCACGCGGGGCGCACGTGATCTCGACGGTCTCGACACCCGAGAAGGCGGAGCTGTCCCACGGCGCGGGCGCCGAGCACGCGATCCAGTACACGGCGTTCGCGGACCTCACCGCCGAGCTGCCCGAGGTCGTGCGCGGGCTCACGGGCGGCGAGGGCGTCGCGGCGGTGTACGACTCGGTCGGCAAGGACACGTTCGACGCGTCGCTCGCGTCGCTGCACCGCCGGGGCACGCTCGTGCTCTACGGGGGCTCGTCCGGCCAGGTCCCGCCGTTCGACCCGCAGCGCCTCAACGCGGGCGGGTCGCTCTTCCTCACGCGCCCCAAGCTCGCCGACCACACGGCGACGCGGGCCGAGCTCGTCGAGCGCGCGACCGAGGTGCTGGGCGCGGTCGCGGGCGGCACGCTGCACGTGCGCGTCGGCGCCACGTTCCCGCTCGCCGACGCCGCCGACGCGCACCGGGCGCTGGAGGGCCGCGCGACCACGGGCAAGGTCCTGCTCGTCCCTGACGCAGCGGCACGGGCCGCGGGCGCGGGCACCGCGTGAGCTGGGACTGGGTGCCCGCGCGGCCGGGCGAGGAGGACGGGTCCGACGGCGGCCCCTCCCCCGCCCTGCGCCGCGCCGTGACGGTCCTCGCCGTCCTGCTCACCGCGGCGTTCGCCGTGTACTGGGTGACGGTCGGCCTCCGCCAGCAGGCGGACGCGTGCGTCGCCGACCGCCCCGAGGGCGTCGCGATCCGTGACGTCGACACGCGGTGGCGCTGGTCCCCGCCGGGCTACGACTGCGTCTACGCGACGGCTGAGGAGGACGTCGCACGCGCCTGACCCACGTGCCGATGGCTCGTGCGCGGGTCGGCGCTCAGTGCGACGCGACGGGCGACGTCGCGTGCAGATGGTCGACCGGCCCGCGGCCCGTCCCGACCCGCAGCGCGGCACCGGCCCGCAGCGCGGCCGTGAGCCACTCCTTGGCGTCGCGCGCGGCATCCTCCCAGCCGTCGCGCTGCGGTCGCAGGGCTGCGAGCGCCGCGGAGAGCGAGCACCCCGTGCCGTGGGTGTGCGGCGTGTCCACGCGCACCGCGTCGAACGTCGCCACCACCGACGCCGTGCCCAGGGTCGTCCCTGGCACCACGAGCGCGTCGGGCGACGTCGCGCCCGTGAGGTGACCGCCCTTGAGCAGCACGACGGCGCGGCTGGTCCCCGCGTACGACGTCGCCTGGCGCAGCGCGTCGTCCCACGTCGTGGCGACGTCCTGCCCGGCGAGGACGGCCAGCTCGGGGAGGTTGGGGGTGACGACGTGGGCCCGCGCCGCGAGGTCGCGCACGGCCTGCTCCGCGCCCGCGTCGAGCAGGCGGTGCCCCGACGTGGCGACCATGACGGGATCGAGGACCACCCAGGGCCGCGGGAGACCGACGCGGGCGCGGGCGGTGGCGAGCGCGTCGAGCCACGCCCCGATCTCGCGCGCGTTGGCCTCGTCGGCCACCATGCCGATCTTCACGGCGTCGATCTCGACGTCGTCGGACACCGCGTCGAGCTGTTCGCGCAGGAACGCGGGTCCGGGGACGTGCACGGACCGCACGCCGTGCGTGTTCTGCGCGACGAGCGCCGTCGTGACGGCCATGCCGTAGGCGCCGTGCGCGGCGAAGGACTTGAGGTCCGCCTGGATGCCCGCGCCCCCGGTCGGGTCGGTCCCGGCGATCGAGAGGACGCGCGGACGCGAGGGGCGGGCACCGGTCCTGCTGTCGGGACCGGGCGGGCAGGCGGGGTCGTGCTGGGGCAGGGCGAGCGTCATCGCCGGACATCCCTTCGCTGGTACGAGCCAGAGCAGGTTCGACGGGTCTCATCTCAGCCCTCGCGGGCACCCCGTGTCGCTCGCCATGCTACGTCCTGGGCGCCGGAGGGTTTCACCCGTTCTCGTGCGCGAGAACTCGTGCGCGACGGCGTCCTCCTGGGTATGCCGCACGACCGACCCTCCCGCCGCCCCGTGCCGGGCTCCGCGACGCCGCTGCGTCGTCCGGTCCCCGCCCGCTGGACGACCGTCGACCGCCGCGGCCGCCGCGTCGTGCTCACCGGCGTCGTGACGCACGAGGACGGCGACCGTGTCGCCTTCGAGCACGCCCACCCCGTGCGCGGCGTGTGGCACGTCTGGGTCGCCCGTGCGGCGGTCGTGCGCGACGCACCCTGACGGACCGGACGTCAGGCCTGGTGGATCGCCTCCCCCGCGATCTCGAGGCCGATCTTCTTGCCGACGAGGAACCCCCCGGTCTCGAGGAGCACGTTCCAGACGAGGCCGAAGCTCTCGCGGTCGATCTCGGCCGCGGCGTGGAAACCGAAGATGTCCCGGCCGTAGGGGTCGCGGCGCGCGCCCCCGTACTGCATCGACAGCGTGGTCCGGTGCGTGACGCCCCGGACGGTGAGCAGCCCGTCGACGAGGAAACGTCCCGCCTGCGCCGCCCGCGGCTGCACCCGCTCCGGCGCGAGCTCGGCACGCTCGGGCGAGCGGTTCCGCAGCCGCGCCCACGCGAGGATCTGGTCCTGCTGCTCGCCCTGCCACGTGACCGACGTGCTGCGGAACTCGATCGTCGGGTAGGCGTCGACGTCGAGGAAGTCGGGGCTGCGCAGGTGCGCGTCGCGCTCCTCGTGGTGGGTCGTGAGGCTCGCCGTCTCGATGGTCGCGGAGACGGCGGACGCGAGCGGGTCCTCGCCGACCAGGATCGTCGCGCGCGCCCGGGTGAACTCGCCCCGGACGGGCGACACCATCATGTGCATCCCGGTGAACCCGATGCGCTTGTGCGCCTCGTCCAGGGCGTAGGTACCGGCCTCGGGAACGGTGAGGCCGTTCCACTGCCGGACAGGGCGTGCCGTCGTCATCCGTCGCTCCCAGGCGTCGTCGAGCCGCGACGTCGGTGTCCGCCCGGTACTTGGTCAGGTGTCCAGGACAGCATCCCCGATGAGTGAGTGAAGTTTCAACCAGATGCCGGGTGATCTCCCCCGCGCACGCGCCGTCCACGGCCCCTGGGAGCCGCAGTCCCTGGGCGCACGAGCGCCGCCCGACCCGGAGAGGTCGGACGGCGCTCGTCGAGCTGCGGCGGGTCCGCGACGCCCCCGGGTGGTCGCGTCCGGCGCCGACGGGACCTCAGCGCGCCGGGAGCTCTCCCGGCATCGGGTCGTCCGCGCCCCAGCGCGTGACGCGCAGCCGCCGCGCGTCGGGGCCGGGCAGGGCGTCTCCGCGGTCCAGGGCCTCCTCGGCCGCGGCGCGCAACGACTCCGGGGAGTCGTGCGTCACGCGCACGAACGCGCCGGAGAACGCGTCGAGCTCGCCGCGCGCGATCGCGACGACCATCTCGACCGTACGCTCCACCGGGGTCCACTCGGTGCGGCCCTCGTGCATGACCATCGACGCCGTCATGTCGGTCTGCACGACCCCCGGCGAGACCTCGAAGGTGCGCAGCCCGCGCGCGAACCCGGACCGGTGCAGGTTCGCGCCGAGCCGCAGGAGCGCCGTCTTGCTGGCGTTGTACGCGCTCGCACCGTCCATGTCGTGCGAGCCCGCGCCGCTGTTGAGGTCGACGACGCGGCCACCCCCGCGCGCGAGCATCCCCGGGACGACGGCGCGCGCGAGGAGGAAGGGTCCGCGCACGTTGGTCTCGACGATCGCCCACCACTCGTCGGGGTCCGCCTCCCAGAGCGGCACCTCGGCGTCCACGCGACCCGCGTTGTTGACGAGCAGGTCGACGCTCCCGAGGGCGTCCTGTACGTCCCCGACCGCCGCCGCGACCGCCGCGGCGTCCGTGACGTCCGCCGTGACCACGACCGCGCGCCCCGCACCGCTGTCGGTCAGGGCGCCGATCTCGTCCGCCACGCCCGCGAGCCGGTCGGCGTCGCGCGCGAGGAGCGCGACGTCGACCCCGGCCGCGGCCAGGCCGACCGCGATCGCGCGGCCGATGCCGCGCGACGCGCCGGTGACGAGCGCCGTCCGGGCGGGCGCGACGGTGCCCGCCGCGCCCACCAGGCCCGCGTCGTCAGCGCTCACGCCCGCAGCTCCGCGCCCACGCGCTCGCGCGCGGCCGTCACGGCACCCTCGCGGACGCGCGCGACGTCGTCCGCCGTCAGCGTGCGGTCGGCGGCGCGCAGTCGCAGCGAGAACGCCAGCGACTTGCGCCCGGCGCCGACCTGCTCGCCGGTGAAGACGTCGAACAGCGCGACGTCCTCGACCAGGTCCCCGGCACCGTCGACGATCGCGTCGCGCAGCGCCTGCGCGGTCACGCCGGCGTCCACCACGAACGCGAGGTCCTCCTTGGCGGCCGGGAAGCCCGAGACGGGCGTCGCCTGCACGGGCTCGTCCGACGAGGCGGCGACGACCGCGGACAGGTCGACCTCGAACGCCACCGTGCGCGCGGGCAGGCCGAGGTTCTCCAGCACCTTGGGGTGCAGCTCGCCCGCGTGCCCGACCACGGTCCCGTCCGCGAGCTCCAGGCGCGCGCAGCGGCCCGGGTGGAACGGGGCGCGCGCCGTGTCGGCCACGACGGACACATCGGCGCCCACGTGGAGGCCGGCACGCTCCACCACGAGCCGGGCCGCCGCGAGCGCGTCGGTCCAGTCCGCGGCACGGCCCGCTCCCCACCAGCCGGCGCGCACGCGGCGACCGACGAGGACGCCCGCCACGTGGCGCGGCTGCGCCGGGAGCGACGCGTCGATCGCGGCGAGCTGGTCGTCGGACGGCCGGACGCCGCCCGGCAGCGCGGGCGCTGCGGGCGCTCCCGCCCGCGGGTGCGTCACGAGGCCCACCTCGAACAGCGCGACGTCGCCCAGCCCGCGGCCGACGTTGCGGCGCGCGGTCTCCAACAGCGTGCTCAGGAGGTCGGTGCGCATCAGCGGCCGGTCGTCGGCGAGCGGGTTGAGCAGGCGCAGCGCCCCGCGGCGCTCGTCGTCCGCGGGCAGGCGCAGCGCGTCGAGCTCCGCGTCCCCGACGAACGGGTAGCTCAGCGTCTCGACGAACCCGTCCTCCGCGAGCGCCCGGGCGACCGACCGGCGCACGCGCTGCTCGCGCGTGAGCCCGCGACCGCCGGGAGCGGCGGGCAGCAGGGACGGGATCTCGTCGTAGCCGACGAGACGCGCGACCTCCTCCACGAGCTCAGCGGGCTCCGTGAGGTCGGGCCGCCACGACGGCGGGGTCACCACGAGCACACCCGTGGCGTCCACGTCGTCCGCCTCGACCGTGCACCCGATCGCGCCGAGCGTCCCGACGACCTGCTCCAGCGTGTAGGGCACCCCGACGAGGCGCGCGGCCTCGCCCACGGGGAGCCGGATCGCGGTGGGCGCGGCGACGCGGTCGAGGTCGCTCACGGCCGGGTCCGCGGTCCCACCGCCGAGCTCGACGAGGAGGTCGACCACGCGCTGCGCCGCGACCGCGGGCAGCAGCGGGTCGACGCCGCGCTCGAACCGCTTCGCCGCCTCGCTCGACAGCTTGTGGCGGCGCGACGTGCGCGCGACCGTCACCGGGTCGAAGTGCGCGGCCTCGACGAGCACGGCCGTCGTCGTCGGACCGACCTCCGAGGAGGCCCCGCCCATGACGCCCGCGAGCCCGAGCACGCGCGACGCGCGCGCGCCCTCGGGGCTGTCCGTGATGAGCAGGTCCTCGGGGTCGAGCGCTCGGTCCGCGTCGTCGAGAGTCACCAGACGCTCGCCCGGTGCGGCGCGACGCACGACGATCGGCGCCGCGACCTGCTCGAGGTCGTACGCGTGCAGCGGCTGGCCCAGGTCGAGCATGACGTAGTTCGTCACGTCGACCGCGAGCGAGATCGGCCGCATGCCCGACGCCGTGAGCCGGCGCTGCATCCACGCGGGGGTCTGCGCCGCGGGGTCGATCCCCCGCACGACCCGCGTGACGAAGCGGTCGCACCGGACGACGCCGTGGACCGGCGCCGCGTCGTCCACCTCGACGGGGAAGCCGTCGGGCGTCGCGGCGGGCGGCGGGGTCGGCAGCGAGCCCGGCAGGCCGGGGTCGGTGAAGCGCGCGCCCGTCGAGTGCGAGAACTCGCGCGCGACGCCGCGGTAGGAGAACGCGTACCCGCGGTCCGGCGTCACGTTGATCTCGAGCACCTCGTCACCGAGCCCGAGCAGCGCGACGGCGTCCTGCCCCGGGGTCAGGTCCTCGGCCGCGTACCCGAGCCGCGGCAGCACGATGATGCCGTCGTGGTCCTCGCCGAGCCCGAGCTCGCGCTGCGAGCAGATCATGCCGTCGGACACGTGCCCGTACGTCTTGCGGCTCGCGATGGCGAACGGCCCGGGCAGGACGGAGCCCGGCAGCGCGACGACGACGAGGTCGCCCGGCGCGAAGTTGTGCGCGCCGCACACGATGCCGCGCGCGCCGCCGGCCGGCACGTCGGCGGGGTCGACGCCCTTGATCTCGGCGACGTTGTGCTCCGGGCCGACGTCGACCAGGCACCAGTTGATCGTCTTGCCGTTCTTCTGCGGCTCGGGCGTCATCTCCACGACGCGCCCGACGACGAGGGGACCCGTCACGGCAGCACCGTGGATCGCCTCCTCCTCCAAGCCGACGCGGACGAGGTCGGCGGCGAGCCGCTCGGCGGTGAGCCCCGCGGGCAGCTCGACGTGGTCGCCCAACCAGTCGATGGCGACGTAGGGCATCAGATCTCCGTTCCGAACTGGGCGGAGAAGCGCACGTCGCCCTCCACCATGTCGTGCATGTCCGCGATCCCGTGGCGCAGCATGAGCGTGCGCTCGATGCCCATGCCGAACGCGAAGCCCGAGTACACGTCCGGGTCGACCCCGACGGACCGCAGCACGTTCGGGTTGACCATGCCGCAGCCGCCCCACTCGATCCAGCCGGGCCCGCCCTTCTTCTGCGGGAACCACAGGTCCATCTCGGCGCTCGGCTCGGTGAACGGGAAGTAGCTCGGTCGCAGGCGCGTGCGCGCCTCGGGGCCGAACATCGCGCGCGCGAACGCGTCGAGCGTCCCCAGCAGGTTCGCCATCGTCAGGCCCTCGTCGATCGCCAGGCCCTCGACCTGGTGGAAGACGGGCGTGTGCGTGGCGTCGAGCGCATCGGTGCGGAACGTCTTGCCCGGGCACGCGACGTACAGCGGCACGCCGCGCTCCAGGAGCGAACGCGCCTGCACGGGTGACGTGTGCGTGCGCAGCACGAGGTTCGACGGGGCGTGCGGACCGTCCGGTCCCTCGGCCGGGCCCGCGACGTAGAACGTGTCCTGCATCTGCCGCGCCGGGTGGTCGACGCCGAAGTTCAGCGCGTCGAAGTTGAACCACTCGGCCTCGACCTCGGGTCCTTCGGCGATCTCCCAGCCGAGGCCGACGAAGAAGTCGGCCACGCGCTCCTGGAGCGTCTCCAGCGGGTGCCGCGCGCCCGCGGGCACGCGGTCGACCGGGAGCGTGACGTCCACGGCCTCCTCGACGAGCACGCGCTCGTCGCGCTCGGCCTCGAGCTCGGCCTGGCGCGCGGCGAGCGCCTGGTTCACGCGACCGCGGAGCGGGCCGAGGAGCTTGCCGGCGGTCTTCTTGTCCGCCGGCGCGAGCGAGCCGATCTGGCGGTTCGCGAGCGCGAGCGCGCTGCGGTCGCCCGTGTGCTCGGTACGCACGAGCTTGAGCGCGTCGAGGTCGCCGGCCCCGGCGATCGCGGCGAGGGCGGCGTCGAGCGCGTGCTGGAGCGCGTCGGCGTCGAGCGGGGAGGGAGCGGTCGGGGTGTCCGGGCCGCCGTCCCCCGTGACGGGGGTGACGACGTCGGCGTCAGGGCTGGACATGCGTGCCTTCCTGGCGAGGGCGGGACTGCGGGAGCGGGCGACAGCCCGGGCAGGCATCTGCTCAGAGGTCGTCCCGCGGGGGCGCGGCGCACGGGGCGCGCGCGTGCGCGCGCTCGTGCGCGCGTCGCCGTCATTCTAGGGCGCCCGTCCGGCCCCGGTCCGTCCCGCCGCAGGCGGGAGTGGTGCACGCGTCAGTCGCGCGGGCCCGTGACGGGCCCGGGAAATCGACGACCACCGTGCTTGCTCATGACAGCCATGATGGCACAGGCGCTCGCGCACCGGTCGTGCGCTCAGACGCCGCCGGAGAGCGGCAGCGCCTCGACCGTCCGGTACACGCGACGGCCGGACGCGTCCCCCGGCAGGTCGCCGGACGCGGACTCGACGAGGTGGAGCTCGCTCACGGTCCAGTCGGGCCCCGCGTAGACGGAGAGCGCCGCGGCGGGCCCCGCGAGCGGGTCGCCTGCCGTGCGCGCGTCTGCGTGGGCACCCGGGGCGCGGCCACCGGGGCGCGCACGACGGCGGGCCTGGCGGGCACCTGCGGCCGCGCGCGCCACGGTCAGGTGGGCACGCTGCCGCGGCCGCCGGTCGACGCGGACGCCGGCGTCCCCGGCCGCCTCCGCGACGGCCGCGCTGAGGTCGCGGAGCGCGTCCGCGTCGGCGCCCCCGACGCCGACCCACAGCACCCGCCGGTCGAAGACGCCCGCGCCGCGCAGCCGCAGGGACAGCGGCGCTGCCTCGCCCGCGACCGGGCCGAGCGCGGCCGCGAGGTCGGGGACCGACCCGTCCGGCACGTCCCCGAAGAACGAGACCGTGACGTGCCACAGCTCGGGCGGGGTCCACCGCACGAGCGGGGCGCCGTCCGGGCGACGCGACTCCTGGGCGCTCGCGCCCGACAGCGCGAGCGCGAGGTGGTCGAGCGCCGCGGCGCTCGGGTAGAGCGCGGCGAACAGGCTCACGCGTCCTCGTCCGAGGCCGCCGGACCCCGGGCGGGTCGGTGCGCCCGGCTCGAGGCGTAGAGGCACACCGTCGCAGCCGTCGCGAGGTTCAGGGACTCGGCCCGACCGCGGATCGGTACGCGCACGACGGCGTCGGCCAGCGCCCGGTCCTCCGCAGGCAGGCCCCAGGCCTCGTTCCCGAAGACCCAGGCCGTGGGCGCGGCGAGGTCGACGCGGCGTGTGGTGCCGGCGCCGGTCCCGGCGTCCGCGGTGCCCGCCACGTCGAGCAGGTCGTCCAGGTCCAGGTCCCCCGCGCCGTCGGCCGCCAGGACCGTGAGCCCGGCGCCCCGCAGCGCGGCCAGGGCGTCCCCCAGGCTCACGCCCGTCACCACGGGCACGTGGAACAGCGAGCCGGCCGTCGAGCGCACGACCTTGGGGTTGTGCACGTCCACGCTCTCGCCCGCGAGCACGACCGCGTCCGCGCCCGCCGCGTCGGCGGCCCGGATCACCGTCCCCGCGTTCCCGGGGTCGCGGACCGTCGCGAGCACCGCGACGAGGGCGGGGCGCTCCCTCCCGGGGGCCACCAGCATGCTGACGACGTCCGGGAGCGTCGGCTCCTGCGTGCGGACGACGGCGAGCACGCCCTGCGCGTCGGCGCTCATCGCGGTCAGCACCTCGGCCGTCGCGACGTGGACGTGCAGCCCCGCCGCGCGGGCGTCCCCGACGATCTCCGGATACCGCTCGCCCGCCGTCGGCGTCACGTAGACGTCACGCACCCGGTCCGGCGCGAGCCGCACGGCCTCGCGCACGCCCTGGGGGCCCTCCACGAGGAGCTGTCCGTGCCGCGAACGCGCCGGACGCCCGGCCAGCGCACGGACCGCCTTGACCCGGTCGCTGCGAGGGTTCGTCAGCGTGGGGTCGAGCGGACCGGGCGCCGACCGGGCGTCCGGGGCCGACGTGCGGCCAGGTGAGGTGCCGGTCAGGCTGCGGCCTTCGGCGCGTTGACGTCCTCGGGGAGCGCGTCCTTCGCGACCTGGACCAGCGCGTTGAACGCGGCCACGTCGTTGACCGCGAGCTCGGCGAGCAGGCGACGGTCGACCTCGACACCCGCGGCCTTGAGGCCCTGGATGAGGCGGTTGTACGTCAGGCCCTGCGCGCGCGACGCCGCGTTGATGCGCTGGATCCACAGCTTGCGGAAGTCGCCCTTGCGCGCCTTGCGGTCACGGTAGGAGTAGACGAGGGAGTGGGTGACCTGCTCCTTCGCCTTGCGGTAGAGGCGCGAGCGCTGGCCGCGGTAGCCGCTGGCGCGCTCGAGGGTCGTACGGCGCTTCTTCTGGGCGTTGACCGCCCGCTTCACGCGTGCCACGTGATGCTCCTTGCAGTTCGGGGCTCAGGGGTGAGCCGGTCGGTGGCGGGTCCCGCCACCTGCCGGGTCACTTGCCGAGCAGCTTCTTGATGGTCTTGACGTCGGCGGGCGAGACCACCTGGTCCTGGGCGAGGCGGCGCTTGCGCTTGGTGGCCTTGTGCTCGAGCAGGTGTCGAGCGTTGGCCTGCTCGCGCATGACCTTGCCGGTACCCGTGATGCGGAAGCGCTTCTTGGCACCCGAGTGCGTCTTGTTCTTCGGCATGACTGCCGTCTCTCCTTGTGTCCGGTCAGCCGCCTCGCGGCGGCCGACGTGTTCGGGTCCTGGCCGGTGGGCCCGGACCCCGAGCAGGGTCGGTCTGTGCAGCCGGCCGTCAGCCGGCCTTGCCTCGCGGTGCCGGCTTGGGCGCCGGGCGCGGGGCGCTCGGCTTGGGCGCGGCAGGCTTGGGGGCCGCCGGCTTGGCGCCGGTGGCCGGCGCGGACGGAGCCGCCGGTGCCGGACGGGGCGCGGCGGGCTTCGAGTCCGCGGCCGGTCGGGCAGCAGCGGGACGCGGTGCCGTGGCAGGACGCGGCGCGGGTGCCGATCGCGGAGCAGCAGGAGCCTTCGGCGCGGCCGCCGCCCTCGGGGCGGGAGCGGCCTTCGGTGCGGGGGCGGCCTTCGGCGCGGGCGCCTCCTCCACCGGAGCCTCGACGGACGCGACGTCCTCGGCCGGAGCCGGAGCAGCCTCGACCGCAGGGGCCTCGGTGGTCTCGGAGACCTCGGCGGCCGCGGGCACGTCGAGGTCCTCGACCTCGGTCTCGTCGCCGGTCCGCGCCGCGGCGCGCTGGGCGGACTTCGTCAGCCGGGGCTCGGCCTCCTGCGCCCGCTTGCGCTGCTCGCTCTTGGCGTCGGCCTTCTTCTTCACCGGGCCGAGCACCATGGTCATGTTGCGGCCGTCCTGCTTCGGCATGGACTCCACGAAGCCGAGCTCCGCGACGTCCTCCGCGAGGCGCTGGAGCAGACGCACGCCCATCTCCGGGCGGGACTGCTCGCGGCCACGGAACATGATCATGACCTTGACCTTGTCGCCGGCGGCGAGGAAACGCTCGACGTGGCCCTTCTTGGTGCCGTAGTCGTGCGGGTCGATCTTCAGGCGGAAGCGGATCTCCTTGAGGACCGTGTTCGCCTGGTTGCGCCGCGCCTCACGCGCCTTCATGTCGGACTCGTACTTGAACTTGCCGAAGTCCATGAGCTTGGCGACGGGGGGCCGGGCGTCCGGGGCGACCTCGACGAGGTCGAGGTCCGCGTCCTGGGCAAGGCTCAGGGCAACCTCGGTGCGGACGACGCCGACCTGCTCCCCGCCGGGACCGATGAGTCGGACCTCGGGGACGCGGATCCGATCGTTGATGCGAGGCTCGCTGATGTGATGCTCCTAGGAAGTCGTCGGTAGACCGCCCGGGACGAAGAAGGCCTCCGTCCCTGAGCGCAGGGCGGAGGCCATCAGGTCGGGCCGTCGCACGGGGCGACGACCACGTCGGAGCGGCTCCCGAGGGAGCCGTCCCGGACCAGGACCCGGCCTCTGTCGCGACGTACGTCGACGGTCGAGACCCGGGTGGGATGAGATCCACTTGCGCACTCGCGCACCACCCCGTCGCCCGGAAGCGGACGAGGGGACGCGCACGAGTCGGTCAGCCATCAAGAATAGCAGACGCGAGCAGGGCCTCCGTCCCCGGCGGGAGCCGGAGTCCGGATCTCCTCCATCATTGGAACTCTTCCAGTTTACGTGGTTAGAGTGGTGCCATGACGACAGGAGCGACGCCCGGCGCGGGGACGACCCTCGAGGACGGGCCACGGCGCGCCCGCCACGAGGGCGAGCTGCGCGAGCACGGCCTGCGCGTCACCGCGGCCCGCCTCGCCGTGCTCGACGCGGTCGAGGTGCACCAGCACGCCGACGCCGACGACGTGCTGCGGGCGGCGCGCGCGTCGCTCGGCTCCGTCTCGGTCCAGGCGGTCTACGACGTCCTGCACACGCTCACCGACAAGGGCCTGGTCCGCCGGATCGAGCCCGCCGGGCACCCGGCGCGCTACGAGCGCCGCCTCGGCGACAACCACCATCACGTGGTGTGCCGGGGCTGCGGCGCCGTCGCCGACGTGGACTGCACCGTCGGCCACGCGCCCTGCCTGACCCCCAGCAGCACGTCGGGGTTCCAGATCGACACCGCCGAGGTGACGTTCTGGGGCCTCTGCCCCGACTGCGCGGACTGACCACCCCCGACCCGCTCTCGGGCCTCGCGCACTCGGAGAGCGCCCGTTTTCTCACGAAGATCCTGGTATGAGAACGCCATCCGGGCCGCGACCGCGGCCCACGGAAGGAGACCCATGACCACCCCCTTCACCACCACGAACGCCGGCGCGCCCGTCGCCTCGGACGCCCACGCCCAGACCGTCGGCGCCGACGGGCCGATCGTCCTGCACGACCACTACCTCGTCGAGAAGCTCGCCCAGTTCAACCGGGAGCGCGTGCCCGAGCGCGTCGTGCACGCCAAGGGTGGCGGGGCGTTCGGCACGTTCACCGTGACGAACGACGTGAGCGCCTTCACGCGCGCGGCCCTCTTCCAGCCCGGCACGACGACCGAGATGCTCGCGCGCTTCTCCTCCGTCGCCGGCGAGCAGGGCTCCCCCGACACGTGGCGCGACCCGCGCGGCTTCGCGCTGAAGTTCTACACGACCGAGGGCAACTACGACCTCGTCGGCAACAACACGCCCGTGTTCTTCCTGCGCGACGGCATCAAGTTCCCCGACTTCATCCGTTCGCAGAAGCGCCTGCCCGGCTCGAACCTGCGCGACAACGACATGCAGTGGGACTTCTGGAGCCTGTCCCCCGAGTCGGCGCACCAGGTGACCTGGCTCATGGGCGACCGCGGCCTGCCGTCGAGCTGGCGCCACATGGACGGGTTCGGCTCGCACACGTACCAGTGGATCAACGCGGCCGGCGAGCGGTTCTGGGTCAAGTATCACTTCAAGACCGCGCAGGGCATCGACAACCTCTCGGCCGACGAGGCGTCGCAGCTCGCCGGGTCGGACTCCGACCACCACATCCGCGACCTGTACGACCACATCGACGCGGGCGACTTCCCGCGCTGGACGCTCTCGGTCCAGGTCATGCCGTACGAGGACGCGAAGACCTACCGGTTCAACCCGTTCGACCTGACCAAGGTGTGGCCGCACGCGGACTACCCGCTGGTCGAGGTGGGCGTGATGGAGCTCAACCGCAACCCGGAGAACTACTTCGCCCAGATCGAGCAGGCGACGTTCGCACCGAGCAACTTCGTCCCCGGCATCGCGACGAGCCCGGACAAGATGCTGCTCGCGCGCATCTTCTCCTACGCCGACGCGCACCGGTACCGCGTGGGCACGAACCACGCCCAGCTCCCCGTGAACGCTCCCCACGCGGCGGCCGAGGGCGGTCACTCGTACGCGAAGGACGGCGCGATGCGCTACTCCTTCTCCTCTGCGACCACGCCCGTCTACGCGCCCAACAGCCAGGGCGGCGCACACGCCGACCCGGCGCGCGCCGCCGAGTCGGCGGGCTGGGAGGCCGACGGCGAGCTCACGCGCTCCGCCGCGACGCTGCACCCGGAGGACGACGACTTCGGGCAGGCGGGCACGCTCTACCGCGAGGTGTTCGACGACGCGGCGCGCGACCGCTTCCTCGCGACGATCACGGGGCACGTCGGCGCCGTCCGCAGCGACGAGATCCGCGAGCGCGCGATCGCGTACTGGACGAACGTCGACGCGGCCCTCGGGGGCGCGCTGCGCGTCGCGCTCGCCGCCACCGGCGCGCCCGTCGAGGGTGGCCAGCCCGGCACCGCGGCGGAGCCGGTCCGCGCCTGACCCCGTCGTGGCCGCCCTGCGGGGCGGTCGCACCCACGCCGGCCGTCGCCCCTCGCCGGGGGCGGCGGCCGACGTCGTCCCCAGGAGCGGCCGGCGCCGGCTGCGCTCCCGCGCCCGGGGCCCCCTCCCCCGCCGTCGGATGGAAAGATGGTCGCCATGAGTACCGAGAACGCCGCCGTGCCCGACCCTGCCACCGACGCGGTGCGCGACATCGCCGACGTCGCCGCCGTGGAGGTCATCACGTCCGCGGCCGTCCACCTCATGAGCGCCGCGGCCGTCAAGTGCGGGCTCGCCGAGGACGCGCAGGAGCAGGGCCACCTCGACCTCGACGAGGCGCGCAAGCTCATCAACGCGCTCGCCGCGCTCGTCACGGCGAGCGCTCCGGACATCGGCAACCAGCACGCCCGCTCGCTCCGCGACGGGCTGCGCTCGCTCCAGCTCGCGTTCCGCGAGGCGTCGGTCTACCCCGACGCCCCGGGCGAGGGCCCGGGCGAGAAGTACACGGGCGCCGTGAGTTGAGCACTCCCCCGGTGCCGCCGCCGCACGGGGCGTCCCACGTGCCGCCGCAGGGTCCGCCGCCGTCGGCGGCCCGGCCGGAGAGCGTCCCGCGGGGAACGACGCCGCCCGCCGTCCCAGGCGCACCGTCGTCGGCCGGTGGGCCGCCGTCGTTCACCCCGGCCTCCGCGGCCCCCCGCGCCACAGCCCCCGGCACGTCGCCCGCCGTCGGCGCGGGCACGGTCCCGGCGGCCACCGTCCCCCTCGGAGTCGGCGCACCGAGACTGGACGGAGCGCCGCCCGCCGCCGGGGAGGCGTCGGCGCCGCCGCGCCGCCGCCGCGCCGTGGTGGCGATCGTGGTGCTGTCCCTCCTCCTCGCGGCCGCCCTGGGGGTGGGCGCCTACCTGTGGGTCACCACGACGCGGTGGCAGGAGTCGAGCGCGGACTGGGAGGGCGAGGCCCGCGGCCTCGGCGAGGACGTCGCCCGGCTCCAGACCGAGCTCGACGGCGCGAACGCGGAGCTCGAGTCCGCGCGCACCCAGCTCACCGCCGCGCAGGACCGCATCAGCGACCTCGCCAACGAGAAGGCGCAGCTCGGCGACGAGAACGAGGCGTCCCAGCAGTACCTCGACTACCAGAGCCGGGTCTCCGAGGCGGCGGGCAAGGTCGCCGCCGCGCTCGGCCAGTGCACGACGGCGCAGACCCAGCTCATCGGCTACCTCAACAACCGGGACGCGTACGACCCCGCGGACCTCGAGCGCTTCGCCGACCAGGTGGACCTGCTGTGCCAGGAGGCCACGGACGCGAACGCGCAGCTCCAGCAGGAGCTCGCGGGATGACGCGCCGCAGCACCGCGCCGGCCGCAGCGACCGTCGCCAGGGCCGCCGTCGGGCGCGTCGTCGGGTCGCTCGTCTCGATCTCCCTGCTCGCCGGCTCGCTCGCGGCGTGCGGCGTCCTGCCAGAGCTCCCCGAGCCCGTACCGGACACCGTCGTCCCGTCGCTCGTCGCCCCCGACGACCCCGCGGGGTCCGAGAACCTCTCGGCGGACGGCTTCGACGCCGTCCGCCGCATGGCCGTGCGCATCCGCAACGTGCGCTGCGACGGGCTCTCGACCGGCTCGGGGTTCGCCGTCGACTCCCGGACGCTCATCACCAACAAGCACGTGGTCGACTCGTCGCGATCGCTGCAGCTCCTCACCTACGACGGCCGCGACATCGCCGCGCAGACCGCGAGCGTGGCCGGTCTCGCGGACCTCGCGATCGTCCGGACGTCGGAGGACCTCCCGTCGGCCCCGACCCTCGCGGCGGCCGACCCGGCGCCGGGCGACCCGGTGACGGTCGTGGGCTACCCCGAGGGCGGCCGGCTCACGGTGACGCAGGGCTCCGTGATCGGGACGACGACGGACCCGTTGCACGAGAACCTCGGGGAGGTGCTCGTCACCGACGCCCCGGTCGAGCCCGGGAGCTCCGGCTCCGCCGCGCTCAACGACGCCGGCGAGGTGATCGGCGTCGTCTACGCGAAGACGTCGACCGACAAGTCGCTGCTCGTCCCGGTGAGCACGCTCCAGACGATGCTCGGCGACGAGTCGGCGTTCACGGCCCTCCCGGAGTGCGACGCCTGACCACCCCTGCAGCGGAGCCCGTCGGGGCGGTGCGGCGGCCCGGCACGACCCGCCGCACCGCACCCCGCGCGCACCCGGGAGCGCAGGTCTACCCTTCCTGCCATGAGCACACACGCGAGCTCGGACACGTCCCCGGTCGACCCGGCGCACATCACCCACGCAGCACGCGACACGCTCACCGTGCGTCGCGTCTTCGGAGAGTCCTACGAGCGCGACGGCACGCTCGTCATCCCCGTCGCGACCGTCTGGGGCGGCACCGGCTCGGGCTGGGGCTCCGGCGCGGGAGAGCTGTCCGGCAAGGGGGCTGCCGACTGGCGTCGCCGCATCGGGGCCGCGTCCGCGCCCGCGGAGGGCGAGGAGGCCGCGACACCGAGCACGGGCGCGTCGTCCGACCCCGGGTCCGGCAACGCCGGCGGCGAGGCGGGCGGGGAGGGCTCGGGGGGCGGGGGCGGCTTCGGGGTCCGTGTCGTCGCCAAGGGCGTCTACGTCGTCGACGACGCGGGCGTGCGCTGGCAGCCCGCGCTCGACCTCAACCGCGTGATCCTCGGCGGGCAGGCCCTCGGCGCCGTCGTCGCGTTCTCGGCCGCGCTCGCGTGGGGCCTGAGCCGCCTGCGTCGTCGCTGACCCGCGGGGGTCAGTCCGCCCGGCCGACCCGCAGCTCGAGGCCGTCCACGCGCTCGGACACGACGGCGTCGTTCGCGAGCGCGCCGTTGACCTGCCCGAGCACGGCGTCGAGGCCCGCCCGGTCCAGCCCGGCGTCGATGCGCAGCACGACGGCGACCTCCGCGCGCCGCCCGGGCTCCGCCCACGCCCGCGCGACGTGCGGGATCCCGGCGAGCGCAGCCTGGACCGCGGCCAGCACCTCGGGGTCCACCGCGTCGTCGACGACCGCCGGCGACCAGTCCTTGCCCTGGGCGAGCGCCCACACGGCCGGGCGCGGCACGAGCGCGGTCACGGGGCCGCCCGGGTCGAGGACGAGCAGCGACCAGTCCTCGCTCACGGCGGACAGCGCCGCGCGGCGCGCGTCCACGGGGACGGGCCGCGCGCTCGCGCGCCACGCCGCCATCGCCGCGACGGAGGTGAACACCGGGAGCGCACGGCGCCCGTCGGGCGCCTCGATCGCGACGACGCCTGCCGAGGCCTCCTTGTCGACGGTGTGCCCGTGCTCTCCCTCGCCCGCGCTCTCGAGCTCGGCCAGGATCGGGACGAGGACGCGCGTCTCGCCGAGCCGCGCGACGACGTCGGCCAGCAGGGCCGAGCCCGCGGCGTAGGCGGCGAGCAGCGCGGACAGCGCCGGGTCGGCCGACCCGTCGTCGCCCGCGAAGCCGGAGGACGGCGGCAGCGCCTTCCCCGCGGGGTCCGGGCCCGTCGTCACGGCCGGCCCGCGACGTCGAGCGCCTGGGGCAGCGTGAACGCGCCCGCGTAGAGGGCCTTGCCCACGATCGCGCCCTCGACGCCCGCGGGGACGAGCGCGCGCAGCGCCTCGAGGTCGGCGAGGCTGGAGATGCCGCCCGACGCGACGACCGGCGCCTCCGTGCGCGCCGCGACGTCGCGCAGGAGGTCGATGTTCGGCCCGCGCAGCGTGCCGTCCTTGGTCACGTCCGTGACGACGTAGCGCGCGCACCCGGCGGCCTCGAGGCGGTCGAGGACCTCCCACAGGTCGCCGCCCTCCTGCGTCCACCCGCGCGCGGCGAGCGTGGTGCCGCGCACGTCGAGGCCGACGGCGATCGCGTCGCCGTGCTCGGCGATGACCTTCGCCGTCCACTCGGGGTTCTCGAGCGCCGCGGTGCCGAGGTTGACGCGGCGCGCGCCCGTGGCGAGCGCACGCTCGAGCGACGCGTCGTCGCGGATCCCGCCGGAGAGCTCGACCTGGACGTCGAGGCGCGCGACGACGTCGGCGAGCAGCTCCGCGTTGGAGCCGCGGCCGAACGCGGCGTCGAGGTCCACGAGGTGGATCCACTCCGCACCGCCCGACTGCCAGTCGAGCGCGGCGGCGAGCGGGTCGCCGTACGAGGTCTCGGAGCCGGCCTCGCCCTGGACGAGGCGGACGGCCTGGCCGTCGGCGACGTCGACGGCGGGGAGCAGCACGAGGCGGTCGGTCACGGGGTTCTCCATCGGTGTCGGTGGCGCGTCGCTGTCGCGCCGGGTGGTGCGCGCCGGGCGATGTGCACCGGGCGCGCGGTCGGTCAGAGCGAGCGGACCCAGTTCTCGAGCAGGGTCGCGCCCGCGTCGCCGGACTTCTCGGGGTGGAACTGCGTGGCGGACAGCGGCCCGTTCTCCACGGCGGCGACGAACCGCCCGCCGTGGTCGGACCACGTGACGAGCGGGCGCCGGACCGGCGAGTCCGCGGGCAGGTCCTGTCCCGTCGTGAAGGTCCGGGCGGCGTAGGAGTGGACGAAGTAGAAGCGCTCGTCCTCGACCCCGCGGAACAGCACGCTGCCCGTGGGCACGTCGACCGTGTCCCAGCCCATGTGGGGCACGATCTCCGCCTCCAGGCGGTCGACGAGCCCGGCCCACTCCCCCAGGCCGTCGGTCACGGTGCCGTGCTCGTCGCCGCGGTCGAACATGACCTGCATGCCCACGCAGATGCCCAGCACGGGCCGCCCGCCGGCGAGCCGCCGTCCGACGATCTCGTCGCCGCGGACCCCGCGCAGGCCCGCCATGACCGCGGCGAACGCGCCGACGCCGGGGACGACGAGCCCGTCGGCGTCCTGGGCCGCGCCCCGGTCCGCGGTGAGCTCGACGTCCGCGCCGACGCGCTCGAGCGCGCGGACGGCCGAGCGGACGTTGCCGAACCCGTAGTCGAGCACGACGACGGACGGGCGGCGCCCGCCCGACGTCCCGCCGGGTCCTGCCTCGCTCATGCGCCGTCCTTCCGGGCCCGACGTGCGGCGGACGTGAGCAGCCGCATCGCCTTCCAGCGCGAGATGGACGAGCTCGCGACGACGCCGTCCAGGTCGGCGAGCGTCGTCGTGCCGGTGAGCAGGTCCTCGAGCGCCTCGGGCGCGCCGCCGAGCACGAGGCCCGGGGCGAGCTGGTCGCCCGCCGCGCCGTCGGCCCAGCGCGTCATGGTGAGCTGCTCGCCGCTGCGCACGACGAGCACGAGCGGCACGCCCTTGACCAGGGTGGTCAGCGCGGCGGCGGCGTGCGCGGGCGCGTCGCCGGCCGTGTCACGCAGCACCGCGACGGCGCCCACGTCGGTCGGCACGACGTCGGCCTCGACCTGCGCGAGCGAGCACGCCGCGGCGAGCGGCTCGGCCCCGGCGATCTGCGTGATGAGCGCGACGAGGTCCGGCCGCGCCGGTCCTGTCAGGGACGAGAGGTCGTCCGGGATCTCGACGCCGTCCAGCGCGTCGTCGTCGTGAGTGCTCACAGGGCCCCCTTGGTGGACGGGACGCCCTCGACGCGCGGGTCCGGCGCGACCGCGGCGCGCAGCGCCCGGGCGAGCGCCTTGAACTGCGCCTCGACGATGTGGTGCGGGTCGCGGCCCGCGAGGACGCGCACGTGGATGCAGATGCCCGCGTGGTGCGCGATCGACTCGAGCACGTGGCGCGTGAGCGACCCCGTGAAGTGGCCGCCGATGAGGTGGTACTCCTGGCCCTCCGGCTCGCCCGAGTGCACCAGGTAGGGGCGCCCGGACACGTCCACGACGGCGAGCGCGAGCGCCTCGTCGAGGGGCACGGTCGCGTCGCCGAAGCGGCCGATGCCGACCTTGTCCCCGAGCGCGACGCGCAGCGCCTCGCCGATCGTGATCGCCACGTCCTCGACGGTGTGGTGCGCGTCGATGTGCGTGTCGCCCGTCGCGACGACCTTGAGGTCGATGAGCGAGTGCTTGCCCAGCGCCGTGAGCATGTGGTCGTAGAACGGGACGGTCGTCGAGATCTCCGTCCGTCCTGTGCCGTCGAGGTCGAGCTCCACGAGCACGCTCGACTCGGACGTCGCGCGCTCGATGCGCGCGGTGCGCTTCACAGTCCTGCCACCTCCACGAGGGCCTGTCGGAAGGCCCGCATCTCCTCGCCGGTGCCGATCGACACCCGCAGCCAGCCGTCGGGACCAGTCTCCCGGATGAGCACGCCCCGCTCCAACAGGCCCGCCCAGACCGCGTGGCGGTCGTCGAACGTGCCGAACAGGACGAAGTTCGCGTCGGACTCCGCGACCGCGAGCGCGCGCCCGTCCGGGTGCCGGAGCGAGCGCAGCCACGCGACGGTCTCGTCGCGGCGCTCGCGCAGCGCCGAGACCTGCGCGAGCAGCTCCGCCGAGTGCGAGAGGGCCGCGCGGGCGACCGCCTGGGTCACGGCCGACAGGTGGTACGGGAGCCGGACGACCCGGAGCGCGTCGACGAGCTCGCGCGACGCCGCGAGGTAGCCCACCCGGGCGCCCGCGAGCGCGAACGCCTTGGACATCGTGCGCGTCACGGCGAGGTTCGGGTACCGGTCGAGCAGCTCGAGCGCCGAGGGTGTGCCGGCACGGCGGAACTCCCCGTACGCCTCGTCCACGACGACGACCGCCGGCGCCTCGCGCCCGTCGGGCAGCGGGACGCGCACCGCGAGCGCCGCCTCGCACACCGCCTCGACGGTCGCGGCGGGCAGCGCCGTCCCGGTCGGGTTGTTGGGGCTCGCGAGCAGGACGACGGACGGCTGCTCGCGCGCGATCACGTCGCGCGCGTGCTCGGGGTCGAGCGTGAAGTCCTCGGCCCGACGCCCGACGACCCACGTCGTGTGGGTGTCGCGCGCGTACTCCGGGTACATCGAGTACGTGGGCGCGAAGGAGACGGCGGTGCGTCCCGGGCCGCCGAACGCCTGGAGCACGTGGAGCATGATCTCGTTCGACCCGTTGGCGGCCCAGAGCTGCTCGGCCTCGAGCACGACGCCGGACTCCGTGCCGAGGTACGCCGCGAGGTCGGCGCGCAGCCCGAGGAAGTCGCGGTCGGGGTAGCGGTTGAGGCCGGCGGCGGCGTCGCGCACGGCCTGCGTGATCGTCGCGACGACGGCCTCGCTCGGCGCGTGCGGGTTCTCGTTGACGTTGAGCAGGACCGGGACGTCGAGCTGGGGCGCGCCGTACGGCTCGACGCCGGCGAGCTCGGGGCGCAGCGGGAGCAGGGGCCGTCCCGCGACGGAGGGTGGGGTCACCCGGACAGTCTACGAACCGTGCGCGCACCGACGTCCGTGACGTCCGGCACGCGGGCAGCGGCACCTCACGCCACACCCGGACCGTGCGGGGCCGGCCGCCGCTCAGGCCGAGGTGACCTCGCCGCCGTCGACGGTCACGGGCACCTCGGGCAGGGGCGACGGCGCCGGCCCACCGAGCACGGCACCGGTCGCGAGGTCGTAGCGGGACGCGTGGCACGGGCACAGGAGCTCGCCGTCCCCGGGCGCGACCGTGCACCCCTGGTGGGTGCAGATCGCGCTGAAGGCCGCGAACGTCCCTTCCTCGGGCTGCGTGACGAGCAGCGGCGCGCCGTCGACGGTGACCGCGAGCGCCCCGCCGACCGGGACGTCGTCGACGCTCGCGAGCGCCTGCCCGGGCCCGACGACGGCCTCGCCGCCCCCGGAGCCGTCGGCACCGCTCGTGCCCCCGTCCGTCGACCCCGACGGCTCGCCGCCGCCGCACGCCGCGAGCAGGGAGAGCGCGGCGCCCGCGCCCGACCCGGCAAGGACGACGCGCCGCGTGGGCGTCGCCCCGAGCGGGCCGCGCGGGACAGGGTCGGAGCGCGGGGCGTCCTCGGCGGGTACCGCGGGGTGCGGTGCGTCCATGTCCGGCCTCCTTGCGCGGTGCGTGGACGGACGAGCCCTCGACCCGTCCTGGTCGCCCGGCGCGCGCGAGGCCGCCGTCGGCGGTTCCATTGAAGCACCGGGGTGCGCGAGCCCGCGCCCCGACCGCGCCAGAGCGGAGGAGACGACGATGTCCATGACCACGGGGACGCCGACCCCGCCCGTGCGGGAGGGCCGCGCGCTCGGCGCATGGGTCCTGCGCGGGCTGACCGCCGCCGGGCTGCTGCTCTCCGCCGACGTGCACCTCGTCCTGTTCGTCGAGGGCTACCGCGACATCGACGTGGTCGGCCCGCTCTTCGCGCTCAACGCGGTCGCCGGGCTCGTCCTGGGGCTCCTGGTGCTCGTGTGGCGGCACTGGCTCCCGCTCCTCGGCGCGGTCGGCTTCGGGGCGCTGACCCTCGCCGCGTTCTACCTGTCGACGACCGTGGGCTTCTTCGGCGTGAACGAGACCGTGGGCGGGACGCAGCAGGTGCTCGCCGCCGTGAGCGAGTGGGTCGTCGTGGTCGCCGGGACGCTCGCCCTCGTCGTGGAGAGGCGAAGGTCACGAGCCGCACGGCCCTGAGTCGTCGATACCGCCGCTCACCGCGCCGACCCTCCCCGGCGCGCGTAGCGTCGAGGACGAGGCAGGACCGCCGGCACGGTCCGGCCGCCACTCTCCCCGAGCAACCGAGGTGATCGTCATGCCCACCATGCGTGCCGCCGTCGTCCACTCCTTCGCCGACCCGCTGAGCGTCGACGAGGTCGAGGTCCCCACCCCCGGAGCGCACGAGGCCCTCGTCAAGGTCGACTACACCGGCGTGTGCCACACCGACCTGCACGCCGCGCACGGCGACTGGCCGGTCAAGCCCGCTCCCCCGTTCGTCCCGGGCCACGAGGGCGTCGGCACGGTCGTCGCGGTCGGCGACCAGGTGACGCGCGTTAAGGTCGGGGACACGGTCGGGAACGCCTGGCTGTGGAGCGCGTGCGGCGAGTGCGAGTACTGCGAGACGGGCTGGGAGACCCTGTGCCCGAACCAGAAGAACGGCGGCTACTCGGTCGACGGCTCGTTCGGCCAGTACATGCTCGTCGACTCGCGCTACTGCCCAGTGGTCCCGGACGGGGTCGGCCTCTCCGCCGTCGGCCCGATCCTGTGCGCCGGCGTCACCGTCTACAAGGGGCTCAAGGTGACGGACACGCGGCCCGGTGAGTGGGTGCTGATCTCCGGGATCGGCGGCCTCGGGCACATCGCGGTGCAGTACGCGGTCGCGATGGGCCGCCGCGTCGCCGCGGTGGACGTGGACGACGAGAAGCTGGCCCTGGCCCGCAAGCACGGCGCGGAGGTCACGGTCAACGCCGCCACGTCGCCCGACGCCGCGGCCGAGATCCAGGAGCAGACGGGCGGCGGCGTCCACGGCGCGCTCGTGACCGCCGTCAACGCGCACGCCTTCCCCCAGGCCGTGGGTGCGCTGCGCCGCGGCGGCACGGTCTCGCTCGTCGGGCTGCCGCCGGAGAAGTTCCCCCTCGACATCTTCACGACCGTGCTCTTCGGGCTGACCGTCCGCGGGTCGATCGTCGGGACGCGCAAGGACATGGCGGAGGCGCTCGACTTCTTCGCCCGCGGGAAGATCAGCCCGACGTACACGGTGCGCCCGCTCGACGACATCAACGCGATCTTCTCCGAGATGGAGGAGGGCAAGATCGACGGGCGCGTGGTCATGGACATGCGCTCCTGACGCACGGCGCCCTCGCCTCTCGCGGCCTGCGACCCCGCCCCGGGGTCCGTGGGCCGCGGCCTGTGCACGACGACCCGAGGGTCGGCGGGTGCGCCTACGATCGTGCGGGTGAGCCCCACCGACCCGTACGCCGACCTGCCCTTCGACCCGGCCGACGCACCGCCGCTCGACGAGCCCGCCGACCCGTACGGCGACCCCTGGGCGGGGGCCGCGCCGTCGGAGCCCGGACCGGACGCGACACCGGAGCCGCGCGAGGAGGCCGCGGGCGGCACCGCCGCACCCACACCCGTGCCCGACGGCGGGGAGGCCGCCAAGCGGGCCAAGCTCGCCATGCTGCGCGGCCTGCTCGACGGGCAGTCGCTGCGCGAGGACGCCGAGACCGCGCTGCGCGCGCTCGTGGGGCGCGACGACGCGACGCTGCGCGAGGACCAGTGGCGCGCGATCGAGGCCCTCGTGGCGTTCCGTCGGCGGGCGCTCGTCGTGCAGCGCACCGGGTGGGGCAAGTCCGCGGTGTACTTCGTCGCCACGCGCCTGCTGCGCGACCGCGGCGCCGGGCCCACGGTCATCGTCTCCCCGCTCCTCGCGCTCATGCGCGACCAGATCTCGGCCGCGGCCCGGGCCGGCATCAAGGCCGTGACCATCAACTCCGCGAACGTCACCGAGTGGGACGACGTGCACCGCGCGATCGCGGCCGGCGAGGTCGACGTGCTGCTGTGCTCGCCCGAACGGCTCAACAACCCCGGCTTCCGTGACGAGGTGCTCCCGCGTCTCGCCGCCGACGCCGGACTCGTCGTCATCGACGAGGCGCACTGCATCTCGGACTGGGGCCACGACTTCCGTCCCGACTACCGGCGCATCCGCACGCTCCTCGCCGACCTGCCGCCGGGCATCCCCGTGCTCGCGACGACGGCGACCGCGAACGCGCGCGTGACCGCGGACGTCGCGGAGCAGCTCGGCGTCACCGCGGCGCACGCGTCCGGTGCTGTCCCCGGAGCCGGTGAGGCGGGCCACGAGGACGTGCTCGTGCTGCGCGGCGGGCTGGACCGCGAGTCCCTGCACCTCGCCGTCCTGCGCCTGCCCGACCAGCCGACGCGCGTGGCGTGGCTCGTCGAGGCGCTCCAGGACGTCGACGGGTCGGGCATCGTCTACTGCCTCACCGTCTCCGCGGCCGAGCAGGTCGCGAGCCAGCTCCGCGCGGCGGGGCTCGCCGTCGCCTCGTACACGGGTCAGACCGACCCGGCCGAGCGTGAGCGGCTGGAGGAGGACCTCAAGGAGAACCGGGTCAAGGCGCTCGTCGCCACCTCGGCGCTCGGGATGGGGTTCGACAAGCCCGACCTCGCGTTCGTCGTGCACCTCGGCGCGCCGAGCTCGCCCATCGCCTACTACCAGCAGGTCGGGCGCGCGGGCCGTGGCGTGGACTCCGCGGTCGTCGTGCTGCTGCCCGGCGAGGAGGACCGGCGCATCTGGGAGTGGTTCGCCTCGACCGCGTTCCCGCCGCAGGCGCAGGTCCGCACGACGCTCGACGCGCTGAGCACGGGCGGGACCCAGTCGGTCGCGCAGCTCGAGACGCAGGTCGACCTCAAGCGCTCGCGCCTCGAGGGCATGCTCAAGGTGCTCGACGTCGACGGCGCGGTCCGGCGCGTCAAGGGCGGCTGGGAGGCCACGGGGCGGCCGTGGTCGTACGACGCGGAGCGGTACGAGCGCGTCGACGCCACGCGCTCGGCCGAGCAGCAGGCGATGCTCGACTACGAGGCGACGGACGGGTGCCGCATGGCGTTCCTCCGTGCCGCGCTCGACGACCCGGAGCTCGAGGACGGGTGGCGCTGCGGGCGCTGCGACACGTGCGGCGGCGTGACGCTGCCCGCGCTCCCTGACGCGGAGGCCGTCGCCGCCGCGCGCGCCGACATGGACCGGCCCGGCGTCGAGGTCGTCGCACGCCGCCAGTGGCCGAGCGGTATGGACCGCCTGGGGCTGGACCTGCGCGGTCGGCTCGGCCCCGACGAGCTCGCGGAGACCGGGCGCGCCGTCGCGCGGCTCGACGGGCTCGGCTGGTCCGCCCCGCTGCGCGAGCTCTTCGCCCCCGCGACGCCCGACGGCGACACGCCCGTCGCGCTCCGGCGCGCGGCCGCCCGGGTGCTCGACGAGTGGGCGGAGCTGTACGAGGCCGCCGCGCAGACCGAGCTGGACGCCGGCGAGGACGCTTCGGCGACCGCACCGGAGCGGCGGCTGCTCGTCGACGGTGTCGTCGCGGTGCGTTCCGCGACCCGCCCGCGCCTCACCTTCCACCTCGCGAACGGGCTCGCGAGCTACCTCGGCAAGCCGCTCATCGGCGCCGTCGGTCCCGTCCCGGGGCGCGAGGAACCGGGGCGGCACGACGTGAACTCCGCGACGCGTCTCGCGGGCGTCGCCGGGCGCCTGCAGCTCGAGCTGTCGGACGCCGCCCGCGCCGGGTTGGCCGGGCGACGCGTGCTCCTCGTCGACGACTACACCGAGTCGGGGTGGACGCTCACCGTCGCGGCGCGCCTGCTGCGGCAGGCCGGCGCGGCGGCGGCGCACCCGTTCGTCCTCGGCGTGCGCTGAGGCGGCGGGGAGCGCGTCACCACCGCAGGCGGAGCTCCGTGTAGGTCGTGTCGACGAAGCCCAGCGAGCGGTACAGCGACTCGCCGTCGGCCGTGGCGTGCAGGGAGACCGAGTCGGCGCCGCTCGCGCGCGCCCAGTCGAGGGCCGCGAGGACGCATGCGCGCGCGAAGCCCTGCCCCCGCGCGCCGGGCACCGTGCAGACGTTCGACAGGTGCGCCGTCGTGCCGTGCGGGTTCCGCGCGGACGGCACCGACCGGTGCAGCTCGACGAGCGCGCACGCCTCGACCTGGCCCGGTCCGTCGACGACGAAGGCCACGACGTCGTCCGAGCCGAGCATCCGGGCGAACCACTCCCTGGCCCGGTGCTGCCAGAGGCCGTCCTCGGCGTCCGCCTCGCCCATCGCGCGCATGAGGTGGACGCGCAGAGCGACGAGGTCGTCGGCGTCGCGCGGGACCGCACGCCGCACCGGCGCACGGTCCTCGCGCGCGCCCGTCACCGGAACCGCGCCCGCACCGCCTCGCCGTGAGCCGGGAGGTCCTCGTCGTTCGCGACGGCGACGATCCGGTCCGCGAGCTCCTCGAGGGCGTCGCGGTCGTACTCGACGACCTGGACCGCCTTGACGTAGCTGTGCACCCCGAGGCCGCTCGAGAAGTGCGCGCAGCCGCCGGTCGGGAGGACGTGGTTCGAGCCGGCCATGTAGTCGCCGAGCGAGACGGGCGACCAGGGGCCGACGAAGATCGCGCCCGCGCTCGTGACGCGCTCCGCGAGCTCGGCCGCTCCGTCCGCCTGGATCTCGAGGTGCTCCGCGCCATAGGCGTCGACCACCTGCAACCCGTGCTCGAGGCCGTCGACGAGCACGATCGCGGACTGCGGACCGGCGAGCGCCTGCGCGACGCGCGCGGCGTGCTTCGTGGCCGACACGAGGTCCGCGAGGCGGGCCTCGACCGCGGCGGCGAGCTCGACGGACGGCGTGACGAGGACGGCCGCCGCCAGCGGGTCGTGCTCCGCCTGGCTGATGAGGTCGGCCGCGACGTGCCCCGGGTCGGCGGTGCCGTCCGCGAGGATCGCGATCTCCGTGGGACCAGCCTCGGCGTCGATCCCGACGACGCCGCGGACGAGCCGCTTCGCGGCAGCGACGTAGACGTTCCCCGGTCCGGTCACGACGTCGACCGGCTCGCACAGCACGTCCCCGTCCTGCGGCTCGCTGCCCGCCGCACCGTACGCGAACATCGCCACGGCCTGTGCGCCGCCCACCGCGTAGACCTCGTCGACCCCGAGCAGCGCGCACGCCGCCAGGATCGTCGGGTGCGGCAGGCCGCCGTTCTCCTTCTGGGGCGGCGACGCGACCGCGAGGCTGCGGACGCCGGCCTCCTGGGCCGCAACGACGTTCATCACCACGGACGACGGGTAGACCGCGAGCCCGCCGGGCGCGTAGAGCCCGACGCGGCGCACCGGCACCCAGCGCTGGCGGACCTGCGCACCGGGCCCGATCTCGACGGTGAAGTCCTGCGGGCGCTGGGCGGCGTGCACGAGCCGGACCCGACGGATCGCCTCCTCCAGGCCCGCCCGGACGTCCGGGTCGAGCCGCGCGAGGGCGTCGGCGAGCGCGTCGCCGGGGACGCGCAGGTGCTCGGGCCGCACGCCGTCGAACCGCTCGGCGTACTCGCGCAGCGCGTCGGCACCGCGGGCGCGAACCGCCTCGATGATCGGGGCGACCCGATGCGCCGCGTCCTCGACGCCGAGCTCTGCGCGCGGCAGGGTCTCGACGAGCTCGCGGGCGGACAGGGAACGTCCTCGAAGATCGATGCGGGTGATCATGGGTCGAGTCTAGGAGCCCGCGGGACCCCGCGACGAGGCGTTTCGCCCACCGGTCGCGCCGCGCGGGCCGCAGCACGCCGCGTCGCGCCCACCCGGCGCGGGCAGGGAGAATGGGCGGCATGAACGCCCCTCACGACGCCCGCCCGGTCGAGATCTCCGACGACGTCATCCGCCTCGGGCAGTTCCTCAAGCTCGCCGGCCTCGCCGAGTCCGGCGCGGAGGCGCGCGAGCTCGTCACGGAGGGCGAGGTCCGCGTCAACGGCGAGGTCGACACGCGCCGTGGCCGCCAGCTGCACCGCGGCGACGTCATCTCGGTCGACCACCCTCAGGGGACCGAGAGCGCGACCGTCGCCTGAGCGGGCCGTCAGGCCATGTAGGTCGAGGCCATGACCTTGTCGGGCGTGAGCCGGAGCACGACGCGCTCGGGGTTCGGCGAGAGCGCCCGGTAGCGACGGCCGTACCGCACGACGGCGTCCGCGACCTCGTCCGCGTCCTCGACGACCTCGATCGTGCCCTCGAGCGTGATCCACCGGCCGCCCTCGACCTGGCACACCGCGGCTCTCGGTGCGCCGCCGTCCGCTCCCGGGAGGCGCGCGTTGCGGGCCTTGACCGAGGCACGGTTGGTCGTGATGCGCAGCACGCCCGCGTCGGCGTCCCACGTGAAGGCGACGGGGACGACGTGCGGCGTGCCGTCGGCGCGCAGCGTGGTGAGCGTCGCCAGGTGGCGCTCGGTGACGAAGACGAGCTGTTCGGGGTTGAGGCGGATCACGGCGTCGAGCCTACGGGTTCCGTCGCCGGGCGCCGCGGGCGCCCGGTCACCGGACGCCCGGTGCGTGTGCGACCGGTCGCCCGGTGTCAGGCGTCGAACCCGAAGGTCATGATCGGCGGCACGGCGCCGGCAAGGAGTGCCCGCAGGACGTGCAGCTCGTGCGGGACGACGGGGTCCGGCAGGTCGTCGAGGCCGAACCATCGCAGGTCGGCCGCCTTGTCCCGCTCCAGGAGCGCGGCCTCGCCGACCCACTCCGTGGCCGTGAAGAAGAAGTCGACACGTTGCTCGAGCGCCGGGCCGCCGGGTTCGCCGCGGTGCAGCACGGTGAGGGGCTGAAGAGCGGCGGGTCGGATCGCCACGCCGAGCTCCTCGCGTGCCTCGCGCACCGCCGCCGCCACGACCGACTCCCCGGGCTCGACGTGCCCGGCCGCCGCCGCGGCCCAGAACCCGTCCCGGTAGCCGGTGCCCTGCCGGAGCTGGAGCAGCACCTGGTCGCCGCGGCGCAGCAGCACGTACGCCGCGGGCACGACCCGGAACCGGTGCGACGCCGAGCCGTCGTCCCACGACGCCCGGGCGGCGCCGACGACGGCCTCCTCCGTCATCCGCGTCAGCCGACCAGGCACGACGGCCCGAGCAGCGCCTTGAGGTCGCCGAACAGCGCCGGCGACTTCTCGACGCGCAGCCCGTCGCCGGCACGCACGACCGTGGTCTTCCCGGGCTCGAGCACCTGGACGTGGACCTCGGCCGAGCCGGGATGCGTCGCGAGCACCTCGCGCAGACGGACGATGATCGGCTCCACGCAGCGCGTGTGGGACACCTTCACGGCGAGCGGCGACTCCGCCCCCACGGTGATGTCGGGCAGCGACACCTCCATGGCCTGGAGCTGCATCGTGTCGTCGCGACGGCGCACGCGCCCCCGCAGCACGACCACCTGGTCCTCGGCGAGGATCGTCGAGTAGGCGAGGTACGTCTCGCCGAAGAACATGACCTCCACGGCGCCCTCGAGGTCCTCGATGGTCACCGCCGCCCACGGGTTGCCGTTCTTGCTCATCTTGCGCTGCAGCGAGGTGACCAGGCCCGCGATCACCACCGTCGACCCGTCCGGCCGGCCCTCGTCGGCGAGCAGGTTCGCGATGCCGGTATCCGCGGCCCGCGTGAGCACGTGCTCCAACCCCGAGAGCGGGTGGTCGGACACGTAGAGACCGAGCATCTCGCGCTCGAACGCGAGCCGCTGCTTCTTGTCCCAGTCCGGGAGGTCGGGCACGTCGACCGAGAACGACATGCCGTCCTCCGCGTCGCCACCGAAGTCGGCGAACAGGTCGAACTGCCCCTCGGCCTCCTTGCGCTTGACGCTGATGACCGAGTCGACCGCCTGCTCGTGCACGACGAGCAGCGCGCGCCGCGGGTGACCGAGGGAGTCGAACGCGCCCGCCTTGATGAGCGACTCGATGGTGCGCTTGTTGCAGACGACGGCCGGCACCTTGTCGAGGAAGTCGGTGAACGACGTGAACGCGCCCTTCTCCTCGCGCGTGCGGATGATCGCGTCGACGACGTTGGCGCCGACGTTGCGCACCCCCGTGAGCCCGAAGCGGATGTCGTTGCCCACGGCCGTGAACTTCGCCGCCGAGTCGTTCACGTCGGGCGGCAGCACCGTGATGTGCATGCGCCGGCACTCGTTGAGGTACAGGGCGAGCTTGTCCTTGTCGTCCCGCACGCTCTGCAGGAGCGCCGCCATGTACTCGGTCGGGTAGTTCGCCTTGAGGAACGCCGTCCAGTACGCGACGAGGCCGTAGCCCGCCGAGTGCGCCTTGTTGAACGCGTAGCCCGCGAACGGGACGAGCGTGTCCCACACGGCCTGGATCGCGCCGTCGGAGTACCCGCGCTCGCGGCAGCCCGCCTGGAAGGGCACGAACTCCTTGTCGAGGATCTCCTTCTTCTTCTTGCCCATCGCACGCCGCAGCAGGTCGGCCTGGCCGAGCGAGTACCCGGCGAGGATCTGCGCGGCACGCTGCACCTGCTCCTGGTAGACGATGAGCCCGTAGGTCTCGTCCAGGATCTCCGCGAGCGGCTGCTCGAGCTCCGGGTGGATCGGCTCGATCTTCTGCAGGCCGTTCTTGCGCAGCGCGTAGTTCGTGTGCGAGTTCATGCCCATGGGGCCCGGGCGGTACAGCGCGATGACGGCCGAGAGGTCGTCGAACTTGTCCGGCTTCATCTGGCGCAGCAGCGCGCGCATCGGCCCGCCGTCGAGCTGGAACACACCCAGCGTGTCACCGCGCGCGAGCAGGTCGTAGGACGCCTTGTCGTCGAGCGTCAGCGACTCGATCTCGATCGGGTCCTTGCCGTTCATCTCGATGTTCTCGAGCGCGTCGTCGAGGATCGTCAGGTTGCGCAGCCCGAGGAAGTCCATCTTGATGAGCCCGAGGCCCTCGGACGTCGGGTAGTCGAACTGGGTGATGACCGCCCCGTCCTGGGGGCGGCGCATGATCGGGATGATGTCGATGAGCGGGTCGCTCGACATGATGACGCCCGCGGCGTGCACGCCCCACTGCCGCTTCAGGCCCTCGATGCCGCGCGCGAGCTCGACGACGCGCTGCGCCTCGGGGTCCGTGTCGTGGAGCTGGCGGAACTCCGCGGCCTCGGGATAGCGCTCGTGCTTCGGGTCGAAGATCCCGGACAGCGGGATGTCCTTGCCCATGACGGCGGGGGGCATCGCCTTGGTGAGCTTCTCCCCCATGGCGAAGGGGAAGCCCAGCAGGCGTGCCGAGTCCTTCAGGGCCTGCTTCGCCTTGATCGTGCCGTAGGTGACGATCTGGGCGACGCGGTCGTCCCCGTACTTCTCCGTGACGTACCGGATGACCTCCCCGCGCCGACGCTCGTCGAAGTCGACGTCGACGTCGGGCATCGACACGCGCTCGGGGTTGAGGAACCGCTCGAAGATCAGGCCGTGCTCGAGCGGGTCGAGCTCCGTGATGCCCATGAGGTAGGAGGCCATCGACCCGGCGGCCGAGCCACGGCCCGGACCGACGCGGATCCCCTGCTCCTTGGCCCAGTTGATGAAGTCGGCGACCACGAGGAAGTACCCCGGGAAGCCCATCTGGATGATGACCTCGGTCTCGTACTGCGCCTGCTTGCGCGACGCGTCCGGGATCCCGGCCGGGTACCGCCGGTGCAGCCCGCGCTCGATCTCCTTGACGAACCAGCTCGTCTCGTCCTCGCCGTCGGGGACGGGGAAGCGCGGCATGTAGTTCGCCTTCGTGTCGAACGACACCTCGCACTGCTCGGCGATGAGCAGCGTGTTGTCGCACGCCTCGGGCAGCTCCGCGAACACGCGCCGCATCTCCGCCGCCGACTTCACGTAGTAGCCGGTCCCGTCGAACTTGAACCGGTCCGGGTCGTCGAGCGTGGAGCCCGAGTTGATCGCGAGCAGGGCCTCCTGGCTCGACGCGTCGTCCTCGCGCACGTAGTGCAGGTCGTTCGTCGCGACGAGCCGCGCGCCGATCGTCTCCGCGAGGCGCAGCAGGTCCTGGGTGACCCGGGTCTCGATGTCGAGACCATGGTCCATGAGCTCGACGTAGAAGTTCTCGCGCCCGAACACGTCCTGCAGCTCGCCCGCGGTCCGCACGGCCTCGTCCCACTGGCCGAGCCGCAGGCGGGTCTGGATCTCCCCCGACGGGCAGCCGCTCGTCGCGATCAGGCCCTTGCCGTAGGTCTGGAGCAGGTCCCGGTCCATGCGGGGCCACTTGCCCATCTGGCCGTCCAGCGACGCCAGCGACGACGCCCGGAACAGGTTGTGCAGGCCCTCGTTGTCCTTGGCGAGGAGCGTCATGTGCGTGTACGCGCCGCGCGCCGAGACGTCGTCGGACTCCTGCCCCTGCTGACCGAACCGCACGCGCGTCTGGTCGAACCGGCTGGTCCCCGGCGTGATGTACGCCTCGACGCCGATGATCGGCTTGATGCCCTTGGCCTGCGCGCGCGACCAGAACTCGAACGCCCCGAAGACGTACCCGTGGTCGGTCGTCGCGATCGCCTTCTGGCCGAGCCGCTCGACCTCGTCGAACAGGTCCCCGATCCGCGCCGCACCGTCCAGCATCGAGTACTCGGTGTGGACGTGGAGGTGGACGAAGTCCTCTGTGGCGGTCGGCATGTACCGATCCTAAGTCGCGGCACCCACGCCCCCGGGCACCCTCGGCGCCCTCCGGTGTGCCACGTCGCACAGCCGTCGTCGCCGACCCGGAGACGGCTCCCCGTCCGCGTCCGCGAACGCGTCAGGCGTCGGTCGTGAGGGTCTTCGCGGCGTCGCGGTGGTCGATCCCCGCGTCGAGATAGACGGGACCGGAGACGGTGTACCCGAGCCGCTCGTAGAAGCCGATCGCCTGGACCTGGGCGGAGAGCAGGACGCTCACGACGCGCCGCCCGTCGGTGCCCGACGCCGCGTGATCGGCCAGCGCGATCTCCTCCAGCGCGCGCATCACCGCGGCACCCGCGCCGGTACCCCGCGCGGACGCGGACACCGCGACCCGGCCGACGTGCACCTCGCCCGGGTGCGCCGGGTCCGTGAGCAGGCGGCCCGTGCCGACGACGTCGCCGCCCTGCGCGCGGTCACGGACGAGGACGTGGGTCGTCGTCGCCGCGGTGTCGAGGTCGTCGATCTCCTCCTCGACGGGCACGCCCTGCTCGTCGACGAACACGGCGAGCCGCAGCGCGTGCGCGGCGGCCAGCCCGGCGTCGTCGACCACGCGCTCGACGACGAGCCGGCGCGCGCCCGCGCCGGGGACGTCGTCGCTCACGCGTACGCCCCGCGCAGGACCTCGAGCGCGTGCGCGAGGTCCTCCGGGTACTCGCTCGTCAGCTCCAGCCACTGCCCCGTCGTCGGGTGCTCGAACCCGAGGCGCACGGCGTGGAGCCACTGCCGGGTCAGGGCCACGCGGGAGGTGAGCACCGGGTCGGCGCCGTAGGTGAGGTCGCCGACGCACGGGTGGCGCAGCGCGGAGAAGTGCACGCGGATCTGGTGCGTGCGCCCCGTCTCGAGGTGCACCTCGACGAGCGACGCGGCGGGCAGCATCTCCAGGACCTCGTAGTGCGTGACCGACGGCTTGCCCTCCGCGGTGACCGCGAACTTCCAGTCGGCGCTGGGGTGGCGCCCGATGGGCGCGTCGATCGTCCCGGTGGTCGGCTCGGGGTGTCCCTGGACGAGCGCGTGGTACACCTTCTCGACCGTGCGCTCCTTGAAGGCGCGCTTGAGAGCCGTGTATGCGACCTCGCTCTTCGCGACGACCATGAGGCCCGAGGTCCCGACGTCGAGGCGGTGCACGATGCCCTGGCGCTCGGCCGCGCCGGAGGTGGAGATCCGATAGCCGGCCGCGGCGAGCGCGCCGACCACGGTCGGTCCCGTCCAGCCCGGCGACGGGTGCGCCGCGACGCCGACGGGCTTGTCGACCACCACGACGTCGTCGTCGTCGTAGACGATGCCCATGCCCGGCACGGGCTCGGCGACGACCTCGACCGCCGCCGGTGCGGCGTCGGGCACGTCGACCTCGAGCCACGCCCCCGGCACGAGCCGGTCGGACTTGCCGACCTCCCGGCCGTCGAGGCGGACGGCGCCACCCGCCGCGAGCTCCGCCGCGCGCGTCCGGGAGAGGCCGAGGAGGCGGGACAGACCGGCGTCGACCCGCTCGCCGGCGAGGCCGTCCGGGACCGGGAGCGACCGGAGGCTCACCGCTCCTCCTCGCCCTCGGCGCGCAGCGTCGCCGGGCCGGGCTCGGCCGCCGGCTCGGGGTCCGTGTCAGCCTGGACCCCGACGGCGGGGACCTCGGGCGCGTCGTCCGAGGCCTGGGCCTCGGGCTTCTCGTCGCTACCGTGGCGCGTCCCGTCGAGCCCGATCCCGAGGACCGACAGCACGGCGATCATCACCGCCGCGGCGACGATCGCGATGTCCGCGACGTTGCCCACGAACCAGTTCGCGTAGGCGATGAAGTCGACCACGTGGCCACGCGCGAACCCGGGCTCGCGGAAGAACCGGTCGACGAGGTTCCCGAGCGCCCCGCCGAGCAGCAGCCCGAGCGCGACGGCCCACGCGCGAGAACCGATCCTGCTCACCATGCGCACGATGACGACCACCACGGCCACGACGACGATCGTCAGGAGCCAGGTCATCCCGGTCGCGATGGAGAGTGCCGCGCCGGGGTTGTAGATGAGCCGAAGTCCGAGGAGCGACCCCAGGAGCGGGATCGTGTCGTCGCCGAGCGTGAGGCTCGACTCGGCCCACCACTTGGTGAGCTGGTCGAGAGCCAGGACGAGGACGGCGAGGACGACGGTCCAGACCACGAGGACGCGCCGCGGACCCCGGGCGGCGGTGCCGGCCTCGGTACCCGGCACGGCGCCGGTCTCGGTACCGGCCTCGGCGACGGGCGCGCCGCCGGGATCGGTGCCGGCGGCGGCGGCGGCGGGTTCGGTGGGCTCGGGGCGCGCGGAGGTGGACATCGGCGGCAAGTCTGCCACGTCGGGCCGGACCTCTGCGCGGGTCCCGGCCCCGCCGGTCGCGCGAGCGGTGCTCAGCGCCGCTCGGCGCGCTGCTTGGCCTCGACCGAGAGGTTGGCCCGGGGGAACGCCTGGAGGCGCGCCTTGCCGATCGGCAGCCCGGTCTCCTCGCAGGTCGCGTACGTGCCCGCCGCGATGCGGTCGAGGGCGTGCGACGTCTGCGCGAGAAGGTCGCGCACGTTGTTGACGAGCGTCAGCTCCTGCTCCCGCTCCAGGGCGCTCGAGCCCGAGTCCGCCTGGTCGTCCCCCGCCCCGTCCCCGGAGTGGCGCAGGAGATTGGAGAGCTCCTCGTCGGCAGAGGCCAGCTCCCCCTCCAGGCGCTCCTTCTCCGAGAGGAGCTCGGAGGCGAGCTCCTCGGCCTCCCGCAGGGTCCAGGGCTCCTCCCCGTCGCGCACGGGGAAGGACTTGACGTCCTTCGCGAGGTTCGGGAATCGGTCGCGCACGGCCGTGCGGGCCGCGGTGGTGAGCTTGGTCATGTCGCCCCTCCAAGTTCGAGTCACGCGAGAGTAGACGCAGCGGCCGGTACGCACAACACACCACGCCGAGCCGCCGAGGCGGAAAGACGCAGGTGCGAGGGCGTACCGGCCGCTGCCGGACGGTCGACGCAGGTGCTAGATGCCGGGAGCGAGGTCGCTCGTCCGGCTCGCCCCGCCGACGTTGCTGCGCGGCGGGAGGGCGCTGCCCCGGTTGTCGAGGTCGCCCAGCAGGTTCTGCAGGTAGCTCTTGAGGCGCGTGCGGTAGTCGCGCTCGAAGATGCGCAGCTCGTCGATCTTGCGCTCGAGGAGCGAGCGCTCCTGCTCGAGCTGCGACAGCGTGCGGTGCGAGGTCTCCTCGGCCTCGCGCACGATGCGCGTGCCCTCCTCCTTCGCCTCCGCGATGAGCCGGTCACCCTCCTCCTGGCCCGAGCGCACGTAGTCGTCGTGCAGCTTCTGGGCGAGCTGGAGCATGCCGGTCGCCGACTCGGGCTCCGCGCCGTTCTTCGCGACGACGGCCTGCGAGATCGGCGCCACCGGGGCGGGCTCCGGCTCGGGCGCCTTGGGCGCCTCGACCACGGCGGGCTGCACCGCAGCGCTGGACGCGTCGGCCCTGCTGAGCTCGGCGATACGACGCTCCGCGGCAGCGAGCTTCGACTTGAGGTCCTCGTTCTCCTCCTGCACGGAGTTGAGGGTCCTCACCACCTCGTCCAAGAAGTCGTCGACCTCTTCGACGTCGTATCCCTCGCGGAACTTCGTCGCCGAGAACTTCTTGTTCAGGATGTCCTCTGCAGTGAGCAGTGCCATCGGTTCACCTCATAGCGTTTGCGTGTCGGTCCGGGCGACCTCGCGATCACCAGAGTCCAAAGTAGCGGAGATTGCCCGTGGGGGTCGGGAGCGGCCGCGCGTTCGCGCGCCGCGCGCCCGTGTGGATGACGTGACGGTCCGGCGTCGGGGCGGTCGCGGTCGGGGCGAACCGGACGTAGCGAACCACGACCGACGGGGCGCGCGCCCCGGGCACGTGACGTGCGTCTCAGAGCGACGACACGATCTGCGCGGCGATCGTCACCGCGAAGAAGAGGATGATGAACGCCAGGTCGAGGCGCACCTGCCCCAGCGAGAGCGGCGGGACGAGACGGCGCAGCGCGCGCAGCGGCGGGTCCGTCGCCGAGTAGATCACCTCGGCGACCACGAGCATGACGCCTCGGGGCCGCCAGTCGCGCGCGAAGAACTGCACCCAGTCGAACACGAGCCGACCGATGAGCAGCAGCAGGTAGAGCCAGAGCAGGAATCCGACGATCCCTGTGATGAGGTCCCAGATCACGGGTCAACTGTGCCAGACGCGCGCGCCGCGACCGGGCACGGGACACGCCTGCCGCGGGGTCGGACAGCAGCGGAGGGACGGACGTGTCGTCACGTCCGTCCCTCCGTCTGTCGTGCGCGGGCGCGTGCTGGGCGGGCGCTGCGCGCCCCGCACGTCGTCAGCTCTGGTTGTAGAACCCGGCGCGGCCGGGGGCCGGCGGCGCGGCCTGCTCCTCGCCGGTGATCTCCACGTGCTCGGGCGAGAGCAGGAACACCTTGTTCGTGACGCGCTCGATGGCACCGTGGAGCCCGAAGATGAGGCCGGCGGAGAAGTCGACCAGGCGCTTCGCGTCCGCGTCGTCCATGTCCGACAGGTTCATGATCACGGGCGTGCCGCCGCGGAACGCCTCCCCGATCACGCGCGCGTCGTTGTACGACCGCGGGTGCACCGTCGTGATCCTGCGCAGCTCTGCGGCCGACATGCTCGTCTGCGGCACCTCGCGCGGTCCGAGCGCGCGGTGCAGCGGCGTCACCTGGGCCTGGTAGTCGTGCGACACGTCCGCCCCCGTCTCGTCGAGCTCGTCGACGTACTCGTCCTGCTCGTCCTCGCCGCGATCATCAGCGAGGCCCAGATACAGCATGGTCTTGCGCAGCGCTCCCGCCATGGGCCTTGCTCCGTCCTCGATCGATCCGTCGGTCCACCGGCCGTCGGACCGGTGCGTTCACGCTAACCGAGGGCGTCGGACGATCAGGGGACGACACGCCCGTCGTCCTCAACCTCACCCGGAGGTCGAGAACGGGGGACGTCACGGGGCGTCGAGCGTCACGAGCCCGGCGAAGCGACCGGTCGTCGTCCCGCCGCGCGCCGCGCGCCGGTGCGAGAAGAACCGCGAGTCCTCGATCGTGCACGCGTCGACGTGCACGACGTCCTCGACCCCCGCGGCGACGAGGTCGGCCACCACGCCCGCCGGCAGGTCGAGCGCGGGGGTGCCCCACGACGTCGTGGACCGCGTGGCCGGCCGGGCGAGAGCGACGTCGTCGCGCATCGTCGCGGGAACCTCGTAGCACCGCCCGCACGCGCTCGGCCCGACGGCGGCCCGGACGTTCCCGACCCGCGCGCCCGCCGCGCGCATCGCCTCGAGGACCGTCGGGACGACGCCGTGCGCGAGCCCGCGCCGTCCGGCGTGCGCCACCCCGACGACACCCGCGTCGGCGTCCGCGAGGAGCACGGGCACGCAGTCGGCCACGAGCACGCCGAGCCCGACGCCCGGTGCGGTCGCGACGATCGCGTCGGCCTCGCCCACGGAGTCGACGGGCGCACCGTCCGCGCCCCGGAGCGGGGAGTCCAGCCGCACGACGTGCGTGCCGTGCACCTGGGACGCGAAGGCGACCGGTGCCCCGAGCCACGCGCCGGCGCGCGCACGGTTGCTCCGGACGCGCGCCGCGTAGTCGGTCACGTTCAGGCCGAGGTTGAGCGAGTCCCACGGCTCCGGCGAGACACCACCCGTGCGCGTCGTGAACCCGGCGCGCACCCCGGGACCGAGGTCGACGGCGAGCACGACGGGAGGGGCGGCGTCGAGGACACCGCCCCTCCCGTCGGACGCCGGTCGGGTGCTCATCGGGTCCGGCCCCGGGTCAGCACCGGGTCACTTGAGGAAGTCGGGGACGTCGAGCTCCTCGACCTTGCGACGCGCCGGCTCCTCGTCGAAGATCCGCGGCGGCACCTCGACACCCGCGTTCTGGCCGCCCGGCACCGCGTCGGCGTTCTGGTTCGCGGCGTCGCCCGAGCCGACCACCGTGAACGTCGGGGCGGGCGTCGGCTGGACGGGGACCGGGCCCGAGCCCCCGTCGAGCGTGACGGGCACGTCGTCGGCCTCCGGCTGGATCGGCACCACCGGGCGGGGCAGCGTGTGCGCTCCGGTCGTCGGGGCCGGCGCGGGGGGCACCGGGCGCGCGGCCGCCACGACGGGGATCGCGCTCGTCGCCGGGCGCTGCGCGCCGGCCACCTGGCCGAGCGCGCGGGCGTCGCCGCGGACCTGCGGCGCGCCACCGTCGAAGCCCGCGGCGATGACGGTGACACGCACCTCGTCGCCCAGGGCGTCGTCGATCACGGCGCCGAAGATGATGTTCGCCTCGGTGTGGGCGGCCTCGTGGACGAGGCGCGCGGCCTCGTTGATCTCGAAGAGCCCGAGGTCGGAGCCGCCCTGGATCGACAGGAGGACACCGTGCGCGCCGTCGATGCTGGCCTCCAGCAGCGGCGACGAGATCGCCATCTCGGCAGCCTGCACGGCGCGGTCGTCGCCCCGTGCGTTGCCGATGCCCATGAGGGCGCTGCCCGCACCCTGCATGACCGACTTGACGTCGGCGAAGTCCAGGTTGATGAGACCAGGCGTCGTGATGAGGTCCGTGATGCCCTGCACGCCGGAGAGCAGCACCTGGTCCGCCTGGTGGAAGGCCTGGAGCGCGCTGACGTTGCGGTCGGACATCGACAGGAGGCGGTCGTTGGGGATGACGATGAGGGTGTCGACCTCGTTGCGCAGGTTCTCGATGCCCTGGTCCGCCTGGACGGAGCGGCGACGACCCTCGAAGGTGAACGGCCGGGTCACGACACCGACGGTCAGCGCGCCCAGCGAGCGCGCGATCCGCGCGACGACGGGCGCGCCGCCCGTGCCGGTGCCGCCGCCCTCGCCCGCGGTGACGAAGACCATGTCCGCGCCGCGCAGCACGTCCTCGATCTCCTCGGCGTGGTCCTCGGCGGCCTTCTTGCCGACCTCGGGGTCTGCGCCGGCGCCGAGACCGCGCGTCAGCTCGCGGCCGACGTCGAGCTTGACGTCGGCGTCCGACATGAGGAGCGCCTGCGCGTCCGTGTTGATGGCGATGAACTCGACGCCCTTGAGGCCGACCTCGATCATCCGGTTGACGGCGTTCACGCCCCCACCGCCGATGCCGACCACCTTGATCACTGCTAGGTAGTTCTGCGGAGTTGCCACGTCAATGCCTCTCGATCGGTCAGCCCTGAACCTTCACCCTCAACTAGAGGGTTATAGTTATGTCAGGTCGTTCATGGGTCGACCGTAGGTGTCGACGTGCCCATCATCAACGACCGCCTCGCGCGTGTCGGCGATCCCCGGTCGGGACGCCACCGTGCGGGTCATCGCGTCACCGGCATCGTGGGTGCCGAGACGTCGTAGAGCGTCACGCCCGCGTTCTCCGGGACCGCCCGGAGCGTCTGCAGGACGCGCACCTTGAGCGCCGCCTCCTCCGAGCTCCCCCACTCCACCACGACGCCGTCGCGCAGCGTCATCCGGACGGCGTCCCGCGTCGGGGCCGAGACCTCGGCGACCTGCGCGTGGAGGTCGGCCGGCAGCGCGTTGAGGAGCACGAGCGCCGCGTCGAGCGCCTTGGCCCCGCGGTCGTCGAGCGGGGCGTCGATCTCCGGCAGGCCGTCGGGGACGACGGGGTCCGTCCGGACCTGCACGCCGTCCGCGTCGAGCAGCGCGAACCCGCCGTCCACCGGGACCGCGACCACGGGTTCGCGCGGCTCGAGCCGCACGGTCAGCCCCGCCGGCCAGGCGCGGCGGATCTCGACGTCGCGGACGCCGTTGAGCGCCAGGACCTGTTCGCGCAGGGCGACCGTGTCCAGCCGCGGCAGCGGCACCCCGGCGGACTCCGCGACGACGGCCTCGACCTGGGCCGGGTCGATCACCGTGCCCTCCCCCGAGATCGTCACGTCCTCCGGGTCGAGCCCGAGCACCGAGGAGAAGAACGCGAGCCACACGATCGCGGCCGCCACGAGGGCGCCCGAGACCCACCCCAGCACGCGGGTGCGCACCCGGTGCCGGCGCATCGCGTCGCGCTCGGCCAGCCGCTCGGTCATCCCGTGCGACACCACGCCGACCGGCGCCGTCGGCGTCCCGCGCGAGGCGGTCGGCGTCCGCGCGGAACCCCGCGGCCGCCCTCGGACGCTCTGCGGTCCCGTCGCGGGCCCGCCGGCCCGTGGGCGCGCGGTGGTCGACGGCACGAGCTCGCGCCCGGCGGAGGTCACGCGGCGGACGGGCCGGGTGGGCGTCTCCTCGGCCGGCGCCCGGGTGACCGGCTTCGGCGTCCCCGGCCGTGCCGGGGCCGCCGGCCGCGCGGCGCTCTCCCCCGCGCCCGACCGGTCCGGTCGGGGTGCGGCGGGTCGGGGCCGGGGCGGCGGGCGCATCAGGCCGCGCCCCCTCCGGGAGCCCCGGCACCGGCGGTCCGCTCGGCGACCCGCGCGAGGACCACCGCGCCCAGCTCGGTCACGTCGCCGGCCCCGACCGTGAGGACGAGGTCCCCCGGCCGCGCGGCGTCCGCGACGTGGCGCGCGGCCTCGACCCGGTCCTCCACGGCTGCCACCACGACGCCGGGGGCGTCCATCAGGTCCGTGATCGTGCGTGGTCCCACCGCCGGGTCGGGGTCCTCCCGTGCGGCATAGATCCCCGTGACCACGACCTCGTCCGCAGCCCCCAGCGCCTGCGCGAACTCGCGCGCGAACGTCGCGGTGCGCGAGTACAGGTGGGGCTGGAAGAGCACGAGCACCCGGCCACCTGCGGCGACGGGCCGCGCGGCGGCCAGCAGCGCCGCGACCTCCGTCGGGTGGTGCGCGTAGTCGTCGACGACCCGCACCCCGCCGGCCTCGCCGCGTGCCTCGAACCGGCGCCCCGTGCCGAGGAAGCCGTGCGCCGACGCCACAGCCGCCGCCGGCTCCACGCCGAGCACGACCGCCGTCACGACCGCCGCTGTGGCATTCAGTACGTTGTGGTGGCCCGGCACGCGCAGCCCCAGCTCGAGCCCGTCGAGCGTGGCGCCCCCGACAGCACCCGCGAGCGACGCCCGCGCGCCGGCACGCCCGTCGTCGGCGGTCGGGCGCACGTCCGACACGCGCACGTCGGCGTCCTCGGCCGCGCCGTAGGTGACGACCACGCCCCCGCCCTCGGCGTGGGCGGCCGCGAGCGCCCGCGCCCCGGCGTCGTCCGCGCACGCGACGAGCGTCCCGCCCGGGACGATCCGTGCCGCGAAGTCGACGAACGCCTGCTCGAACGCCGCGCGCGACCCGTAGTGGTCGAGGTGGTCCGGCTCCACGTTCGTCACGACCGCGACGTCGGGCGCGTAGTTGAGGAACGAGCCGTCCGACTCGTCGGCCTCGGCGACGAGGACGTCGGACCCGAGGTGCCCCCCGGCGACGGGACCGTCCGCGGTGAGCACCGTGCCGCCGATCGCGAACGACGGGTCGAGGCCCGCGCCGCGCAGGACCGTCGCGATCATCGCGGACGTCGTCGTCTTGCCGTGCGCGCCGGCGACCGCGACCGAACGGCCGCGCGCCATGAGCGACGCGAGCGCCTGCGAGCGGTGCAGCACGCGCAGCCCCGCGGCACGCGCGGCGGCGAGCTCCGGGTTCGACTCGCGGACCGCGCTCGAGACGACGAGCGTGTCCGCGCCCGTGACGTGGGCGGCGTCGTGCCCCGCCCAGACCTGCACGCCGTCGGCCCGGAGCGCGGTGAGCGTCTCGCTCTCGCGCGCGTCCGAGCCCTGCACCCGGACACCGTGGGCGGCGAGGAGCCGTGCGACCACGGACATCCCGGCGCCTCCGACCCCGACGAGGTGGACCGTGCCGAGCTCCTCGAGCGGGACCGGGGCGGTGGCGCCGGGCGTCGTCACGAGCGCGTCCCGGTCTGGCCGGCGGCGGCGACCGCCTCCGCGACGAGGTCGGCGACGCGCGCCGCGCCGTCGCGCACCCCCGCGCCGGCGGCCGCGCGCGCCATCGCGTCGAGTCGCGCCGGGTCGCCGAGCAGCGCCGGGACCTCGCGGGCGACCCAGACCGCGTCGAGCTGCGCGTCGTCGACGAGCAGGCCGCCTCCGGCCGCGACGACCGGGCCCGCGTTGAGCCGCTGCTCGCCGTTGCCGATCGGCAGGGGCACGTACACGGCGGGGATGCCCAGCGCCGCGAGCTCGCCCACGGTCCCCGCGCCCGCGCGGCACACGACCAGGTCCGCGACGGCGAGCGCGAGCTGCATCTCGGCGAGGTACTCGCGCACGTCGTACCGCGCGCCGGGCCGGGCCGCGACGGCGGCCGTGGCCGCGTCGCGGACGGCGGCGTCCTTGCCCTTGCCCGTCAGGTGCAGGACCTGCGCGCCCGCGCCGAGCAGCGCGTCGGCCGCCCCGGAGACCGCCTCGTTGAGGCTCTGCGCCCCGAGCGACCCGCCCGTGACGACGAGCGTGCGCCGACCCGGGTCGAGCCCGAGCCGCGCCGCGGCGTCCGTGCGCACGGCCCCCGCGTCGGCCGCGCGGGCGGCCACGAGGTCCTGGATCTCGCGGCGCAGCGGCAGGCCCGTCACCACGCCGCCCTTGAGCGGGGTGCCCTCGAACGTCACCCCGACGCGCGCAGCCCACCGGGCACCGAGCCGGTTGGCGAGCCCCGGCCGCGCGTTCTGCTCGTGGATCACCACCGGGACGTCACGACGGCGCGCGGCGAGGTAGGCGGGGGTCGACACGTAGCCGCCGAAGCCCACCACGACGCGTGCGCCCGTCTCGTCGATGACGGCACCCGCGGCGTCGACCGCCGACTTGAGCCGCCCCGGGAGGTTGACCCACTCGGCGCTCGGCCGTCGCGGGAGGGGGACGCGCGGCACGTGCCGCAGGGGGTAGCCGCGCGCGGGGACGAGGTCGTCCTCCAGGCCGCCCGCGACCCCGAGCGCGGTCACCACCACGCCGGGCTCACGCGCCCGCAGCTCGTCCGCCACCGCCAGGAGCGGGTTCACGTGCCCCGCCGTCCCGCCGCCTGCGAGCACCACCGAACCGATCGTCGTCACGTACCTCGTCGTCCTTCCCTGCGGCGGGTGCCGCGTCCTGGCTGTGGTCTGAAGATGTCGGCCGCGGGGGCCGGTGTCGCCCGGTCACCGGACCGGGGTCATCGCGCTCGGCGCCGGGGCCGGGCCGCCCGGCCCACGACCGCGAGCGAGCGCCGTACGACGCTCCCCCGCGCCGCCAGCGCCTCGGCCGCGCCGGGCTCCGTGCGCGCGAACGAGATGAGCACCCCGAGCGCGGCCATGGTCATGATGAGCGCCGAGCCGCCGGCGGAGACGAGCGGCAACGGGACGCCGATCACGGGGAGCAGCCCGATCACGACGCCGATGTTGATGAACGCCTGCCCGACGATCCAGCACGCGATCGCCGCGGTCGTGATCTTCACGAAGGGGTCCGGGTGCCGCCGGACGATCCGGCTGGTCGCGACGCCGACGATCACGAACAGGCCGAGGACGAGGAGCGTGCCGAAGAGGCCCAGCTCCTCGCCGATCACGGCGAAGATGAAGTCGTTGTGCGCCTCCGGGAGGTAGCTCCACTTCTCGCGGCTGGCACCGAGTCCGACGCCCGTGAGGCCCCCGGTGCCCAGCGCCCACTGCCCGTGCAGCGACTGGTAGCACTCGCCCAACGTGTCCGTGCACTCACGGTACGTGGCCATGATGCGCCCCAGCCGGTCGCCGCCCGACTGGTTGAGGATGAAGACGTAGCCCACGACGAAGGCCGCGAGCCCGGCGCCGAGCGCGAGGAGACGGCCGTCGGCTCCCGAGACGAAGAACGCGCCCGCGACGAGCGCCATGAGCACGAGCGCGGTGCCCAGGTCGTGACCTGCCAGGACGAGCCCGATGACGAGCACGGCGACCGGCACCGCGGGGACCAGCACGTGGCGCCACTGCCCGAGCAGCCGCTGCTTGCGGCCGAGCACCGCGCCGAGCCACAGCGCGAGCGCGAGCTTCGCGACCTCCGACGGCTGCACGTCGAAGGCGCCCAGGTCGATCCAGTTCGTGTTGCCGTTCACGTTCTTCGCGAGCGGCGTGAAGATGAGGAGCTGTAGCGCCACCGCCGCGACCAGCGCAGGCCAGGCGAGGCGCCGGTACCACGCGACCGGGATCCGCGTCGCGATCAGGAGCACCGGAAGCCCGATGAGGACGAACTGCGCCTGCTTGGCGAACGCGTTGAACGGGGACTTGCCCGCGGCGATCTCCGTGACGGCCGAGCTCGAGAACACCATGACGAGCCCGATGATCGTCAGCAACGCGGTCGCCCCGACCAGGAGGTAGTAGCTCGTCACGGTGCTGTTCCACTGTCCGAGCCAGGGCCGCTCGGTCGGGGTGGCGGGCGTGCGGGGGCGCGCCCCGCTGCGGGCCGAGGCCTTCGCCCGGCCCGGTGCCGTCTTCCGACCCGCGCCCGTGCGTGGGGTCGTGCGCGTCGACGGCGCCCCTCGTCCGTTCGCGGTCTGTGTCATGGCCGGGCCGGCCTACCCGTGGTCGGGGCGCAGCGCGCGCGCCGCGTCGGCGAACGCGTCGCCGCGCGCCGCGTACGAGCGGAACTGGTCCATCGACGCGCCGGCCGGGGCGAGCAGCACGGTGTCGCCGGCCTGCGCGAGGCGGCGGGCGGAGTCGACGGCGCGGGGCATCACCGTCCCAGTCTCGCCAGGATCGACCCGCACGACCGGGATATCGGGCGCGTGTCGGGCGAGCGCGCCCGCGAACGGCGCCGCGTCCACGCCGATGAGCACCACGGCCCGCAGCCGGTCGGCGCGCGCGGCGACGAGCTCGTCGAACGAGGCGCCCTTGGCGAGGCCGCCCGCGACCCACACGACGGTCCCGGGCGCGAACGACGCGAGCGACGCGGAGGCCGCGTGCGCGTTCGTCGCCTTGGAGTCGTCGACGTAGGCGACGCCGTCGACGGACGCGACCTGCTCGATGCGGTGCGAGCCCGTGCGGAACGCCCGCAGACCGTCACGCACGGCGACGGCCGGGACGCCGTGGGCCCGCGCGAGGGCGGCTGCGGCGAGCGCGTTCGCGACGACGTGCGCGGGCACGACGCCGTCGGCCCCGGCCAGGTGCGCGAGGTCGCCCAGCGTGGCGAACTCGGCCGCGTGCGTGTGCCGGTCGGGCGCGTCCGCGGGCGCATGGAAGGCGCGGTCCACGAGCACGTCCTCGATCACGCCGAGCTGGCCGCGCGCCGGTGCGCCGAGCGTGAAGCCGACGGCGCGCGCGCCCTCGACCACGTCGGCCTCGCGCACCAGCGCCTCGGTGCGCGGGTCGGCGGCGTTGTAGACGCACGCCACCTGCGCGTCCTCGAAGACCCGGCCCTTGTCCGCGGCGTACGCGTCGATCCCGCCGTGCCAGTCGAGGTGGTCCGGGGCGACGTTGAGCACCGCGCCCGCCTCGGGCGACGTCGTGTGCGTGAAGTGCAGCTGGAAGCTCGAGAGCTCCACGGCGAGCACGTCGAGCGTGGGGTCGGCCACCGCCTCGACCACCGGGGTGCCGACGTTACCCACCGCCGCGGCACGTAGCCCCGCGGTCCGCAGGATCGTCTCGAGCATCTCGACGGTCGTCGTCTTGCCGTTCGTCCCGGTCACGGCGAGCCACGGCGCGGGGCGCCCGGAGGGTCCGTCCACGCGCAGCCGCCACGCGAGCTCGACCTCGCTCCACACCGGCACGCCCCGCTCCCCCGCCGCGACGAGCAGCGGGTGGGAGGGCGGCCAGCCGGGCGAGACGACGACGAGGTCGGTCGCCGCGAGGTCGACGTCGTCCGCGTCGCGCAGGTCGGCGTCCGCGGCGCGGTCGTCGAGCGTGACGACGGCGGCGGCCCGCGGTGCGAGCGCGGCGACGGCGGCCCGGCCCGAGACGCCGAGGCCCGCGACGACCACGCGCGCCTCGTCGAGCGGGACCGCGAGGTCGTGACGGTCGCGTGCCACTAGCTGACCACCCACTCGGCGTAGAAGATGCCGAAGCCGAGCGCGGCGAACAGCCCGGCGATGAGCCAGAAGCGGATGACGATCGTGACCTCGCCCCAGCCGGACAGCTCGAAGTGGTGGTGCAGCGGGGCCATCTTGAACACGCGCCGCCCGGTCATCTTGAAGAAGCCGATCTGGATGACGTCGGAGAGCACGATGATGACGAACAGGCCGCCGATGATGAGCGCGAGGAACTCGGTGCGCGTAAGGATCGACAGGCCGGCGAGCGCGCCGCCGAGGGCGAGCGAGCCGGTGTCGCCCATGAAGATCTTCGCCGGGCTCGCGTTCCACCACAGGAAGCCGAAGCACGCGCCGACGATCGCCGCGGCCACGATCGCGAGGTCCTGCGGGTCTCGCGTCTCGTAGCAGCGCGGGCCCGCGGAGGCGAGCCGCTGGCACGTCTGGTTGAACTGCCAGATGCCCACGAGCACGTACGAGCCGAACACGATGAGCGAGACGCCCGTCGCGAGTCCGTCGAGGCCGTCGGTGAGGTTCACCGCGTTCGACCACGCCGTGATGAGGAAGTTCGCCCAGATCACGAAGAGGATCAGCCCGACCGTCGCGCCCGCGAACGCGAGGTCGAGGTTCGTGTCGCGCAGGAAGGAGATGCGCGTGGACGCGGGCGTCCGGCCGTGCTCGTTGGGGAACTGCAGCGCGAGCACCGCGAACGCGATGCCGACGGCCCCCTGGCCGATGATCTTGGCGCGCGCCGTGAGCCCGAGGCTGCGCTGCTTGCGGATCTTCGTGAAGTCGTCGAGGAACCCGACGATCCCGAGCCCGGTCATGAGGAACAGCACGAGCAAGGAGGAGACGCTCGGGAACCGCCCCGAGACGACGTACGACATCGCCCAGCCGAGGAGCGTCGCCCCGATGATCACCACCCCGCCCATGGTGGGCGTCCCGCGCTTGGTGAAGTGCGCTGTCGGGCCGTCCTGGCGGACGAACTGCCCGTAGTTGCGGTGGACGAGGAACCGGATGAACAGCGGCGTCCCGAAGAGGGCGACGAGCAGGGAGACGCTCGCCGCGACGATGATCGCGATCATGCGCCGTCACCTCCGGGCGTGTCCGCGCCGGCCGCGGCCAGCTCGTCGCCGAGCCGCCACAGCCCGGACCCGTTCGAGGCCTTCACGAGCACGACGTCCCCTTCCCGCAGCTCGTCGCGCAGCAGCGCGGACGCCGCCTCCACGTCGGGGACGAACCGTGTCTCGTCGCCCCACGACCCCTCCTGGGTCGCGCCGTCGTGGATCCCGCCGGCGCCCTCGCCGACCACGACGAGCAGCTTGACGTTCAATCGGACCACGAGCCGGCCGAGGTCGTCGTGAGCGACGCGCGAGTCCTCGCCGAGCTCGAGCATCTCGCCGAGCACCGCGACGGACCGTCGGTCGCGCCCCGCCATGACGGCCAGCGCCTTGAGCGCGGCCCGCATCGAGTCGGGGTTGGCGTTGTAGGAGTCGTCGATCACCGTGACGCCGTCGGGCCGCTCGGTGACCTGCATGCGGTGCGGGCTCAGCGCGCGCGCGTCGGACAGCCGCGCGGCGACGTCGGGCAGCGCGACGCCGAGCCGCAGCGCCGCCGTCGCGGCCGCGAGGGCGTTCGTCACGTGGTGCTCCCCTACGAGGCCGAGGGTCACGCGCGCGTGCGTCTCCTCGGTCGGCCGCGCGTCCCCGGCAGCTCCCGGACGGACGCGCAGCGTGAAGGACGCACGGCCGGTGCGGTCGATCCCGAGGTCCTCGGCGCGCACGTCGGACGCGGGGATCGTCCCGAACGTCACGACCTCGCCCGGGGCGGCGTCGGCCATCGCGGCGACCCGGAGGTCGTCGGCGTTGAGCACCGCGACCCCTCCCGGAGCCAGGCCCGTGACGATCTCCGCCTTCGCTCGCGCCACGGCCTCGATCCCGCCGAACTCCCCGAGGTGGGCGCTGCCCACGACGAGGACCACCGAGACGTCGGGCGGCGCGATGCGCGTCAGGTAGGTGAGGTGACCGACGCCGCTCGCGCCCATCTCCAGCACCAGGAACCGCGTGGACGCGTCCGCCTCGAGCACGGTGAGCGGGAGCCCGATCTCGTTGTTGAACGAGCCGCGCGGCACGACCGTCTCGCCCTCGGGCCGCAGCAGCTGACCCAGCAGGTCCTTGGTCGTCGTCTTGCCCACGGAGCCCGTCACGGCGACCACGCGCACGTCGCCGCGCTCGCGCAGCGTCGCGAGCACGTGCCGGGCGAGCTCGCCGAGGGCGGTCTGGACGTCGTCGACGACGACGCACGGCACGTCGAGCTCGCGCGCCGCGAGGACGAGGGTCGCGCCGGCGGCGACGGCCCCTGCCGCGTAGTCGTGGCCGTCGACGTGCTCGCCGGGCAGCGCGACGAAGAGCGACCCCGGCGCGACCCGGCGCGAGTCGACGACGACGGGCCCCCCGACCCGCACCTCCGGGTCGGCGGACAGCCGTCCGCCGGTCGCTGCGGCCACCTGCGCCGCAGTGAGCTCGATCATGCGTGGTGCTCCTTCAGGTCGTCGGGGGTGTCGTGGGGTGCGCGGGCCGCGCCTCGCTCCTCGAGCGCGGCGCGCGCCTCGACGCGGTCGTCCAGGGGGTGGTCGACGCCGGCGATCTCCTGCCACACCTCGTGGCCGCGCCCCGCGACGAGCACCGTGTCGTCGGGGCCCGCGGCGGCGACCGCCTGGTGGATCGCCCGTGCGCGCGGCGCGACCTCGAGGACGACGACGTCGCGCGCCTCCGGGGCTGCGGCCGCCGCCTCGCGGGCGGCGAGCGCCCCCGGGAGGACCTCGGCCCGGATCGCGGCCGGGTCCTCGCCGTGCGGGTCGTCGTCCGTCACGACGACGACGTCGGCCCCCTCGACCGCGACGCCCCCCATCGTGGGCCGCTTGCCGCGGTCACGGTCGCCCGTGGCGCCGAACACGACGACCAGGCGGCCGCGCGTCGTCGGGCGCAGCGCGTCGAGCGCGAGCGCGAGCGCGTCCGGGTTGTGGGCGAAGTCGACGACGACGCGCGGCCGGTGCGGCGGACGCGACACGAGCTCCATGCGCCCTGGGACGGCCGGGGTGAGCCCGCCGGCCGCGTCGAGCGCCGCCTCCAGGTCACGCGGGTCCGTGCCCGCCTCGAGCACGAGCGCGAGGGCGAGCGCCGCGTTGGCCACGTTGAAGGTGCCGGGCAGGGCGGTCGTCGTGCGCACGCTGCGGCCGTCGCGGTGGTGCAGCGTGAACGCGGAGCCCCCGGCCGCCGACGGCTCGACGTCGTGCACGGTCCAGTCCGCGACGGGTTGCCCGTCCTCCGGGCTCCGCGCACCGACGCGCAGCGTCGCGACCGGGATACCGGCGGCAGCGACCATGCGCTCGCCCCACGCGTCGTCGACGACGACGACGCCGCGGCGGGCGTGCTCCGGCGTGAACAGGAGCGCCTTCGCCTCGAAGTACTCCTGCAGGTCGCCGTGGAAGTCGAGGTGGTCCTGGCTGAGGTTGGTGAAGCCGACGACGTCGAACACGAGCCCGTCGACCCGGTGCAGCGCGAGCGCGTGCGACGAGACCTCCATCGCGAGGGTGCGCACCGCGTCCTCGCGCATCGCGGCGAGCAGCGCCTGCAGGTCGGCGGCCTCGGGCGTCGTGAGCCGGCTGGGCAGGACGCGGTCGCCCGACCGCATCTCCACCGTGCCGATGAGGCCGCCCTTCCAGCCGAGCGCGCGCAGCGCGTGGTCGACGAGGTACGTGGTGGTGGTCTTGCCGTTCGTCCCGGTCACGCCGAACGTCGTGAGGTCCTGCGCGGGGCTGCCGTAGACCCACGCGGCGACCGGGCCGAGCAACGCGCGCGGGTCTGCGGCCACGAGCACGGGGACGTCGAGCCCCGCCTGGGCCACCAGCGCCGCGCCCTCCTCGTCCGTGAGGACGGCGTGGGCACCGCGCGCGACGGCGGCGGGCGCGAAGCGCGCCCCGTGCGCACGGGCGCCGGGGAGGGCCACGAAGAGGTCGCCCGCGTCCGCGGTCCGGTCGTCGGACGCGACCGACCACACCTCCACGGGGCCCGGGGCGGACGGCCCGCCAGGCCCGCCACCTGCGCGGACGTCGAGACCGAACCGTGCTGCCAGGTCCCCGACCGACCGACGGGTGGTCGCGGCAGGACGAAGGCGGTCGATCGGGGATGTCACGTGTAGAACCTACCGTGCCGGGGCCGCGACCCTCGCAAGCCGTCCTGGCCCGTCCGCCGCGCCGGACCACGCTTCACGGGACCTTCACCGGCACGTTCGCGGACACCTGCACGGACATCCGCGCGGACAAAGGGACGGGCCCGCCGCACGAGACCGGCGGGCGTGGTGAGGTTCACCACGTCGTCGGGAGCGGCACGTACGGCTCCGTGCTCGGCTGCACGCCCTCGTGCTCGAGCGTGAAGCCCATGATCTCGCTGAACACGGGCGCCGCGACGACGCCGCCGAAGATCGACGAGTGGGGGTTCTTGAGGAACACCGACACGGTGTACCGCGGGTCGTCGGCGGGCGCGACGCCGATGAACGACGCCATGATCGCGGACAGCCTCCCGTCGGAGCCCGCCATCTGCGCCGTGCCCGTCTTGCCCGCGACCCGGTAGCCGGGCACCGCGGCGCTCGAGCCCGTGCCCTCCTCGACGACCGACTCCATCATGTGCAGCACGGTGTCCGCGGTCTCCTGCGAGACCACGCGCACCGGGGCCGGACGCTCGGCCGGGACGAGGGTGCCGCGCTCGTCGGTCGTGCCCGCGACGATGCTCGGCGTCGTCCGGACGCCTCCGTTCGCGATGGTCGAGAAGACGCTCGTGGCCTGGATCGCGTTCACGGACACGCTCTGTCCGAAGAGCACGGCGTACTCGGTACGCCCGTCCCACGCGTCGGCGGGGTGCAGGATCCCCGCGGACTCCCCGGGCAGGCCGAGGCCCGACTTCTCCCCGAACCCGAACTTGTGCAGGTAGTCGTAGCGCACCTGCTTCGGGATCTTCTCCCCGACCTGGACGGTCCCGGTGTTCGACGACTCGGCGAGCACGCCGGCGAGCGTGAGCCGCTCCACCGGGTGCTCGTGCGAGTCCCGGAAGGTCTCCCCGTTCGGCGTCGTGTAGAGGTAGGGCACCTCGAACTGCGTCGCCGGGTCGGCATACCCGCCCTCGATCGCGGCGGACATCGTGACGACCTTGCCCGTCGAGCCGGGGTCGAACACGTTCGACACCGCGCGGCTCGGCCGGGCGACGGCGTCGGTCGTCCGGTCGTTCGGGTTCACCGTGCCGGAGTCCGCGAGCGCGAGGACCTCGCCCGTGCGGACGTCCTGCACGACGGCGATCGCGTACTCCGCGCCGGTCTCGCTCACGGCGCGGTCCACCGAGTCCTGCGCCTTCCACTGCACGTCGCGGGCGACCGTGAGCTGCACGTTGCGCCCGGGCACCGCGTCCACGACGTCGCACCGGCCGGTCGGGATGACCTGCCCGCCCAGCCCGGCCTCGCACTCGCGCGACCCGGAGACGCCGGCGAGGACGTCGTCGTAGGACGCCTCGACCCCACCGCCGCCCGCCTGCTCCTCGTTGACGAAGCCCACGAGGTTGCCCGCGACGGTGCCTGCCGGGTACGTCCGCTCGCTCGTCATGGTGGTGCGCACGTAGGCCGAGAGCCGCAGCTCCGTGATCTGGCGCTGCACCTCGGGCGTGACTTCCTTGGCGAGGACCACGTACCGCGACGTCCCGTTGAGCTGCGCGGCGAGCTCCGGGGACGATCTTCCGAGGATCGGGGCGAGCAGCTTGGCCACGCCCACGGCGCCGCCCTCCTCGAGCGGCTCGCCGTCGACGAGGTCCGCGGCGCGGGGCTTGAACTCGGCGATCGTCTTCGGGTCCGCCGCGACCGTGTAGCGGTCCACGGACGTCGCGAGCACGACGCCGTCGGCGTCGGTGATGTCGCCGCGGTGGGCCAGGAGGGTCGAGCTGCGCGTGCGGTCGGCGCGCGCGTCGGCCGCGAGCGCCGGCCCGCGCAGCACCTGGACGTTCACGAGCTGACCCACGAAGACCGCCGTGATCACGCCGGCGACCACGATGAGCCAGCGCTGGCGCCGCTCGGGGCGACCGGGCTCGCGGGTCCCGCGCGCGGGGCGGGAGGGCGGGCGGGCGCCGCTCCGCGGCGCGCGGGACGCGGTGCTCTTCGACGGGCGGGCCGACGCCGCGACGCGGGCGCCGGGCACCCGGTCGCGCGCGGCCGAACCGGTGCCCGTCCCCGAGACCCTGCGCCCGTCGGCAGCAGCGCCACGGCCTCCCGGCGAGGGCCGGGAGGCCGTGGGGGCGGGGCGGGACCGCTGCGAGCTCGCCGCGGGTCGCGACCGGCGGTCACGCCCTGCTCCGGACTCGCCCGTCACTGCCCGGCCTCCTCCTGCGGCATGCCCAGGACCGCGCCGTCGGACAGCCGGAGCATCGCCGGGTCCTCCGCGGGGACCATGCCGAGGGAGGTCGCGATGTCCGGCAGCGACGTCTTCTGAGCGTCGACCTGCGCCTGCAGGCTCTGGGTGTCCTGGGCCACGCGGCTCACCTCCCGGCGCAGCTCCGACATCTCGTAGGAGTTGCGCGCCATCGTCGTGTTCACCAGGAGAGCACACAGGAGCGCCGCTCCGAGGATCGACATGCAGACGACGAGGAACGGGATCTTGGACCGCGCCTGCAGCGGCGCGCGGACGAGCTCGAGCCGCGAGCGGAGCGCGCGCTCGGACGCGCCACCCGGCAGGGCCGTGAGCGACGGGCGCGGCGCGGGCGCCGGGCGTGCCGTGCGCGGGAGCGGGCGGGCGGCGGTCGACCTCTGTGCGCTCATCGTGTCCTCTCCCCCGGGTCGTGCGGTCGGTCGGTCTGGCGGTGCGACGGGCGGCGGTGCGACGGCGTGGGCCGGGTGCGCTCGGCGGCGCGGAGCCGGACGGACGCGGAGCGCGGGTTGGACTCCCGCTCGTCCGTGGACGCCTCCTCCGCGCCGCGGGTGAGGAGCCGCAGGTAGGGCTGGTCCTCCTCCGGCACGACGGGCAGCCCGGGCGGCGCGCTGATCGTCGCCCCGGCGGCCAGCACGCGCTTGACGATGCGGTCCTCGAGCGAGTGGTACGACTCGACGACGACGCGCCCGCCGACGGCGAGCACGTCCACCGCGGCGGGGACCGCGCGCTCGAGGACCTCGAGCTCGCCGTTCACCTCGATCCGCAGCGCCTGGAAGGTGCGTTTGGCGGGGTTCCCGCCCGTCGTGCGCGTGGCGGCGGGGATCGCGCCGCGGACGACCTCGACGAGCTCGGCGCTGCGCTCCCACGGACGCTGCTCGCGGCGCCGGACGATCGCCCGGGCGACGCGCTGCGCGAACCGCTCCTCGCCGTAGTCGCGCAGGATCCGGGTGAGCGCGCGCTCGTCGTAGGTGTTGAGGACGTCGGCGGCCGTCTGGCCGGTCGTCGGGTCCATGCGCATGTCGAGCGGCGCGTCGTGCGCGTAGGAGAACCCGCGGTCCGCCTCGTCGATCTGCAGCGACGACACCCCGAGGTCCATGAGCACGCCCTGGACGGGTCCGCCGACGACGTCGGTCACGACGTCGCCGATCTCGTCGTAGACCGCGTGCACCGCACGGAACCGGTCGTCGAACCGCTCGAGCCGGCGCGACGCGCGGGCGATGGCCTCGGGGTCGCGGTCGATGCCGACGACGCGCGCGGTGGGGACCTGCTCCAGGACGGCCTCGGTGTGCCCGCCCATCCCGAGCGTGCAGTCCACGAGGACGGCGCCGGGCTCCGCCAGCGCGGGGGCGAGAAGGTCGACGCACCGTTGGAGGAGGACCGGGACGTGCCGCTCGGCGGCGTCGTCGGGGGTGCTCGTCATGTCGGTCTCCTCTCCGTGCTGGTCGGTGTCCGGGTGGCGCCGGACGCGCCGCCGGGTGGTGCTCCTCGTCGGACCGGCCCCGTACGGTCAGGTCTCCCTCCGCGTCCTTTCTGGCGCCGGGGAAGTGCGTCAGACCGGGCGGGAGGAGGCCTCACCGTGCGGGAGCCGTGGGTCGCGACCCTAGAAGCGCAGGTCCGGGAACACCTCCTCGGCGGTGTCGGAGTACGCCGACTCCTGCTCCGCGAGGTACGTCTCCCACGCCTGCGCGTCCCAGATCTCGACCCGCGTGCCGGCGCCGATCACGGCGACGTCGCGGTCGAGCCCCGCGTACGCCCGCAAGGGCGCGGGGATCGAGACACGTCCCTGCTTGTCCGGGATCTCGTCGCTCGCCCCCGAGAGGAAGACGCGCAGGTAGTCCCGGGCCTGCTTGCTCGTCACCGGCGCCTGCCGGATCTGGTCGTACATGCGCCGGAACTCGTCCATCGGCAGCAGGAACAGACAGCGCTCCTGCCCCCGCGTCATGACGAGACCCGGTGCGAGCCGCGACCGGAACTTCGCGGGGAGGATGAGCCTCCCCTTGTCGTCCAGACGTGGCGTGAAGGTGCCCAGGAGCAGGCCTGAGGAACCGCCGAGCACGTCGTCCACGAAACCGGACATGCACCTGGCACCTCCCCTCCTGCTCCCTTCTCCTCCACGGTACTCCACTTCCCTCCACCGCTCTCGGTGAATCCCCGGGCTTTCACCCGCCTTCGCAGGATCTCCGCAGGTCACGCGGGGTGGAGGGACGTGGAGGGGACTACTCCCCATGGCGCGTCGCGACGGCGGTCGGGCGCCGGTCGCACCTCTCCGGCGCACGCAGGGGGCGCGGCCCGTGCCGCGCCAGACCCTCGCGGCGGCGCTCGGCGGACGGCCGACGGTCCACTAGGCTCTTCCCACCCGCGGTCTCCCTGGTCCGCGGCCCCGCGCCACCGACGACGGAGGTCTCCGTGCTCCCCGACATCGCCCCTGTCGCGCCCTCCGACGAGCCCGGGGGCGACGCCCTCACCGGCCTCGACGAGCTGGTCGAGACCACGGGCCGGATCCGCTCCGGCATCGAGTCCGTCGTCACGGGCCGCCCGGACCTCGTGACGGTGACCGTCGCCGTCCTCCTGGCGCAGGGCCACCTCCTCATCGAGGACGTCCCCGGCGTCGGCAAGACGACGCTCGCCAAGGCGCTGGCGCGCACGATCGACTGCAAGGTCGGCCGCATCCAGTTCACGCCGGACCTCCTGCCGAGCGACCTGACCGGCGTCAACATCTACCGCGCGGCGAACCACGAGTTCGAGTTCCGCCCCGGACCCGTCTTCTCGAACATCGTCATCGGCGACGAGATCAACCGCGCCTCCCCCAAGACGCAGTCGGCGCTCCTCGAGTGCATGGAGGAGGGCCAGACCACGGTCGACGGGACGACCCACCCCCTGCCGAGCCCCTTCCTCGTCGTCGCGACGCAGAACCCCGTGGAGATGGAGGGCACCTACCCCCTCCCGGAGGCGCAGCGCGACCGGTTCATGGCGCGGCTGACCGTCGGCTACCCCGACGTCGACGCCGAGCTCCGGATGCTCGACCGGCAGGAGTCGGACAACCCGCTGGCCCACCTCCGCCCCGTGACGACCGGCGCGGCCGTCCTGCGGTTCGCGGGCGTGGCCCGCGCCGTCTACGCGTCGACCGCCGTCAAGCGGTACGTGCTCGCCCTCGTCACGGCGACGCGCGAGCACCCCGGCCTGCGCCTCGGGGCGTCGCCCCGCACGACCCTCCAGCTCCTGCGGGCCGCGAAGTCTCTCGCGGCCATGGCGGGGCGCGACCACGTGCTCCCCGACGACGTGCAGTACCTCGCCGTCCCCGTGCTCGCGCACCGGCTCGTCGTCACGACGGAGGCCCGGCTCTCGGGCCAGGACGCCGAGGCCGTCGTCGCGTCGATCGTGGCGCAGACGCCGATCCCCGCCCTGGACGCGACCGAGCGACGTTGACGTGCGCGCCCCGTCGTTCCTCGCGCGGCTCCGCGGCAGGAGCAGGAGCCTCGCCAGCGCACGCCTGACCCGGCGCGGCACGGTGGTGCTCGCCGCCGGCGGCGCGCTCGTCGTCCTGGGCGTCACGCTCGGGCTGCCCGACCTCGTCGGGCTCGGCGTCGCCGGGGCGCTCGCCGTCGGCGCCGCCTGGTGCTGGATGGCCGTCCGCCGGATCGACCGCGGTCGCGGCGCCCTGCACGTGACGCGCCGCGTCCAGCCGAACCCCGCCGTGCGCGGGCAGTTCACGACGGCGCGTCTCACGGTGGCGGCCACGCGGGCGACGTCGTCCACGGCCTCGACCCTCTCCCGCCTGCGGATCAGCGAGCAGGCGGCGCACGAGCTGTGCGACCAGGGCTCGCTGCGGGCGCAGGTCGCGACGGTGGGCGACCACATCGCGGTCCGCTACCGCCTGCGCCCGCTCCGCCGCGGCCGGTGGCCGCTGGGTCCGCTCCTCACGACGCGGGTCGACCTCTTCGGCCTGGTCAGCGCGACCCAGGAGCTCGGCGATCCGACCGCGGTCGCCGTGTGGCCCCGCACGGTGGAGCTGCCCGTCCGCGGCTCGCGCGCGTTCGGCGAGCACGAGCGCTCCGCGTCGGGCGCGCGGCTCGCGTCGAGCGACGACTCGGTGCTGCGCGACTACGTCGCCGGCGACGACCCGCGGCGCGTGCACTGGGCCAGCGCGGCCCGGCACGGCCAGCTCATGGTCCGCGCGGACGAGAGCGCGGGCCTGCCGCCCGTCAGCGTCCTCCTCGACCGCGGGCTGCTGCCCCACCCCGAGCTCGCCGCATCGAGCCCCCGCGCGCTCGCCGACGGCGAGTGGGCGGTCGAGTGCGCGGCCTCGATCGGTGTGTCCCTCCTCCAGGCGGGGCACCCCGTCCGTCTCGTCCCGACGTCGCTCGCGCCGGTCGTGTCCGGCACGGGCTTCCGCGTCAACCGCTCGGGCGAGGGGCCGGCCGACCTCCTGGACGCGACCGTCGACCTGCACGGGCACCACGTCGTCGCGGACGGCGACCGTTCGGTCGTCGCGACGTCCGAGGCGCTGCGCCGGGACCGGCGCCCGGGCGAGATCACCGTCGCGGTGCTCGGCCCGCTCGGCTCCGTCGCCCGGTACACGGTCGCGGCGATGGCCGGCGACGGCCTGCACCGCGCGCTCGTGGTGAGCGCGCGACCCTGGGCGCCCGAGCACGCCGACGCGCTCGAGACGGTGGCCGCCCTGCGGTCCACCGGGTGGCACGCGGCGCTCGTCGACCCGTCGGCGTCCCTCGAGCACGCCTGGACCCTGCTCGTGGAGGGCTCGCGATGACCACGTCCCGACCGGACACCTCGGCCCCCGTCGGCTTCCGCGTGCTCGCGACGAGCGGGCTCGTCGCCCTCGCCGTCGTCGCGTCGACCTACGCGCTCGGGAGCGTCATCGGCCCGGGCGGCTGGACCGGCACCGCGGTGCGCACCGTCGCGGTCCTGGCGCTCGTGACCGGCCTCTCGCGCTACGCCCTCGAGCGAGGCCACGCCACGCGGGGCGAGATCCTCGCCCCGCCGGCCGCGCTGCTCCCCTCGCTCGCGGGGCTCGTCGTCGGCCTCTGGGCCCTGCTCGGGCTCTACGGGGGCCCGACCGACCGCTTCTCCCTCCTCATCGGTCTCTCCAACGTCGACCGGGTCCTGTCCCGGCTCTCCACCGCACGCGACCTCACGCTCGCCGAGGTCGCCCCGATCGACCCCAGCCTTCCGATCGCGCTCATGGCGGTCGGGGGCGCGGTCGTGGTGTTCCTCGTCGCCGACCTCATGGCTGGCGGCCTCCGGCTCGGCGCAGGGGTCGCGCTGCCGATCCTCGCGCTGTGGATCCCCGGGCTCGTGATCATGAGCGAGATCCCGCCCCTGGCGTTCGTCGTGACGGTGGCGGCGCTCGTCCTGCTCCTCGCGGTGGACAACCCGCACCGCACGGTGCGGCGCGGCGCGTCCGCGCGACGTGTGGAGGATCGTGCCGCCGGCGGCCTGCGTGCCGCCGGGGCGCTCGTCGTGGCGGTCGCCGTCGCGGTCGTCGCCCTGGGACTCGGGTCGGCGAGCGCCTCGCTCCCCGAGGTCGCCTCGGCGTCGTGGTCACGGCTCTTCTCCTCGACCGGGCAGACGGTACGGCTCTCCGACGACCTCGACATGCGGCGCGATCTCGCGGAGCGCTCCGGCGAGGTCGTCCTGCGCTACCGGACCGACGGTGACGAGGTCGGTCCGCTCCGCGTGTTCACCCTCACGGGCTTCGACGGCACGAACTGGCGGCGCGGCGCCGACCGGGACGGCACCCCGATCGAGGGTGCCGACCAGGTGCTGTGGCCCACCGACCCGGCCGGCCTCGAGGAGCCGACGTCCGTGCGTGTCACGCTCGAGTCGCTCCGGGACACGAAGCTCCCCGTCCCGACCGAGCCCCGCTCCGTGGACATCGACGGGGACTGGGCGTACGACGACGTCCGCGACGAGGTGCTCGGCGACCGGCCCACGGGCGCGGGCACCGCGTACGAGCTCGCGGTCTTCCCGCGACCGCTGGACGCCGCGTCGCTGCGCGACGCGACGGGCGCGGACCCGGACGACCCCAACTACCTCGACGTCCCCGCGACCGAGCACGAGCAGGACATCCGCGACCTGGCCGCCACCGTGGTCGAGGGCGCGCCGACGCGCTACGACCAGGCGCTCGCCCTGCAGACCTACTTCCGCGACGTCTCGCAGTTCACGTACTCGACCGAGGTCCCGCCGGGTGACTCCGGCGACGCGGTCTGGGACTTCCTGCAGGACCGGACGGGCTACTGCGTCCAGTTCGCGACCTCGATGACGATGATGGCGCGGACCCTCGGCATCCCCGCGCGTCTCGGCGTCGGGTTCCTTCCGGGCGAGCGCGTGGACGACTCGAGCTTCCAGGTCACCGGCCGCGACTCCCACGCCTGGCCGGAGCTCTGGTTCCCGGGCCAGGGCTGGGTGCGGTTCGAGCCGACGCCGGCCCAGCAGACGGGTCCGACCCCGCGGTGGGCGACGCCTGTTGCCGTGACCCCGGGTGGCCCGGGAGACCCCGGCAACGTGCCGACGCCCGGCGCGACGACGGCGGCCCCCTCCGCACCTGCGAGCCCGGTGCCCACCACGCCCGGGACCGGCGGGACGACCGGAGGCGCCGAGGACGAGGGCGCACCGTGGCCGCTCGTCGTGGGCGTCGCGCTCCTCGTCGCGCTCGCCGTCGGAGGGGCGCTGTGGCTCGTGCTGCGGCGACGGTCCGAGCCGCAGAGCCTGCGGGACGCCGAGGACGCGTGGGCCGAGCTCACCGAGCGGCTCGGGGCGCTCGAGGTCCGGTGGCCGACGTCGACGACACCTCGGCGCGTTCCCGCGGCGGTCGTCGCGTCGCTGCAGTCCCGCCGCGGTCAGCATCCCCGCGACGAGGACGTCGCCGAGGCGGTCGCCGCGCTGGCGTCAGCCCTCGAGGCCGAGCGCTACGCCCCGGAGCCGCGGACGGTCGCCCGCCCCGACCGGCTCCAGGAGCTCGTCGACGCGGCGGTCGACGCCGTCGAGGAGTCGCTCAGCGACCGTCCTGCTCGCGCCGACGGTCCCAGCGCTCTTCCAGTCGGCTGAGGAACGGCTTGCGGGCCGGCTTGCTCGGCGCGGCCGGGCGGACGGTGCCGTCCGCCTCGACGGTCCCCACCGGTCCCTTGCGCGACGAGCGCGGAGACTGGAAGACCAGGACGACGCCCCCGAACATGAGGACGAAGCCGATCACCCCGAGCCAGGTCTGCGAGAGCGCAGCACCCAGCACGAGGAGGAGGAGGCCGCCGACGACGCCGACTCCAGCCAGGACATAGCGCAGCGCCGAACGTCGTCGTGGCGCCTGGAGCGTGTTCGCCAACCGCGGGTCGTCCGAGGTGAGCGCGCGCTCCATCTGCTCCAAGACCCGCTGCTCGTACTCAGACAGAGGCATGAGCACCCCGTTTCTCCACGGTGGTCGTGTGTCACCCTCAGGATAGATCGACATCCGCGGGGGTGGTAGTCGAGCGGGCCCTGGCGGGGCCCATGGCGATGGATCTCACCCCGAACCGCCCACGGACGGCGTCGACGGCCTCCTCGACCCGACGCCTCGCCGCGCCCGTCTCCTCGACCGCTTCTTCGAGCGTGGGCTGTACGACGGCCTCTGCGCGGGGCTCGAGGCCCTCGGCGCGGACCCCCACGAGCCGGACGGCGAGGCCCCGCAGGTCGACGCTCGCGACCAGCTCGCGAGCCACCAGATAGATCTCGCGCGCGACGTCCGTCGGGGCGCCCAGGGTGCGCGCGCGGGTCACGGTGCGGAAGTCGCTCGTCCGGACCTTCACGCTGACGGTGCGCGCGACGAGACCTTGGTGGCGCAGCCGGCCGGCGCACCGGTCCGCGAGCTCCAGCACACGCGCCTGGACCGCCGCGAGGTCGCGCAGGTCGTGGCTGAACGTCGTCTCGGCACCGATGCTCCGCTCCGACCGCTCCGGCTCGACCGGCCGGGGGTCGCGCCCCCACGCGAGGTCGTGCAGGTGCGCGCCCGCGACCTTGCCGACCGCCGTCTGGAGCGACGCCACGTCCGTGTCGGCGAGCTCGGCGACCGTGCGGATGCCCCACTGCGCGAGCGCGCTCTCGGTCCGCTCCCCCACGCCCCACAGCGCGCCGACAGGCAGCGTGCGCAGGAACGGGACGGTGGCGGCCGCCGGCACGAGGAGCACGCCGTCGGGCTTGGCGTGCGTCGAGGCCAGCTTGGCGACGAACTTGTTCGTCGCGATCCCGACCGAGCAGGTGATGCCGTGCTCGGCCCGCACCCGACGCCGGAGCTCGGCCGCGATCCGCGTCGGAGGCCCGAGGCGCCGGCGCGCGCCGCTCACGTCGAGGAAGGCCTCGTCGACGCTCACCTGCTCCACGAGCGCGGTGATCTCGCCGATCGCCGCCATGACCGCGCGGGAGACCTCGTAGTAGCGCGTGTGGTCCGGCGGGACGACGATCGCCTGGGGGCACAGGCGACGCGCCGTCACCATCGGCATCGCCGAGTGGACGCCGAACGCCCGGGCCTCGTACGTCGCCGCGAGGACGACGCCCCGTTCGGCACCGCCGACGATCACCGGTCGCCCCACGAGCTGGGGACGCCGCGCGAGCTCGACGGACGCGAAGAACGCGTCCATGTCGACATGGAGGATCGAGCAGCCCTCCTCGTCGTCGCCCCAGTCGCGGCGGACGACCGCGCGCGGCCCGCGGCTCATCGCTGCCTCACCGGGCACCCGACGCGGGCCACGCCCGGGTCACGACGCCACCGTCCGCAGACCGGGCAGCCGGACGAACCCGGCATCGGGGTCGACGAGCATCGCGACCTCGTCGCGGAAGTCCTCGGCGCACGCCATGAGCTCGTCGGCCCGTTGCGGCGCCACGTCGTCGAACCGACCCGAGTCGACGGCGGCGCGCACGCGCGCCCCGCTCGCGAAGTAGCCGGACCACGCCGCGAGCGACGGCTCGGCGTCCGCGAGCTGGTCCCACACCGAGCGCGCGCGTCCGCGACGCACGGGCCGGGCACGCAGCGCGACGACCGCCGCCGCGGCACGCAGGGCTCCGAGGTGGGCGTGCACGAACCGCTCGCCCGCGTCCTGCGCGAGCGCGGCCGCGACGAGCTCAGCGTCCGCGCGGTCCAGCAGCCGACGGACCTCGGCGGGGACGGCGACCGCCCTCCTCGCGCCTGCTTCGTTCGACATCGCGCACCTCCTCCTCCACTATCGAACACCTGTTCGATCCTGTCAACGTCGGGCGGCCCCCAGCCCGTACCGTGAGCACATGGCTCGCCGCACCTCCCGACGCTCCTCAGGGTCCTCCGCACCACCCACACCCTCCCGGCGCCGGGGCGGCGGGGGCCGAGGCGGGGCCGTCGGGCCAGAGCTGCCGACCGGTCCCGTGCCGACGTCGACGGGGACCGCGCACGTCGAGCGCGACCTCGACCACCCGTCGGCCGTCACGCTCTACGTCAACGGGGTCCCGAGCTCGTACCTCGACCTCGACGACCCCGGGATGCTCGCGTTCGAGTACATGCAGCAGATGGCGGCCGTCGTGGACGAGCTCGCCCCCGGGCCCCTGCGCGCCCTGCACCTCGGCGCGGCGGGGTGCAGCCTGCCGCGCTGGGTCGAGCACACCCGGCCGGGCTCGTCCCAGCTCGGCGTCGACCTCGACGCCCGCCTGCTCGAGCTGGTGCGCACGTGGTTCGACCTGCCGCGGTCCCCCCGCCTCCGGCTGCGCCCCGACGACGCACGGCACGCGGTGGCGGGCCTCCCCGCCGCCTCGTACGACGTCGTCGTGCGCGACGTGTTCGACGGCGACCGCACACCTGACCACCTGGCGACCCGCGGCATGGCGGACGAGGTGCACCGCGTCCTGCGCCCGGGCGGCGTCTACCTCGTCAACTGTGCCGACCGGCCGCCGCTCACCACAGCGCGCCGCGAGACCGCGACCCTCGCGGCGGCGTTCGGGGAGGCGTCCTACGCCGAGGGCCGGGTGGCGGCGATCGCCGAGCCCGCGCAGCTCAAGGGCCGGCGCTACGGCAACGTCGTGCTGGCCGCGGTCCGGGCCGGCACGGGAGCCAGCGCAGGAGCCGGCACAGAAGTCGCCACAGAAGCCGGCACAGGAGCCGACGCAGTGGCACCGACCCTGTCGAGCGCGACGCTCGCTCGCGCGGTCCGCTCGCTCGCCGTCCCGGCACGCGTGGTCACGCGCGACGAGCTCCGCGCGTTCGTGGGCACCGCGCCGGTGCTCGACGATCCCGAGGGAGAGCCGACCGACGGCCTCGCCGCGGGCGGGTCGTGAGACGCGACAGGAGCCGCGCCCGAGGGGCGCGGCTCCTGCGCTGCTGCGACGACCGGCGGACCCGGTCGCCCGACGTCGTGGACGTCAGAGCGGACGAACCTTCTCCGCCTGCGGGCCCTTCGGCCCCTGGGTGATCTCGAACTCGACCCGCTGCGCCTCGTCGAGCGTGCGGTACCCGTTCGACTCGATCGCCGAGTAGTGCACGAAGACGTCGGCACCGCCGCCGTCCTGCGCGATGAAGCCGTAGCCCTTCTCGGCGTTGAACCACTTCACAGAACCCTGCGCCATGCTCTTCCTCTGACCTTCTGTCCATCCGGGACATCAGCGAGCGGACCCTTCGTCCACCCCCGTGCGCCGCAATGCCATGTCCACGTCCTCCGCCGGCGCCCCGGCCGTGTGCGGCCGGCAGGCCCGACGTCGGACCACCCCGCCGGGCGGACCCACGTACCGGCCCTGCACCGGGTCGTGCGCAAGTACGTCACTGCAACGGGTCACAGTGTGGCATGGACCACGTCTGGTCCGCCACGGAGATCGCCACGTCTCGTGCTGATTTTTCGGCACATACCACCCCGGTCCTCGGACCGGGGCGGACGCGGGCGCACCGCGGCTCAGTCGCCCGACTGCTGGGCGAGGAAGCGCTCGAACTCGGCCCCGAGCTCGTCGGCCGTCGGGATCGGCGCGGACTCGGCGAGCAGGCTCGTGCGCCCGACGGAGCGCGCGAACGCGTCGTACTGCTCCTCGAGGGCGCGCACGACGGCCGCGACCTCCTCGGAGTCGCGCACCTGACGCTCGACCTCGGTCGTCGCGTCCTGCACCGCCTCCGCGAGCCCCCTCGTCGCGAGGTCCAGACCGGTGACCCGCTGCACGTGCTCGAGCGCGACCACCGCCGCGGGCGGGTACGACGACTGCGCCAGGTAGTGCGGCACGTGCACCGTGAAGCCGAGCGCGTCGTGCTCCGCCCGACCGAGCCGCAGCTCCAGCAGGGCGGCGAGGCTGGCCGGGACCTTCACCGTGCCGAACCACGACGTGTGCTCCCCCAGCAGCTCGGGCCGCGTCGCGTGCGCCGTGACCGAGAGCGGACGCGTGTGCGGGATCCCCATCGGGATGCCGTGGAAGCCGACCGTGAGGGACACCCCGAGGCGCTCGACGACGTCGCGCACCGCGGCGACCACGCGCTCCCACTGCACGTCCGGCTCGGCGCCGTGCAGCAGCAGGAACCCCGTCCCCTCGGCGTCGCGCACGTGGTCGATCACCAGGTGCGGCTCGTCGTAGTCGGACCAGCGGTCGGTGCTGAAGGTCATCGTGGCGCGCTTGGAGCGGTAGTCGAGGAGCTGGTCGACGTCGAACGTCACCACGCGGGTGACCTCGCCGATCTCCAGCAGGTGGTCGACCGCGACCTCGCCCGCGCTGCCCGCGTCGACGAACCCCGCGACGGCGTGCAGCAGCACGGGCCCCGCGCCCACCTCGGGCGGCGTGGGCCACAGGCGTGCCACGGCCTGCTCGTCGAGCTCGTAGATCCCGCGAGGGTCCAGCATGCATCCTCCTCGTGACGTCCTTCGCCCGTGCGCTGCCGACGGCGCGCGGCGGGCCTGACGAGGACAACACGGCTCGGCCCGCCGTTCTTCCCGGACCGGCACGACCGCGCGGACCCGCGTCGGGCCCGCGCCCGGGTCAGCGACCGGGCAGCCGCACCACCGAGACGAAGAAGTCGTCGATCTGGCGCACCACGTCGATGAAGCGGTCGAAGTCGACGGGCTTGGTCACGTAGGCGTTGGCGTGCAGCGAATAGCTGCGCACGACGTCCTCCTCGGCCTCCGACGTGGTCAGCACGACGACCGGGATCTTGCGCAGCGCCTCGTCCGCCTTGAGCTCGGCGAGGACCTCGCGCCCGTCCATCCGGGGCAGGTTGAGGTCGAGGAGGATCAGGTCCGGCGTCGGGGCGCCCGCGTGCTCACCCTCCTTGCGCAGGAACTGCAGCGCGCTCACCCCGTCGGAGACCACCGAGAGGCGGTTGGTGACCTTGTGGTCCTCGAACGCCTCGCGCGTCATGAGCACGTCGCCGGGGTCGTCCTCCACCAGGAGGACGTCGATCGGCTTGCTGCCGTGGCTCATGCGGGGCTCTCCTCGTCGTCGGGGCGCGGCAGCGTCACCCAGGGGTCGCTCCGGGTCGTTGCTCCGTGCCGTCGTGGTCGGAGCGAGCGTAGCCGACCTGCGCGTGCACGTACGCGTGGGCGAGCGTGAAGCGGACCGTCGTCCCGCCCTCGCGCGGCTCGATCCAGATCCGGCCGCCGTGGTACTCGACGATGCGCTTGCACAGCGCGAGGCCGATCCCGGTGCCCTCGTACACGTCCTTGGCGTGCAGGCGCTGGAAGATGACGAACACGCGCTCCGCGTACTGCGGGTCGATCCCGATCCCGTTGTCCTCGACGGAGATCTCCCAGTGCGTGTCGCGCGCGAGGACCCCCAGGTGCACGGCCGGCGGCCGGTCCGGGTCGCGGAACTTCAGCGCGTTGCCGACGAGGTTGGCGAGCAGCTGGTGCAGGAGCGCGCGCTCGCCGACGACGACGGGCAGCGGGTCGTGCGTGATGCTCGCCCCGGTCTCCGCGACCTTCTCGGACAGGTCCTCGAGCACGCCCTCGAGCTCCCGCTCGAGGTCCACGTCGACGCGCTCGCTGCCCGTCCGGCCGACGCGCGAGAACCCGAGCAGGTCCTGGATGAGCCGTTGCATGCGCTTGGCGCCGTCGACCGCGAAGTCGATGTACTGGTCCGCGCGGTCGTCGAGCTCCCCGCCGTACCGCTTCTTGAGGAGCTGCGTGAAGCTCGCGACCTTGCGCAGCGGCTCCTGGAGGTCGTGGGACGCGACGTAGGCGAACTGCTCGAGGTCGCGGTTGGACCGCTCGAGCTCGCTCGCCTGCTCGGCCAGGAGCGCGTGCGAGCGGGCGGCGTCCTCGTGCGACGCCTTGATCTCGGCGACCTGGTTCACGAGCTCGACGCGCATGTGCTCGACGTCCTGGGCGAGGTCCGCGATCTCCGCAGGGCCCGAGGTCACGACCGGCTCGTCGAGGCTCCCGGAGCTCACGAGCCGCACGCGGTGCGCGAGCTCGGCCATCGGCTCGGTCACCCAGCGCTTGAGGCACACCCAGAGGATGATCCCGACCGCGAGCGCCGAGCCGACGAGGACGAGGACGCTCCCGAAGAGCGCCCGGCTCCACCGGTCGAGCGCGTCGAGCCGCTCCACGCGCTCGGCCCGCAGCGCGTCGACGTACCGCGCGGTGTCGGCCCGGGCGGCCGCGAACAGCTCGGCGCCGTGGGCCTGGTCGACGGCCCGCACCCGCCCCGGTCCGTCGTCCTCGGTGGTCGCGATGGCCGGCTCGGCGTAGTCGGTGACCCAGGCCCGCACCGAGGTGTCGGACTGCGCGGCCAGCGCCGCGAGCTCCGCGCCGAACCCGAGGCGGTCGACGAGGGTGGGGTCCGGCACGACGCCCTCGGCGTCCGTCCCCACCGCGCGCGTGTAGGCCTCGAGGGCGGTGTCGTCGCCGGTCGCGACGTACGCGCGGACCGCGACCTCGGCGTCGAGCAGGCCCACGTACGCGGCGTCGGCCTCGGTCACCGCGTCGAAGAACGGCCCGGTCACCTCGCTCTGGATGGTGAGCACGCGCGAGAGCGCGATCGCCGAGGTCGCGAGGACACCGAGGAGGATCACGCCCGCGACGACGAGCGCCCACCCGAGCCGGCGGCGCAGGGTCGGGGCACGATGCCGCCCGCCGTGCTCCGCACCGGTCGTCACGCTCGCCGTCGGCGTCACCGTGCCCACTCGTCCGAGTCCGCGAGGGTGGCCGTGCGCTCGCCGGGGGTCCCCTCGTCCCCGCCCCAGCCGATCACGAGGAGCGCGGCATCGTCCGCCAGCGGACCGCCGTGCAGGTCGCGCACGCGGCGGAAGACCCGCTCCACGACCCCCTCGACGCCCTGCTCGAGCGCGCTGTCGACGGCGCGGCGCAGGCCGTCGACGCCGACGCGCTCCGGGCGGGTCCGTGGCCCCGTGGCGCCTCCGGGCCCCGCGACGGTCGCCTCGACGAGCCCGTCCGTGTAGAGCATGAGCGCCCAGCGCTCCCCGAGGTCGACGGCCTGGGAGGTCCACCCGCCCTGGACGGGGATGCCGAGCGCGCGGCCACGCGCCGTGGGCGTGATCTCGGTCGCGGTGTCGCGCAGCAGGAGCGGGGCGAGGTGCCCCGCGAGATAGACCTCGGCGCGACGGCGGTCCGCGGAGACCACGACCTGGCAGAGCGTGACGAAGACCTCGGGACGCGCGCGCTCGGGCACGAGGACGCGCTCGAGGAGCGGGAGGATGCCGTCCGGCTGGGTGTCGGAGAGCACGATGGTGCGCCAGGCCGTGCGCAGCGTCGCACCCAGCGCGGCCTCGTCCGGACCATGGCCCGCGACGTCGCCGATGACGCACAGGACGCTCCCGTCCGGGCGCTCGACCGCGTCGAAGAAGTCGCCGCCCAGGAGGCCGTTGCCGCCGGGGACGTAGCCCACCATGACGTCGAGCCGCTCGTCCTGGACGAGCGGTGTGGGCAGGAGCGCGCGCTCCAGCCGCGCGGTCTCGGCCGCCCGCACCTCGCTCCGGTACAGCGCCCGCTGCTGCTCGACGGACATGCGCCGCTGCACGGCATAGCGCACCGAACGGCCCAGCAGGTCGCCGTCGACCTCACCCTTCACCAGGTAGTCGTCGGCTCCGGCCGCGACGGCCTGGACGCCGAGGTCGATGCCCGAGTGTCCCGTGAGGACCACCAGGGCGGGCGGGTGGGCCCCGGTCCGCACCCGCTCGACCGCCGACAGCCCGACGGAGTCGGGAAGCCCGAGGTCCAGCAGGACGCAGTCGACGTGCGTGGAGACGAGCATCTCGAGCGCGGCGTCGAGCGTCGTCGCACGGTCGAGCTCGACCGTCAGGTTGCCGTCGGACAGCAGCTCCTCGACGAGGATCGCGTCGCCGTCGTCGTCCTCGACGAGGAGGATGCGCAGCTCGTCCGTCGGGGCGAGGACCGCGCGCCCGGACAGCACCTGGTCACGCGCGGCGGCCTCGTCGCCCCGCGCAGAGGGTCGCGCGGGGACCCGACGGTCGGTCCCGGTCACGACGCCCGCTCCCCTCTGGTCGCCATGGCCCACGATCCTAGCCTCAGCCGTGCGTCGGGCCCGGTCGCGGGCGCGGGACGCGCCGAGGACGGGTCCGGAGACCCACGCTCGTGGGCCATAATGGACGGCCGTGTCACGGGCGTGCGCTCGGGCGCGACGCCCGGCCGAGGGAAGGGACAGCGTGGGACGCAACGACGAGCTCCGGCTCGAGCAGGAGGTCGTGGACACCCTCTACGCGCGCCTCGACGAGCTGCGCGCCGCCGCCCGTGCGCGGCTCGACGGCGTCCGTCGGTCCGGCCCGTCCGGCTCGCCGCAGAACCGGAGCGAGCGCGACGCGTTCGCGACCCTGTACGAGGACCGCGTCGCCCAGCTCGACGCGGTCGAGGACCGGCTCGCGTTCGGCCGTCTCGACCTCGACGACGGCACGCGCCGCTACGTCGGGCGCATCGGGCTGACCGACGCCGAGCACACGAGCCTCCTCACCGACTGGCGCGCCCCCGCGGCGCAGTCCTTCTACCGCGCGACCGCGGCACACCCCGACGGCGTCGTCCGGCGGCGGCATCTGGTGACGCGCGGGCGCGACGTGACGGGGCTCGAGGACGAGCTCCTGGACCTGGACGCGCCGGAGGCCGTGACCGGGACGACGCTCTCGGGCGAGGGCGCGCTCCTCGCGGCCATGGCGGCGGGACGCACCGGGCGCATGGGCGACATCGTCGCGACGATCCAGGCCGAGCAGGACGCGATCATCCGGTCGGGGCTGGCGGGCGCGCTCGTCGTGCAGGGCGGCCCGGGCACGGGCAAGACGGCCGTAGCCCTGCACCGCGCCGCGTATCTCCTCTACGCGCACCGAAGGGTGCTGGAGCGCTCGGGGGTCCTCCTCGTCGGCCCGAGCCACTCGTTCCTGCGGTACATCGACCAGGTGCTGCCGTCGCTCGGCGAGACGGGGGTCGTCAGCACGACGATCGCCGACCTCGTCCCCGGCATCGTCGCCGACGGCGCGGAGGACCCTCGCGTCGCGCGCGTCAAGGGCCGAGCGGTCATGGCCCGGGCGGTGCGACGCGCGGTGCGTGCGCGCGAGCGCGTGCCCGCGGCGGACGTGCCGGTGCGCCTCGACGGCCACGACCTGCTGATCCGGCGCCGCGACGTCCGCGACGCGATCGCCAAGGCCCGGCGCACGCACAAGCCGCACAACCTCGCGCGCGTGACCTTCGTCCGCGAGATGCTCTCGCGGCTCGTCGAGCAGTACGGCCGCCAGCTCGGCGAGCCGCTCGTCGGCGAGGACCGCGCGCTCGCGCTCGAGGACCTGCGCTCCCACCGCGACGTGCGCGTCGCGCTCAACCTCGCGTGGCTGCCCCTCACGCCGGAGCGCCTCGTCGAGGACCTGTGGACCAAGCCGCACCGGCTCGCCGAGGCGGCGCCCGAGCTCTCGCCCGCCGACCGACGCCTGCTGGAGCGGCCGAAGGGCTCGCCGTGGACGCCCGCCGACGTCCCCCTGCTCGACGAGGCCGCCGAGCTCCTCGGCGAGGACGACCAGGCGGAACGGGCCGAGGCCGCCGCCCGGGCGGCGCAGCGCGCGCAGGACCTGGAGTACGCGCGGCAGGTGCTCGAGTCGTCCGGCGCGGGCGGCGGGATCGTCGGCGCGGACGTGCTGGCCGAGCGCTTCTCCGCGACCGGCCCGCGCCTCACGACGGCGGAGCGCGCCGCGCAGGACCGGACGTGGGCCTACGGGCACGTCGTGGTCGACGAGGCCCAGGAGCTCTCCGCGATGGCGTGGCGCATGCTCGTGCGCCGGTGCCCGACGCGCTCGTTCACCGTCGTCGGCGACGTCGCGCAGACGTCGTCGCTCGCGGGGGCGCGCTCGTGGAAGGGCATGCTCGACCCGGTCTTCCGCGACGCGTGGCGCCTCGCCGAGCTGACCGTCAACTACCGGACCCCCGCCTCCGTCGCCGACGCCGCCCGCCGCGCCGCCCTCGCCGCGGGGCTGCCGGTCTCGCCGCTGACGTCCGCGCGAGACGTGGAGGACGCCCTGCGCCTCGTGGAGGCGACGTCCGCCGACCTCCTCGCCCGGGTCCGGGTCGAGGCCGACGCGGCGCGCGCGGAGTTCGTCGCCGCCGAGACGGGGCGGGTCGCCGTCGTCGCCGCCGCGCCGGCCGTCCCCGCCCTGCGCGCGGCCCTCGGCCTCGAGGACGCCGGCCCGGACGCGCCGCTCACGGTCCTCGACCCGGTCCAGGTGAAGGGGCTCGAGTTCGACGCCGTCGTGCTCGTGGAGCCCGCCGAGGTCGCGACCGGCCCCTCCGGCGCCTCTGACCTGTACGTCGCCATGACCCGCCCGACCCAGCGCCTGGTCGTCGTGCACGCTCGCGCGCTCCCGGCGGGCGTGGCCGGTCCAGGGACGGGCACGAGCACGACGAGCACGCGGACGAGCACCCGGACGAGCACGGACGCGGACGACGGGGCCCGCGTCGCCCCGTGACGCGGCCGGTCCGCGGGCCGCGGGAGGGCCGTTCACCTCGTCCCGAGGGTCAAGACCCGTTTGGTCCGGACCACGGACCGGGCGCACCATGGGAGCGTGCTACGCGCCCTCCTCCTTGAAAACCTGCACCCTCTCGCCGCCTCGAACCTCGAGGCGGCGGGCATCGACGTCACCGTCCGCACCGGCGCCCTCGACGAGTCCGAGCTGATCGAGGCCCTCGACGGGGTCCACCTGCTCGGCATCCGGTCCAAGACGAACGTCACTGCGAACGTGCTCGAGAACGCCCCCGACCTCGTGGCGCTCGGCGCGTTCTGCATCGGGACGAACCAGATCGACCTGCGCTCCGCCGCGACGCAGGGCGTCGCGGTGTTCAACGCCCCGTTCCAGAACACGCGCTCCGTCGTCGAGCTCGCGCTCGCCGAGATCATCGCGCTCACGCGCCGCCTCACCGAGCGCGACCGCGCGCTGCACGAGGGCCGCTGGGACAAGTCGGCGGAGGGGGCGCACGAGGTCCGCGGCCGCACGCTCGGCATCGTGGGGTACGGCAACATCGGCACCCAGCTCTCGGTCGTCGCGGAGAACCTCGGCATGTCCGTGGTCTTCTACGACACGGCGGAGAAGCTCGCGCTCGGCAACGCGCGCCGCATGGACACGCTCGACGAGCTGCTGGAGCAGGCGGACGTCGTCACGCTGCACGTCGACGGCCGCCAGGGCAACGCCGGGCTGTTCGGCGCCAAGCAGTTCGCCCGCATGCGTCAGGGCTCGATCTTCCTCAACCTCTCGCGCGGGTTCGTCGTGGACTACGGCGCGCTGCGCGAGGCGATCGTCGAGGGCCGCGTCTCCGGCGCCGCCGTCGACGTGTTCCCGCAGGAGCCCAAGCGCAAGGGAGACAGCTTCGACTCCGAGCTGCGCGGTCTGCCGAACGTCATCCTCACGCCGCACATCGGCGGCTCGACCGAGGAGGCGCAGGAGGCGATCGGCCAGTTCGTCTCGGCCAAGCTGCGCGACTACCTCACGACGGGCTCGACGACGCTCAGCGTCAACGTGCCGAACCTCGCGCTCGAGCAGACGACCGGGATCACGCGCATCACGCACCTGCACCGGAACACGCCGGGCGTCCTCGCAGCCGTCAACGCGACCCTCGCGGAGCACGGCACGAACATCGAGGGCCAGCTCCTCGCGACGCGTGGCGAGATCGGCTACGTCGTCACGGACGTCGGCTCGCGCGTCGAGCCCGCCGTCATCGAGGCGCTGGCCGCGATGGAGCAGACGATCGCCCTGCGCGTCCTCGACTGAGGCCCACCACGAGGAGCCTCGCCGCGTGCACCGGTGACCCCGGCGCACGCGGCGAAGGTCCTCGGGCGGCATGACCTTCGCCGCTGAGCGCCCCGTGCGCTGCGGTGCCACGATGAGGCATGACCGGATACACGCACGACGGGCCGCAGATCCTCGACGCCGACGCGTCGTGGGACCTCGTGGAGGGGACCCACGTCGCACGCCTCGCCGTGAGCGTGCGGGGCGAGCCGGACATCTACCCCGTGACCGTCCGCGCGCACGAGCGCACGCTCGCGTTCCGCACCGTGCCCGGGACCAAGCTCGCGACGCTCACGACCAACGAGCGCGTGGCGCTCGAGTGGGATCACGTCGACGACGACGGGGCCTGGAGCGTCGTCGCCCACGGGACTGCGCACCGGGTGCGCACCGAGCACGAGGTCGACGCCGTCCTGGAGGACGCGGCCCCTCTCGTTCCCGTCGTCGACGTGCCGACCGAGGAGTGGGTCGTCATCGAGGTACGCGAGCTGACCGGCCGACGCTTCGCGCGTTCGGACACCTAGCGACCGACGTTGTCCCGGACGTGCGTCGTCCGGCCGCCCCGACGGGGCGACCGGACGACGACGAGCGCTGAGCCGGACCGCGGTCAGCCCGACTTGCGGCGGAACGTGCGCTGGACCGGGCCCACGGTCTCGGACCCGTGCACCGACCCGGTGTTCGACTCGCCGTCGGCCGTGCGGTGGCGCGCCGCGTTCTTCCGGTCGAGCGCCTCTCGGAACTTCGCCTTGGCCTCGTCGGTCGGTGCGGTGTCTGCAGCGGATCGCTGCTGGTCGGACGCCATGGCGGTCTCCTCGTCGATGGGGGAACTCGGTCGTGCACTGCGGTCGGCCCGACGGTGCGGGCACGTCGCCAGCCTCCCGCACCCCGTCGCCGGACGCCACCTGATTTGTCCGCCGGCGGGCCCGCCCCGGGCGGACGGTCGCCGGGCGTCGGGTAGCGTCGGCCTCGTGCTGCCCGACTCCTCCTCCGCTCCCGCCGCCCGCCCGCCCGGGGGGTCGCCCACGGCCCGCGGCCCGCTGCCGCACCGCCGGCTCGGTCGTTCCGGGCTGGCGCTGCCGACCGTGTCGCTGGGCCTGTGGCAGAACTTCGGCGGCGCCGACCCGGAGGCGACCCAGCGCGAGATCGTGCTGCACGCGGTCGACCGCGGGGTGACCCACCTCGACCTCGCGAACAACTACGGCCCGCCGGGCGGAGCGGCCGAGGAGTCGCTGGGGCACCTGCTCGCACGCGAGCTGCGCCCGGTACGCGACGAGCTCGTCGTGACGACCAAGGCCGGCTACCGCATGGGGCCCGGTCCGTACGGCGAGGGCGGCTCGCGCAAGTACCTGCTCTCCTCGCTGGACGCGTCCCTGCGTCGCCTCGGGCTCGACCACGTCGACATCTTCTACTCCCACCGCTTCGACCCGACGACGCCGCTCGAGGAGACCGTCGGCGCGCTCGCCAGCGCGGTCCGTTCCGGGCGGGCGCGGTACGCGGGCATCTCGTCCTACTCGGCGCGCCGCACCCGCGAGGCGCTGCGCGTCGCGGAGCGGCTCGGCGTCGACCTCGTCGTGACCCAGGTGTCGTACTCGATGCTCAACCGGTGGGTCGAGGAGCCCGACCCGCACGACCCCGCAGGCGCGTCCGTGCTCGACGTCGCCGGCGCCGAGGGCCTCGGCGTCGTGGCCTTCTCTCCCCTCGCCCAGGGGATGCTCACCGACCGGTACCTGCGCGGGGTCCCGGACGGCTCTCGCGCGGCGCGCGGGGGCCCGCTACGACCGGCGTTCCTCTCCGACGCGAACCTCGACCGCGTCCGCCGTCTCGACGGCCTCGCCCGCGACCACGGGCGCAGCCTCGCCACGACGGCGATCCTCTGGGCGATGCGGGACGAGCGCGTCACCTCGGTCCTGCTCGGCGCGAGCTCGACTCGCCAGCTCGACGAGAACCTCGCGGCGCTCGACGCGCCAGGGCTCTCCGCCGAGGAGCTCGCCGCCGTCGACGACCTGCCCGCGGACACCGGCATCAACATCTGGGCATCGCGGTCCAGCGACCTGTAGCCCGGCGAGACCAACGTCTCGTGGACGGCGGGCAGGGCCACGGGACGGGACCTCAGGCGTGCGGCGCGGACTCCTCCCGCGCGTCCGCTGCGGGAGCGGCGCCGTCCGGGCCGTCGGCTCGTGCCGCCGCCGACTCGCGCTCCTCGCGCTCGACCCGGAGCGAGGTGATCGCGCTCTCGAAGTCCTCGAGCGAGTCGAACGCCTGGTAGACGCTCGCGAACCGCAGGTAGGCGACCTCGTCGAGCTCACGCAGCGGCCCGAGGATCGCGAGCCCGATCTCGTACGCGTCGAGCTCGGCGCTGCCGCTCGCCCGGATCGTCTCCTCGACGCGCTGCGCGAGCACCGCCAGGTCGTCCTCGTTGACGGGGCGCCCCTGGCAGGCCTTGCGCACGCCGTTGACGATCTTCTCGCGCGAGAAGGGCTCCGTGACGCCCGAGCGCTTGACCACGGACAGGCTCGCGGTCTCGATCGTCGTGAAGCGGCGGTTGCACTCGGGGCACTGGCGACGCCGACGGATCGACGCGCCGTCGTCCGAGGTGCGCGAGTCGACGACGCGGGAGTCCGCGTGGCGGCAGAACGGGCAGTGCATGGCGGGCTCCTCCGCGGTCGGCGCCGACGGGTCGGCGCGACGAACGTATGCCGTCGCGGCGGGGCGGTGCAACACGCCTCCGACGCCGCGCCCCGCCCGAGGACTGGCGGCCGCGAGCGGGCGACGGCTCGTGGACAGCAGAACGGGGGCGGTCGTGGTCGACCGCCCCCGTCGGGACGCCCCCGTCCCCATCTCGCGCGTGACTCGCCTCACGCGCGGCGACGTGCACAGGAGTCGCGGTGGACCGCGTGCTCCTCGCCTCGTCCGCCCAGCCCCCCAGCCGGCGTTGTGAGGTGCCACTAACTTAGGTGGACCTAATCAGCCACGCAACCCCTGACGGCCGGTGCGGGCCGGATCCGCACCGTGTCCTGCGTCACATCACGCCCTCGTCCCCGCCGACACCGACGGGCGGACCCGCCATGCCTCCTCTATGCGGACGCCGGAAGGAGGATCTTCTGCCCGGCCTGGAGGCCCGACGACGAGAGCCCGTTGAGCTCGGCGAGCCCGCTCACGACGTCGCGCAGGTCCTCACCCGGAGCAGCCACGCCCTGCGCGAGCTCCCACAGCGTCTCCCCTGCGGCCACGACGTGGACCCGGACCTCCACGGGCTCGCCCGGCCCGCTCGCGACGGCGACGCCCACGCGCGCGGCGAGCAGGAGCACCACGGCCGCCAGGAGCACGAGGACCACCCGGCCCCGCCGCGTCAGTCGCAGCGGTCGGCCGCCCGCGCGCTCCGGCACCGCAGCCCCGTCCGCGCGGCCGAGGGGCCCGACCGCCGAGATCGCCATCGCATCCATGCCTGCTCCGTCCCGGCTCGCGGGCCCGATCGCCTTCCCCGGTCGATCGGACGCCGCGAGCCCTTCGCCTCCGTGCCGACCGGGTCGGTCGAACACGTGTACGTAGAACACCTGTACGAAGGTCTATCACGAACGACCGACAGAGTCGAGACATGCTCGAACAGGTGTTTGATTCGTGTCGCAACCTCCCCTAGCCTGGGGTCAGGTCGGTTCGCCGGACATGTCCGCTCGGACCTGGAGGAACGACCGAGGTCCCGGTGCGCACGCCCCGGGGAGGGGAGGCCGCAGGCCGGGAGGCGTCGGCGGCCGCGACGGACGAAGGCGGAGCGACCATGGCGGCACGAGGCACGGACAGGGCACGGGGGCTCGCCGAGGTGCGCGAGCTCCCGGACGGGTCGGCGGGGGGTGACGGGCTCACGCCGCGGCAGCGCCTCGTGCTCGAGACCATCCGCGCATGCGTCGAGCAGCGCGGCTACCCGCCGAGCATGCGGGAGATCGGCGAGGCCGTCGGCCTGACGAGCCCGTCGTCCGTGAAGCACCAGCTCACGACGCTCGAGCGCAAGGGTTTCCTGCGGCGCGACCCGAACCGTCCCCGCGCGATCGAGGTCGTCCAGCCGGACGACGCGCGCCGCGCGACCCCGCTCGGGGCGGCGGGCGCGGCGCCCCAGCCCGCCTACGACGAGGCGCACCCCGCGCCGTCGTACGTCCCGGTCGTCGGACGCATCGCGGCCGGCGGGCCGATCCTCGCGGAGCAGGTCGTCGAGGACGTCTTCCCGCTGCCCCGCCAGCTCGTCGGCGAGGGTGAGCTCTTCCTCCTGCGGGTCCAGGGCGACTCGATGATCGACGCCGCGATCTGCGACGGCGACTGGGTCGTCGTGCGCCGCCAGCCGGTCGCGGAGAACGGCGAGATCGTCGCGGCGATGATCGACGGCGAGGCCACGGTGAAGTCCCTGCGCCGCGCCGACGGTCGTGTCTGGCTCATGCCGCACAACGCCGCGTACGACCCGATCCCGGGCGACGACGCCCAGGTCCTGGGGCGCGTCGTCTCCGTCCTGCGCAGCCTCTGAGCGACCGGGGTCCCTACCCTCCGCACGCCGAGAGCCGGGTGGTCGTCGACCACCCGGCTCTCGCGGTGCTCGGACCCGGGCCGCGGGCGGGGTCGGTCAGAGACCGAAGCGGCGAGCGACGGCGCGCAGCGACTCGGCGGACGACCGCAGGCCGGCGAGCTCCGCGTCGGCGAGCGGGACCTCGACCCGCTCGGCGGCGCCCCGGCGGTCGACCAGCGTCGGCAGCGAGAGGCAGACGTCGTCCAGCCCGTACGCGCCGTCCAGGAGCGTCGAGACGGGCAGGATGCGGTGCTCGTCGTCGAGCACGGCCTCGATGATGCGCGTGCCCGCGAGCCCGACGGCGTAGTTCGTCGCGCCCTTGCCCTCGATGATCCGGTAGGCCGACTGCACCACCTCGCGCGCGATGTCGTCACGGACGTCCCCGGTGAGAGGTCCCCGTCCGCCGAGACCAGGCCATTCGAGGAGCGGCACCCCGCCGATGGTCGCCGAGCTCCACAGCGGGATCTCGCTGTCGCCGTGCTCGCCCGCGATGTACGCGTGGACGTTCTGCACCGCGACTCCGCAGTGCTGGGCCACGAGGAAGCGCAGGCGCGACGAGTCGAGCACGGTCCCGCTGCCGAAGAGCTGCGTCGGCGGCAGCCCGGAGAACTTGAGCGCCGCGTACGTCACGATGTCGACGGGGTTCGTCACCATGACGTAGACCGCGTCCGGGGCGACCTCCACCAGCCCGGGCAGGATCGTGCGCATGAGGCCGATCGTGCCCTCGGCGAGGTCGAGCCGCGTCTGGCCGGGCTTCTGCTTCGCCCCGGCGGTCACGACGACGACGTCCGCCCCCGCGCACACCGCGACGTCGTCCGACCCCTCGACGCGGGCCATCGGCATGAACTGGATGCCGTGCTGGAGGTCGAGCACCTCCGCCTCGACCTTCGCCCGGTTGACGTCCAGGAGCGCCACCGTGCGCGCGGCCCCGCGCATGAGGGCCGCGTAGGCCAACGTCGACCCGACGGCGCCGGCCCCGACGATCGCGAGCTTGGTGGTCCGCGCTCCCCCTCCCGTTCCGCCCGTGGTCGCGTCGCCCGTGCCCTGCGGGGACGTGCTCGTCGTCATGTCGCCTCCGTGAAGTTCGCTGGATCCCTGATGCTCGCGGGAAAGGACTCAGCCTAGGGCGGCGAGGCGCCGGAGCGCAGCGGTAGCGACGTCGCGGTCCGTCGTCTGCCAGAACCCCGGCATGGACCGCGTGAGGAACGTGCCGTAGCGCGCGGTCACGAGGCGCGGGTCGAGGACCGCGACCACGCCGCGGTCCGCCGTGGACCGGACGAGCCGGCCGGCTCCCTGGGCCAGGAGGAGCGCGGCGTGCGTCGCGGAGACCTGCATGAACCCGTTGCCGCCCGCGGCCTCGACGGCCCGGGCCCGGGCGGACTTCACCGGGTCGTCCGGGCGCGGGAACGGGATGCGGTCGATGAGCACGAGCTGGCACGACGGCCCCGGGACGTCGACGCCCTGCCACAGCGACAGCGTGCCGAACAGGCACGTCGCCGGGTCGGCGGCGAACTCGCGCACGAGCGTCGGGAGCTGGTCGTCCCCCTGGCACAGGATCGGCACGTCGAGCCGCTCGCGCATCGCCTCCGCCGCGGCGACCGCGGCGCGGCGTGACGAGAACAGGCCGAGCGTGCGCCCGCCCGCGGCCTCCACGAGGGCGGCGATCTCGTCGAGCTGGTGCTCCGTGGACGCCTCGCGGCCGGGCGTCGGGAGGCCCTTGGCGACGTAGAGGATGCCCTGCCGCGCGTAGTCGAACGGGCTGCCGACGTCGAGCCCGCGCCACCGCGGCGCGTCGGCAGACTTCTCCTCACCACCGCTCCCGAGCCCGAAGGTGCGAGCGACCGCGTCGAAGCTCCCGCCGAGCGCGAGGGTCGCGGACGTGAACACGCCGGTCCGCTCGGCCAGCAGGTGCGTCCGGATGAGGCCCGCGACGCCCAGCGGGGCCGCGTGCAGGCGGCTCGCACCCTCCCCGAAGCGGTCGGACGACCAGCCACCCTCGCCGGGCCGCGAGCACCAGAGCACGTCGTGCCCGGTCGGGTCGGCGGCCATGCGCTCGGCGACCTCGAAGAGCTGCAGCATGGTCGACTGCGCCATCTTCAGCCCGGAGTCGGGCTGGGCCGGTTTGGTGACCCCGGTCTCGGGCTTGAGCGTCGAGAGGACCTCGCGCGCGGCGTCGCGCACCGCGGCGACGGCGGAGCGCGCGCCGTCGGGCAGCCCGTCCGGGAACCGCTCGGCGGGCAGCGCGCCGACGACCGTCCCGAACGCGGCCGACGCGGCGTCCAGCGCGTCCGTCGTCACGCCCCCGTGCCGCCGCGCGAGGCGCGCCGCGCTCTCGATCGCCGGGACCGAGAGGTCGACCGTCGCGGCCGCGGTCACCCGGTCGGCGAGCTCGTGCGCCTCGTCGACGACGAGCACGTCGTGCTCGGGCAGCACGCCCGGCGAGCCCATCGCGGCGATGCCGAGCATCGCGTGGTTGGTCACGACGACATCGGCCTCGCGCGCCGTCGCGCGCGCCTTCTCCGGGAAGCACTCGGCGAGCATCGGGCACCGCTGACCGAGACACTCGAGCGCGGTGACCGAGACCTGCCGCCACGCCTTGTCGCTCACGCCGGGCACGAGGTCGTCCCGGTCGCCAGTCGACGTCTCGTCGGCCCACTCCCGCAGCCGCACGACCTGCTCGCCGAGCGCGGCCGCGCTGGTCCCGCCGCGCGCGGCGGGGTGGTCGGCGGCGCCCGCGGACTCGCCCGGCAGGTCGAACAGCGTCGGCTCGTCGGCCGGGTACCCGCCCGCGATCTTGTGGACGCACAGGTAGTTGTGCCACCCCTTGAGGAGCGCGATCGTGGCGGGCCGCGGGAGACGGTCCGCCACGGCGTCGGCGACGAGCGGCAGGTCGCGGGTGATGACCTGGCGCTGGAGCGCGAGGGTCGCCGTCGAGACGATCACCCGCTCGTCGGTCGCCACCGCGTGCCGCACGGCCGGCACGAGGTACCCGAGCGACTTGCCCGTGCCCGTCCCCGCCTGCACGACGAGGTGCTCCGACCCCTCGATCGCGTCGGTGACCGCGCGCGCCATCGCGTGCTGGCCGTCGCGCCGTGCGCCGCCGAGGCGCGTCACGGCGACGTCGAGCAGCGCGTCGACGTCGGGCACCTCGCCCGCCGAGGCACCGGCCGTCGTCCCCGGCCCCTCGGCGTCGACGCGGTCGGGGGCGGGTCGCGTGGAGGGGGGCACCCGCCGAGTCTACGGTCGCTCGCCCACGGGGCGGCGGCCCTGTGGACGACGGCGCCGGGCACGGCGCGACCCCGTGCGGCAGGCGCCGCACGGGGTCGTGGAGAACGTCGGGCCGGGGTCCGGTGCGGGCCGGTCAGCCCTGGGCCGAGGCCCCGACGAGCTCGGTCGCGAGCGCCTGGGCGACGCGACCGCGCAGGAGCGTGCCCTCGGGCGTGTGCTCCTCGTGGTCGATCTCGCCCTCGGTGTGGACCCGGTGCACGAGGTCGCCGCGGTGGTAGGGCACGACGACGTCGATCTCGACGTCCGGGCGGGGCAGCTCGTGCGCGATGAGCTCGCGCAGGTGCTCGATCCCCTCGCCCGTGTGCGCCGAGACCACCACCGTGCGCCGCTCGCGCAGGCGGATCCGCGCGATCGTCTCGGGGTCCGCGACGTCGGCCTTGTTGAGGACGATCACCTCGGGCACGTCCTCCACGCCCGGGATGTCGGCCAGGACGTGGCGCACCGCCGCGATCTGGCCCTCGGGGTCGGGGTGCGACGCGTCCACCACGTGGAGCAGCAGGTCGGCGTCGCCGACCTCCTCGAGCGTCGACCGGAACGCCTCGACGAGCTGGTGCGGCAGCGCGCGCACGAACCCGACGGTGTCGGCGAGCGTGTACACGCGACCGTCCTCGGTGCGCGTGCGGCGCACCGTGGGGTCGAGCGTCGCGAACAGGGCGTTCTCGACGAGCACGCCCGCGCCCGTGATGGCGTTGAGCAGGCTCGACTTGCCCGCGTTCGTGTAGCCCGCGATCGCGACGGACGGGACCGCGTGCCGCTTGCGCGACGCGCGCTTGGTCTCGCGGCCCGGGGCCATCGCCTGGATCTCCCGGCGCAGCTTGGCCATGCGGTTGCGGATGCGGCGGCGGTCCAGCTCGATCTTCGTCTCACCGGGACCACGCGAGCCCATTCCCGCGCCCGCGCCGCCGACCTGACCACCGGCCTGCCGGGACATCGACTCGCCCCACCCGCGCAGGCGCGGGAGGAGGTACTCGAGCTGGGCGAGCTCGACCTGCGCCTTGCCCTCCCGGGACTTCGCGTGCTGGGCGAAGATGTCGAGGATCAGGGCCGTCCGGTCGATCACCTTGACCTTGACGATGTCCTCGAGCGCGCGCCGCTGGGAGGGCGCGAGCTCGCCGTCGATCACGACCGTGTCGGCGCCGCTGGCGGCGACGACGTCGGCCAGCTCGGCCGCCTTGCCGGAGCCCAGGTACGTGCCCGGGTCGGGCTTCGCGCGGCGCTGGATGACGCCGTCGAGCACCTGGGAGCCCGCCGTCTCGGCGAGGGCCGCGAGCTCGCGCAGCGAGATCTCGGCCTCCTCCGCGGACGAGGGCGCGCCGTCCTCGCGCGGGTCGGAGCCGGGGCTCCACAGCCCGACGAGCACGACCTTCTCGAGGCGCAGCTGCCGGTACTCGACCTCGGTGACGTCCTCGAGCTCGGTCGACAGACCGACCACGCGGCGCAACGCGCTGCGCGCCTCGAGCTCGAGCTGCTCGCCGTCGTGCTGCGCATGGACCGTACCGCCCTCGGCGCGCGCCGTCCCGGCCCGAGCGAGCACCCGTGCCACGACGTCGCTCGCGATGTCCCGCGTCGCGCCGGTCGGCTCGTCCTGAGCCGGGGTGGGGTTCGCCGGTGTGTTTGCCGGGGTAGCGCTCATGTGCCGCCTTTCGTCGGGAAGAGGCGCGCGTGCGCCCTGGTGACAGAACAAGCGTGGCACGGAAAAACGTCCCGAGGCCAGCGGATAAGCGGGTGAGGCCCGCGCCGACGGGCCGGACCCCCACCACCGCGGGGTGTGCCCGCGTAGGATCGGCCGACGTGACCGAGGACCAGGACCCCACCGTCGACCCTGCGCACGACGGCGCGCAGGACCATTACTTCACCGCCCGGCCGGCGTCCGCCGCCGAGCGCCGCACGATCTCCGTGCGCCTCGCCGGCCGTGACGTCGAGGTGGAGGTGGCCTCGGGCGTCTTCTCCCCCGGGCGCCTCGACCTCGGCACGCAGGTCCTGCTCCGGACCACCCCGCCGCTCGACGCCGTCCTCGCGACCCGGTCCGCCCGCGCGGACGGCGGGTCCGACGACGGCGTGGCGCACGTCCTCGACCTCGGCTGCGGCTGGGGACCGGTCGCCCTCACGATGGCCCTCGAGGCCCCCGACGCGACCGTGTGGGCGGTCGACGTCAACGAGCGCGCGCTCGACCTCGTGCGGCGCAACGCGGAGCGGCTGGGCCTGACGAACGTCCGTGCGGTCGTGCCGGACGAGGTACCCGCCGACGTCGCGTTCGCCGCGCTGTGGTCGAACCCGCCGATCCGGGTCGGCAAGGACGTCCTGCACGCGATGCTGCTGCACTGGCTCCCGCGCCTCGCGCCGGGCGCGAGCGCGCACCTCGTCGTGCAGCGCAACCTCGGGTCGGACTCGCTCCAGCGGTGGCTCGCCGAGGCGCTGCCACCGCTCCTGCCGGGCGCGGTCGTCGAGCGCGCCGCGAGCGCGAAGGGGTTCCGGGTGCTGGAGGTCGTGGCCCCGGGCTGAGCCCGGCCGTCAGACCGACGCGCGGTCGTCCTCGGCCGCGACGGACTCGGCCTCGTGGTCGTCCGCGGTCGTGGCAACGCCGTCGTCGTCGGGCTCCGGGGCGGCCGGAGCGGGCAGGAGCGACGCCAGGTCGACCTCGCCCGCGTAGACGAGCTCGGCGGGACCCGCGAGCTCGACGCGGTCGCCCTCGAGCGCCCGCACGCGCACCGTCCCGCCCGGGACCTCGACGAGCCAGGCGTCCGGCGCGTCCGGGCCCCCCCAGACGCGGACCGCGAGCGCCGCGGCGCACGCGCCGGTGCCGCACGACGGCGTCTCCCCGACGCCGCGCTCGTGCACGCGCATGCGGACGCGCCCGACGAGCGTGCCGTCGTCGGCCGTCGTCTCGCCGAGCGGCACCACGAGCTCGACGTTCGTCCCGTGCGCCGGGTGCGGCTCGACGACCGGCGCCTCCGTGAGGTCCGCGCGCGCCAGCACGTCCTCGCGCGCGACGGCGAGCACCGTGTGCGGGTTGCCGAGGTCGACGCTCAGCGCGGGGCGCGGGACCTCCCAGCCGCGGACGACGACGGTCGCGTCGTAGCCGTCGTGCAGCGCGGGCCGGCCACCGGGGAGGAACCACCGGCCCATGTCGACCGCGAACCAGCCGTCGTCCTCCTTGCGCACGCGCTTGACGCCCGCGCGCGTCCCGACGGGGACCTCGTTGCCGCCCGCGAAGCTGACGAGCCCGAGCCGCTCGGCGAACGCGGCGAACACGCGCACGCCGTTGCCGCACATCTCGGCGACGGAGCCGTCGGCGTTGCGGTAGTCCATGAACCAGATGGCGTGCGGGTCCTCCGTGAGCACCTCGCGCGACTCGGGTACGAGCGCGGTCGGGACGAGGCGGATGACGCCGTCGCCACCGATCCCGCCGCGGCGGTCCGCGAGCGCGCGCACGAGCTCGGGCGTGAGGTCGAGCTCGCCCTTCGTGTCCGCGAGCAGCACGAAGTCGTTGCGGGTCCCGTGGCCCTTGGTGAAGCGGGTGCGCGTCATGAGCCCAGACTACGGCGCACCGGGGCGTCGCTGTCCGCTTCGTCCGGCTCGGGGACGTCGCCCCGCGCGACGGCGTCCGCGCGCTCGTCGGCCCGGTCCACGAGCGCGAGCGCGTCCTCGACGCGAGTCGGGGACTGGGCGTCGAGCCAGTGCACGCGCGGGTCGCGGCCGAACCAGCCCATCTGCTTGCGCGCGAGGCGACGGGTGTTCGCGGTGACGGCCTCGCGCGCCGCGTCCTCGGTCGTCTCCCCGTGGAGCGCGGCCAGCACCTCGGCGTACCCGACGGCACGACGCGCGGTGCGGCCCATCCCCTGCGCGTCGACGCGGCGCACCTCCTCGACGAGCCCCTGCGCCCACATGCGCTCGACGCGTCCGGCCACGCGCGCGTCGAGGACCTCGCGGTCGCAGTCGAGACCGACCTGGACGGTCGGGCGCACGTAGGCCTGCCGCGGGAGGTTCGCCGTGAACGGCTCGCCCGTGAGCTCCATGACCTCCAGGGCGCGCACGATCCGCCGCGTGTTGGCGGGGCCGATGCTCGCGGCGGCCGCAGGATCGCGCCGCGCCAGCTCGTCGTGCAGCGCGCGCGTCCCCTCGGCCTCGGCGCGCGCCTCGAGCGCCGCGCGCACGGCGGGGTCCGTCCCGGGGAACCGCATGTCGTCGAGGAGCGCGCGCACGTACAGGCCCGACCCACCCACGACGACGGCGCGCGCCCCGCGCGCGGCGATCTCGTCGAGCACTCGCCGGGCCTCGGCCTGGTAGCGCGCGACCGACGCGTCCTCGACCGGGTCGATCACGTCGAGCAGGTGGTGACGCACGCCGCGGCGCTCGTCGACGGGGACCTTCGCGGTGCCGACGTCCATGCCGCGGTAGAGCTGGTAGGCGTCGGCGTTGACGATCTCCGCCGGCGCCCCGGGGACGGACAGCCGCTCGGCCAGGTCGAGGGCGAGGTCCGACTTGCCGGTGGCGGTCGGGCCCACGACGGCGACGACGACGCGGCGGTCGCGCTGGTGGCTCCCGTCGTGCGCACCGGTCGGGTCGTGCTCGGTTTTCACCCGCGCAACGGTACCGGCAGGGTTGCCCGGGCATGGGTCGTGTGGGCGGTGATGCGTAGTGTGTCCGGTGGACGGTCCGCCTGCTCGCGGTCCCGCCACCCACCCCGTCGCGTGCCCCGACCTGCCCTCTCGCAGGCGGCGCACGGACCCTGACACCGACGACAAGGACTCGAGACATGGGTTTCTTCACCAAGCCGGACGCCGCCCCGACGAGCCAGAACGCGCCGCTGACGCGCGAGCGGGTCGAGGCGTTCCTCAAGAGCCGCGACTGGAAGTACTTCGTCGACTCCGACGGGGACCTCGGCGGCAACTGGGACGGCAAGGTGTTCTTCTTCTTCCTCATGGGCGAGAAGCAGGAGATCCTCCAGGTCCGCGGCCGGTGGCACCGGACGCTGCCCGCCGCGGCAGAGGCGCAGGTCGTGCTCGTCGCCAACGAGTTCAACCGCGACAAGATCTGGCCCAAGGTCTACACCCGGGTCGAGGACGACCAGGTCGCCGTGTACACCGAGGTCGCGACCGACCTCGAGTTCGGCGCGGCGGACGACCAGCTCGGCCAGCTCGTCGAGTGCGGCCTCTTCACGGGCCTCCAGTTCTTCGACGCGCTCGACGAGCGCTTCCCCGACACGGCGGCGCAGGGCGTGGTCACCGACGGCACCGCCGACGTCGACGCGCGGTGAGCGCGGCGCACGAGCGCACCGACGGCGGGAGCCACCCGTACGCCACGGCCCCGGGCGGGGACGCGACGGCAGCGTTCCAGGTCGACCTGCGGGGCGTCGTGGACCTCCTCGCCCGGCACCTGTACTCCAGCCCCCGCGTCTACCTGCGCGAGCTCCTGCAGAACGGGGTCGACGCGATCACGGCGCGGGTCGCGCTGGAGGGCCCGGAGTCCCCGAGCCGCATCCTGCTGCGCCCGCTCCCGGACGGCGGTCTCGAGGTGCACGACTCGGGAGTGGGCCTGACCCGCGACGAGGCGCAGGAGCTGCTCGCCACCATCGGGCGCAGCTCCAAGCGCGACGTCGAGCTGGGCTCGGGGCGCGAGGAGTTCCTGGGCCAGTTCGGGATCGGGCTGCTCTCGGCGTTCATGGTCGCCGACGAGATCGAGCTCGTCTCGCGCTCCGCCCGCCCGTCGCCCTCGGGAGGACGGGCGGCCCCGGTCCGCTGGCGGGGTCGGGCGGACGGACGGTACGAGCTCGTCGAGCTGGGCACGGACGACCCGGACGCGCCCGCGGAGCCGGGGAGCGTCGTGCGCCTGCGACCGCGCCGGGACACCGAGCACTGGCTCGCGCCCGAGACCGTGGTTGCGCTCGCGCAGGACTTCGGCTCGCTCCTGCCCGTGGAGCTGCTCGTCGAGACACGTCTCGACGACGCGGCCCCGGTCGGCGAGGACGCCCCCGTCGTGCTGCGCCGGTTGAGCGGCGACGAGCTCCCCTGGCGTGCCGCGCACCCGACGCCCGCCGCGCGCGACGCGGCGCTGACGGCCTACGCCGAGCGGACGCTGGGCTTCGGCCCGCTCGCCCGGATCGACCTCGACCTGCCCCTCGCGGGGCTGTCCGGCGTCGGGTACGTGCTGCCTGCCGCGGTCGCGCCGACGACCACGGCGCGGCACCGGGTCTACCTCAAGCGCATGCTGCTCGGCAGCGCCGTCGACGACCTCCTGCCCCCGTGGGCGTTCTTCGTCCGCTGCGTCCTCGACGCGTCCGTGCTGCGCCCGACCGCGTCGCGCGAGGGCCTGTACGAGGACGAGGTCCTGCTCGCGACCCGGGACGCGCTCGGCGCGCAGGTCCGCCGGTGGCTGCTCGAGACGCTCGCGGCGGACACCGTCCTCGCGCGCCGCTTCCTGGAGACGCACCACCTCGCGGTCCGGGCGCTCGCGCTCACCGACGACGAGATGCTCGACGTCGCGGTGCGCGTGCTGCCGTTCGAGACGACGGCCGGGACCGGGACGCTCGCCGACCTCGCGGAGGCGCACCCGGAGGGCCGCCTGCTCTACACGTCGAGCGTCGAGGAGTTCCGCCGCATCGCCCCCGTCGCGGCCGCCCAGGGCCTGGCCGTCGTCAACGGCGGGTACGTCTACGACGCGGACCTGCTCGAGCGCGCCGCGGCGCGGTTCCCGCAGTGGCGGCTGTCGCCGGTCTCCGCCACCGACGTCGCGCACGTCCTCGCCGACGTCGACCCCCTGCGCGAGCTCGAGGTCGCGGACGCGCTCGCGTCGGTCGACGCCGCGCTCGCCGACCAGGACTGCGACGTCGTGCTGCGCCGGTACGAGCCGGACGCCCTGCCGGCGATGCTGCTGCACGACCGCGACGGCGACCACGCGCGCGAGGCGGCCCGCGTCGCAGAGACGGGCGACGACCTGTGGGGCGAGATCCTCGCGGGCCTCAGCGGCCCGGTCCGCCCCCGTCGGCTGGTCCTCAACGACGCCAACGACACGGTCCGCGACCTGCTCGCGAGCCCCGACGCCGAGGTCCGTGCCGCGGGCGCCCGCTCCCTCTACGTGACCGCGGTGCTGGCCTCGGGCAAGGCGCTGCAGCCCGTCGAGGCGGCGCTCATGAACGACTCGCTGTCGCTCCTGCTGGCCCGCGCCCTCGCGACCCCCGGCCCCAGCCCCAGCCCCAACCCCAGCCCCAACCAGCACACCGACCCGCACACCGACGAGGAGAACCGATGACCCGGTCCGTGGACCAGGTGAACGCCACGCTGTACGACGTCCGCCGCATGCCCTACGGCGTCGCGCGCTCCACGGCCGCCGCGGCCGAGGTCGAGCGGGTGGAGGCCGAGGGGCCGGACGGGGCGCGCGCCTACGCGCTCTTCGTCCTCGTCGAGTCCTACGTCTGGGGCGGCGAGGTCACCAAGGCCTACCTGCCGTTCACCAAGATGCTGCGCTGGTGGGACGAGCACCCCGAGCACTTCGACGCCGAGGACGCGCACTCGCTCTTCTGGTCGTTCAAGTGGATGGTCGGGCACCTCATGGAGTTCCCCACGGTCCCCGCCGCGCAGATCGAGCGCACGCTCGACGACATGGCACGGCGTTACGCGCTCGCGGGGAACGGCACGAACGCCGTCGCGCTGGAGCGCTTCGAGTGGGCCCGCGAGCGCGGCAGCGCGGACGTCGAGGACGCCTACCGGGCGTGGGTCGCGACCCCGCGGGACGAGTACTCCCAGTGCGAGGCGTGCGAGCCGGGCGACCGTGCCGCGTACCTCTTCGAGACGGGGCGCCACGCAGAGGGCATCCGGCTCCTCGAGCAGGTGCTGCAGGGGTCGCCCTCGTGCGCCACGGAGCCCGGCGACATGCTCTCCCACCTGCAGCTCGCGTACGTGGAGGTCGGCGACGCCGAGGCCGCGGCCCGCACGCACCGGCGCGGGCTGCGGCATCTCGACACCGGCGTGTCGATGACGGGCCCGAAGGGCCGGCACGTCGAGTTCCTCGCGCGCACGGGCAACGCGTCGCGCGCGCTGCGCCTGCTCGCCGAGCACCAGGCGTTCCTCACGGAGGCCGACTCGCCGGGCGACCGGCTCGGCTTCCTCACGAGCGCGAGCGTCGCGACGGGCGCGCTGCGTGCCGAGCACGCCGACACCCCGGTCGCCCTGCGCGACGTGCCTGCGACGACCGTCGCGGAGCTCGACGACTGGCTACGCTGCGAGGCGGCCGGGCTCGCACGCTCGTTCGACGCCCGCAACGGCACGCCCGCCGCGACCGAGCGACTGCGCGCCGCCTGGGACCACGGGGCGCGCTCGCTGCTCGTGGACCTCTCGGTGCTGTCGGTCGGGCCGGAGGCGCCGGCGGAGGCTCCGGGCGCCCCGGTGACGGGCGGAACCAGCGAGGCGGACGACCAGGCGACGGCGCTCCCGTCGGGCAGCCTGGCCACGTCGCCCGCCGGCGGCACCACGGGCACGGAGCCCGGCGGTGCCGAGCACGCCGAGCACGCTGAGCTCATGATGGCCGGGCCCACCGACGCCGAGGATCTGCTCGGGCTCGCCGACGAGGTCGCGGCCGAGGACCCGGTGCGCGCCGCGCAGCTCCTGCGGCGCGCGTCGGCGCTGCTGGAGTCGGCCGGCCACCTCGACCGGGCGGGTTTTGCGCTCGCCGAGGCGGCCCAGCACGCCGCGGTCGAGGGCGACGAGGACGGGGCCGCCCCGGCGTTCGTGCACGCCCTCGCGCTGCTGCGCGCGGGCGGCGTCGCACCCCGGTTCGTCGGTCCTGTCGTCCGCGCGTACGCCCGGCTGGAGGCCGGGCGCGGCGACGTCGCAGGCGCGCTCGCGCAGCTCCGGCGGACGCTGGACGACCTCGACGCCGCCGGTCCCGACGTCGTCGGCCCGGCGACCCGCGCGGCCGACCTCGTCGAGCGGGACTCCGCAGCCGACGAGCGGGAGCGCCGCGACCTGCGGGACACCCGCGCCCGGCTGCTGGCGACCGCGGGCGAGCTCGACGACGCGGCCACGCTCGCCGAGGCCGTGGCCGAGGAGTTCGCCCGCGCGGGCCAGGTCGGCGACGCCGCGCACGCGTTCTGGCTTGCGGGACGCTCCCGCAGCGAGGCCGGGGCCGACGCGGACGCCGTCGACCTGCTCGAGTCCGCGATGGAGGGCTTCGCGATCGTCCACGACCGTGACGCGCGGACGACGGTCGCGAACGACCTCGTCGCGGCGCTGCGCCGCCTCGGTCGCGAGCAGGACGCGGACGCCGTCGGTGCGGGACTCAGCGGCTGACGAACCCTGCCGACCCCGGGGAGGCGAGGGCGCCGTCGTCGTACCAGCGCACCTCGTAGCCGTGCTCCTCGTACTCCCCCGTCGCGACGTGGCGGTGCCCGCCGCCGGGCGCGGCGCCGAACCCGGTGAGCACCGCGTCCGGCGCCGCGTTCCGCGGGTCGTGCACGACGACCAGACGCGCGCCCTGCCGTCCGAGGTCCGCGCCGAGCGCGTGTGCGGCGATCGGGTCGACGTCGTCGAGCTCGACGACGTCGACGGGGCCCGCCCAGCCTGAGCCGGCGAGAGCGAGGAGCCCGACCGACGCGGCCGTCCCCGCCGTCGGGAGGTCCGCCGCGCGCCCTCGTGCCGCGACGGCCCAGTCGGGGTCGAGCCAGGCGACCGCGACGCCCACCGCCGCGAGCGACGCCTGCGCCGGCCCCCGCGTCCGCGGGGTTCCCGGGGCCACGACGACCACAGGGGTTGGTCCGTCCCCCTCCGCGCGCCGGACACCGTCCACGAGCCTGCTCAGCGCCGCGAGCGCCGCGGCGCGCGTGTCGTCGAGCACCGCGGCGGCGCCTGCGGCGCCGGGGACGAGGAGCGGGGTACCGGGCAGGACGACGGCGCGGACGGTCACGCGCCCACCGTAACGGTCGTCGGGACGACGCCGGCGATGCGGCGTCCGGGGGCGCGCGCGAGTACGGTGGGACGGTGAGGTTCTTCGGGGCGCAGGACGACGACGACCGGCGGGACGGTGATCCCGGCGGGGCTCCGGACGGCGGCGAGGCAGTGCCCAGCCGCGCCGGGGACGAGCTGCAGTCGCAGGTCGAGGACCTCCTGGCGCGAGAGCTGGGGCAGGTCGCGACCGACGTGCTGCGCCCTCCGACCCCGCTGACGCTCTCCCGGGTCATCGAGTGGATCACGGACAGCGGCTACAGCTACTTCGTCGACTCCGACGGTGACGTGGGCGGGCTGTGGCACGGCCGGCTGTTCTACTTCCTGCTCTTCGGCCACGGCGACGAGATCCTCCAGGTCCGCGGCCAGTGGAACCGCGACCTCGCGCTCGAGCGGCTGGAGGAGATCCTCGAGTTCTGCAACGAGTGGAACGCGGACCGGATCTGGCCCAAGACGTACACGCGCGTGCGCGACAACGGGATGATCCAGGTCTTCACCGAGGTGACCGTGGACCTCGAGCACGGGGTGACGGACGACCAGCTCGACCAGCTCCTCCAGTGCGGGCTGAGCACCGGGTCGATGTTCTTCGACGCGCTCGACGAGTTCTACCCCGACCCCGCGAGGCAGGCGCCATGACGCAGGCCCGCACCAACTGGTTCACGCGCCTGTTCGGCAACCGTCGCCCCAAGGCGCCCGAGTCGCTCCCCCGCGACGAGGAGCTGCCGCGCGCGCTGTCCATGGCGCGCATCGGCGACCACCTCACGCGGCGGGGGTACCACTTCCGCGTGGACGACGACGGGGACATCACCGGCACGTGGGACGGGCACCGCTTCTGGTTCCTGCTGCTCGGCGACCGCTCCGAGATCCTGCAGGTCCGGGGCCGCTGGTCGACGTCGCTCCCCCTCGAGTCGCGGCTCGTGACCCTGCAGGCCGTCAACGACTGGAACCGCGAGCGCATCTGGCCCAAGGTCTACGTCCGCGAGGAGGCGGGTCGGCTCGCGCTCTACGCCGAGGTCTCCGTCGACCTCGAGCACGGGGCGACGGACGACCAGCTCGCCCAGACCGTCTCGTGCGGCCTCGGGACCGCAGTCCAGCTCTTCCACGCCATCGGCGCCCAGCTCCCCCCGGGAACCCTGGACGACTGACGCCGGCCGTCACGTCCGGGCACGCACGGCCGGGCGTGCGGGGCCGGGTCCGTCGGCGGGATCGGCGGCTCAGGCGCGGAGCGTGGGGAGGCCCAGGGCGACCGGGCCGGACGCGCCGCCGCCGTGACCGTGCCCGTGGTCGGCGTCGGCACCGCCCAGGCGGGCGCGCTCGCGCTGCGCCCACGCGTCGCCGGAGCGGGTCCGCCGCACCGTGAACGTGCCGCCCGCGAGCGCCGAGTCGGCGATGAGGTGGTGGGGCGCGGAGCGCGTGACCTCGACCGTGACGACGTCACCGGGTCGCGGCATGCGGAGGTCGAGGTCGTCCGCGAGGCGCGGGTCCGCGGACCAGGCCGTCGCGCCCGACGAGGTCGCGGCGTCGTCGGGCGTCGTGGGGACGACGTCCGCGGGGAGCGCGAGGTGCACGAGGCGGTTGTCGGGAGCGCGGCCGGTCACCCGGTGCGTCGCGCCGTCCTTGCGCCCGGCGCCCTCGCCGACGAGGACGTCGAGGGTGCGGCCCACCTGCCGGGCCGACTCCTCGCCGGCGACGCGCTCCTGGAGCGCCTGGAGCCGCTCGAAGCGTTCCTGGACGACCTCCTTGGGGAGCTGGTCGTCCATCGTGGCGGCGGGCGTCCCGGGGCGGGGCGAGTACTGGAAGATGAAGGCCGAGGAGAACCGCGAGGCCGCGACGACGCGCATCGTCTCCGCGAAGTCCTCCTCGGTCTCCCCTGGGAAGCCCACGATGATGTCGGTGGTGATCGCGGCGTCGGGCATGACGGCCCGCACGCGGTCGAGGATGCCGAGGAAGCGCTCGGAGCGGTACGAGCGGCGCATGGCGCGCAGGATCCGGTCGGAGCCCGACTGGAGCGGCATGTGGAGCTGGGGCATGACGTTCGGCGTCTCGGCCATGGCCGCGATGACGTCGTCGGTGAACGCGGCCGGGTGCGGCGACGTGAACCGGACGCGCTCGAGGCCGTCGATCGTCCCGCACGCGCGCAGGAGCTTGGCGAACGCGCCGCGGTCGCCGAACTCGACGCCGTAGCTGTTGACGTTCTGGCCGAGCAGGGTGACCTCGATGGCTCCGGCCTCGACGAGCGCCCCGACCTCGGCGAGGACCTCGCCCGGGCGCCGGTCGCGCTCCTTGCCGCGCAGGTGCGGGACGATGCAGAACGTGCACGTGTTGTTGCAGCCCACGCTGATCGACACCCAGCCGGCGTAGACCGACTCGCGCTTCGTCGGCAGCGTGGACGGGAACACCTGCAGCGACTCGGCGATCTCCACCTGCGCGGCCTCGTTGTGGCGTGCGCGCTCGAGCAGCACGGGCAGCGCGTCGAGGTTGTGCGTGCCGAACACGACGTCGACCCACGGCGCCTTCGCGACGATCGTGCCGCGGTCCTTCTGCGCGAGGCAGCCGCCGACGGCGATCTGCATCCCGGGCCGCGCGGCCTTCACGGAGGCGAGCTGGCCGAGGTTCCCGTAGAGGCGCGTCGCGGCGTTCTCCCGCACGGCGCACGTGTTGATGACGACGACGTCGGCGCGGTTCGCGGCCTCGTCGTCCGCGCTCGCGCGCGTGTAGCCCGCCTCCTCCAGCATCCCGGCCATGTGCTCGGAGTCGTGGACGTTCATCTGGCAGCCGAGCGTGCGGACGACGTAGGTGCGCGGGTGCGCGTCGTCGACCGGCGCACCGGAGGTGGCACCGGGTGCGAGCACGGCCGGGACGGGGGCGGGGGCGATCGTGGACATCACCGTCCAGGGTACGGCGCCGGGTGCCGTGTTACGGAACTGTTGCCCGACTGTTGCCTGATGAGGTGGCACCGTGCAACAGAAGGGACATAGTGTCCAGGAATGGCCGACGAAACCTCTTCGCCGTCCGACGCGCAGCGCAGCGCGCAGGACGCTCAGCCCCTCCCCGCCGAGCAGGTCCTCGGTGAGCCGCTCGTCGAGCTGCGCGACGTCAACAAGCACTTCGGAGACCTGCACGTGCTGCGGGACATCAACCTGACGGTCCGGCGCGGCGAGGTGCTCGTCGTCATCGGCCCGTCGGGCTCCGGCAAGTCGACGCTGTGCCGCGCGATCAACCGGCTGGAGACGATCGACTCCGGGGAGATCCGCGTCGACGGCCAGCCCCTGCCCGAGGAGGGCAAGGAGCTCGCCCGGCTGCGCTCCGACGTCGGCATGGTCTTCCAGTCCTTCAACCTCTTCGCGCACAAGACGATCCTCGACAACGTCACGCTGGGCCCCGTCAAGGTGCGGCGTGAGAAGGGGAAGGTCGCGAAGGACCGCGCGCTCGCGCTGCTCGACCGCGTCGGTGTGATGAACCAGGCGCAGAAGATGCCCGCCCAGCTCTCCGGCGGCCAGCAGCAGCGTGTCGCCATCGCCCGCGCGCTCGCGATGCAGCCCAAGGTCATGCTCTTCGACGAGCCCACCTCGGCGCTCGACCCCGAGATGATCAACGAGGTCCTCGACGTCATGGTCGCCCTCGCCAAGGAGGGCATGACGATGATCGTCGTCACGCACGAGATGGGCTTCGCCCGCAAGGCCGCGAACCGGGTCGTCTTCATGGCCGACGGCCAGATCGTCGAGGAGGCCCACCCCGAGGAGTTCTTCACGGCGCCCAAGAGCGACCGCGCCAAGGACTTCCTCTCGAAGATCCTCACCCACTGAAGCCCGCCGGGCGCCCACGGGCCCGGCCCGACAGCCCCAGAACCCGGTCGACCGCCGAGGCACACCTTCGACGGACGGCCACCACTCACGAAGGGTAGGAACGATGCGCACACGACACGCAGGTGCTGCCGTGCTGGCCGCTCTCACCGCGCTCACGCTCGCGGCGTGCGGCGGCGGCGAGGTCGGCGGCGAGGACACCGCGACCGACGGAGCGACCGACTCGGGCGACACCGGCGGCGGCGCCGAGGGCTCGATCAAGATCGGGATCAAGTTCGACCAGCCGGGTCTCGGGTACCAGGACGGCTCCACCTACACGGGCTTCGACGTCGACGTCGCCACGTACGTGGCCGGCGAGCTCGGGTACGGCGAGGACCAGATCGAGTGGGTCGAGGCGCCGTCCGCCCAGCGCGAGACGATGCTCCAGACCGGTCAGGTCGACATGATCTTCGCGACCTACTCCATCACGGACACGCGCAAGGAGACGGTCGCGTTCGCCGGGCCCTACTTCGTCGCCGGGCAGGACCTGCTCGTCGCCGAGGACAACACCGACATCACCGGGCCGGAGTCGCTCGAGGGCAAGAACCTGTGCTCCGTCACGGGCTCGACGTCCGCGCAGCGCATCAAGGACGAGTACGCCGCCGGCGTGCAGCTGCTCGAGCGCCCCGGGTACGCCGAGTGCGTCACGGCGCTCACCGCCGGCCAGGTCGACGCCGTCACGACCGACGACATCATCCTCGCGGGCCTCGCGGCCCAGCCCGCCAACAAGGGCAAGGTCAAGGTCGTCGGGGCGCCGTTCTCGACCGAGCGCTACGGCGTCGGGCTCCCGCAGGACAACGACGTCTGCGAGGACGTCAACGCCGCGATCGAGAAGATGATCGAGGACGGCTCCTGGGAGGAGTTCGTCACCAAGAACACCGAGGGCACCGGCTACACGCCGAACGCCAGCGAGAACCCGCCGACGGTCGACCCCTGCGCCTGACCGTCCACGGCCGGGGGAGCTGCGCGCCGGTGCGCCGCTCCCCCGGCCGCCGGGCCGTCGACCCGGCCCGGCCCGTACCCTCCCGGAGGACCACCAACCGTGGGTGACTACCTGTCGCAGACCTGGGCGCTCGCCCGGGAGTACGACGTGCTCGGCGCGTTCTGGGTCAACATCCAGCTGACGTTCTGGGCCGCGATCCTGTCGCTCGTGCTCGGCACCGCGCTCGCGCTCATGCGCATCTCGCCCGTGCCGAGCCTGCGCTGGGCGGGGACCGCGTACGTCAACGTGTTCCGCAACACGCCGCTGACGATCATCATGACGTTCATGGTGCTGGGCCTGTGGGGGCAGCTCAACGTCACGCTCGCCCCCGACTTCGCGGCAAACTTCTTCCGCCTCGCCGTCGTGGGCCTCTCGATCTACCACGCGGCGTTCGTGTGCGAGTCCATCCGGTCGGGCGTGAACACGGTCCCGATCGGCCAGGCAGAGGCGGCGCGTGCGATCGGCCTGTCGTTCCTGCCCGCGGCGCGGCTCATCATCCTGCCCCAGGCGTTCCGCGGCTCCGTCGCCCCGCTCGGCAACACGCTCATCGCGCTGCTGAAGAACTCCACCGTCGCGGCGGCGGCGAGCGTGACGACCGAGACCTCGAGCCTCATGAAGACCATGATCGAGTTCAACTCGAACTACATCTACGGGATCTTCCTGACGTTCGCGATCGGCTACGTCATTCTCGTCATCCCCATCGGCCTGCTCACCACGTCCCTCTCGAACCGACTGGCGGTCCGCCGATGAGCACCCAGCAGTCCGTCCTCTTCGACGCCCCGGGCCCCCGCGCGCGCCGCGCGATCCTGCTGGGCAACATCGTCGGCGCGATCGTCGTCCTCGGGATCGCCGCGCTCGTGCTCGTCGCGCTGGGCAACAAGGGCCAGCTCGCCCCCGAGCTGTGGTCGTCGCTGTTCACCGCCGACGCGTGGCAGTACTACTTCATCCCCGGCTTGCAGAACACGCTGCGCGCCGCCGCGTTCGGCATCGTCGGCGCGCTCGCGTTCGGGCTCCTGTTCGGCACCGGCCGGCTGTCGCACCTGCGCGCGGTGCGGACCGTGTGCGGGATCGTCGTCGAGTTCTTCCGTGCCGTGCCCGTGCTGCTCATGATGATCTTCTTCTGGCTGCTCCTGGGCTTCAACAACGTCGACGACGCCCCGTTCCTCGCCGTGGTCTTCGCGCTCGTGCTCTACAACGGCTCGGTCATCGCCGAGCTCGTGCGATCCGGCGTCGGGAACCTCCCGAAGGGCCAGGGCGAGGCCGGGCTCGCGATCGGGCTCACCCAGGGTCAGACGCTGCGCTCGGTCCAGCTCCCCCAGGCGCTCATCGCGATGCTCCCCGCGCTCGTCTCGCAGCTCGTCGTCGTCCTCAAGGACTCCGCGCTCGGGCAGATCATCACGTACAACGAGCTCCTGCGGGCTGCGCAGCTCTACGGCGTGGGCAACGGCAACATCCTGCAGTCGCTCGTGCTCGCCGCGGTGATCTTCATCGTCATCAACTGGCTGCTGACCCTCGTGGCCCGCTGGCTCTCCCGCTTCCTCAGCGGTCGCACCGCGGGCGCGACCGCCGCCGGCCCGGGGATCGGCAACCCCACGGTCGTCGCGGGCGGTCCGACCGAGGACGCACCTGCGGTCTCCGTCACCCGCTGACGCCCTCAGTCGAGCGCGGAGCCTGCCGCCTCGGCATCGAGCTCTCGCTGGACGATCTCGAACGCCAGCGACGGGCTGTAGCCCTTGCGGGCGAGCGCCCCGACGGTCCTGCGCACCCGCACGTCCCGGTCGAGGCCGCGCGTGCGGGCGAGACGCGTGCGGGCGAGATCCAGGGCCGCGTCGGCCTCGGAGTCGTCGTCGACCTGCTCGAGCGCCGCGGCGCCGACCTCGCCGTCGATGCCGCGTCGCCGCAGCTCGGTCGAGATCGCGCGGCGTGAGAGCCCGCGCTCGGCGTGCCGGGTGCGGACGATCATCTCGGCGTACTGCGCGTCGTCGACGAGGCCGACCTCCTCGAACCGGTCGAGGATCGGCAGCACGACGTGCTCGGGGTAACCCTTGCGCGCGAGGGACTGCACGAGCTCCGCGCGACTCTTCGGCGCGGCCGTGAGGATGCGCAGCACCGTCTCCCGCGCGCGCTCGGAAAGGTCGGCGTCGCTGATCTCGCCGCGCTCCACGAGCTCGTGCAAGGTCGGGCGCGGGCGCCGCCCGGCCTTGCGGCCGGCACGGCGCCCGTCGTCCTCGTCGGGCGGGTCGAAGGCCTCGACGCCCTCGTCCCCGTCCCGCTCCTCGATCAGAACGGTGACTTCTTCCCCTTGGCGGCCGCGGCCGGGGCCTTCGTCGCGGCGGGAGCGGCCGGAGCGGCGTCGGCCGGGACCGTCACGCCCACGGCCGGGTCGGCCGGCGCGTCGACCTTGGCCCCGACGCCGAGCTTCTCCTTGATCTTCTTCTCCAGCTCGTTGGCGAGGTCCGGGTTGTCCCGCAGGAACGAGCGCGCGTTCTCCTTGCCCTGGCCGAGCTGGTCGCCGCCGTAGGTGAACCACGACCCGGACTTGCGCACGAACCCGTGCTCCACGCCCATGTCGATGAGGCCACCCTCGCGAGAGATGCCGACGCCGTAGAGGATGTCGAACTCGGCCTGCTTGAAGGGCGGGGCCATCTTGTTCTTGACGACCTTGACGCGGGTCCGGTTGCCGACGGCGTCGGTGCCCTCCTTGAGGGTCTCGATGCGGCGGATGTCCAGACGGACGGACGCGTAGAACTTCAGCGCCTTGCCGCCGGTCGTCGTCTCGGGCGAGCCGAAGAACACGCCGATCTTCTCGCGGAGCTGGTTGATGAAGATCGCGGTGGTCCCGGACGCGCTGAGCGCACCGGTGATCTTGCGCAGCGCCTGCGACATGAGGCGGGCCTGGAGACCGACGTGGCTGTCGCCCATCTCGCCCTCGATCTCCGCCTTGGGCACGAGGGCCGCGACGGAGTCGATGACGATGATGTCGAGCGCGCCCGAGCGGATGAGCATGTCCGTGATCTCGAGCGCCTGCTCGCCGGTGTCCGGCTGGGAGACCAGGAGCGCGTCCGTGTCCACGCCGAGCTTCTTGGCGTACTCGGGGTCGAGCGCGTGCTCGGCGTCGATGAACGCCGCGATGCCTCCGGCGCGCTGGGCGCTCGCCACGGCGTGCAGCGCGACGGTCGTCTTGCCGGAGGACTCCGGGCCGTACACCTCGATGACGCGCCCGCGCGGCAGGCCGCCGATGCCGAGCGCGATGTCGAGCGCGATGGAGCCCGTGGGGATGACCTCGACGGGGGCGCGACCCTCCTCGCCGAGGCGCATCACGGAGCCCTTGCCGAAGCTCCGGTCGATCTGGGCGAGGGCTGCCTCGAGCGCCTTCTCGCGGTCTGCGGGTGCGGGCATGTCAGTCCACCTTCGGTTCGACGTTCATCTGTTCGTTGTGGCCCGACGCTACGGGCAGCCACCGACACGCGGCTCCGGCGACCCTCGAGCCTGTGGATCGTCGTGCCGGACCGGCGTCCTGGACCCGCCGGAGCGCGCCCTGTGCACAACTCTAGCCGAACACGTGTTCGATCCTGGAACGCGGACCTCGGCGTGTCACGACCGCACCGCTCGTGCGTCGTCGGACGACGACCACGACTCCCCCGGGCGCAGGACCACGACACGTGTCCCCGGCGCCTCGCGCTGCGCGGCCGCCTCGAACGCCGCCCCCGCGTGGTCCATCCAGCCGCGCGGGAGGTGCCGCCCGCCCGGCGCGTGGAGCGTGCCCCAGTGCACCGGGATCGCGACGCCCACGCCCACCTCGGCGCACACCCGTGCCGCCTGCACGGGGCCGAGGTGCCCGCCCGAGAGCCGGGGTCCCCACCCGCCGACCGGCACGAGCGCGACGTCCACCGGACCGCCCGCGAGCGCCGGCAGGTGGACCATGTCCGGATAGTGCTCGGTGTCCCCGACGACCCACACCCGCACTCCGCCCGGACCGTCCGACCGCACGAGGTGCCCGTTCGCCGCGTTGGGCCGGTGCGGCATCGGCCGGTGGCCGTGCACCGCCGTCACGAGGCGCACCTCGACCCCCGCGGCGGCCGGGCCGACCGCGTGCCACGCGTCGTCGAGACCGACCCCGCGCAGGCCCCGGGCGCGCAGCCACCGCGCGTTCGCCGGAGCCGTGAGCACGGGCACGTCGCCGAGGAGGCGCAGCGAGCGCAGCTCGGCGTGGTCGTGGTGCAGGTGGGACAGCAGGACGGCGTCGCTGTCCTGCCACACCGCGGCGGGCCGCTCCCCGCGCCGCCGCAGCATCCCGGCGTGCCGGTGCAGGAGCGGGTCGGTGACGAGGCGCACGCCCGGCACGCCGGAGCGACCGGACGGCACGTCGAGGACGACGCTCGAGTGGCCGAGCCACGTCACCCGGACGCTCACGGCTCCCCCTCCCGCCGCCGCGCCCCCTCCGCCGCGGGCGCAGCGGGTCGCAGGCCGAGGTCGCCGAGCCAGGCGACGAGGCGCCGGTGGACCGCCTCGGCCCCGACGAGCATCCGCGCGCCGTCCACGTCCTCGAGCTCGTCGTCGGGCAGCACCAGGTGCGCGGGATGCAGCAGGACCGCCTCGTTCTGGGCCCCGCCGAGGCCGCCGTGCGACCCGACCAGCCCCTCGAACGCGTGCACCATCCCGACCTCGTCCACGCGCGAGACGAGCACGAGGTCCCCCGCTTCCTCGAGACCCGCCACGCGCAGCAGGTCCGCCGCCGCGCGGGACCCGTAGCCCGCGAGCGGGTCCTCTCCCACGACCTCCCCGGTGCGCAGGTCGCGCGAGCCGCCGCGCCCGTGCGCCCGGGGCTCCCCACCGGCCCCGCGCTCGACGACGACACCGACCGCGGGGTTGGCGACGAGCCCCGGGAGCAGCCCCGGCCACCGGTCGCGGACCTCGTCCCCCGTGAGCCGCCGCGGCTCGCGCGGGAACCACACCATGCCCAGGTTGCCGGACCCGACGACGGCGACCTCGGGGAGCTCGGGCAGCGCGGCGGCCTCGGGTCCGCCACGTCGCTCCGAGCGGTCCGGCCCGACCAGCATGCGGCCCGCGCCCTCCGGGGCGGCGTCCGGCGCCGTCGGCCGCAGGGCGTTCAGGGCGGTGTTGGTCGGGCCCCAGGCCTCGCTGTCCGGGGCGGTGGCCCGACGGCGCCCCTCGCCGCGCGCGGCGCCCTCGCCCGGGCGCGGCCCGTCGTGCGGGCCGGGTCGGAGCGCCATCAGCCGACGCACCTCGTCGAGGAAGGACCGGCCCTCGACCTGCTCGAACGTGGACCCGAGGGACTGCCCGTGGTCCGAGAGCACGACGACGTCGTAGCGGCGCGGGGCCACCGCGGCGACCTGCTCCCAGAGCCCGACGACCCGGTCGAGGCCCTCCAGCGCGCGCAGCGACTCGGGGCGCAGCGGCCCGGCATGGTGAGCGATCTCGTCGTAGTCGACGAGGTCGACGCACACGACCGGCGCCCCGCGCACGAGCTGCTCCGCGACGAGCGTCGTGTTGAGGTCGCGCAGCACGACGTTCGTGACCGCGCGCAGCACCGGGTACCACCCGAGGCGCGACACCCGGGGCTCCACGCCCCGCACGGCCTGCTGCCAGCCCTGGTAGAGCTCCTTGAAGAACTCGCCGAGCGCGACGACGACCGCGCGCACGAGCACGAACGGGCTCGCGAAGAAGTGCACGAACATCTGGCCGGGCCCGAGCCCCTCGCGGGCTCGGCTCATGACGAGCAGGCTCGTCGCCGCGTCGCCGGAGAACATCGTGGAGACGGCGACTCCCCCGCCCGCGAGGAGCCCGGAACCGTCACTCGTGCGCGCCTCGACCGCCGCCGCGTCGGCGGGGCGGTTCGTCACGACGAGCCGGCCGAGCGCGCGCGACCACCACCGGAACGCGGGCACGTGCTCGGTCGAGCCGTGCAGGAGGCCGATCGTCGAGGCGGGGGTCGTCGCGGGAACGCGCGCCCACCACGTCGTGAGGTGGTGGCTACCGCTCCCGAGCCAGCGCGCGAGCGTCGGAGTCAGGCCTGCCTGGAGCGCGTAGTCGAGCGTGGGACGCGCGACGCCGTCGAGCAGGACGACGAGCAGCCCTGCCGGCCGCCCGGCCGCACCCGCCGCACCTTCCGCCCCGAGGTCCCGCCGCGAGAGTCCCGCCTGCCGGCGCGCGCGCCGCAGGAGGTCGCCCAGGACGTACTCGTTGTCGCTCGCCCCGACCACCCAGCGCCCGAGCGCCATGAGGACGGCCGCGAGCACGAGGACCGCGAGCACGTCCACCCACGAGCCGCTCCGAAACCCCGGCAGGTACGTGAGGGCCGCCCACGCGACCGCGAGCTGTGCGACGACGCCGGACACGAGCGCACCGACCACGCCGAACCGGTGCGCGAGCCGTCGCAGCACGGGGCGCAGGAGCACGTCGCCCAGGCCGACCGCGAGCGCCGCGAGGACGAGCGACCACGGGTTGGTGACCTCGACCCCGGGCACGAACCAGATCGCGAGCCCGAGGCCGAACGTCGTCGAGACGAGCGACCAGACCGCTCCGCGCACGTCGGCCGCGGTCACGCGGACCGCGGCGCGGCCTCGGGCGGGAGCGCTCATGCGGCCATCATCGCGGCGCGCGGCCCGTCGCGCCCCTCGGCCGTCACCGGCCGGCAGGCGCGGACCAGGTCAGCGGCGCGGCGGGGCCTGGCGGTGGTCGTCGTGGCCCCAGCGCCGCGCGTCGGGCACGTCGAGGGCGTCGCACAGGGCGTGCCAGACGACGCGCGGCTCGACACCGTCCTCGAGGGCCTGGGCGGCGGTCCGGTCGTCGAGCGCGGACAGCACCTGCTCGCGGACGTAGGCGCGTCCCAGGGACGCGCCGAACACCTCGTCGACCAGCTCGGAGAACTCGCGGTAGCGCACGGCACCAGCCTCCCACGGACGGACCGCCGTCCCGTCCCCCGCCTGACGAGCGCTGCGGCCGTGCGCGAGCGATGCGTCCCGGGACGCATCGCTCGCCCGCCGACGCAGCGCTCGGACGGTTCCCTCGCGCGGGCGGGGCGTGCCAGCGTCCCGTCGCGCGGCGTGTGGGTGGGCACGACGACAATGGGCGGGTGACCGTGGACCCGCTCGCGCGCTTCGCCGCGCCCACGCGCGCCTGGTTCTCGGGCGCGTTCGACGCCCCGACCGCCGCGCAGGCGGGGGCGTGGGACGCGGTGTCGAGCGACCGGCACGCGCTCGTCGTCGCCCCGACCGGGTCGGGCAAGACGCTCGCGGCGTTCCTGTGGTCGCTCGACCGGATCATGGCCGCGCCGGCGTCCGGCGCGGAGGTCGCGCGTGGGCAGCGCTGCCGCGTCGTGTACGTCTCGCCGCTCAAGGCGCTCGCGGCGGACGTCGAGCGCAACCTCCGGTCGCCGCTCGCGGGCATCCGCCAGGCAGCGGTGCGCCTGGGGCTCGAGGTGCCGGACGTCGTCGTCGGCACCCGCACGGGCGACACGCCGACGAGCGAGCGCCGCCGCCTCGCGACGCACCCGCCGGACATCCTCATCACGACGCCCGAGTCGCTCTTCCTCGTGCTGACCTCGCAGGCGCGCGCCGGGCTCGCGGGCGTCGAGACGGTGATCGTCGACGAGATCCACGCCGTCGCGGGCACCAAGCGCGGCGCGCACCTCGCGGTGTCCCTCGAGCGGCTCGACGCCTTCCTCGAGGCGCAGGACCGCCCGCCGGCGCAGCGCGTCGGGCTGTCGGCGACGGTCCGGCCCGTCGAGGCCGTCGCGACGTTCCTCGGCGGCCACCGCCCGGAGGCGGAGGCCGGTCGCGAGGTCGTCGTCGTGCAACCGCCCGCGAGCAAGCGCATCGAGGTCGACGTCGTGGTGCCCGTCCCCGACCTCGCGGACCTCGGCTCGGCGGCCCTCGTTCCCGACACCTCGCGACGGACGGCGGCGCGCCCGGCGCCAGGTGGCCGCGGGGGTGGTGGCACGGCACCGGGGACGGCCCTCGACGGCCTCCCGCCCCTGCCCCCGAGCGAGCCCGACCTGTCAGGACCGGCGACCTCGCGACCCACCGGGGCGCCGGACGTGCGCCCTCCGCGGCCGTCGGTGTGGCCGCACGTCGAGGAACGCGTCGTCGACCTGGTCGCCGACCACCGCTCCACGCTCGTCTTCACCAACTCGCGACGCGGCGCAGAGCGCCTCACGGCACGCATGAACGAGGTCTGGGCGGAGCGCCAGGGCGAGGACGTTCTCGACCCGGGCACGATCACCGCCGCGCAGGTGCAGGCGCAGTCGGGCGCGAGCTCGGGCGTCGAGCCCGTCATCGCGCGCGCCCACCACGGGTCGATGAGCCGCGCGGAGCGCACGCGCACGGAGACCGAGCTCAAGGACGGCCGCCTGCCCGCGGTGGTCGCGACGTCGAGCCTCGAGCTCGGCATCGACATGGGCGCGGTCGACCTCGTCGTGCAGGTCGGCGCCCCGCCGTCGGTCGCGTCCGGGCTCCAGCGCATCGGGCGCGCCGGGCACCAGGTGGGCGCCGTGTCGCACGGCGTCGTGTTCCCCACGCACCGGGGCGACCTCGTGCCGTCGGCCGTCGTGGCCGAGCGCATGCGCACCGGGGGCATCGAGGAGCTGCACGTGCTCGCGAACCCGCTCGACGTGCTCGCGCAGCAGGTCGTGGCCATGGTCGCGGTCGACGAGTGGACCGTCGCCGAGCTCGCCACCGTCGTGCGGCGCAGCGCGCCCTACGCCCACCTGGGCGACGCGTCGCTGCACGCCGTGCTCGACATGCTGGCGGGGCGCTACCCGAGCGAGGACTTCGGCGAGCTGCGCGCACGCGTCGTGTGGGACCGCGCGTCGGGCCGGATCACGGGGCGCCCGGGCGCGCTGCGCCTCGCCGCGACGAGCGGCGGGACGATCCCCGACCGCGGGATGTACGGCGTCTTCCTCGCGACGGACTCCGGAACCGGGACCGTCGCCGGAGACCCGGACACCGCGGGCGGCCGGGCGCCACGCGGCGGGAAGCGCGTCGGCGAGCTCGACGAGGAGATGGTGTACGAGTCGCGCGTCGGCGACACCTTCACCCTCGGGTCGAGCACCTGGCGCATCGAGGACATCACGCCTGACCGCGTGCTCGTCACCCCGGCGCCCGGCATCCCCGGGCGCCTGCCGTTCTGGAAGGGCGACTCCCCCGGCCGGCCCGCCGAGCTCGGGCGCGCGCTCGGCGCCTGGGTGCGCGAGACCGACACCCTCGCCGCGGACGACCACGACGCCGCGGCCGACCGGCTGCGCGCCGCCGGGCTCGACGCGTGGGCGAGCGACAACCTGCTCGCCTACCTCCGCGAGCAGCGCGACGCGACCGGACGCGTGCCGGACGACCGGACGGTCGTCGTCGAGCGCTTCCGCGACGAGCTCGGCGACTGGCGCGTCGTCGTGCACTCGCCCTACGGGGCGAAGGTCCACGCGCCGTGGGCGCTCGTGCTCGCCGCGCGGCTGCGGGAGCGGTACGGCGTCGACGCCGCGGCGATGCACGCGGACGACGGCATCGTCCTGCGCCTGCCGGACACCGGGGACTCGTGGCTGGAAGGATCGAGCGACGGGACGGGCGGGCTCGGCGGCGACGCGCCCGTCGTCCCGGTGGAGGACCTGCTGCTCGACCCCGACGAGGTGCTCGACGCGGTGCGCGACGAGCTCGGCGGGTCGGTCATGTTCGCGTCCCGGTTCCGCGAGGCCGCGGCGCGCGCGCTCCTGCTCCCCCGGCGTCGCCCGGACCGCCGCCAGCCGCTGTGGCAGCAGCGCCAGCGCTCGGCCCAGCTCCTCTCGGTCGCGTCGCAGTACCCCGAGTTCCCGATCGTGCTCGAGGCTGCACGCGAGTGCCTCCAGGACGACTTCGACGTCGCGGCGCTCACCGAGCTCATGCGCGACCTCGCAGCGGGGCGCGTGCGCCTCGTCGAGGTGACGACGCCCACGCCCTCGCCCTTCGCGCAGTCCCTGCTGTTCGGGTACACGGCGCAGTTCCTCTACGACGGCGACGCCCCGCTCGCGGAGCGGCGGGCGGCGGCGCTCTCGCTCGACCCGACCCTGCTCGCCGAGCTGCTGGGCGGCGACGGCGTCGCGGCCCAGCTCGCGGACCTGCTCGACCCGGCGCAGATCGAGCGCACCGAGGCCGAGCTCGGCGCGCTCGCGCCGGAGCGGCAGGCCCGCCACGCGGAGGACGTGTGGGACGTGCTCCGGCGGGTCGGGCCGCTCACGGACGCCGAGGTCGCGGCCCGCACCCGCGAGGACGTGCGCACCGACGCCGGGGCGTGGGTGCGCGAGCTCGAGGCGGCCCGGCGCGTGATCCGCGTCCGGCTGGCGGGCGTCGCTCCCGAGCGGGCGGTGCAGTGGGCGGTCGTGGAGGACGCCGGGCGGCTGCGCGACGCGCTGGGCGTCGCGCTGCCGGTCGGCATCCCCGAGGTGTTCACCGAGCCCGTCCCCGACCCGCTCGGCGACCTCGTGCGCCGCCACGCGCGCACGCACGGCCCGTTCACCGCCGCCGACCTCGCCGCGCGCCTCGGCCTGGGCGTCGCGGTCGTGGTGCAGACGCTCGAACGGCTCGAGGCGGCACGCCTCGTGGTCCGGGGGCGCCTGCGGCCCGAGTCGATCGGTGGCACCGGGGATGACTGGTGCGACGCCGAGGTGCTGCGCGTGCTGCGACGCCGCTCGCTCGCGGCGCTGCGCGCGGAGGTGGAGCCGGTCCCCGCGGAGACCCTCGGCGTCTTCCTGCCGCGGTGGCAGGGGCTCGGGGCGCTGCGCGGGACGGACGGCCTGCTGCGTGTCGTGGAGCAGCTCTCGGGAGCGGCCGTGCCCGCGTCCGCTCTGGAGACGCTCGTCCTGCCGTCCCGCGTCACGGACTTCACCCCGACGATGCTCGACGAGCTGACGACGACCGGAGAGGTCGTCTGGTGCGGTCATGCGGCCCTCCCGGGGTCCGGTGGCGGCGACGGGCTGGTCAGCCTGCACCTCGCGGAGTGGGCGCCGCTCACGCTCCCGGACCCCGGTCCGACGCCCGAGACGGGGCTGCACGCGACCCTCCTCGACCTCCTCGACGGCTCGGGCGGCTACTTCCTCCCGCGCCTCGCGGAGCGGGCGGGCGCGGACGTCGGCCCGACGCTCGAGGCGCTGTGGGACCTCGTGTGGTCCGGCCACGTGACGAACGACGGGCTGGGCTCGTTGCGCGCCCGGCTCGGTGCCGGGGGCGGCGCCCACCGCGCACCCCGCGCGCCGGCGCGCGCGCGGCCGGTCGGGCGCGGGCGGTTCGCCGGGCTGCGCCCCCCGGTCTCCCCCGACACCACCTTGCGCGGAGGCGCCGGCCGCTGGTCGGCGCTGCCCCCGCGCGAGCCGGACCCGACCCGGCGCGCGCACGCGCTCGCGCGCGTCCTGCTCGACCGGCACGGTGTGCTCACGCGCGCCGTCGCCCCCGCCGAGGGTGTCGCGGGATCGTTCCGCGCGGTCTACCGCGTGCTCAGCGAGCTCGAGGCGACGGGGGCCGCGCGGCGCGGATACTTCGTCGAGCACCTCGGCGGCTCCCAGTTCGCGCTCCCGGGCGCGGTCGACCAGCTCCGGACCGACGGGCAGGACCGCGAGCGTGCGCTCGAGGCGGCCGCGGCCCGCGGGCTGCGCCGTGCGCCCGGTGACCGTCTCGCTCCGGCGCCCGGCGACCCGATGCACGACGACGCGGTTCGCGACGGCCCGACGCTCGGTGGCCCGGTGCTCGGCAGCACCCGGACCGGGCGCGGCGGTCCGCGCCCGGGTGCCGTCCTCCTCGCCGCGACCGACCCCGCCAACCCCTACGGCGCCGCGCTGCCGTGGCCGGCGCGACCGTCCCCCGCCGGGCCGGGTGCCGCGACCACCACGACCGTCGCGTCGCACGCCGGCGGCGGCGCAGCGCCTGCGGACCGCGCGGCGACCGGTGCCGACACGTCGCGCGGGCACCGGCCCGGGCGCAAGGCCGGGGCCGTCGTCGTGCTCAGCGACGGCGACCTCGCGCTGTACGTCGAGCGCGGGGGCCGGTCTGTCCTGTCGTTCGTCGACGGCCCGCGGCTCGCGGAGGCGAGCGCAGAGCTCGTCCGGGCGGTCCGCGCGGGGAGGCTCGGCAAGGTCGTCGTGCAGCGGGTGGACGGCGTCGAGGCACTGGCCGGCGCGGGCACGACGGCAACCCCCGCCGACGACGCGGTGCGCGCCCTCCTCGACGCCGGCTTTCGCGCGACGCCGCGCGGGCTGCGGGCGGCCTGAGTGACGGCCGAGGGCACGGGACGCGCGCGCCGCCGCCCCGTCGCGGCCGCCAGGGGGTGCAGCCGTGCCCGAGGGTGACATCCTGCGCCTCGTGTCCGCGCGGCTCGACGAGGCCCTCGCCGGCCGCGTCCTCGTGCGCGCGGAGCTGCGCTGGCCGAGCGCCGCCGAGGTCGACCTGACCGGCCGGACCGTCGTCGAGAACGTCGCGTACGGCAAGCACCTCTTCACGCGCCTCGACGACGGCCGGTCGCTGCACACCCACCTGCGCATGGAGGGGTCGTGGCGCATCGCCCGCACGGGTGCGCGGGACGCGCGCGGCACGGAGCCGAACGTGCGCGTGGTGCTCGCGAACGAGTGGTGGACTGCGGTCGGGAACCGGATCGGCATGCTGCACGTGCTGCGCACCGCGGACGAGCGGTTGGTCGTCGGGCCGCTCGGGCCCGACGTGCTCGGCGACGACTTCCCGGAGACCGGCCTGCCCGAGGCAGTGGCGCGCATGCGGGCCGACGACGCGACGGGCGGGAGCGGCCCCCGGCACCGGCCGGAGCGGGCCGCGACCGGCGTCCCCGTCGCGGAAGCTCTCCTCGACCAGCACCTCGTCGCGGGGATCGGCACGATCTACACGGCCGAGTCGCTCTTCGCCGAGCGCGTCTACCCCTGGACGCCCGTGCGCGACGTCGAGGACCTGGAAGGACTCCTCCTCACGGCCCGCGCGCTCATGCAGCGCACCGTGCGGCACGGGTTCGACCCCCGGGCCGGCGTCGTGCGCCACGTGCACGCGCGCACACGAAAGGCGTGCCACGTCTGTGGCACGCCTGTCGCAGAAGGTACGGCGAACGAGCCGCCGTACGAACGTCCGGTCTTCTGGTGTCCCTCGTGCCAGGCGCCGCCCGCGAGCGGGTGAGCGCGAGCGTCGCTGCCCGGCACCTGCTCCGGGGCGGCCCCCGGCGTGGACCGTCAGCCGACGGGCTGCAGGTCCTCTCGTCGTGCCGTGCCCTCGGGGTTCTGCCGCCCGAGGACCGCGGTCGCGAAGTCTGCCGGGATCGTGTCCGGGATGAGCAGACCCTCGGCGACGGCGACCCGGTCGCTGACCTCGCGCAGCACCAACGACATCGGGATGTCGAGCGCCTCGCAGATCGAGCCGAGGAGCTCCGACGACGCTTCCTTCTGACCGCGCTCGACCTCGCTGAGGTAGCCCAGCGAGACCCGTGCGGCGGAGGACACCTCTCGCAGGGTGCGCCCCTGTCGCTGGCGAGCGTCTCGCAGCACGTCCCCGATCTCTCGTCGAAGAACAATCATCTGGCGACCCCCTTCCGTGTCCTGTGCGCCCCCGGGAGCCGGTGAGGCCCCCACCGGGGTGCGCGAACTGCTCGTGCCGGTCTTCCTGTTCACTGCCCCGCGTGACGGGGTCGTCCTACCGTACCCCGCCCGCGGTCCGCTCACGTCTCCGTTTCGGCGTGCCGGACCGGCCGTCGGCGCGTTGTCCGTGCGGCCCACCGGTCGGTTGACGGTCCTGTTGGCGATCACGTGCTGTGCAACGTCCCGACGTGGGGCCTTGTTCCCGCGCCCCGCCGCCCGGCGAACCCCCCGCGGCACGTTCACGACCTCTCCACGCGCGCCGCGGGCCCGGGGTCGGCAGGCGTCTCTGACGACCGCGGTTCACCCGCGGATTTCACCCCGCCGGTCCTCGAGAGGCTGTTCCTCGGCCACCGCGCGCGCGAGGTCGACCGCCGCCGCGACCGTCCCGGCCCGGACCGTCGCGCGCTCGCCGCCGAGGTGCAGCCGCCGCACCTGCGTCCCCCGCGGCCCGCTGGCGGCGACGAACACCGTGCCCGGCGGCTGGCCGTCCTGCGGGTCCGGTCCCGCGACGCCCGTGGTCGCGACCCCGACGTCCGCGCCGAGCACCTCCCGCACCCGCTCCGCCATCTGGCGCGCGACGTCCGGGTGGACGGCCCCGTGGGCGGCGAGGAGGTCGCCGTCGACCCCGAGCACCGACCGCTTGACGTCCGTCGCGTACGCGACGACGGCGCCACGGAGCACGCGCGACGCGCCCGGGACGTCGACGATCGTCGCGGAGAGCAGGCCACCCGTGAGCGACTCGGCGGTCGCGAGGGTCCACCCGCGCGCCTCGAGCGCGGCGAGGAGGCCGACGACGTCCGGTCGGGCGACCGGGGTCCCCGCACCGGCGTCGCGCGCCGCCCCCGTCACGACGCCGAGGCGGTGTCCGGCGTCGCCCCGCGCTCGGCGAGGCGGGCCGCGCGGATCGCGTCGCGCCGCAGCCGCCAGCCCTGGTAGGCGTACTCCACCCCCGTCACGACGGTGACGAGGATCGCCGCGGCGAGCACCACCCACGCGACGACGCCGATCCACGCGGGCAGGTGCGCCAGCGGCAGGAGGAAGAGCGTGATCGCGACCGTCTGGAGCACCGTCTTGAGCTTGCCGCCGCGGGACGCGGGCATGACCGCGTACTTGAGGACCGCGAACCGCAGGAGCGTGACGCCGAGCTCGCGCGCGAGCACGACCACGGGCACCCACCAGGGCAGCTCGCCGAGCGGCCACGCGAGCAGGACCAGCGCGGTGCCGACGAGCAGCTTGTCCGCGATCGGGTCGAGCAGCTTGCCGAGGTCCGTGACGAGGTCGTACTTGCGCGCCAGGTAGCCGTCCAGGCGGTCCGACGTCGCGGCGAGGACGAAGATCCCCGTCGCGACCAGCCGCCACGTGACGGACTCCCCGCCGTCGACGAGCAGCGCCCACGCGAAGAACGGGACGAGCAGGATCCTCGCCATGGTGACGAGGTTCGCGGAGTTCCACGGCGAGGGGACGGCAGTGACCACGTCACCAGCCTAGGGGGTCGCCCGGGGTGCCCCGTCCGCGGCCCGCCCCCGCGGTCGCTTGCTCAGCGCCAGCCCGACTCCACGTCGGCCCCGTCGTGGTAGTCCGTCGCCACCGGCGGCATGTGCCCGTCGGTGCCCTCGCCGTAGTCGTGCCCCGCGCGCCCACCGGGGGCGGCGGAGGGCGCGGAAGCCTGCCCGTCGAAGACCTCCTGCGCCGGCTCACCCCGGATCAGCGCGAGCGCGGACGGCAGCTCCTCCGGCGTCACGAGCACCTCGCGGGCCTTGGACCCCTCGGACGGGCCGACGATCTCGCGCGACTCGAGGAGGTCCATGAGGCGACCCGCCTTGGCGAACCCGACGCGCAGCTTGCGCTGGAGCATCGACGTCGAGCCGAACTGCGAGGTCACGACCAGCTCCGTCGCCTGCAGGAGCAGGTCGAGGTCGTCGCCGATGTCCTCGTCGACCTGCTTCTTCGTGACGGACTGAGCCACGTCCTCGCGGTAGACCGGCTTGAGCTGGCCCTTGACGTGCTCGACGACCGAGTGCACCTCGGACTCCGAGACCCACGCGCCCTGGACGCGCATGGGCTTCGCGGCGCCCATCGGGAGGAACAGCGCGTCACCCTGGCCGATGAGCTTCTCGGCGCCCGGCTGGTCGAGCACGACGCGCGAGTCCGCGAGCGAGGAGGTCGCGAACGCGAGGCGCGACGGCACGTTGGCCTTGATGAGGCCCGTGACGACGTCGACCGACGGCCGCTGCGTCGCGAGCACGAGGTGGATCCCCGCGGCGCGCGCGAGCTGCGTGATGCGCTGGATCGACGCCTCGACGTCGCGCGGGGCGACCATCATGAGGTCCGCGAGCTCGTCGACGACCACGAGCAGGTACGGGTACGGCGCGATCTTGCGCTCCGAGCCCGGCAGCGGCTTGACCTTGCCCGAGCGCACGGCGGCGTTGAAGTCGTCGATGTGCTTGTACCCGAACGCGGCGAGGTCGTCGTACCGCGCGTCCATCTCCCGCACGACCCAGTCGAGGGCCTCCGCGGCCTTCTTCGGGTTCGTGATGATGGGCGTGATGAGGTGCGGGATCCCCTCGTAGATCGTCAGCTCGACGCGCTTCGGGTCCACGAGCACGAGGCGCACCTGCTCGGGCGTCGAGCGCATGAGGATCGACGTGATCATGGAGTTGATGAAGCTCGACTTGCCGGCGCCCGTCGCGCCCGCGACGAGGATGTGCGGCATCTTCGCGAGGTTCGCGACGACGTAGCCGCCCTCGACGTCCTTGCCCACCCCCATGACCATGGGGTGCTCGGTCCGGCGCGCCGCCGACGACCGCAGCACGTCGCCGAGCACGACCGTCTCGCGGTCGGTGTTGGGGATCTCGATGCCGATCGCCGACTTGCCGGGGATCGGCGCGAGGATGCGCACGTCCGCGCTCGCGACCGCGTAGGCGATGTTGTTCGAGAGCGACGTGATGCGCTCGACCTTGACCTTGGGTCCGACCTCGACCTCGTAGCGCGTGACCGTCGGGCCGCGCGTGAAGCCGGTGACCTTCGCGTCGACCTCGAACTGCTCGAACGTCTGGGTGAGCGCCTCCACGACGCGGTCGTTCGCCGCCGACCGGACCTTGTGCGGCGCCCCCTTGACCAGGGAGTCCTCGTTGGGCAGGAGGTAGACGGTGTCGCCCTCGAGCATCGGCTGCACCCCGCGCGGCAGCGGGCTGCTCGGCGGGGGCGGCGGGACGCTGCCCACGCCGTCGGCGGGGTCGGGCGCGACGGCACCCATCGCGGCCGCCGCGGTGTCCTGCGCGGTGCCCTGCCCGACGGCGGGGACGGCCTCGGTCGGCGCGGTGCCGGGCGCCGGGTCGTCGCCGCGGCGCTTCCTGCCGCGCCCTCGCGGGGAGTCCTCCTCGTAGTCGAGGAACGCCGCGGTCTCGAACGCCTCGTCGCCTGAGAAGCCGCCCTCGGGCTTCTCGATCTCGGCCGCCTCCGCGGCGCGCTGCGCCTTGGTCTTCCGGGGCTTGCGGGGACGACGACCGGCCGGGACGTCGGAGCCGTCGTGGCGCGAGACGCCCTCCGCGAGCGCGAGACCGTCGGCGTCCAGCTCCGCGTCGTCCGTGCGGTGGTTACCGGTGAGCACGTCGTAGAGGCCGCGCAGCCGGCTGGGGATCCGGTGCACCGGCGTCGCGGTGACGACCAGCAGCCCGAAGAACCCGAGCAGCAGGAAGATGGGCACCGCGAACCAGGGCGTCAGCCCCGTCGTCACGGGCGTCGCGGCGAGGTAGCCGACGATCCCGCCCGCGTCCTGCACGGCCTCGAAGCCGTCGCGCGGGGCGGGAAGGTCCTCGGAGATGTGCACGAGCGAGCACACCGACACGACGATGAGGGTCAGCCCGATCGCGACCCGCGAGTTCGCCTGGGCGCGCTCGGGGTGGCGCATGATGCGCACGGCGAGCCAGAGCAGCAGGACGGGCACGGCGACGCCCGCGAGGCCGAACGTGCCCGCGACGATGCCGTGGACGACCAGGCCGAACGTGCCCTGGATGCCCCACCACTCGCGGGCCGCGACGACGACCGCGAGGCCGATGAGGAAGAACGCGACGCCGTCGCGCCGGTGTGCCGGGTCCAGCTCTCTTGCTCCCTTTCCGATGGTGCGCACGAGCGCTCCCACGCCGTGCGCCGCGCCGAGCCAGACCGCCCGCACCGCGCGGACGGGCCACGGCGGCCCCGAAGCAGGTCGCCGGGCGGGCCGGCGCGAGCCGGAGGAGGTGGACCGCCCGCGACCCGTACCGGCGCGCGACGTGCCGCGGGCCGAGGACGAACCGCCGCGCGCCGAGGTACGGGGCGCTGGCGTGCGGTTGCTCGCGGTCCGACGTGCCTGCGGGGACGTGCGGGTCGCCATAGTGGTCCTAACCTACCTGCGGGGGACGACACGGACGCGGACCCGGCGGCGCGTGTCCCGGGCGGGCTGGGGCGGGGCGGCCCGCGACCCCGCGATCGACGACCCGTGGACGACGACCCGTGAACGACGAGGACCGGAGGACCCGTGCACGAGCCCACCCACGCCGAGCAGCGCGACGAACCGAGCGGCGGCCCGGCCGACCCGGGCCTCGCCACGCCGCCCGGGGCGACGACCGCGCCGCGAACGCGCGACCTCGTCGAGGTGGTCCCCGGGGTCTGGGTCGCGACGGCCGAGATCTGGACGACGACGTCCACCGTCGTCACCACGCCGGACGGCGAGGCGCTGGTGGTCGACCCGGCGGTCACGGTCGCGGAGGTCGGCGGGCTCGCCGCCGCCGTTCGGGCGCGCGGCTGGCGCGTGACCGCCGGGTTCGCGACGCATCCGCACTGGGACCACGTGCTGTGGTCGCCCGCGCTCGGCGACGCGCCCCGCTGGGCGACAGCCCGCACCGCCGAGGCGACGCAGCGGCGGCGGGTCGCGATCCTCGCGTCGACCGAGGCCGCAGCGCCCGGCCACGACCCTGCGCTCGTGGGCACGCTGGCCCCGCTCCCCCGCGGCGCACGCCGGGTCCCCTGGCCCGCCGCTGCGCCGACCGGCCCACGGACGGTCGCCGTCGTCGAGCACGACGCCCACGCGCCGGGCCACGCCGCGCTCCTGGTGCGCACGCCGGACGGGCGCGTGCTCGTGGCGGGCGACATGCTCTCCGACGTCGAGGTGCCCCTCGTCGACACCGATGCCCGCGACCCCGTCGGGGTCTACCGGGGTGCGCTCGACGCGCTCGAGCTCGCCGCGCGCGACGTGGACGCGCTCGTCCCGGGTCACGGGAGTCCCGCCGTCGGCCGTGCCGCGGTCTCCGCGCGGTTCGCGGCCGACCGTGCCTACCTCGACGCGCTGGACGCCGCTCTCCGCGGCGGCACCCTGCCCGACGACCGCCGGCTCACGGGTTACGTCGCCGAGTGGCACGGCGAGCAGCTCGAGGCGCTGCGCTCGCGCTGAAGCCGCTCTGCCCCTCCCACGGACGGTGCGAGCCCCGACCCGGAGCGCCGCCGATGCAGGGTCGCCGAGCCTCAGTCGTCGAGCCCGAGCTCCACGGACCGGGCGAGCGCGGCGTCGAGCGCCTGCTCGTCGGTGACCAGGCGGTGCAGGTGCCGTGCCGCGGCGTGCAGGGCGTCGAGGTCCGACCCGTACACGCTCACCATGCCGCCCTCGGGGTCGAACCCGACCGCGTCGAGGACGGTCGGCTCGTGGTCGGTCAGCGTGGCCTGGAGCGCGCCGGAGAAGTCGTACCCGGATCCCTCGACGCCGTGCCGCTCGAGGGCACCCTTGTGCTGGTGCCACTCCGGGCCGCCGGGCGAGTAGATGATGCTCCACCCCTGGGACAGGGTCACGAGGCGGACGGGGTCGAGCGGGGCGAAGTCCTCGGCGTTCGTCATGCGGGAACCGTAGCGGCGACCACCCACGACGCCGCGGCGCACGCTCAGAGCACGTCCGGAGCGCGCCCGGCGCACCAGGCGAGCCCGGACCGCCGCGTCACCCGAGGAAGAGCCCGAACGCGAGCGTCACGACGCCCGCGGCGAGGACCACGCCGCCGGCGGGGAGCAGCACGACCGCCCGGTTCGGCGCCTCGCGCCCCGAGCCCACCGCGGAGAGGAAGAACCCGGCGGGCAGGAGGATGGCGGCGACGAGGACCCCGGTGGCCGCGAGCCACCGCCAGAAGCCCGTGAGGTCGGTGGCCTCCGCGAGCAGCAGGCACACGAGCCCCAGGATGACGAGAACGCCCGCGTGCGCGTGCCCGGCGCGGAAGAACGACGTCTGGAAGCCCGTCGCCGGCACGCGCCGTGTGACGACCTTGACGAGGAACGCGCCGCCGGACTCGATGCCGACGACCGTGAGGAGGACGACGCCCGCGGCGATGCGGGCGGCGTCGGTGAGCTCGAGCACGGGACCTCCTGGGCTGGCGGGACGCTCGGCGCACGGCACGCCGCGGTTTACGAACACTGTTATAGAACAGCGTTCGCAAACCGGTGTCAAGCCCTCTAGACTCGATGCGTGGCACGGCCCCGACTGCACGACGACGCCCTGCGCGACCGCCTCCTCGACGTGGCGTCGCGCGCCATCTCCGAGCACGGCGAGAGCGCGGTGACGGTGCGGTCGGTCGCGACGGCGGCGGGTACGAGCCCGTCCGCGGTGTACGCGCTCTTCGGCAGCCGCGACGACCTCGTCGCCGCCGTGTCAGCCGAGGGCTTCCGGCGCTTCGGCGCCCACCTCGCGGCCGTCGTCCGCACAGACGACCCGGGCGCGGACCTCGCCGCCCTCGGCGGCGCGTACCGTGCCTTCGCGCTCGCGGACCCGCACTTCTACGCGGTCATGTTCGCCCGCGGCGTGCGGCCCGGCGCGGAGCGCCCCCGCGCCGTCGAGGAGGCGACCTTCCTCGTGCTGCGCGACGCCGTCGCGCGCCTCGTGCCCGACGCGGCAGCCGCCGACGACGTCGCCCTCGGGCTGTGGGGCCTCGTGCACGGCCTGGTCTCGCTCGAGCTCGCCGGCCTCGTCCCGGGCGACGACACGGAGCGCACCGCACGCTACGGCGCGACCCTCGCCGCCGTCGGCCCCGGGCTGGTCCGTCGCACCGGGACGTGACGGCCGCCCGCCCGGTCGCACGGGCCCTTCCCGAGACGTGAGAAGTGGCCCCCGCCAGACCGGCGGCAGGGGCCACTTCTCGCTTCTCGAGCCGGCGGATCCCCCTGAGGGGTCCGCCGGCGCGGACGTCGTCGGTCAGGCCTCGACGACCACCGGGACGATCATCGGGCGGCGCCGCAGGCGGTTGGAGACCCACCGCCCGATCACGCGGCGCATGACCTGCTGGAGCTGGTGCGTGTCGGTCGCGCCGCCGGCGATCGCGTCCTCGAGCGCCTTGACGACCTCCGGCTGGATGTCCTGGAAGACCTTGTCGTCCTCGGCGAACCCGCGCGCGAGGATCTGCGGCCCGGCGAGCACCTTGCCGGTCGCGGAGTCCACGACCGCGAAGACGGACACGAAGCCCTCCTCGCCGAGGATGCGCCGGTCCTTGAGCTCGGCGTCGGTGATCTCGCCGACGCTCGACCCGTCGACGTACACGTACCCGCACGGGACCGCGCCGACGACCGACGCCTTGCCGTCGACGAGGTCGACGACGACGCCGTCCTCCGCCAGCACGACCCGGTCGGCGGGCACGCCCGTGCGGACCGCGAGCGCCCCGTTGGCGACGAGGTGGCGGACCTCGCCGTGCACCGGCATGACGTTCTTGGGCTTGAGCACGTTGTAGCAGTAGAGGAGCTCGCCCGCGCTCGCGTGCCCGGACACGTGCACCTTGGCGTTGCCGCCGTGCACGACGCGCGCGCCGAGGCGCGTGAGCCCGTTGATGATGCGGAACACGGCGTTCTCGTTGCCCGGGATGAGCGACGACGCGAGGATCACCGTGTCGCCGTGGCCGACCTGGACCTTGTGGTCGCCGTTGGCCATGCGCGACAGCGCCGCCATGGGCTCGCCCTGGGAACCGGTGCACATGAGCACGATCTCGTCGTCGCGCAGGGAGTCGACCTTCTTGAGGTCGATGAGCACGCCCTCGGGCACGTGGAGGTACCCGAGCTCGGCCGCGATCGTCATGTTGCGGACCATCGAGCGCCCGACGAGCGCGACGCGGCGCCCGTGGTGGTGCGCGGCGTTGAGGACCTGCTGCACGCGGTGCACGTGCGAGGAGAACGACGCGACGATGATGCGCTTCTCCGACGCGGCGAAGACGTTGTCGAGCACCGGGCCGATCTCGACCTCGGGCGTGACGAACCCGGGGACCTCGGCGTTGGTCGAGTCGACCATGAACAGGTCGACGCCCTGCTCGCCGAGCCGCGCGAACGCGCGCAGGTCCGTGATGCGCCCGTCGAGCGGGAGCTGGTCCATCTTGAAGTCGCCCGTGTGCAGCACGGTCCCGGCACCGGTCGTCACCGCGACCGCGAGCGCGTCGGGGATCGAGTGGTTGACGGCGACGAACTCGCAGCGGAACACGCCGAGCTGCTCGACCTGGCCCTCCTTGACCGCGAGGGTCACGGGCGAGATGCGGTGCTCCTTGAGCTTCGCCTCGACGAACGCGAGCGTGAGCTGCGACCCGACGAGCGGGATGTCGCGGCGCAGGCGCAGCAGGTACGGGACGGCGCCGATGTGGTCCTCGTGGCCGTGCGTGAGGACGATCGCCTCGATGTCGTCCAGCCGGTCCGCGATGTAGTCGAAGTCCGGGAGGATGAGGTCGACGCCGGGCTGGTTGTCCTCGGGGAAGAGGACGCCGCAGTCGATGACGAGCAGGCGCCCGTCGTACTCGAGGACGGCCATGTTGCGGCCGACCTCCCCGAGCCCGCCGAGGGCGACGATGCGCAGCCCTCCGGTGGGGAGCTCGGGAGGCAGGGAGAGTTCGGGGTGGGGATGGCTCACGGGGCCTCCTGTCGTGGCTGAGCCGGGGGTTTCGAGGGCTCCTGCCCTCGCTAGTTCGTGGGTGCGGCAGCGCCTGCCGCGGTGGTCGCGCCGGCGAGCACGCCCGCGGCGGCGAGGGCGTCGCGCACGAGCGCGACGTCGTCCTCGGTCGCCGCGACGTTCGGCAGGCGCAGGAACCGGTTGTCGGTGAGGCCGAGCAGCTCGACGGCGGCCTTGGCCATGACGGCCTGGAATCCCGCGCCGTTGAGCGCGTCGATGACGGGCGTGGTGGTGAGGAAGACGTCGAGCGCGCCCGCGTGGTCGCCCGCGTCGAAGCGGCGCACGACCTCGGCGAACGGCCCGGCCACCGCGTGCCCGGAGACGGAGACGATGCCGGCCGCGCCGTGCGCGAGGAACGGGAGCAGCAGGCCGTCGTCGCCGCTGTAGAACGCGAGCCCGGTCGCGGCGGCGAGCTTGGCGGCGGCGTACACGTCGCCCGTCGCGTCCTTGCTCGCGACGACCCGGTCGTGCGCCGCGAGCCGCGCGTACGTCGCGGGCGCGATCCGCACGCCCGTGCGTCCGGGGACGTCGTAGAGCATGACGGGCAGGTCGGTCGCGTCGGCGATCGCCGTCACGTGCCGGTACACGCCCTCCTGGCTGGGGCGCGAGTAGTAGGGCGAGACGACGAGGAGCCCGTCGGCCCCTGCCTCGGCCGCCTGCTCCGCCATGCGCAGCGCGTGGTCGGTGTCGTTGGAGCCGGCACCGGCGACGACCGCCGCGCGGTCGCCGACCGCATCGACGACGACGCGCACGAGGTCCTGCTTCTCCGGCGCGTGCGTGGTGGGCGACTCGCCCGTCGTGCCGCTCAGCACCAGGCCGTCGTTCCCGTCGTCCACCAGGCGCTTCGCGAGCCGGGCCGCCGCCGCGAGGTCGACGGCGCCGTCCGGCGTCATCGGGGTGACCATGGCCGTGAGGACGGCACCGAACGGGCGCGCGGGGGTGGCGGGAAGGACCATGTGCACAAACTACCGTGCGGCGGGTCCCCGCACCGCGCCCGTCCAGGCGCGGGGGCGCCCCGCGCGACCACCGCCCGGGTGCGTCCCCGCGACCCCGAGGGCGATACTCGGAGCATGTCCCGCCCTGCCTCGACGTCGAACCTCTCCCCCGCGCTCGTCGCGCACGTGCCCACGGGGCTGCTCGTCGACGGGCACTGGGGACCGGCCGAGGGCGGCCGGACGTTCGAGGTCGAGGACCCGGCCACGGAGGAGTCCCTCTTCGACGTCGCCGACGCGAGCCCCGCCGACGCGCTGCGCGCCCTCGACGCCGCGCACCGGGCCGCGCCCGCGTGGCGCGCCACGCCCCCGCGCGAGCGGGGCGAGGTGCTGCGCGCCGTCTACGACCGGGTCGTCGCGCGCGCCGACGACGTCGCCGCGCTCATCACGGCCGAGTGCGGCAAGCCGCTCGCCGAGGCGCGCGCCGAGGTGCTCTACGGCGCCGACTTCCTGCGCTGGTACGCCGAGCAGGCGGTGCGGGCCGAGGGCCTCGCCCGCACGGCCCCGGCCGGGGGCAACCGGCAGCTCGTCTTCCGCCGGCCCGTGGGTCCGGCGCTGCTCGTCACCCCGTGGAACTTCCCCATCGCGATGGCGACGCGCAAGATCGGGCCGGCGCTCGCCGCGGGCTGCACCGTCGTGATCAAACCTGCCCGGCTCACGCCGCTGACGACGGCGCTCGTCGCCGAGGTCATCCGGTCCGAGCTCGCGGACCGCGGGCTGCCGACCGGCGTCGTCAACGTCGTCCCGTCGTCGCGCGCCGCGGACGTCACCGAGCCGCTCCTCGCCGACGAGCGCCTGCGCAAGCTGTCGTTCACGGGCTCCACGGCCGTCGGTCGCACGCTGCTCGAGAAGGCGGCGCCCCAGGTGCTCCGGACCTCGATGGAGCTCGGCGGCAACGCGCCGTTCCTCGTGTTCGCCGACGCGGACCTCGACGCCGCGGTCGAGGGCGCGCTCGTCGCGAAGCTGCGCAACGCGGGCCAGTCGTGCGTCGCGGCCAACCGGTTCCTCGTGCACGACGCCGTCGCGCGCGAGTTCGCCCAGCGGCTCGCCACCGCGTTCGAGCGCCTGCGCGTCGGCCCGGGCGCGCAGGACGGGACGCAGGTCGGCCCGCTCATCGAGGCGAAGGCCGTGGACAAGGTCGCCGAGCTCGTCGACGCCGCGTCCGACGGCGGCGCCCAGGTCCTCACGGGCGCCGACCGGCCGCGGTCCACGGGGTACTTCTACGCCCCGACCGTCCTGTCCGGCGTCGACCCGGACGCGCGCGTCGTCACCGAGGAGATCTTCGGGCCCGTGGCACCGGTCGTCGCGTTCGGCGACGACGACGAGGGCCTCGCGCTCGCGAACGCCACCGAGTACGGCCTCGCCGCCTACGCGTACACGTCCTCGCTCGACCGCGCCGTGCGCGTGTCCGAGGAGGTCGAGGCCGGGATGATCGGCATCAACCGCGGCCTGGTCTCCGACGCGAGCGCGCCGTTCGGCGGGGTCAAGCAGTCGGGCCTGGGCCGCGAGGGCGGCGAGGCGGGTCTCGAGGAGTACCTCGAGACCGTGTACGTCGCGCTCTGAGCCGCGACGTGCGCGACGGCACGCGCGGTTGGCGTGATGCCCGACGACGTGCCGACACCCCGCGTTGGTAGCCTGACGCTCCCCCGCCACCGACTCCCGGAGAGCCCACGCCCGTGCCCTCGTCGCCCGCGCTGACCACCAGCCCGAACACCCCTGCCCCGAACGCCCGCGTCACGGCCGTCGGCTACATGATCTTCGCGTCCCGTTGGCTCCAGGCCCCGCTCTACTTCGGCCTCATCGTCGCCCAGGTCGTCTACGTCTGGCAGTTCCTCAAGGAGCTCTGGCACCTCATCGTCGGCGGTTTCACGGGCGAGGTGTCGGCGATGAACGCGGACACGCACCAGCTCGAGACGCACACGTACGGTGCTGAGGAGATCATGCTGGCCGTCCTCGGCCTCGTCGACGTCGTCATGATCTCGAACCTGCTCATCATGGTGATCGTCGGCGGCTACGAGACGTTCGTGTCGCGCATCCGGCTCGACAACCACCCCGACCAGCCGGAGTGGCTGAGCCACGTCAACGCGAACGTGCTCAAGACCAAGCTCGCGATGTCGATCATCGGCATCTCCTCGATCCACCTGCTGCGCACGTTCATCGAGTCGTCGAGCAACCGCATCACGTCCGAGACCATGCTGTGGCAGACGATCATCCACCTCGCGTTCGTCGTCTCGGCGCTCGCGCTCGCGGCCATCGACCGCATGTCCCTCACCGCGCACCAGCGCGCCGCCAACGCCGCCGCGGCGGGCGAGGGCCCGGCCGACCCGCACGCATGAGCCGGCCCGACGACGTCCCGCGCCCCGGCGCCGAGCCCGACGCCCCGGCGTCGCTCGACGCCGAGGTGACGGACGCCGTCGAGCACGCCGTCGAGGACGAGGTCCGCGCCGCGGTCCGCCAGGCCGTGTCGGTGTCCGTCGCCACGGGTCTGTACGGCATCTCGTTCGGGGCGCTGTCCGTGGTCGCGGGCCTCGACGTCGCGCAGACCATGGCGCTGAGCCTGCTCATGTTCTCGGGCGGGTCGCAGTTCGCGCTCATCGGCGTGGTCGGCGCGGGCGGCGCCCCGGGTGCCGCGATCGCCACCGCGGGCTTCCTCGGGGTCCGCAACGCCCTCTACGGGGCGCAGCTCGGCCCCCTGCTCGCGCTGCGCTCGTGGCACAAGGTGGTCGCGGCGCAGTTCACGATCGACGAGTCGACCGCGGTCGCGACCGCCCAGCGCTCGCGCCGCGCCGTCCGGGCCGGGTTCTGGTGGACGGGCGTCGGGATCTTCGTGCTCTGGAACGCCATGACGCTCGTCGGGGCGCTCGCGGGCGACGCGCTCGGCGACCCGCGCGCGTGGGGCCTCGACGCGGCCGCGGCCGCCGCGTTCCTGGCTCTCCTGTGGCCCCGCCTCGCGGCGCGCGCGATGCAGCTGGCCGCGGCGGCGGCCGTCCTCGTCGCGGTCCTGCTCATCCCGGTCGCGCCGGGCGGCGTGCCGGTGCTCGCAGCCGCCGCCGTCGCGATCGTCATCGGGCAGGTGGACGCGCGGCGCCGGCGCGGCCCGTCGGGCGGGTCGTCGGTACCGCCTGCCGACGGGCGCCCCGGGAAGGAGTCGTCATGACGTCAGCGACCGTCTGGGTCGTCGTGCTGGTGGCGTCCGCCGTGTGCTTCGCGCTCAAGCTCGCCGGGCACCTCGTGCCCGAGCACTGGCTCGCCGACGAGCGCGTCGCGCGCACGGCGGCGCTCGTGACCGCCGCGCTCCTCGCCGCGCTCGTCGCGGTGCAGACGGTCGGCGACGGGCAGGCACTGGTCGTGGACGCGCGCCTGCCCGCGCTCGGCGTGGCCGCCGTCGCGCTCGCGCTGCGCGCGCCGTTCATCGTCGTCGTGGTCCTCGCCGCCGCCACGGCCGCGGGTCTGCGTGCCCTCGGCTGGGGATGATCCCGGCTGGAGGGACCCCCGAGGTCTCGTAGGGTGAACCCGTGAGCCTCTTCCGCGAGACAGCCGACGTCTCGGTCCGCCCTGCCGTCCCCGGCGACGACGTCGCGATGACCGCGATCCAGGTGGGCGCGTGGCGCTCGTCGCACGACGAGGTCCTCGGCGAGGACGTGCTCGACGCCCTCGACACCGTGCGGATGCGCGAGCAGTGGGCCGCCGCGATCTCCTCGCCCCCCGGCCCGGGCTTCGGCGTGCTCGTCGCGTGCGCCGGGGCCGACGTCGTCGGGTTCGCCGCCGTGGCCCCCGGCCAGGTCCTCGCGCTCGAGGTCGAGCCGCGCCACCAGCGCGGCGGGCACGGGTCGCGCCTGCTCGCCGCGGCGGTCGACCGGCTGCGCCGCGACGGCGCGGAGGAGGTCGTCACGTGGGTGCTCGACGGCGACACCGCGCGCGAGACCTTCCTCGCCGGAGCCGGGCTCGGTCCCGACGGGCGGACGCGCACCCTCGCGACCGGGGTGCGGGACGTCGTCGAGCGCCGCTGGGCCGCCGAGATCTGAGGGGTGGCGCGACGGTTCGTCACGCACCCGTGACACCGCCGTGACCCGTTCGGGTGCGTGACCTGCGAGGATCGACCGCCATGGGCATCCTCACCGACTACTTCTCCGCACCCGACGACGCGCAGGCCGGGAGCGCGGCACGTACGGGCCCCAGCAGCCCCGACCCGCTGACGAACCAGCCGGTGTTCCCCACGGTCGAGCTCAAGGGCATCGACCCGTTCGTCGTGCTGGGCACGCTCGCAGGCCTCCTCACGGACCGACCGTACGCCGAGGCGAAGAGCGACCTCCGGCACGGGGAGCTCGTCGCGAGCGCGGGAGACGAGGGCCCGTGGGTCGTCGCGGTCACCGCGGAGCTCGTCACGGTGCTCGCCGCGGCGACCCCGACCGACCTCGACGCCGTCGCCGTGCGCTGGGCCGCGACCGAGGAGCTGGAAGGCTCCGACCCCGCCGACCTGGCCGACGCCCTGCGCCGGCTCGCGAGGCTGTGCGTCCAGGCGGACGACGCGGGCCACCGGCTCTACTGCTGGACCAGCCTCTGACCCGCCGACGCGCTCCACCAGGCGTGAGGCGCTCCAGCAGGCGGGCTACCTCGTGCGTGGTGGACCGCCCCGGTCAGCGACGGGCACGGTAGAGCGCCGCGGCCTTGCGCAGCGCCTCGCGCGCCCGACGGCGGTCGCGCGCCGCGTCATAGGCGAACGCCAGGTGGTACCACGCCTCCCAGCTCTGCGGATCGGCGTCGACCGCGTCGCGGTAGGGCCCGAACGCCGCGTCCGCGGCCTCCCGGTCGATCCGGCCGCCCGGCGAGCGGGGCAGGTCGTCGACCGGCAGGCGGCCTCGGGCGGCAAGATCGTCCGCCATGCGCTGCACGGTCCCGGCGAGCAGGAACTCGCGACCCACGAGCCCGACCACGAGCAGCGGCAGGACGAGCACACCCGCACCGATCACCATCGCGACGGGCTCGCCCGTGCCGATCAGCGCCGCGGCACGCCCCGCCACCTGCCACACGTAGAGCGCGAGCAGGAGCGTCACGAGCCCCGCGCCGACGATCGCCTTCCAGGGCCGGGCGGCGCGCGACCGTCCGGTCGTCCCCTCCGGACGGCCGTCGTCGCTGCCGCCGTCGGCGTCAGGACCGACCGGACCGCCGGGCGCGCTCACGCCAGGTCCAGCACGTTCTCGAGCCCGACGGTCAGGCCTGGTCGGCCGCCGACCTCGCGGACGGCGAGCAGGACGCCGGGCATGAAGGAGACGCGGTCGAACGAGTCCTGCCGGATGACGAGCTGCTCGCCCGCGTTGCCGAACAAGATCTCCTCGTGCGCGACGAGGCCGCGCAGGCGCACGGCGTGCACGCGCACGCCGTCGACGTCGGCACCGCGCGCCTCCCAGCCCGCCTCCGTCGCGTCAGGGCTCGCCGCGACGCCCGCGTCGGCGCGCGCCGCAGCGATCGCCGCGGCGGTGTGCCGGGCGGTGCCCGACGGCGCGTCGACCTTGTCCGGGTGGTGGAGCTCGATCACCTCGGCCGACTCGAAGTACCGCGCGGCCTTGGCAGCGAACGTCATCGCGAGGACGGCCGACAGGCCGAAGTTCGGTGCGATGAGCACGCCGAGTCCCGGTGCACCGGCCGCGGCGGCGCGCCCGAGGTGCGCGACGACGCGCCCGCGGCTCTCCTCCGTCCAGCCCGTCGTCCCGACGACGGCGTGCACGCCCGCGTCGATCAGCGCGTGGACGTTCGCCTCGGTCGCGGACGGGACGGTGAAGTCGACGGCGACGTCCGCGCCGCCGAGCGTCGCGGCCGCGACCTCGTCGCCCGCGTCGAGGCGTGCGACGAGCTCGAGGTCCGCCGCGCCCTCGACGGCCGCGCAGACGGTCGCGCCCATCCGCCCGGCGGCACCGAGGACGGCGACCCGCAGCGGGCGACCGGGCTCCTTGCCGGGGGCGGTCGGGGCGGGATCGGGCGCGGGGATGCTCTGGTCGCTCACGCCCGTCACCCTATCGCCGGTGCGCGGGCGGACCGGCGCCGCGTCCGCCTCGCCGGGCAGTGGGCCTGCCCACAGCACGACGGCGGCCGCCCTCCGCGCAGGAGGACGGCCGTCGCGAGACGCCGTGGCAGGCGAGGGTCAGCCGCCGAACGGTCCGACGCGCACGACGGACCGCGGCCGCGAGGCGAGCTCGCCGGCCAGCTTCTGCACGTCGTCGGCCGTGACCGAGCGGACCGCGTCGAGCGACTCCTCGACGCTCAGGAGCTCGCCGTAGACGAGCTCGGCCTTGCCGAGCCTGCTCATGCGCGAGCCGGAGTCCTCGAGGCCGAGCACCATGCCGCCGGAGAGCTGGCCGATGCTGCGGTCGAGCTCCGCGCCGGTGATGCCGCCGTCCGCGAGCCGGTCGAGCTCGGAGTGGAGCAGGGCCGTGACCTCGTCGACCTTCGACGGCGCGCACCCGGCGTAGAGACCGAACGTGCCGATGCCGCCGTGACCGGAGGCGAACGAGTACGTCGAGTACGCGAGACCGCGCTTCTCGCGGATCTCCTGGAACAGGCGCGAGCTCATGCCGCCGCCCAGCACCGCGCTCAGCACGGAGAGCGTGAAGCGGCGGTCGTCCGTCGCCGACAGGCCGGTGCCGCCGATGACGACGTTCGCCTGCTCGACGGCCCGGTGGACCGACAGCTCGACGCCCGCCGCCCCGACGCCCGCCAGGGCGGGATCGGCCGGGTCGCGTCGGGCGCGCGGCGCGGCGGCCGCGTCGAGCGGCCAGCCGCCGTCGAGCAGCGCCTGACCCACCTGGGCGACCAGCGTGTCGTGGTCGACCCCGCCCGCCGCCGCGACGACGAGCGTCTCGGGGCGGTAGTGCCAGCGGTAGTGCTCCCAGACGGCGTCGCGCGGGACCGCGTTGATCGTGTCCGGGGTGCCGCCGATGGGCCGGCCGAGGGCGTGGCCCCCGAGGACCGCGGCGGCGAACTCCTCGTGCACGACGTCCGACGGGTCGTCGTCGTTCATCGCGAGCTCTTCGAGGATCACGCCGCGCTCGGTCTCGAGCTCGTCGGGGTCCAGGCGCGCGGACGTCACCATGTCGGCGATGACGTCGACCGCCATGGGCAGGTCGGCGTCGAGCACGCGCGCGTAGTAGCACGTGTGCTCCTTGCCGGTCGCGGCGTTGGCCTCGCCGCCGACGGCGTCGAAGGCCTCGGCGATGTCCATCGCCGACCGGCGCGCGGTGCCCTTGAACAGCAGGTGCTCGAGGAAGTGCGTCGAGCCGAAGTGGCCGTCGGTCTCGTCGCGCGAGCCGACGCCGACCCACGCGCCCATCGTCGCCGAGCGCAGGCCCGGCATGGACTCGGTGAGCACGCGGACCCCGCCGGGCAGGACGGAGCGACGGATCGTCGCGCCGTCCTGCCCGGCGGTCAGCTCGGCCCCGGCGTCACCCGCCGGGACGAGCGGGAGGTCCCAGGGCACGTCAGGCGTCCGCGCCCTCGGTCGCGGGAGCGTCGGCCGGAGCCTCCTCCTCGACCACGGCGTGCAGCGAGAGCTTGCCGCGCGGGTCGATCTCGCCGATCTCGACCTGGACCTTCTGGCCGATGGACAGCACGTCCTCGACGTTCTCGACGCGCTTGCCACCCACGAGCTTGCGGATCTGGCTGATGTGCAGCAGACCGTCCTTGCCCGGGGAGAGCGAGATGAACGCGCCGAACGACGTCGTCTTGACGACCGTGCCGACGAAGCGCTCGCCGATCTCCGGGACGTGCGGGTTGGCGATCGCGTTGATCGCCGCGCGGGCGGCCTCGGCCGACGGGCCGTCGGTGGCACCGATGTACACGGTGCCGTCGTCCTCGATGGAGATGTCCGCGCCCGTCTCCTCCTGGATCTGGTTGATCATCTTGCCCTTGGGGCCGATGACCTCGCCGATCTTGTCGACCGGCACCTTCACGGAGATGACGCGCGGGGCGTTCGGGGACATCTCGTCGGGCACGTCGATGGCCTCGGCGAGGACGTCGAGGATCGTCAGGCGCGCGTCGCGCGCCTGGGTCAGCGCACCGGCGAGCACCGAGGCGGGGATGCCGTCGAGCTTGGTGTCGAGCTGGATGGCCGTGACGAACTCGCGCGTGCCGGCGACCTTGAAGTCCATGTCGCCGAACGCGTCCTCGGCCCCGAGGATGTCGGTGAGCGCCGCGTAGCGGGTCTCACCGTCCACCGTGTCGGAGATGAGGCCCATCGCGATGCCCGCGACGGGGGCGCGCAGCGGCACGCCCGCGTTGAGGAGCGAGAGCGTCGAGGCGCACACGGAGCCCATCGACGTCGAGCCGTTGGAGCCGAGGGCCTCGGACACCTGGCGGATCGCGTACGGGAACTCCTCGCGGCTCGGGAGCACCGGCACGAGGGCACGCTCGGCGAGCGCACCGTGGCCGATCTCGCGGCGCTTCGGGCTGCCCACGCGGCCGGTCTCGCCGGTCGAGTAGGGCGGGAAGTTGTAGTTGTGCATGTAGCGCTTGCGCGTCTCCGGACCGAGCGAGTCGATCTGCTGCTCCATGCGGAGCATGTTCAGCGTGGTGACGCCCATGATCTGGGTCTCGCCACGCTCGAAGAGCGCGGAGCCGTGCACGCGCGGGAGCACCTCGACCTCGGCCGAGAGGGTGCGGATGTCCGCGAGCCCACGGCCGTCGATGCGCACGCCCTCGGTGAGCACGCGCTGGCGCACGAGCTTCTTCTGGAGCGAGCGGTACGCGGCGGAGAGCTCCTTCTCGCGGCCGTCGAACCCGGCCTGGAGCTTGCCGACCATCTCGTTCTTGATCTCGTCGAGACGGTTCTCGCGGTCCTGCTTGTCCGCGATGGCGAGCGCGGCGCGCAGGTCCGTGGAGACCTCGGCCTCGACCGCGGCGAACGCGTCGTCCTGGTAGTCCAGGAAGACCGGGTACTCCTTGACCGGCTTCGCAGCCTGGGCCGCGAGCGCCGACTGCGCGTCGCACAGGGCCTTGATGAACGGCTTGGCCGCCTCGATGCCCTCGGCGACGACCTCCTCGGTCGGCGCGCCGACGCCCTCGTCCTTGACGAGGCCCCAGGCACCGTCGGTGGCCTCGGCCTCGATCATCGCGATCGCCACGTCGTCGCCGACGACACGGCCGGCCACGACCATGTCGAAGACCGCGCGCTCCTTGTCGGAGTACTTGGGGAACGCGACCCACTGGCCGTCGACCAGCGCGATGCGGACCGCGCCGACCGGGCCGGAGAACGGCAGGCCGGAGATCTGCGTCGACGCCGAGGCGGCGTTGATCGCGAGCGTGTCGTACGCGTCGTCCGGGTGGAGCGCGAGGACCGTGATGACGACCTGGACCTCGTTGCGCAGGCCCTTGACGAACAGCGGGCGCAGCGGGCGGTCGATGAGGCGGCACGCGAGGATCGCGTCCGTCGAGGGGCGGCCCTCGCGGCGGAAGAACGAGCCGGGGATACGGCCCGCGGCGTACATGCGCTCCTCGACGTCCACCGTCAGCGGGAAGAAGTCGAACTGGTCCTTGGGGTGCTTGCCGGCCGTCGTGGCCGACAGGAGCATGGTCTCGTCGTCGAGGTACGCGGCGACGGAGCCGGCGGCCTGACGGGCGAGGCGCCCGGTCTCGAACCGGACGGTGCGGGTGCCGAAGCGACCGTTGTCGATCGTGGCCTCGGCGAACTGGATCTCGGGACCCTCCACGGGTGCCCTCCCTTTCTCGAAGCGCCGCCCGGGTAGCCCCTGTCGAGGGTTCCGGTCCGCGCCCCGGCGCGCGTGGCGCGGGGGCTCCGGTCGCACTCGACGCTCGGCGGTCTTCGATCGAGGTCCACGGCGGTTCCCGCGCGATCACGTCCGGAGACGAGACCGCGGGGGTCCGTGAGCCACTACCGAGGACCGAACGAGAGGCCGGCGGCGCGGTGGGTGGTGTGCGGCTGGGTGGTGCTCAGCCGAGGTGTGACGGGTACATCACACCAGACCAGCCCGGTCCCCGCAGGGACCGGGCTGGCGGAGTCGTGTCAGCGACGCAGACCGAGGCGCTCGATGAGGCTGCGGTAGCGGTTGATGTCGACCTTCTGCAGGTAGCCGAGGAGGCGACGGCGCTGGCCGACGAGGAGGAGCAGACCACGACGGCTGTGGTGGTCGTGCTTGTGCTCCTTGAGGTGCTCGGTGAGGTCCTTGATGCGCTGCGTGAGGAGCGCGACCTGGACCTCGGGCGAACCGGTGTCGCCCTCGCTCGTCGCGTACTCGGTCATGATGCGCTGCTTCGTGGCAGTGTCGAGCGGCACGGTTCTCCTTCGGGTTCGTTGCGCGGTGCGCCGGGACGGTTCTCCCGGGGCTCTCTGGATCCGCGGCCGGTCAGACGGCGCATCCATCTTACCAGGTGGACGCGCCGCCTCGTCCCGGTCGCGGTCCGCGTGATCCCCACGTGACCCCGGCGTGGCTCTCGTGCCGCTCCCGCCGCGGATCCCGTGGGCTCACGGCGGCCGCGCGTCAGGCGGCGCCGTCGTGTCCCGCCGTCCCGTCGCCGCGGAACCTGCCCGCCGCGTCGGGCAGCACGCCGGCGAACCGGAGCAGGTCCGGCAGGGTGAGGACGAGGGACCCGTCCTCGAAGTGCACGCCCTGCGCCGGCGTCCAGTGGTTGCTCGCCCGGACGTAGGACGTGTCGTCCTGGCGCAGCAGGTACACGAACGTCTCCGCGAGCACGCGGCTGCCGACCTCGCCGAGGAAGCTCCCGTTGCCCTGGAGCTCGGCCTCCTTGAGGACGTAGTACCACAGCGGGGTGCCGCCGTGGTCGCCGTCGCGCAGGGCCGCGAGCGCCTGCTTCACGTCGTCGCCCGCCCGGTCCTCGAGCTGGACCGGGGTGAGCGGGGTGACGCCGAGCGCCGTGGCGACGGCCTCGCCCGTGGGCAGCGCGAGCATGTAGCCGCGCAGCAGGTTGCGCTGCGCGAGCTGCTTCTGCAGCGCGCTGGCCACGAGCTGGGCCGGCGTGTGCGCGGGCGGCTCGGGCGGCAGGTTCCCCTCCTTGACGAGGTCGCCGAGGCTCGGCGCGAGGAACGTGTCGATCTTCTCCGCGGCCCGGAAGGGCGAGGGGTCGCCCTTGTCCACGAAGCGGGCCCACTCGATCGGCCAGTTGGACGGCAGCGCGGGGTCGCCCGCCGGCCCGGCACGCAGGCTGCCGCCGCTGCCCGTGAACTGGAAGAGCTGGACCAGGCTCGCGTTCCGGGGCGGCGGCCCGGTGAAGTTGACGTTGTAGTCGTACGAGTCGCGGATCATCGAGTGCCCGAACCGGAACGCCGCGACGGCGAACTCGAGGGGCATCGAGATCGGGTAGCGGGGACGGAAGAACGACGTGTCGCGCAGGAGCGTCGCGTCGAGCACCCCCGGCTTGGTGAGGGTGCGCAGGTAGTCGTTGACCACGAGCCACTGGTAGTGCCAGCGCACGAGCTGGCTCGCGCGCTCGAAGACGCCGCGCTCCCCGCCCGTGAGCCGCGTCCACGGCTCGACGTCGTCCACCCAGTCCACGACGGCGTTGTGGAAGCGGATCATCGCGAGGTGGAGCTGGGCCACGACGAGGTTCTCGTCGTTGCGCCCGTCCGGGACGAGCGGTGCCCCCTGCGCGTCGCGCGGCAGGTCGCGCTGGGCGTCGCCGCCGGGCTCGACGAGCGAGAAGGACGGCCCGCCCGGGATCACGAGCGGCTCGGTGGAGATGCGCCCGAGCCGGAGCTTGGCGGACCCCGGGACGTAGGACGCCTCGCTGCGGGTGGTCCGGTAGCCGCGCTCCCCCGCGAACACCGGGCCGCTGCCGTACAACGAGTCGAGGTTGAGCGCGGGGTGCCGCCCGTTGTGGAGCGAACGGACGACGACCCGCGGCGCGAAGACCTGGAACGGGACGGCGTCGACGTCGCCGAGGGCCTGGTCGCCGTCGCGGCCGGACGCCGTGTCCGGGCCGTTCGTGTTGAGCGTGATGTCGTGGTCGATGAACTGGCCCCAGTACGTGTACACCGCCGGGACGTGGGAGTTGAGGTCCCGTGGTGGCTGTCCGGGCACCGCGACCGGCCGGGCGACCATCGATGCGCCGAGCGCTTTCAGCGCCTCGACCGTGGACGTCGTCGCCCCGTCGCCCACCGGCAGGTGGAAGGCGGGAAAGCTCTCCGCGAGCTCCGGGAACAGGTAGTCGAACGCGGTCGTGGAGTCGTAGCGGTGGAGCGCGTGGTCCCGCGCGACCGCGGCCTCCGCCGCGGGCAGGAGCGGGGCGTTCGACTCCGCGGGGTCCACGTCCGCGTGCGCGTCCTGATCGGGCACGGCGTCGTCGGGCGCGACGGCCGAGCCGTGACCGACGCTCCGGACGGTCCGGCCGACCGGGGTGGACGCCTGGTCGACCGCGTCGGGGGCGACGTCGTCGACCACCGTCTCGGCGATGGTGCCTGCGCCGGGTGGCGCCGCGTGCTGCTGAGCCTCCATGGCTCTGCCTCTCTGTGGGAGGTCGTCGTGCGGCCCGCGCGGCGGGCCGCCGTGCGCCCCCGCCGGCGGCGAGCGCTCGCGCAGGGGCGTGTGCGACCGCCCCCTGGACTGCGGCCCGGGGATCACGCGGCCGCGACGGACGCCGTGCACGACGGCGCCGCTCACCCGGAGGGAGGGTGCCGCGCGCGGTCCCGTGACACGCGGGGGCGCGACGCGGGCGAAGACGTACCCGCGCCTACCCCCGCAGGAGGCCGCGGCGACGTGCCTCGGCGACGGCGGCGGTGCGCGAGGGCGCGCCGAGCTTGTCGTAGACGTGCACGAGGTGGGTCTTCACGGTCGCGCGCGAGAGGAACAGCTCGCGCGCGATCTGGTCGTTGGTGCGCCCCTCGGCGACGAGCGAGAGCACCTCCAGCTCGCGCGCGGTGAGCGCCGTGCCCGGGCTGCGCAGGCGCCCGAGCAGGCGCCGCTGGACGGCCGGACCGAGCGCGACCTCGCCCGCCGCCGCGGCGCGCACGGCGGCGACGAGCTCCTGCGTCGGCGCGTCCTTGAGCAGGTAGCCGCGCGCGCCCGCCTCGACGGCCGCGAGGATGTCGGCGTCCGCGTCGTAGGTCGTCACGACGAGCACGGCCGGTCCGTCGGCCGCGACGATCTCGCGGACCGCGTCGACTCCCCCGAGCCGCCCGGGCCCGAACTGGAGGTCGAGGAGCACCACGTCGGCCCGCAGCCCCGCGCGCAGACCGGCGAGGAGCTCCTCGGCCGAGCCGACCTCGGCGACGACGCGCACGTCCGGCTCCGCCTCGAGGACGGCGCGCAGGCCCGTGCGGACGACCGGGTGGTCGTCCGCCAGCACGACCTCGACGACGGCCGGACCGGTCATCGCGCCTCCTCGTCCTCGGCGGGTGCGAGCGGCACCCAGGCCGCGACCGCGGTCCCTGTGCCCGGCGCGGACTCCACGGACAGCGTGCCACCGAGCTCGGCGAGCCGCGCACGCATCGCTACGAGGCCGAACCCTCCCGACGGCCCCGGCCCGTCCTCGGAGCGGCCGGGGAGGCCGTCGGGGTCGAAGCCGCGCCCGTCGTCGACCACGTCGAGGGCGACGGCCTCCTCCCCCGGCGCGACACCGGCCAGGAAGCTCAGCGTGACCGCGACGCGCGACGCGTCCGCGTGCTGCTCGACGTTGGCGAGCGCGGACTGGGCGACGCGCAGCAGCGCCGCCTCGACGTCGGTCGGCAGCGCCACGGGGTCGCCGCTCACCTGCACGACGACGTCAGGGCCTCCGTCCCCGTGCGCCGCGATGCGGGACGCCGTGCGCGCCGAGGTGCGGCGCAGCGCGTCGACGAGGTTCGACGACGCGAGGTCGGCGGGCGCGAGCGCACGGACCACGCGGCGCGCCTCGGCGAGGTTGTGCCGCGCGACGTCCCGCGTCTGCTCGACGTACCCGCGCGCGGTGGCCACGTCGCCGGCGTCGAGCGCGGTCTGCGCGGCGCGCAGGAGCAGCTCGGCCGAGGAGAAGCCCTGGGCGAGCGTGTCGTGGATCTCGCGCGCGAGCCGTTCCCGCTCGCCCGCGACGGCGCGCTCGCGCTCGGCCGTGGCGAGCTCGTCGCGCGCGCGGACGAGCTCGTCGAGCGTGCGCTGGCGCTCCTGCGACTCGCGCACGACCGCCTCGAGCGCGAGCACGACGACGACCGCGACGGCCCCGCCGATGGCCGGGCCCAGCACGAACGGCAGCGCGAGGTTCGCCGTGTACGCCACCATGACCGCGACCACGAGGAGCACGATCGCGCCGACGGCGACCGGGCCCCGGCGCGGGCCGAGCACGTGCATCGCGACGAACATCAGCGGGAACGCGACCCACACCGCCGTGACCGAGGTGAGGCACAGCGCGACCCACAGCACGACGAGCCCGGTCACCCACGCGCCCGCGGGCCACCAGGCGCCCCGGGGCGCTCCGACGTCGTCCGGGAGCGGCAGGCGGCGCCGGCCCAGCACGTAGAGCGCGAGCAGCGCGGCGCACAGCACGACGGCCACGACACCCCGCGCCGTGCCCGCCGTGGCGAGGGCACCGGCGAGCGACAGCGCGAGCAGACCGACGAGGAGGACGTCCAGGCCGCGGCGCAGCCACCGGGTGGCCGCCGGCACGACGCGCGCGCCGTGCCCTCCGTGCCCGCCGGGCGCGGCAGCGGGGGTCGAGGGCGCGGTCGGCATCACGGCGACACCCTAGCCACGCCGCCCCGGCCCGGCATCGTCCGAACGGTCGATGCGCGGCTCCACCCCGCGGCGACGCAGGACCGACCGCCTCGGCGATCCGGGGCGAGCCGTGCCGCGAGACCGTGGACGGGACGTCGGGACACCCACGGCGCGCGGACGGATCGCGCTTGCCGCGCCGCCGCCCGCCACCCCACCGACCCAGGAGGTCTTCCGCGTGTTCCTCGCCCTGCGCGACCTGCGCCACGCCCGCGGGCGCTTCGCGCTCATGATCACGGTCGTCGCGCTCATCACGTTCCTCGTCGCGTTCCTCGCGGCGCTCACCGCCGGGCTCGGCCGCGCGAGCACGTCGGCCGTGACGGAGCTGCCCGTCGACCGCCTCGCCTTCGCGCCACCGGCCGAGGGCGCCTCGCCGACCTTCACCGAGTCCGAGGTCACGTCCGCCCAGCAGGAGGCGTGGGCCGACGTCCCCGGTGTCCGGACCGCGGAGCCGCTGGGCGTCGCGACCGTGCGCGCGTCGGGCGAGAGCACGGCCGCGGTCACTGCGTTCGGCGTCCGGCCGGGCTCGGGCCTGGTGCCAGGAGCGGGCGACGGGGGCGCCGACGTCTCCGCCGGGACGGTCGTGCTCTCGCGCGGCGCCGCCGACGCGCTGGGTGCGGACGTCGGCGACCAGGTCGGAGCCGGACCGCTCGACCTGCGCGTCGCCGCGGTCGAGGACGTCGAGGCCGACTTCTCCCACACGCCCGTCGTGTGGGTCTCCCTCGACGACTGGCAGGCGGTCGGCGCGCGCGGCGGCGGCGCCGCCGAGGACGGTGCGCAGGCCGGCCCGACGGCGACCGTCGTCGCGCTCCGGTTCGGGGACGACCCGCCGTCGGCGGACGCCCTCGCCGCGGCCGACGCGGAGCTCGGGACGGTCACGGCGACGCCGCGAGAGGCGCGCTCGGCCATCTCCTCGTTCACCGCCGAGAACCTCTCGCTGACGCTCATGCAGGTCTTCCTCCTCGCCATCTCCGCGCTCGTCGTCGGCGCGTTCTTCACGGTCTGGACCATCCAGCGCGCCGGAGACGTCGCCGTGCTGCGGGCCCTGGGCGCCTCGACGCGCTATCTCCTGCGCGACGCGATCGGCCAGGCCGCCGTCGTGCTCGGCGTCGGCGTCGGGCTCGGCACGGCGCTAGCGGCCGGGGCCGGCCTGCTCGCGGCGCGCGTCATGCCCGTCGTCGTCGAACTCTCGACGACGCTCGTCCCCGCCGTCGTGCTCGTCGCCCTCGGTGGGCTCGGCGCGGTGCTCGCCGTGACGCGCGTCGCGCGCGTCGACCCGCACGCGGCGCTCGCCGCGCGCTGACCGGCCACCCCCGCGCTGCACACCGTCCCGTCCCGCAATCAGGCACCCGCCCAGCCGTCCGCCCCCGACAACCAGGAGCTCCCGTGGACCTCACGCTCGACCACATCCGCCTCGCCTACCCCGACGGAGACGGCGTCCTCGTCGCCGTGGACGACGTCACGCTCACCGTGCCGTCCGGCACGACCACGGCGCTGCTCGGCCCCTCGGGCGCGGGCAAGTCCAGCCTGCTGGCCGTCGCCGCCACCCTCACGCCGCCCACGTCCGGCGTCGTACGGGTCGGGAAGGACGTCGTCAGCGCGCCGCTCGACGGACCGGGGGACCCGCGGAGCACTCCGGGAACCGGTCGCGGGTCCCGCCGTCGGGCGCGACGTGCCGCGGACCGGGCGGCCGCCCTGCGCCGCGAGCGCATCGGGATCGTGTTCCAGCAGCCGCAGCTCGTGGCGTCGCTCACCGTGCTGGAGCAGCTCGAGCTCATGAGCCACCTGCGTGGCCGACCCGCCGCGTCGCGCCGTGCGCACGCGCTCGCCCTGCTCGACGCGGTGGGCGTCGCCGATCGCGCGGACCGTCGTCCGGAGCACCTCTCGGGCGGTCAGCGCCAGCGGGTCGCGATCGCCCGCGCGCTCATGAACGACCCCCAGGTGCTCCTCGTCGACGAGCCGACCTCGGCGCTCGACCACGAACGCGGCGTGCAGGTCGTGGAGCTCGTGGTGCGTCTCGCCCGCGAGCTCGACGCCGCGACCCTGCTCGTCACGCACGACGAGGCGACCCTCGACCCGGTCGACGCCCGCGTGCACCTGGCAGACGGCCGGGTCGTCGAGGCACCGGTCGTCGCCTGACGACCCTCCCGGCGGCGCAGGTCGGGGTCAGCGTGCCGCGCGCACGTGCGTCGCGACCGCGAGTGCCAGCACCCCCGCGACCGCCTGGGCGACGACCGCGCCCCAGCCGGGGACGCCCACGAGGAGAGCCACCCCGAGGGGCACGGCGCCGAGGACCGCGACGTCCGGCCCCTTGCGCAGCACCGCGGCGGCGCCCGTGGGCACCCCTCCCGCGGGTGTCGCGAGCAGCGGGCCGCCCCAGTTCGGCGGTTCGCGGTAGGCGCTCCGCACGGCGGCGGCGCCCTGGACCACCGCCGTGAGCGCGCCGAGCGCGACCCACCGCGCGTCTCCCGTCGCGACCACCAGCGGGACCGACCCCGCGAGGAGGCACACGGCGGCCGTGAGGACGGGGACGAGGGTGCGCGCGAGCCGGGTCCAGCGCGCGGCGAGCGGCACGAGGGCGTCGACGACGGGCGCCATCTCCGCGGTACGCGCCCCCTCGGCGCCGAGCACGGCCGCGCCGAGGCCCGCCACGACCAGCACCGCGAAGAGGCCGAACCCCGAGCCGAGTCCGGGGACCTGCTGGGCGACGACGGTCAGCGCGCCGAGTCCGACGAGCTGGGCGAGGGCGGACGGGCTGCGCCCGAGGAGCACGAGGTCGGCCGCCACCACCGCGGCGAAGGCGCCGCGCACGGCGGCGAACCGGTGCGGGCGCCGGACGCGCACGCGGGCCGCCCCGGCTCGACGCAGGGCGCGGCCGAGGTCCCGGGTGTCGAACGAGAGCACGGCTCCGCCCACCTGGTCCGCGACCGAGCTCTGCGCGCGCAGGACGGTCGCGCCGAGCGACTCCAGCCCGCGCCACCAGCGCAGCACGAGCACGGCCCCGACCGCGAGGAGGCCGAGCGCGACGAGGGGCGGTGCGGCGAGCGCGGGCAGCCCGGGTCGGCCTGCGGCGACGAGCACGAGGCCCGCGACCGGGACGGCCGCGACGGCGACGTCGCTCGCGCGGGCCAGGGCGCCGGCCGCGCGCGCGGACGGCTGGACGAGGCCGGCGACGGACACGAGCAGGAGTCCGAGCGCGCCCCCCGTCAGCGCCGCGCGGAGCGCGGGGCCGGCGTCGAGCCCGGCGGCGACCGACACGGTGAGCGTCCCGACGGAGCCCAGCACGCCGCCCAGGAGCACCGCCCGGACGAACGACGGCGACACGAGCCCGCGCCGGTCCGCCGGGGTGGGCACCCACCAGCGCACGCCCCCGCTGCCCGCGCCCACGGGGCCGAGGCGCACGGCCGTGCCGGTGAGGAGCGCGAGCAGCGCGGCGGTCCCGAGCGTCTGGATCGCGCCCGGTCCGAGCACCGACGTCCCGGTCGACGAGCCGGGATCGAGCGTCGAACGCAGCATCGAGGCGAGCCCGATCACCCAGCCGGTCGCGAGCGCGACGGACACCACCGCGTAGGCGACGTCCACGACGATCTCCCCCGGGCCCGCGTCGGCACGCGCCGCGGCGGCGCGCGCCGTGAGGCGGCGCAGCTCGCGTCCGCCGAGCAGCTCGTCGGGGTCCGTACGCAGGGCGCGGGCCGCGCCGACGGCTCCCGGGCCCACGGGGTGCGTCTCCCCGGGAGGCCCGGCGGGGTGCGCGTCCACCACCGTCAGCGCACCGCCAGGAGCGCGTCGTGGGCGTCTGCCGGGTCGAGCGCGACGCACGCGTCGTCGCCGACCAGGAGGCCGCGCGCGCCGGTCCGCGCGACGAGGTCCGGGTCGTGCGTGGCGAGGACGACCGCGACGCCGCCGCGCGCGTCGTCCACGAGCAGCCCCGCGAGCCGCTCGCGCATCCCGGGGTCGAGGCGCTGCTCGGGCTCGTCGAGCACCAGCAGCTCGCGCGGCCGGACGAGGCCCGACGCGAGGAGGAAGCGGCGCCGCTGGCCCGACGAGAGCGCCGACGGCAGCGACGCCGCCTGCTCCGCGATCCCGAACCGGTCCAGGAGCGCGTCCACGGCCGCCCCCGCGCCGACCACGCCGTGCCCGCGCGCGACGAGGACGAGGTGCTCGCGCACCGTGAGCGCGGGGAAGAACGCGTCGTCGTCGAGCACGCCTGCGACGCGCGCGCGGAAGTCCCGCTCGCGCTCGTCGACCGCGCGGCCGAAGGCCCGCACCGCACCGCCGAGCGGGGGCTGCAGGCCGAGCACCGTGCGCAGGAGCGTCGACTTCCCGCTGCCGTTCGCGCCGATGACGACGACCAGCTCGCCGGGGTGCACGGTCAGGTCGACGGGCGCGCACACGGCCACGTCGGCGTAGCCGACACGGAGCGCGCGCGCCTCGAGCACGGGGGCCGGGACCGGGACCGCCACGGTCAGGACCCCGGGGTCGTCGCGACCGGCTCCCCGTCCGCGCCGGCGAGGATCTCGCGGGCGCGGGCGACGTCGTCGTGCATCTGCGCGACGAGCGGCTCGATGCCGTCGAAGCGCAACGTCGGGCGCAGCCGCTCGACCAGCTCGAGGACGACGTCCTCGTCGTACAGGTCCAGGTCGGCGCGGTCGAGGACGTACGCCTCGACGCGGCGCTCGACGCCGTCGAACGTCGGGTTGGTGCCGATCGAGATCGCGGCCGGGAGGCGGACGTCGGCATGCTCGGGGTCGGCGCCCGCGAGCTGCGGGCGCCCGAGCCACCCCGCGTACACGCCGTCGGCCGGGACCATGCCGCTGATGGCGCCGAGGTTCGCCGTCGGGAAGCCGAGCTCACGACCCCGGGCGTCGCCGTGCACGACCGTGCCGCGCACGCGGTGCGGCCGGCCGAGGATGCGCGCCGCCTCGCGCACGTCACCCGCCGCGAGCAGGGCCCGCACGCCCGTGGAGGACCAGCGCACCTGCGAGTCCCCCGGCGCGGCCTCGTCCGTGACGGGCACGCCCTGGTGCTGCCCCACGTCGTCGATCGCCACCACCTCGAAGCCGAACCGCGACCCGAGCTCGACCATGGTCTCGATCGTCCCGGCGTTGTCGCGGCCGAAGCGCACGTCGTGCCCCACGACGACGGTCCCGACCCGGAGCCCGTCGACGAGGTACGTGCGCACGAACTCCTCCGGGGTCTGGCGCGCGAACTCGAGCGTGTACTCCACGAGGAGGACGGCGTCCAGGCCCGTCGCCGCGAGCAGCTCGACCCGGTCGGCGATCCCCGTGATGAGCTCCGGTGCGCTCTCGGGGCGGTGCACGACCGCCGGGTGCGGGTGGAACGTCACGGCGACCGCCCGCGCGTCGCGCGAGCGGGCGAGGTCGACGATCCGCCCGAGCACCTGGGCGTGGCCGCGGTGGACGCCGTCGAAGTTGCCGATCGTCACGACCGACGGGCCGAAACCCGGGGGAACCTGGCTCAGGTCCGTCCACAGGTGCACGCGAGAACTCCTCCGGTGAGGGGGTGGGTCGGTCGCGCCGGCAGGGAGTCGTCGGCGCCGCTGGACAAGACTGCCACGCCCCGGCCCCGACGCCGAACCGAGGACGTCAGGCGGGCGCCAGGACGAGCACGGGTCTCGCGAGGTCGGCGCCGCCGCGGCGCGTGTCCTCGACGAGCGCGACGAGCTCGCCGGCCGGCGAGATCGCCGCCGTCGTGCCCGGCGTCCCCGTCCCGGGGATCCACTGCCCGTACGACAGCGCCGTGGCCTCCTGCGCCGTGAGGTCGCGCACCGGGAACGTCGCGCGTGCGGCCTCGGCGAGCGGCAACGTCGCGAGCACGCCGTCGCGGTCGGCCTGCGCCTCGAGCTCCTCGAGCGTCGAGGCGACGTCGAGCCCGTACCCGCCGACGCGCGTGCGCCGCAGTGCCGTGAGGTGACCGCCCACGCCGAGCGCCGCGCCGAGGTCGCGCGCGAGCGCCCGGACGTACGTGCCGGACGACACGGTCACGGCGACGTCCACGTCCAGGGCGGGAGGCGCGCCGTCGGCCGCCTCCCCCGCCCCCACCGGGCGCACGTCGAGGACCTCGAACCGCGAGACGACGACGGGGCGCGCCGCGAGCGCGACGTCCTCGCCCGCGCGGGCGCGGGCGTAGGCGCGCTTCCCGTCGACCTTGATCGCGCTCACCGTGCTCGGCACCTGGAGGATCTCGCCCGTGAGGTCGGCGATCGCGCGGTGGAGGTCGGCGCGCCCGACGCCGGACGCGTCCGCGGACGCGACGAGCTCACCCTCGGCGTCGTCGGTCGTCGTGCTCGCGCCGAGCCGGATCGTCGCGTCGTAGTCCTTGTCCGCGCCGACGACGTAGGTGAGGAGCTTCGTCGCCCGGCCGACCCCGAGCACGAGCACGCCCGTCGCCATGGGGTCGAGGGTGCCGGCGTGGCCGACCTTGCGCGTACCGGCGAGCCGGCGTCCACGGCCGACCACGTCGTGGCTCGTCCAGCCGCCCGGCTTGTCGACGACGACCAGGCCGTCGGGCGCCGTCGGGCGGCGTGGCACCTGGTCGCGCGTGCGCTCGGTGCGTGCGGCGGTCATCGGTTCCCTTCCGTCGCCGCGCGGGCGGGGAGGTCCGTCGGGTCGACCGTGCACCGGACGAGCACCGCGAGCGCCGGGTCGTCGTCGGCATGGGACGGGGCCTCGACGGCGAACAGCGTGTTGAGCAGCATCCCGCGCGCCACGAAGTCGCGCGCCTCCTCGTCGCTCGCCCCGGCGCGCGTGCGGTAGAGGTCGAACGCCTGCGCCAGCACCGCGCGCGCCCGGGTGCCGAGCACCGGGTCGGCGCCGAGCACGAACCCGTGCATGAGGACGCGGAGCTGGTCCGGGTCGGCGATGAGCCGCGTGTACGCCTCCCCCATCGCCGCCTTGGCGTCCGGGCCGGGCGGGACGGCCTCGAACCGCGCGACGATCTCGCCCGCGACGCGGTCGAACACCTCGCGGAACAGCTCCTCCTTGGTCCCGAAGAGCCGCACGACGTAGGGCTGGGACACGTTCGCGGCCCGTGCGACCTGGTCCGTGCTGGTGCCCGCGTAGCCGCCCTCGGCGAACGCCGCGGTGGCGGCGTCGAGGATCTGCTCGCGGCGCTCGTCGCGCGTCATGCGCCGTGCCGGTGCGTCGGAACTCATGGTTGACAGGTTATCAGTCGATTACTAGCGTTCCCTAGGTAGTAATCAATCAATGCTTACTCCCGTCTCGGAGGTACGACCATGACACTCCCCTCGACCGAACCGTCGGCTCCCGCCTCGTCCGACCACCTGCCCGACGCCCTGCTCGACGACCCGCCCGACGACGCGCTCCCCGCGCGCACGACCGTCGCGGACGCGCCGGAGCGCCGCCCGCCCACCGCACGGGCGCCCCGCCCCTCCGCGGAGCCCACGGCGCGCCGTGCGCGGCCCGTCGCCCTCGCGCTCGTCGCCGCGTCGCTGCCCATGTTCATGGCGACGCTCGACAACCTCGTCGTCACCGGGGCGCTCCCCGTGATCTCGGAGGCGCTCCGGCCCACCGTCGAGCAGCTCCAGTGGTTCGTCAACGCGTACACGCTCGCGTTCGCGACGCTCATGCTGCCCGCGGCCGCGCTCGGCGACCGCCTCGGCCGCCGCCGGGTGTTCGTCGGCGGGATCGCGCTCTTCACGCTCGCGTCGGCGGCCGCCGCCCTCGCGGACACCCCCGGCGCGCTCGTCGCGGCCCGTGCCGTCCAGGGTGCCGGCGCCGCGGCGATCTTCCCGCTGTCGCTCACGCTGCTCGTCGGCGCGGTCCCGGCCGCCCGTCGCGCGCTCGCGATCGGCGTCTGGGGCGGCGTCTCCGGCCTCGGGATCGCGCTCGGCCCGCTCGTCGGCGGCGCCGTCGTCGAGGGCCTGAGCTGGCAGGCGATCTTCTGGCTCAACGTGCCGGTCGCCGTCGTCGCCGTGCCGCTCGTCCTCGCGGCGCTGCGCGAGTCGTTCGGGCGCCGGCAGCCGTTCGACGTCCCGGGGCTGCTCCTCGCGGGCGGCGGCGTCCTGCTCGCCGTGTGGGGCATCGTCGACGCCGAGCGGCGCGGGTGGGGGTCGGCGGCGACGATCGCGACCCTCGCCGCGGCGACCGCCCTGCTGGTCCTCTTCGTCGTCCGGGAGGCCCGCACCGCGCACCCGCTCGTCCCGCTGCGCCTGTTCCGCTCGCGGAGCTTCAGCGCGGCCAACGTCGCCAGCCTCGCGTTTGCCGTCGGGATGTTCGGCGCGGTCTTCCTGCTCACGCAGTTCCTCCAGGTGGGCCAGGGCTACTCCCCCCTCGAGGCGGGCGTCCGGACCCTGCCGTGGACGGCCGCGCCCATGGTCGTCGCGCCCCTCGCCGGTGCGCTCGCGTCCCGCGTCGGCGTGCGCCCCCTCGTCGTCACCGGCCTCGCCCTCCAGACCGTCGCGCTCGGCTGGATGGCCTCCCTCGTGGACGCGGACCCGACCGTGTACGGCGCTCTCGTGCCGGCGTTCGTGCTCGCCGGCGTCGGCATGGGTCTCACCTTCGCGCCCGTCGCGACGGCGGTGCTCGCCGGGGTCGCGGACGCCGACCACGCGACGGCGAGCAGCGTCAACGCGACGCTGCGGGAGATCGGCGTCGCGCTCGGGGTCGCGGTGCTGACCGCCGTCTTCCTCGCCGTGGGCGGGGCGCTGACACCGGCCGCCTTCGCGACCGGGCTGGTACCGGCCCTCGCCGTCGGCGCCGCCGTGCTCGCGGTCGCCACCGCGGCCGCGCTCTTCCTCCCCCGGGGCACGGGCCGCTGACCACGCCCCCGGGCGAGGACCCTCCGTCGCCCGGTCCGTGGGAACGACCGAGGGCCGGTGGCGGCACGCGTCGCGTGTCGCCACCGGCCCTCGGCGCGGTGCGGGGTCGGAGGTCAGCGCTCGGCCGACTCCCCCTCCTCCTCGGCCGTGCGGTACGGGTCCGCGTCCCCGGCGAAGGCCTTGCCCTCGCGCAGGGCCGCGAGCTCGGCGTCGCGACGGCGCGCCTCCACGAGCGCGGCGTCGAGGTGCGCCGCCGTCTCGGGGACGGAGTCGAGGTGGAACTCGATCGTCGGCGTCAGGCGGATCCCCGTCTGCTTGCCGACCTCGGACCGGATGAGGCCCTTCGCGCTCTCCAGCGCCGCGGCCGTCCCGGCCCGCTCCTCGTCCGTGCCGTACACGGTGTAGAACACGGACGCGTTCTGCAGGTCACCGGTGACGCGGACGTCCGTCACCGTGACGAACCCGAGGCGCGGGTCCTTGATCCGCGTGTCGAGCATCTGCGCGACGATCTCCTTGATGCGGTCGGCGAGCTTCCTCGCCCGAGGGTGATCGACCATGGCTTCTTCCTTTCGTGCCGAGCGTTCCGGCTACGGTCCCGACGACCGTACGCCGAACGGACCCCGTCGGCCGAGCGGGACGGGAGACGAACGCCCGGGGGCGGCCACGAACCGTGACCGCCCCCGGGCGTGACGAGCGTCAGGAACGCGGCTTCTCCCGCATCTCGAACGTCTCGATCGTGTCGCCGACCTGGAGGTCGTTGAACGAGCCGAGTCCGATACCGCACTCGAAGCCCTCGCGGACCTCGGTGGCGTCGTCCTTGAACCGCTTGAGCGACTCGACCGTGAGGTTGTCCCCCACGACCTTGCCGTCGCGCAGGACGCGCGCCTTGGCGTTGCGACGGATCTCGCCCGAGCGGACGATCGAACCGGCGATGTTGCCGAACTTCGAGGAGCGGAAGATCTCGCGGATCTCCGCCGTGCCCAGCTGGGCCTCCTCGTACTCCGGCTTGAGCATGCCCTTGAGCGCGGCCTCCACGTCCTCGATCGCCTGGTAGATGATCGAGTAGAAGCGGACGTCGACGCCCTCGCGCTCGGCCAGGTCCTCGACGCGCTCGCCGTACTTCACGTTGAAGCCGATGATGATCGCGTTGTCGACCGTCGCGAGGTTGACGTCGTTCTGCGTGATCGCACCGACACCGCGGTGGATGACGCGCAGCTCGACCTCGTCGCCCACGTCGATCTTGAGCAGCGCGTCCTCGAGCGCCTCGACGGCACCCGACACGTCGCCCTTGAGGACGAGGTTGAGGGTCTCGACCTTGCCCTGCTGGAGCGCCTGCGTGAAGTCCTCGAGGCTGATGCGCTTGCGGCGCTTGGCCAGGAGGGCCGCGCGCTCGGCGGCCTCGCGCTTCTCGGCGATCTGGCGTGCCGTGCGCTCGTCGGGCGCCACGAGGAACGTGTCGCCCGCGCTCGGCACGGACGCGAGACCCAGCACGAGGACCGGACGGGCGGGGCCCGCCTCGGTCACGGCGTTGCCGTGCTCGTCGAACATCGCGCGGACGCGGCCGTGGGCCGTGCCGGCGACGATCGCGTCGCCGACGCGCAGCGTGCCGGACTGGACCAGGACGGTCGCGACGGCGCCGCGGCCCTTGTCCAGGTTCGCCTCGATGGCGACACCGCGCGCGTCCTTGTCCGGGTTCGCGCGCAGGTCGAGCGAGGCGTCGGCCGTGAGCAGGACGGCCTCGAGGAGGTCGTCGATGCCCATGTTCTGCTTGGCGGACACGTCGACGAACATGGTGTCGCCGCCGTACTCCTCGGCCACCAGGTTGTACTCGGTGAGCTGCTGGCGGATCTTGGCGGGGTTGGCCCCCTCCTTGTCCACCTTGTTCACCGCGACGACGATCGGGACGTTCGCCGCCTGGGCGTGGTTGAGCGCCTCGATGGTCTGCGGCATCACGCCGTCGTCCGCGGCCACGACGAGGATCGCGATGTCCGTCACCTGGGCACCACGAGCACGCATGGCGGTGAACGCCTCGTGGCCCGGGGTGTCGATGAAGGTGATGGCCCGGTCGTTGCCCTCGTGCTCGTGGCGCACCTGGTAGGCACCGATGTGCTGGGTGATGCCGCCGGCCTCGCCCGCGACGACGTCCGTCTGGCGGATCGCGTCGAGGAGCTTGGTCTTTCCGTGGTCGACGTGGCCCATGACGGTGACGACCGGCGGACGAGCCGTCAGCTCGTCGTCGCCCTCGGCCTCGAGCTCCGCGTCCAGGTCGATGTCGAAGGAACCGAGCAGCTCGCGGTCCTCCTCCTCGGCCGAGACCATCTCGATGACGTAGCCGAGCTCGGCCGCGAGCGTGCCGAACGTGTCCTCGTCGAGCGACTGGGTCGCGGTCGCCATCTCACCGAGGTGGAAGAGGACCGTGACCAGGCTCGCGGGGTTCGCGTCGATCTTGTCGGCGAAGTCGTTCAGGGACGAGCCGTGACGCAGGCGGACGACGGTCTTGCCGTTGCCGCGAGGAACCTGCACGCCGCCGAGCGACGGCGCCTGCATCTGCTCGAACTCCTGGCGCTTCGCGCGCTTCGACTTGCGCCCACGGACCGGACGGCCGCCGGCGCGCCCGAAGGCACCCTGCGTGGAGCCACGACCCGCGCCACCGCGGCCGCCGCCACCGGGGCGACCGGCGAAACCGCCGCCACCACCGGGAGCACCGCCGCCACCGGGGCGGCCGGCGAAGCCGCCACCGCCGCCACGACCGCCGCCGCCCCCACCGGGACGACCGCCGGGAGCGGGTCGCTCACCGGGGCGGCCGATCGAGGTGCGACCGGGCATCATGCCCGGGTTCGGGCGCGGGCCGCCAGGACGCGGAGCGGGACGGGGGCCGCCCGGACGGGGACCGCCCGGACGCTCGCCGGACGCCGCCGCAGCACCCTCGGTGCGCTCCGGGCGCGAGCCGGGCCGGGGCATGCCCTGGCTCGGCGCGAACGGGTTGTTGCCCGGACGCGGGGCACCCGGACGAGGCCCGCCACCCTGCCGGGGCATGCCCTGGCTGGGGGCGAACGGGTTGTTGCCCGGACGCGGGGCGCCGGGGCGCGCGCCCGTGCCACCGGGACGGGGTGCGTTGGTGCCGCCACCCGGCTTCGGCGAGGCGGTGGGCTTCTGGGCGGGCGCGGGGCGCTCGGCCGCGGGGGCCTGGGGCGCCGGGGCCTTCGGCGCCGGCGCGGCGGGCGCCGGAGCCTGGGACTCCTTCGCGGGCTCGGCCTTCGCCGGGGCCGGTGCCACCGGCTGGGGCGCGGGCGCCTTCGCCTGCGGTGCGGCCGGCTCGGCCTTCACCTCGGGCTTCGGGGCCGGCTTGGGCGCGGCCGGACGCGCGGGGGCGGGTGCCGCCGCGGGCTTGCTCGCGCCGCCGCCCCCGGCGGGGAAGGCGTCGCGCAGCTTGCGGACCACCGGTGGCTCGATGGTCGAGGATGCCGAGCGGACGAACTCACCGAGCTCCGTCAGCTTGGTCATGATGGTCTTGCTCTCCACCCCGAGCTCCTTCGCGAGCTCGTAGACGCGGACCTTTGCCACAACTCTCCTGTCTCGGTCCGCCCCGGACAGGGAGGACCGTCGTTAGTGCTGGGTGCTCATCGCTGGGTACTCATCGGGTGCCCATCGGCTTCTAACCCGCTTCCTTGTCGACGTGTCGTGCAGTGCGACCCCGGGTGGGGCCGTGGTGCATTGGCTCAGCCGTGCTCTCCCGACCGTGCCTCGATCGCGGTGCGGACCGCGGCGAGGTCGAGGGGCCCGGAGAAGCGCAGGGCCCGCGGGACGGCCCGCCGGCGTTCCGCCGTCTCGAGGCACCGGGTCGACGCGTGGAGCCACGCACCGCGACCCGGTAGCGACCGTCCGGCGTCCACCACGAGCCGAGGCTCGTCGGCGCTCGCACCGGACCGGTCGAGGACCAGACGGAGAAGAGCTGACCGCAGGTCGCGCTCCCGGCATCCGACGCACGTGCGGACAGGACCCGGGCCCGTGGGTACGGGGCGGGTCGTGGTGTCCTGGGGCATGGTCGAGGTGCGGGCGCGCGGCCCGGTCGAGGACAGTCTACCGCGCCGTCCCGTCATCCGTGACCGTCCACTCCCGGCGACTACCGGTCTCCGGCGCGAGGACCTGCGGGAGCGTCGCCGTCGGACCGCTCGGTCGGGGCGCCGCCCTCGTCCGAGCGGATGTCGATGCGCCACCCCGTGAGCTTCGCGGCGAGCCGGGCGTTCTGCCCCTCCTTGCCGATCGCGAGGGAGAGCTGGAAGTCCGGGACCACGACGCGCGCGGCGCGGGCCACCTCGTCGACGACCGTGACGGACGACACACGAGCCGGCGACAGCGCGTTCGCCACGAACTGCGCCGGGTCGTCGCTGTGGTCGACGATGTCGATCTTCTCGCCGTGCAGCTCCGCCATGACGGCCCGCACGCGCGAGCCCATCGGCCCGATGCACGCGCCCTTGGCCCCGAGCCCCGGGACCCGGGAACGCACCGCGACCTTGGTCCGGTGCCCGGCCTCGCGCGCGATGGCGGTGATCTCCACCGACCCGTCGGCGACCTCGGGGACCTCGAGCTCGAACAGCTTGCGCACGAGGTTCGGGTGCGTCCGGCTCAACGTGATCTGCGCGCCCTTCATTCCCCGGGCGACCTCGAGCACGTACGCGCGCAGGCGCTCGCCGTGCACGTACTCCTCCGTCGGGACCTGCTCGTGCGGCGGGAGGACCGCCTCCGTGCCGCCGACGTCGACCAGGACGACCCGCGGGTCGCGACCCTGCTGGATGACGCCCGCGAGGACCTCGCCCTCCTTGCCGCGGAACGTGCCGAGGATCTGGTCGTCCTCCGCGTCGCGCAGGCGCTGGACGATGACCTGCCGCGCGGTCGACGTCGCGATCCGGCCGAAGTCGGCAGGCGTGTGGTCGAACTCCGGGCCGTGCTCGACCGGGCCCCGCGGGGCGTCGTCCTCGTCGTCGGTCTCCGGCGCGGGCAGCTCCTCGCGCGCCCACACCGTGACGTGCCCGGTCTTGCGGTCGAGCTCGACCCGCGCACGGGTGTACGCGTCCGGGGTGCGGTGGTACGCCGAGAGCAGCGCCTGCTCGATCGCGGCGACCAGGACGTCGAGGCTGATGTCCCTCTCGCGCTCCAGCAGGCGCAGCGCGCTCATGTCCACGTCCATCGTCAGGCCTCCTCGTCGTGGGCGGTCGTCTCGTCGGTCGAGCCGTCGGTCTCGTCGAGCTCGGGCAGGTCGGCCTCGAGGGCGCGCTTGAGCTCCACCTGCACCTGCCCGCGGACCACGTCGGCCAGGGGCACGACCCGCTCCGTCACGACACCGCGCTTGCCCGGCACGTCCAGGACCAGCTCGGGGTCGACCTCGGACCCGGTCCGCAGGCGTCCCTCGACCGTGCCGCCGTCGGCGAGCACGAGGCGCACGAGGCGGCCGCGGGCCCGCCGGAAGTGGCGGGGCTCGGTGAGCGGACGGTCGGTGCCGGGCGTCGAGACCTCGAGCGTGTAGGCGCCGTGGAGCGGGTCCACCGCGTCCAGCGCCGTCGAGATCGGGCGCGTCGCCTCGGCCACGGTGTCGAGGTCGAGGTTCCCCTCGACGTCGTCCGGGAGGTCGAGCACGACGCGCACCACGGACCGGGCTCCGGCACGCGACACCGTGACGTCCTCGAGGTGGAGTCCCGCGTCCTGGACCGCGGGCTCGATCGCCGCGCGCACGCTCTCGCGGAGCGCGTGCGTCGCCGCGTCGCCCCCGGGTGCCTTGCCGGGCTGACCGCCCGCCTGCCCTGCCATGACTCAGCTCCTGTCCGTGTCCCACGCCGGGTACGGAAGACGACCGGTGTGTTGTTGTCTCGGGAATCTCCCGACGGTCTGGCCGTCGGGACGTTCGACCGGGGACCAGCCTAACGACTCGCGGGCCCCGGACGTGACATCATCGCCCCCGATGAGTCCCCACGCGACCGCGGCGCCCGCCGCGACCCGTCCCCGCCCGCGCCGGACGCCCCGGCCAGGCGGCCGGGTGCTCGCGGCCCTGACGGTGCTGACGGCGGCCGTCCTGGCGGCCGGGTGCGGCGTGCGGCTGGAGACCCCGCCCCCCACCGAGCCCTCGCCCGACGCCGTCGAGGTGCTGCGGGCGGACGCGGTGGACGACGCCCTCGCGGTGGCCGACCTCGTGGCGGACGTCACTCCGGGCGTGACCGATCCGGCCACGCTCGCGGCCCTCGCGGAGGTCGCGGCGTTCGCGGAGCAGCACGCGGACGCCCTCGGCGGCGTCTACGACTCGGGACTGGGCGACCTCGACCTCCCCGAGGACGACCTCACGGCGAGCGCTCCGGCGGACGACGCCGCCGGCGAGCAGGCCGAGGACGACCCGAGCGGCGAGCGGGCCGAGAGCGGCGCCACGGACGCCCCCGTCGCGGGTGCGTCCACGACCGACGACGTCGTCGTCGCCCTCGTGGAGGCGGCGCAGCGTACGGGCGCCTCGGCCGACGCGTCGACGGACGCCGGGCTCGCCCGGCTCCTCGCGTCCGTCGCCACGTCGGAGCACGTCTCGGCGCGGCGCCTCGCCGCGCTCACCGGGTCGACCGCGGCCGACGGGCTCGTGACGACGGCACCGCCCGTCGAGGAGGCCCCCGCCGGGGTCGGCGCCGCCGACCTCGCCACGCTCGTCGAGTCCGAGGACGCCGCGGGGTACGCGTTCGAGGTGCGCGCGGCGCAGTCCGAGGGCGACGCGCGCACGGCGGCGGTCGCACGCGCGGCCGAGCACCGGGCGCGCGGCCAGGCGTGGGCCCTCGCGGCCGGGACGGACGGCACCACCCAGGACCCGCGCCGCGTCGCCTACGTGCTGCCGGACGACGCCGACCTCGCCACCCTGGCGCGTCAGGTCGAGTCCGGCCTCGCGCAGTCGTACGCGAGCCTCGTGGCCACCGCCGCGCCCACGTCCCGGGCCGAGCCGACGGCCCTCCTCGTCGACTCCTGGGCGAGCGCCGTCGCGTGGGGCGAGGCGCCCGTCGCCTTCCCCGGCCTCCCGGAGCAGGCCGCGGGCTGAGCTGAGCCCGTCCCGCGCCCCGCCGCCGGACGGGCACCACCCGTATGCCGTCCCGGGGCCGGCACGCGACCCGTGCCGGACCGTCGCTCCCCCCGCCGCTCCCCCGGGACGACGGAGGCGCCCCCGGCCCGTGATCCCGGACCGGGGGCGCCCCGACGCTGCGACGTGTCAGCCGAGGAGCTCGGCCACCTGCGCCGCGACGTGCTCGACGGCGTCCGCGACGGACACCTGCACCGCCTCGCCCGCGCGGGGGCGGACCTCGACGACGCCGTCGGCCAGACCGCGGCCCACGACGAGCAGCAGCGGCACGCCGAGGAGCTCGGCGTCCTTGAACTTCACACCGGGAGAGACCTTGGGGCGGTCGTCGTAGACCACCTCGACGCCCCGGGCGGCGAGCTCGGTCGCGAGGCGCTCGGCCTCGTCGAACACGCTCGCGTCCTTGCCCGTCGCGACGACGTGCACGTGCGCGGGGGCGACGTGCGCGGGCCACGCGAGCCCGGCGTCGTCGTGGTTGGCCTCCGCGAGCGCCGCGAGGACACGGGTCACGCCGATGCCGTACGACCCCATGGTCACGACGACCTGCTTGCCGTTCTCGTCGAGCACGGTGAGGCCGAGCGCCTGGGCGTACTTGCGGCCGAGCGCGAAGATGTGGCCGATCTCGATGCCGCGGGCCAGCTCGAGCGGACCCGAGCCGTCGGGGGCGAGGTCGCCCGCGCGCACCTCGGCGGCCTCGACCGTGCCGTCGGCGGAGAAGTCCCGCTCGGCGACGAGGTCGAACACGTGCCGCCCCGGCTGGTTCGCGCCGGTGATCCAGCGCGTGCCCGCGACGACGCGCGGGTCGAGCAGGTAGCGCACGGAGTGCCGTTCGGGCACCTCGCCCTCGGCGACGTCCGCAGGGGCGTCCCGGCGGACGTTCGGGCCGAGCACCTGCGGACCGATGTAGCCCTTGACGAGCTCGGGGTGCGCGGCGAAGTCCGCGTCCGTCGCGGGCTCGACCTCGGCCGGCTCGAACGCCGCGCCGACGCGCTTCAGGTCGACCTCGCGGTCGCCGGGCAGCCCGACGACGACGACCTCGCGACGGCCGTCGGGGTGCGTGAGGGCGAGCACGACGTTCTTCAGCGTGTCCGCCGCCGTCCACGCGCGGTCGGGGCGCGGGAAGCGGTCGTTCGAGAGGGCGACGAGCGAGTCGATCGTCGGGGTGTCCGGGGTGTCCTCGACGTGCGCGGCAGGCGCGTCGGCGTAGTCGACGTCCTCCGGGACGGGGGTGACGACCGCCTCGACGTTCGCCGCGTACCCGCCGGGCGAGCGCACGAACGTGTCCTCGCCGATCGGCGTCGGCGTGAGGAACTCCTCGGAGCGCGAGCCGCCCATCGCGCCCGACGTCGCGGCCACGATGACGTACTCGAGCCCGAGCCGGTCGAAGATGCGCCGGTACGCCGCGCGCTGCGCCTCGTAGGAGCGCTCGAGGCCCTCGTCCGTCGTGTCGAACGAGTAGGCGTCCTTCATGACGAACTCGCGGCCGCGGATGAGGCCCGCACGGGGACGGGCCTCGTCGCGGTACTTGGTCTGGATCTGGTAGATCGTCAGCGGCAGGTCCTTGTACGACGAGTACAGGTCCTTGACGAGGAGCGTGAACATCTCCTCGTGCGTCGGCGCGAGGAGGTAGTCACCCTCCTTGCGGTCCTTGAGCCGGAAGATGTTGGGCCCGTACTCCGTCCAGCGGCCCGTCGCCTCGTACGGCTCCTTGGGCAGCAGCGCCGGGAAGTGCACCTCCTGCGCGCCTGCCGCGGCCATCTCCTCGCGGACCACCTCCTCGACCTTGCGCAGCACGCGCAGGCCGAGCGGGAGCCAGGTGTAGATGCCGGGAGCGGCACGGCGGATGTAGCCCGCACGCACGAGGAGCTTGTGGCTCGCGACCTCGGCGTCGGCCGGGTCCTCGCGCAGCGTCCGGACGAACAGGGTGGACAGGCGCAGGAGGTCGGCGCCCCGGACGCGGGTGGAGGCCGCGGCGGGCGCGCCGGACGTGACGGAAGACATGCGCCCCACCCTACCGGCGGGGAGGATGTCCCCATGCCCGAGCTGCCCGAGGTCGAGGCCCTGGTCAGGTTTCTCGACGACCGCGCGACCGGCCGCACCGTCGTCGCCGCCGACGTCGCGCAGATCGCCGCGCTCAAGACGTTCGACCCGCCCGTCGGCGCGCTCGTCGGGCGCGTCGTGACCGGTGCCCGGCGGCACGGCAAGTGGCTCGACCTCGTCCTCGCGCAGCCCACGGGCGGCCCGCCCGCGCCCGGGCCCGACGACGAGGTCCACCTCGTCTTCCACCTCGCCCGGGCCGGGTGGCTGCGGTGGTCGGAGAAGGCGCCGACGACGCCCGTGCGCCCCCGGCTCGGCGGCAGCGGCGGCGGGAAGGCCGCGGTGCTCGCGCTCCGCGTGCGCTTCGACGACGGCTCGGGGTTCGACCTCACGGAGGCCGGGACGCGCAAGCGGCTCGCGGTGCACGTCGTCCGGCATCCCGAGGAGGTCCGGGCGGTCGAGACGCTCGGGATCGAGCCGTTCGACCCGGGCTTCACCCCCGAGGCCCTCGGTGCGCTCATGGCCGCGCGCAACCAGCAGGTCAAGGGGCTGCTGCGCGACCAGTCGTCGATCGCCGGGATCGGCAACGCCTACTCCGACGACATCCTCCACGCTGCCCGCACGAGCCCGTTCAAGCTCACGCGCTCGTTCACGCCGGACGAGGTCGCCCGGGTGCACGCCGCCGTGGGCGAGGTCCTCGCCGAGGCCGTCGCGGCGTCGTCGGGCAAGCCGGCCGCCGAGCTCAAGGACGCCAAGCGCGCGGGGATGCGCGTGCACGGGCGCACCGGGCTGCCGTGCCCCGTGTGCGGGGACACCGTGCGCGAGGTGAGCTTCGCCGACCGCAGCCTCCAGTACTGCGCCACGTGCCAGACGGGCGGTCAGGTGCTCGCCGACCGCCGGATGTCGCGCCTGCTCAAGTAGCGCGTCGGTCGCGAGCCCTCAGAAGAGCACCGTGGCGTAGGTGCCGACCTGCTCGAACCCGACGCGACGGTACGTCGCGAGCGCGCGGGTGTTGTAGTCGTTGACGTACAGCGAGACGACCGGTGGAGCGACCCGGCGCGCGGCCTCGGCCGGGGTGCCCTGGCGGGCGAGGTGCACGACGGCGGCCATCCCCGGCGCGGCCAGGCCCTGCCCGCGGTACCGCGGGTCGACCCACACGCCCTGGACCTGCGCGACGAGCGGCGTGACCGCCCCGAGCTCCGCCTTGAAGACGACGTGCGGCGCGCCGTCGCTCGCCGCGAGCCGGACGAACGACCGTCCCGCGAGCACGAGCGACCGCACCCGCTCCTCGTAGGCGCGCCCGCCGCCCTCGACCGGCGAGTAGCCCACCTCCTCGGTGAACATGCGCACGCACGCGGGCAGGACGACGGGCACCTCCGCCGGGACGGAGCGGCGCACGCCCGGGTCCGGCTCGACGTCGGGCTCGCGGTCGATCGCGAGCGACGGCTGGTTCGCCCGGATCTCGCGCGGCGACGGCCAGTGCGGCGCGAGCAGCTCCCACAGCGCCAGGACCGCGTCGCGCTCGCCCACGACCGACGACGACCGCCGCCCCGCGTGCCGCGCGAGCACCGCGAACGCCGCGACCGCCGCGCGGGCCCGGTCGGGCTCGAGCGACGCCGGGACGACCGGCACGAGGTTCGCCCCCGCCCAGCACACCGCCTCGAGCGGCCCGACGGCCGGGAACCCCCACGCCTGACCGCCCGCCGCGTGCAGGCTCGCGTGCTGGGCGACCGCGAGCCGCGCCGCGGCGAGCGTCGACGCGACCGGGTCGCCCGCGCAGACCGCGAGCGCGTCCGGGACGTCCGCGTCGACCAGGACGCGCGCCCGGGCGTGCTCGCCGTCACCAGCCTCCCCGCGCGACCGCGGCCTCAGGGCCGGGACGGACGGACGCCAGCGGGCCACCGGACCGTCAGCCGACCGTGACGACCGGCGGGCCGGCCTGCGCGTCGTTCTCCGGCGTCATGGTCTCCGCGATGCGCAGCGCCTCCTCGATGAGCGTCTCGACGATGAGCGACTCGGGCACCGTCTTGACCACTTCGCCCTTGACGAAGATCTGGCCCTTGCCGTTGCCCGATGCGACCCCGAGGTCCGCCTCGCGCGCCTCGCCCGGGCCGTTGACGACGCAGCCCATGACCGCGACGCGGAGCGGCACCTCCATGCCCTCGAGCCCGGCCGTGACCTTCTCCGCGAGCGTGTACACGTCCACCTGGGCGCGACCGCACGAGGGGCAGGAGACGATCTCGAGCTTGCGCGGGCGCAGGTTGAGCGCCTGGAGGATCTGGTTGCCGACCTTGACCTCCTCGACCGGAGGCGCGGACAGCGAGACGCGGATCGTGTCGCCGATGCCCTTGCTCAGCAGCGCGCCGAACGCCGTGGCCGACTTGATCGTGCCCTGGAACGCCGGGCCGGCCTCGGTCACGCCGAGGTGCAGCGGCCAGTCCCCCGCCTCCGCGAGCAGCTCGTACGCCCGCACCATGACGACGGGGTCGTTGTGCTTCACGGAGATCTTGAAGTCGTGGAAGCCGTGCTCCTCGAACAGCGACGCCTCCCACACGGCCGACTCGACCAGCGCCTCGGGCGTCGCCTTGCCGTACTTGGCGAGCAGGCGCGGGTCCAGCGAGCCGGCGTTGACGCCGATGCGCAGCGACACGCCCGCGTCCGACGCCGCCTTCGCGATCTCCTTGACCTGATCGTCGAACTTGCGGATGTTGCCCGGGTTCACGCGCACCGCGGCGCAGCCCGCGTCGATCGCGGCGAACACGTACTTGGGCTGGAAGTGGATGTCTGCGATCACCGGGATCTGCGACTTCTTCGCGATCGCCGGCAGCGCGAGCGCGTCGTCCGCGCTCGGCACCGCGACGCGCACGATGTCGCAGCCCGACGCCGTGAGCTCCGCGATCTGCTGGAGCGTCGCGTTGATGTCCGTCGTCGGCGTCGTCGTCATCGACTGGACGCTGATCGGGGCGTCTCCGCCGACGTCCACCTTGCCGACCTTGATCTTGCGACTCTTGCGTCGCGGCGCGAGGACCGGCGGCGGGGCGGCAGGCATTCCGAGACTGATGGGTACGCTCACGCCCCTAGTATCCCCCGCCCGCCGTCCCACGCCGCACGTCGGACCTGTCCGGGTCGTCACCTTCCCGCTCGGTCCAGCACATCTTCGCGCCCCCTCCACGCAGACCTGCCTCACGGGCGGCGCGGCGGGCTACGTGAGGCGGACGGGGTCGATGATGTCGGCGAGGATGAGGAGCGCGCCCACGCCGACGAGGACGACGAACATGACGTACGCGACGGGCATCATGCGGGCGAGGTCCGCCGGGCCGGGGCGCGGGAGGCCGCGGACCCGCGCGACCGTGCGCTTGGCCCCCTCGTAGAGGGCGTTGACGACGTGCCCGCCGTCGAGCGGCAGCAGCGGGATGAGGTTGAAGACGAACAGGGCCACGTTGAGCGCGGCGAGGAGCATCAGCATCGTGACGACGCGGTCGAGGACCGGGCTCTCCGCCCCGGCCACGTCCACGGCGACGCGGCCCACCCCGACGACGCTCATCACGGAGTCCTGACCGCGCGGCGCGTCGGTGAACGCGGCCTGGGCGGCCTCGTAGACCTTGACCGGGAGCGTGACGATGATCCCCGCCGTGCCGCTCACCTGCTGCCACGTGGCCTCGGCGGCGACGCCGATGCCGGTGGGCTGCCGCTCCACCGTCGGGGTGAAGCCGACGAACCCGGCGGGCTCGGTCACCGGGTCACCGGAGTCGTCCACGACGGGTGTCCCGTCCTCGGCGACGACCTGGCGCTCCACGTCGACCGGCGTGATGGTGAGGTCGACCTGCTGGCCGGCGCGCTCGACGACGACGGGCGTCGCCTGGCCGGCGGCACCGCGGATCATGCCGGAGAGCTGGTCCCAGGAGGTGACCTCCTCGCCGTCGAACGACACGACCGTGTCGCCCGGCTCCAGCCCCGCCGCGGCCGCGGGCGACGGGTCGGCGGTGGCGGCGCACTCCTCCTGCTCGGTCGCGACGACCGACGGGACGCACGCGGAGACGGAGCCGACCGTCGTCGTGACCGCGGGCAGGCCGATGCCGACGCACACGATCGCCATGAGCACGAAGGCGATGAGGAGGTTCATGAACGGGCCGCCGAGCATGACGACGACCTTCTTGGGCGCGGAGAGGTTGTAGAAGGCCCGGTGCTCCTCCCCGGGGCGGATCTCCTCGGTGCTCGCGTCGCGCGCGTCGGCGACGACCTGCGAGAAGAACCCGTTGCCCCGGGGCCGGGCACCGGCGGGCGCGGGCGGGTACATGCCGACGAGGCGGACGTAGCCGCCGAGCGGGATCGCCTTGAACCCGTACTCGGTCTCGCCCTTCGTGCGCGACCACAAGGTCGGGCCGAACCCGACCATGTACTGGCTCACCCGGACGCCGAACTTCTTCGCGGGCACCATGTGCCCGACCTCGTGCAGTGCGATCGAGACGACGATCCCGACCACGATCACGAGGATGCCGATCAGCGTCGCCATCTGTCCCTCTGCTCCTTCTCGGTCCGGGCGCTCGACGCGCCCGAGCGGTTGCTCGTCACCGGCGGTCCAGGATCTCGCGCGCGCGGGCGCGCGCCCAGGTCTCGGCTGCTGCCACGTCGTCCAACGTCACGGCGTCCGCGGGGGTTCCGTCGTGCGCCGCGAGCACGCGCTCGACGGTCGCCACGATGTCACCGAAACCTGCGCGTCCGCTGAGGAAGGCCGCGACGGCCTCCTCGTTGGCCGCGTTGTACACGGCCGGGTGGGTCGCGCTCGCCGCGACGGCGGCGCGCGCGAGGCTCACCGCGGGGAACGCGGCGTCGTCGAGCGGCTCGAACGTCCACGACGTCGCGGTCGTCCAGTCGCACGGCGGCGTCACGGGGTCGAGCCGCTCCGGCCAGGACAGCCCGAGCGCGATCGGCAGCCGCATGTCCGGGGGCGAGGCCTGGGCGATCGTCGAGCCGTCGACGAACTCGACCATCGAGTGCACCACGGACTGCGGGTGCACGACGACCGTGATGTCGTCGGCCGGGACCTCGAACAGCAGGTGCGCCTCGATGAGCTCGAGCCCCTTGTTCATGAGGCTCGCGGAGTTCACCGTGACGACCGGGCCCATCGCCCAGGTGGGGTGCGCGAGCGCCTGCTCGACCGTCGCCGCCTTGACCGCGTCGGCCTCCCAACCGCGGAAGGGACCGCCCGAGGCGGTGAGGATCAGGCGACGCACCTCGGCGCGCGACCCGGAGCGCAGGCACTGCGCGATCGCCGAGTGCTCGGAGTCCACCGGGACGATCTGGTCGGGGCGCTGCTGGGCAGCGCGCACGAGCGCACCCCCCGCGACGAGCGACTCCTTGTTCGCGAGCGCGAGCGTGGACCCCGCGCGCAGCGCGGCGAGCGTCGGTCCGAGCCCGACGGAGCCCGTGACGCCGTTGAGGACGACGTCGCTCCCCCGGCCGGCGAGCTCGGCCGCCGCGTCGGGACCGACGAGCACCTCGGGGGCGTCCTCCCGGCCCGCGAAAGCCCCCGCCAGCGCCGCGGTCAGCGCCGCCGCACGGCTCTCGTCCGCGATCCCGACGGCGCGCACCTCGAGATCTGCGGCCTGGCGCGCGAGCAGGTCGACGTCGCCGCCGCCCGCCGAGAGCGCCGCGACGCGGAACCGGTCCGGATGGGTCCGGACGACGTCGATCGCCTGCGTGCCGATCGACCCGGTCGAGCCGAGGATCGTCACGGTACGGGGGGCGCGTGCGGGACTGTCGAGCATGGCTCCCATCCTCCCAGGCCGCGGACGGTGCGCGGGCACCGGAGCGGTCGTGGCCCCGTCATCGCGGGGCGGTCCACTCGAGCGTGTACCGGAAGAAGAGCCGACGGCGGACGCGCGCGCCGGGCAGGTGCGCCCGGACCGCGCGCGCGACCTCGTCGACGGAGTGCTGCGGGTCCCGCACGGGCATGCCCGGCGCGTCGGGCCCGGCCTCGCCGGGCCGCGCACGTCGCGGGTGCTTGACCAGGCCCACGAGCGGGTTGAGGAGGGCGGACGCGACGTCGACGGCGAGGTCGCGCGCCGAACCCACGCGCGCGAGGCCGACGACGAGCAGACGCCCGCCCGGGGCGAGCAGGCCACGGGCGTGCCGGAGCGCCTCGTCGAGGTCCAGGTGGTGCAGCACCGCGACCATCGTCACCGCGTCGTAGCCGCCTTCTGCGCCGTCCAGACCCTCCGGCCGTCGCCGAGGGCCGGACTCGTCGGGCGCACGGACGCGGTCCGGTGTGCGGACGTCGTCGGGCGTACGGACGTCGTCGAACCTCAGCAGCCGCACGGTCACGGCGGGGTCCGCGGCGTGCCGCGCGCGAGCCTGGGCGACCATGCCCGCGTCGGCGTCGATCCCGTGGACCTCGCCCGCCCGACGACGGAGCCTGTCGACGAGGACGCCCGCACCGCAGCCCACGTCGAGCACGACCCGGGCGTCGCGAGGCACGCGCCGCCCCACCCAGCCGTGGTAGTGCTCGTTGTGGTTCCAGGGGTGCCGGGCGTTGACGTCGCTCAGCCACGACGCCGTCGCCCGGACCAGCGGGTTCGAGGACGTCCGCGGATCGAGGCTCACGCGCGTCGGGACGTGCGGCGCGTCGTCACTCGACGCCGAGCAGGACCTCGATGGCACGGGCGAAGAACGCGTCGACCGGGCCCTCCGCGTAACCGTCGCGCCCGCGCGCACGGCCGAAGGTCGCGGAGCGGATCTCCGCCGCGGTGATCGGCACCTGACGGTCGAAGTAGGCGACGAGGCGGTCGCACAGGTCGTCCACGTCGTCGACGTCGTACGCGGGCTTGCCACGCTCCGCGAGCGCGAACTTCTCGCCGTCCGGGCGGCCCAGGCGGCCGTAGAGCGACCGGGCGCGCTCCGCGAGCGCGTTCATCCAGGCCTGCTGGCCGTGCGCCGCGACGTACTCCGCACGCTGGCGCGCGATGAAGGCGCCCTCGAGGCGGTCCAGCGCGGCGTCGACCTCGTGCGTGTCGTACCCACCACGGACCAGGTCGAAGACCGAGGCCTGGATCTCGGTGCTGGTCAGCCGCTCCTGCACCCGGCCCTCGTACACGTCGCGGGCGTGCTCGAAGAAGTCGTCGACCTCCTCGGGGTCGTACCCGTTCCGGGTCTTGCCGACCGTGGTGAACAGCGAACTCACTCGTCCTCCTCTGCAGCGAGCTGCCCGCAGGCACCGTCGATGTCGCTGCCGCGGGTGTCACGGATCGTCGTCGGGATCCCGTGCCCGCGCAATCGTGCCACGAACTCCGCCTCGACGGCAGGGTCGCTGGCCGTCCAGATCGACCCCGGCGTCGGGTTGAGCGGGATCGGGTTGACGTGCACCCAGCCGCGGCCCCGCGCGTTGAGCTTCTCGCCGAGCAGGTCGGCGCGCCACGCGTGGTCGTTCATGTCCTTGATGAGCGCGTACTCGATGCTCACGCGCCGGCCGGTGACCTCGAAGTAGTGCCGCGCCGCGTCGAGCGTCTCGTCGACGCTCCACCGCGTGTTGATCGGCACGAGCTCGCTGCGCAGGTCGTCGTCGGGGGCGTGCAGCGACAGCGCGAGCGTCACCGGGATCCCCTCGTCGGCGAGCTTGCGCATCGCCGGGACGAGACCGACCGTCGACACCGTGATGTTGCGCGCCGACATGCCGAGCCCGTCCGGGGCCGGCGCGACGAGGCGGCGCACGGTGCCCATGACGGCCTTGTAGTTGGCGAGCGGCTCGCCCATGCCCATGAACACGAGGTTGTTGAGCCGCGTCGGGCCGCCGGGGATCTCCCCGTCGGCGAGCGACCGGGCCGCGGAACGCACCTGCTCGACGATCTCCGCGACGGACAGGTTGCGCGTGAGGCCCAGCTGTCCGGTCGCGCAGAACGGGCACGCCATGCCGCAGCCCGCCTGGCTCGACACGCACAACGTCGAGCGCTGCGGGTACCGCATGAGCACCGACTCGACCTTGGCGCCGTCGAAGAGGTGCCAGAGCGTCTTGACGGTCGTCCCGCCGTCGGCCTCCATGCGGCGCGCCGCGGTGAGCAGCGGCGGGAACAGCGCGTCCGTGAGCACGTCGCGCGTCGCCTTCGGCAGGTCCGTCATCGCCTCGGGGTCGCGCGTGAGGTGCGCGTAGTAGTGCGTCGCGAGCTGCTTGGCCCGGAACGGCTTCTCCCCCAGCTCGACGACGACGTCGCGCACCTCCTCGGGTGCGAGGTCGGCGAAGTGGCGCGGCGGCTTGCCGCGCCGCGGCGCGGTCATGACGAGCGGGAGCGGCTTCGACTCCGCGGAGGGGCGGACGGAACGGACGGTCATGAGGAGGTCCAAGCGTGGGGGGTCGTGCGGACGGTTCGCACCGCGGTGCGAGCGGGCTGTCGGACGGCTGTCAGACGGCCAGCGCGAGGAGCACGTACACGAACGGGGCGGTGAGGAGCATGGAGTCGAGCCGGTCCAGGATGCCTCCGTGACCGGGCAGCAGCGACCCCATGTCCTTCAATTCTAGGTCGCGCTTGATCATCGACTCGGCGAGGTCGCCGATCGTGGCCGTGAGCGGGGCGAGGACGCCCAGCGCGACGCCCACAAGGGGGCTCGCTCCGAGGCCCACCACGGCCCCGACCACGCCGATCGCCGTCGCGAGCACGAACGAGCCCGCGAGCCCTTCCCAGGACTTCTTGGGGCTCACGGAGGGAGCCAGCGGGTGGCGCCCGAACAGGACACCTGCGACGTACCCGCCCACGTCGTTCGCGACGGCGAGCAGGATGAAGATCAGGACCCGGATGCGCCCGTCAGGGGCGGCGAGCATGAGCATGACGAAGCCCGCCATGAACGGCAGGTAGGCCGCCGCGAACGTCGCCGCCGCGGCGTCGCGCACCGCCGCGGTCCCGGACCCGTCGATGACCCGCCACACGACCGTGCCCGCGACCGTGAGCATGAAGGAGACGAGCAGCGCCTCGGGACCCGAGTAGTACGAGGACACGAGGATGCCCACCGTGCCCACGAGGAGCGGGAGGAGCGGGAGGTGCAGCTCGCGGCGCTTGAACGCCTGGGCGAGCTCCCACAGCGCGGCGCCCACCGCGACGGTCGCGAGCAGCACGAAGAACTCGGGCCGGAAGGCGAGGCTCGCCGCGACGAGCGCGAGCAGGCCGAGGCCCACCGCGATCGCCGCGGGGAGGTTGCGGCCCGCCTTGGGGGCGCGCGCCGCGGAGGTGCTGTCGCCGGCGGCCGTCGAGGAGGTGTCGGTCATCGGTGCGTGGCGGAGCTCGCCGGACGAGGTGCTCAGACCTCGAGCAGCTCGCTCTCCTTGCCCGCGAGCAGCGCGTCGACCTGGTCCACGTGCGCCTTGGTGAGGGCCTCGAGCTCCTTCTCGGCGCGCCCGACCTCGTCCTCGCCGGCCTCGCCGTCACGCGCGATGCGGTCCAGCTCCTCCTTGGCACGACGACGCACGTTGCGGATCGAGACGCGCGAGTCCTCGGCCTTCGACTTCGCGAGCTTCACGAAGTCGCGGCGACGCTCCTCCGTGAGGGCGGGCAGCACGACGCGGACGACGTTGCCGTCGTTCGAGGGGTTCACGCCGAGGTCGGAGTCGCGCAGCGACTTCTCGACCGCGGTGATCGAGCTCTTGTCGAACGGGGAGACGAGGATCGTGCGCGCCTCGGTCACCGTGAACGACGCGAGCTGCTGCAGCGGGGTCGGCGCACCGTAGTAGTCGACCGTGATCTTGTTGAACATCGCGGCGTTCGCACGGCCCGTGCGGATCGCGGCGAAGTCCTCCTTGGCCACCTCGACGGCCTTGTCCATCTTCTCCTCGGCCTCGAGGAGGGTCTCGTCGATCACCAGTGCTCCTTCGTCGTTCGTCGGTGGGGTCGTACGTGTCCGGCACGAGCCGTCGTGAACCGCCGGTGTGTGACGGCGCCGGCGTCAGTCGGTCGTGACCAGTGTGCCAATATTCTCGCCGACCAGGGCACGCGTGACGTTCCCCGGCTCGCTCATGCCGAACACGCGCATCCGCACGTCGTTGTCCCGGCACAGGCTCAGCGCCGTCGCGTCCATGACCCCGAGGTCGTTGACGAGCGCGTCGGTGTACGTGAGGTGGTCGAGCTTCGTCGCCGACGGGTCCTTGCGCGGGTCGGCCGTGTAGACGCCGTCCACGCCGTTCTTGCCCATGAGGACCTCCTGGCAGTGCGTCTCGAGGGCGCGCTGCACGGAGACCGTGTCGGTGGAGAAGTACGGCATGCCCGCGCCGGCGCCGAAGATGACGACGCGGCCCTTCTCGAGGTGGCGGATCGCCCGCAGCGGGATGTACGGCTCGGCGACCTGGCCCATGGTGATGGCGGTCTGCACGCGCGTCTTCACCCCCGCCTGCTCGAGGAAGTCCTGGAGCGCGAGGCAGTTCATGACGGTCCCGAGCATGCCCATGTAGTCGGCGCGCGCACGGTCGAGCCCGCGCTGCGAGAGCTCGGCGCCGCGGAAGAAGTTCCCGCCGCCGACGACGATGGCGACCTGCACGCCCTGGGCGACCGCGTCCGCGATCTCCTGGGCGACACGCTGGACGACGTCGGGCGCCAGACCGATCTGCCCGCCGCCGAACGTCTCGCCCGACAGCTTGAGGAGCACCCGCCGGTGCTCGGTCCCCTCGCGGGGCGTGGTCTGCTCGCCTGCCGTCACTGTCGACACCTGTCCTTCGTCCTGGCCCGGTGGGGCGGGGTGGTCCTGCTCCGCCGTCGTCCCACCCGATGGTGCGGCACGACGCCGGTCGTCGCGCGCCCGGAGCCGGGTGCGCGGTCGGCCCGGGCCCGTCGCCTCGGGGGCGACGGGACCGGGCCGACGGGGGCGTCAGGCGCCGACGCGGTACCGCACGAACTCGGTGATGGTGCCACCGGCCTCGGAGACGACCTGGCCGACCGTCTTCTTCGGGTCCTTCGCGAGCGGCTGGTCGACGAGGACGACGTCCTTGAAGAAGCCGTTCAGGCGACCCTCGATGATCTTCGGCAGCGCGGCCTCGGGCTTGCCCTCGTTGCGCGAGGTCTCCTCGGCGATGCGGCGCTCGTTCTCGACCGTGTCGGCCGGGACCTCGTCGCGCGACAGGTACGTCGGGGACATCGCGGCGACGTGCTGCGCGACGTCCTTCGCGACGGCCTCGCCCGCGGCGTCCGTGGCGACGACGACGCCGATCGACGGCGGCAGGTCGCGCGCGGTGCGGTGCAGGTACGCGGTGACGCGCTCGCCCGCGACGCGGGTCACGCGGCGCAGGACGATCTTCTCGCCGAGCGTGGCGGCCTGGTTGTCGATGACCTGCTGGACGGTCTCGCCGTCGGCGTCCGCGGCGAGCGCGGCGTCGGCGTCGCGCGCGCCGGCCTCGGCCGCTGCCTTGAGGACGCGGTCCGCGAGGGAGATGAACGTGTCGTTCTTGGCGACGAAGTCCGTCTCGGAGTTGAGCTCGATGAGCGTCGCGACCTGGCCACCCTCGGTGTCGCGGATGTCGACGGCGACGAGGCCCTCGGAGGTCGAGCGGCCCTCGCGCTTGGCGACGCCCTTCAGACCCTTGACGCGGATGATCTCGAGCGCCTTCTCCGCGTCGCCGTCCGCCTCGTCCAGAGCCTTCTTGACGTCGAGCATGCCGGCGCCGGTGCGCTCGCGCAGCGCCTTGATGTCAGCGGCGGTGTAGTTCGCCATGGTGGTTCCTCACTCGTGGTTCGTCACGGGTTCTTCGTCACGGGTACGTGCTGGGGGCACCGTGCCGGTGCGCGGTGCGCCGGTGGGACGGCACGGGGTGCGCGGCGGTCGCCCGCCGCGCACCCCGGGACGTCACTTGGTCTCGTCGGCCTCGGCGTCGGCGACCACGGCCTCCGCGTCGGCGACCACGGCGACCTCGGCGGCAGCCTCGGCCACGACCTCGGCGGCAGCGTCGCCCGGCTCCTCGGCGGCGACCTCGGCAGCAGCCTCGGCGACCTCCTCGGCCGCGGCGGCCTCGACGTTCGCCTCGGCGGCGGTCTCGTCGGCCTCGAGCTGCTTCTCGGCACCGGCGAGGAGCTCGCGCTCCCACTCGGCCAGCGGCTCGGCCTCGGCGCCCGCCTCGGCCTCGGCGCCCGAACGGCCGGAGTGGCGCTGGAGCAGACCCTCGGCGACGGCGTCCGCGATGACCCGCGTGAGCAGCGTCACCGAGCGGATCGCGTCGTCGTTGCCCGGGATCTTGTAGTCCACGACGTCGGGGTCGCAGTTGGTGTCCAGGATCGCGACGATCGGGATGTGGAGCTTGCGCGCCTCGTCGACCGCGAGGTGCTCCTTGTTCGTGTCGACGATCCACACGGCGGAGGGGACCTTCGCCATGTCGCGGATGCCGCCGAGCGTGCGGGCGAGCTTGTCCTTCTCGCGACGCAGGACGAGGAGCTCCTTCTTGGTGAGCGACGAGCCGGCGACGTCGTCGAAGTCGATCTCCTCGAGCTCCTTGAGGCGCTGGAGACGCTTGTGCACCGTGGTGAAGTTGGTGAGCATGCCGCCGAGCCAGCGGTGGTTCACGTAGGGCATCCCGACGCGCGCGGCCTGCTCGGCCACGGGCTCCTGGGCCTGCTTCTTGGTGCCGACGAAGAGGATGGAGCCGCCGTGCGCGACGGTCTCCTTGACGAACTCGTAGGCGCGGTCGATGTACGACAGCGACTGCTGGAGGTCGACGATGTAGATGCCGTTGCGCTCCGTGAAGATGAAACGCTTCATCTTCGGGTTCCAACGGCGGGTCTGGTGCCCGAAGTGGACACCGCTCTCGAGGAGCTGGCGCATGGTCACGACGGCCATGACACGTCCTTTCGCCGTGCGGCCCGGGATCCACCCGGTGCGCGCACGCTTCTGGCGGCCCTCCCGGAGGACGGGCCGCGGTGCGGTTGTCGGTGACGACCCTGGTGGTCGCACCCCTGGCGTCACCCGTGCCGACGCCTGCGACGCACCGTTCGAGCGGTGCGAGCAGGACCGACGCCGGACGCGGCCCCGCCCGTCCGGCGGAGCCGGGAGGATGGGCGAGGACGTGACGCGCGAAGTCGACCGGCTCCGTCCTCGGCCGAGGTGAGCACCTCGGGCCGGGCACGGCGAACGCGCCGGTCGCAGCGGCAAGTCTACCCGACGGCAGGGCCGACCACAGCCGCCGGTCCCCGGTGCGGCCGAGACCCGTCGTCCACAGGCCACCGACTCCCGCCGCTCGGCCGCGGACCGCGTCGGGCACCCTGGCGCGATGGCTCTCGACCGTGCTCCTGTGACCACCCGACGCCGTGCGGTCGCCCTCGCGCTGTCCGCGCTCCTGCTCGTCCTGGCCCCGGCGGCGCCCGCCGCGCCGGGCGGGCCCCTGGACGCCCCCTCTGGCACCTCCCCCGGCTGGGTGCCGCCGCTCGACCGCGCGCCCGACGCGCTCGGCGTGCTCGCACCGTTCGACCCGCCGCTGCACGACTGGCTGCCCGGCCACCGGGGCGTCGACCTCGCCGCGGGCACCGGGGAGAACGTCCTGGCCCCGGCACCGGGAGTCGTCACGTTCGCCGGCCCCGTCGCGGGCCGCGACGTGGTGGTCGTCACGCACGACGACGGCCTGCGCACGTCGCTCGAGCCGGTCACCGCCGTGGCGCCGCGGGGGACGCGCGTCGCCGCGGGGAGCGTCGTCGGGACCGTGCAAGGGCCCGCGGACGGCGGGGCCGTCGCGAGCCACTGCGCGGGCACCTGCGTGCACTGGGGCGTGCGGCGGGGCGAGCGGTACGTCGACCCGCTCGCGCTGCTCGGCGAGCGACCGCCGATCGTGCTCCTCCCGCTCGGGGAGCCGTGACCGGAGGGCCCGCGCCCGGAGCCTCAGGCCCGCGGGAAGGCCTGCTCGAACGAGCTGCGGAGCCGCTCTGCCGTCACGTGGGTGTAGCGCTGCGTCGTCGCGAGCGAGGAGTGCCCGAGGATCTCCTGCACGCTGCGCAGGTCGGAGCCGCCGGCGAGGAGGTGCGTCGCGGCGCTGTGCCGCAGGTCGTGCGGGGCGACGTCGTCGACCCCGGCCGCGAGCGCGAGCCGGTGCACGACGTCGCGCACCTGCCGCTGCCCCCACCGACCGCCCCGGTCCCCGACGAGGAGCGCCGCGCCCGACCGCTCCGTCACGAGCGCCGGCCGCCCCGAGTCCAGCCAGCGCGTCACGGCCCGTGCCGCCGGGACGCCGAACGGCACGACGCGCTCCTTGTCCCCCTTGCCGAGCACCCGGACGACCCGCTGCGACAGGTCCACGTCGTCCACGTCGATACCCGCGAGCTCGCCCACGCGGATCCCGGCCCCGTACAGCAGCTCGGCGGCGGCCCACTCGCGCAACCGGGCCGGGTCGCCCGCGGCCGCCGCCTCCCGCGCGGCGTCGAGCAACCTGCCCGCCGCGTCGGCCGTGAGCACGGTCGGCAGGGTGCGCGGGACGCGCGGGCTCGCGAGCCGGGCCGCCGGGTCCGCTACCACGCGCCCGGTCCGCCGCGCCCAGTCGAAGAACGCCCGCGCGGCCGCACCTCGGCGCGCGAGCGTCGCCCGGGCGAGCCCGCGCTCGGACTGCTCGGTCAGCCACGCGCGCAGGGCCGCGAGGTCGACGTCCTCCGGCGACGACGCCCCGTTCCGCACGGCGTGGCCCAGGAGCGACTCGACGTCGCCCGTGTACGCGCGCACCGTGTGGGCGGACGAGCCCTGAGCGACCTCGAGATACGTCCCGAAGTCCGCGAGCGCCGCGTCGAGCGCGGGCGGCAGGGCGCCGGACCGGCGCTCGTCGGGTGCGGGCGGCAGGGCGCCGGCCTGGCGCTCGTCGGGTGCGCCGGCGTCGTCGGGACGGGTCGAGCGGGTCACTCCCCCAGTCTCGCGCGCGGCACCGCACGTCCGCGGGAGGCGCTCCGCGTCTCCGCCCGGCGGCCTGCACGGCCCCTCCTCCGCGCCGACTCGTCGCCACCCCTGCTCCACGCGACGCGACGGCTCCTCGCGCGCTCCTCCGGGCTCCTCCCCGGCGGGTCCTCGTCGTCTCCGCCGGCACCGTGACCCCGCCCGGCAGGCCTCCTCACCCCGCGCGCACGCGCCGCCAGCCGCCCGGCGTCCGCTCGGCCAGGCCGCGGATCTCGAGCCGACCGAGGGCACCGACGGCCTCCGGGACCGCGAGCCCCGCCGTCCGGGCGACCGCGTCCGTCGGTGCACCCGACCGGAGCGGCAGCGCGTCCCACGCCCGGGTCTCGACGGCGTCGAGACCGTCGTACACGGCGTCGCGGGGTGTCCTGCGCGTCCCCGCGGCCGGGGCCGCCGGTGCCGCGTCGCGGGCCAGCGCGCCGGCCAGCTCTGCCACCTCGTCGGCGTCGGTGACGCACACGGCGGCGCCGTCGCGCAGGAGCCGGTGGCAGCCGGTCGACGCCATGGACGTCACGGGCCCGGGGACGGCGCCGACCGGTCGCGAGAGCTCGGCGGCGCGGACCGCCGTGCTCAGCGACCCGGAGCGCCAGGCCGCCTCCACGACCACGGTCGCGCCCGCGAACGCCGCGATGAGCCGGTTGCGCAGCAGGAACCGGACCCGGCTGGGCACGGAGCCCGGCGGCACCTCCGACACCACGGCCCCACCAGACCCCACGACGGCCCGGAGCAGCTCCGTGTTGCCGACCGGGTAGAGCCGGTCCACCCCGCCGGCGAGGAAAGCGACGGTCGGACCGCCGGAGACGAGCGCGGCACGGTGCGCCGCGGCGTCGATGCCGTACGCGCCGCCTGAGACGACGGTGAACCCGCGCGTCACGAGTCCCGACGCGATCTCGCCCGTCACGTGGCGTCCGTAGTCCGTGCACGCCCGCGCTCCGACCACGGCCACCGAGCGCGCGGCCAGAGATGCCAGGCGGTCCGACCCGCGGACCCACAGCGCGAGCGGACGGACTGCCCCGAGGTCGTCGAGGACCGTCGGCCACCCCGGGTCGCCCGGGACCACGAGCGAGCCGTCGAGACGGTCCAGCACGCGGAGCTCGCGGCGCGGGTCGAGCCCGTCGAGCCGCGGCGCCCACCGCGCGACGGCGCGCAGGAGCCGCGCGACGGGCCCGCTCCGCGGGTCGCGACCGCGCGCGCACGGGTCGTCGGTCGGCGTCCCCGCGCCGACCCCGGCGACCCCGAGCAGCCCGTTCAGCCCCTCCCGGTCGTCACCGTCACCCGCGGCGAGCCCGACGAGCTCGCGGCGGGCCCCGGCCGGGTCGTTCACCGCCTCGACGAGCCAGGCGAGCGCGGCCGAGGCCCCGAGCTGCTCGACGAGCGCGACCGCGACCTCGTCCCCCGGCTCGGCCAGACGCGACCACGCCGCTCGGGCGAGCCGGTCGTCGGTGACGTCGAACGCCGGGCGCACGGGCGTCGACGGGCTCGCCCGGCGCTCAGCCACGGTAGCCCCGGGTCCGGAGCGCGAGCCCCACGCCGACGTCGGCGCGCGTGGGTGCGGCGTGCCCGGCGAGGTCGGCGACCGTCCAGGCGAGGCGCAGCACGCGGTCCGCGCCGCGCAGGCTCAGCGTGCCGCGGTCGAGCGCGGTGTCGACGTCGGTCAGCAGGCCGGGGTCGGGCCCGAGCCGGTCGCGCAACCAGGTACCGGGCACCTCGGCGTTCGTCCGCCATGGTGTCCCCGCCAGGCGCGCGGACGCCGTCTCCCGCGCGGCGGCCACCCGTCGGGCGACCGCCGCGCTCGACTCCGGCCGCGCGATGCTCGCGCGCTCGACCCGGGTGACGGGACGGACCTCGACCTGGACGTCGACCCGGTCGAGGAGCGGACCGGACAGCCGGCCGAAGTAGCGGCGCTGCGCGACGGGCGAGCACGTGCACTCGAGCCCCTTGCCGACGCCCTTGCCGCACGGGCACGGGTTCGCTGCGAGGACGAGCTGGAAGCGCGCGGGATAGCGTGCCGTCCCGCCGGCTCGGTGGATCACGAGCTCACCGTGCTCGAGCGGCTGGCGCAGGGTCTGCAGCACGCGCGCCCCGAACTCGGGGGCCTCGTCCAGGAAGAGGACCCCGCGGTGGGCGCGCGACGCGGCACCCGGCCGGGGCAGGCCGCTGCCGCCCCCGACGATCGCCGCCGGCGTGGCCGTGTGGTGGGGGTCCTCGTACGGCGGACGACGCACGAGACCGGCTCCCGGGTCGAACACCCCGGCCACCGAGTGGACGGCCGTCACCTCGACGGCCTCGCCCTCGGTGAGGTCGGGCAGGATCCCGGGCAGGCGGGAGGCGAGCATCGTCTTGCCCGCTCCCGGCGCGCCGACGAGCAGCAGGTGATGCCCTCCCGCGGCAGCGACCTCGAGCGCGTGCCGGGCCTCCTCCTGCCCGATGACGTCGGCGAGGTCGCCGGGCCGCGGACGCTCTGCGGCGGCCCGGGGCACCACGACCGGCGACACGTCACCGCCCCTGTCGTCGAGCGACGCCCCGTGGAGCCGCGCGACGTCGGCGAGCGTCGTCGCCCCCACGACGCGCGCGCCGGGGACCAGGCGGGCCTCGTCGGCGTCGGCCGCGGGCACGACGACGTCGAGGAACCCGGCGGCGACGGCCGCGGCCACCGCGGGCAGGACGCCGCGCACGGGCTGGAGCCGGCCGTCGAGGCCGAGCTCGCCGAGGTGCACCACGTCCTCCACGGCGCGCGCGGGGACGACCTGGGCGCCGGCGAGGAGCGCGACCGCGATCGCGAGGTCGAAGCCCGTACCGGACTTGGGGAGCGCCGCCGGCGAGAGGTTGATCGTGACCTTGCGCTGGGGCCACGGGATGCCCGACGAGGTGACGGCGGCGCGCACGCGGTCCCGCGACTCGCTGAGCGCCGCGTCCGGCAGCCCGACGAGCACGAAGCCGGGCACCGAGGCCGCGAGGTGCGCCTGCACCTCGACGACGTGGCCCGACAGCCCGACGAGCGCGACGGCCCGGGTCGTCCCGAGGCCCATCAGGCGCTCACCCCGACGAGGTGCTCCACCTGCGCCGCGCCAGCACGGGCCACGAGCACCGCGACGACGTCGATGCGGACCGACCGCGCGCGCACGTCGTGCGTCGCGAGCCACTCCCCCGTGAGCCGGCGCAGACGGCCGAGCTTGGCGGGCGTCACGGCCTGGGCGGGGTGCCCGAAGCCGGTGCCGCGACGTGTCTTCACCTCGACGGCGACCAGCACGTCGCCGTCCATGGCGACGACGTCGAGCTCTCCGCGCGTCCCGCGCCAGTTGCGGTCGAGCAGGGTCCATCCCGCCTCGACCAGGTGGGCTGCGGCCACCCTCTCCCCGTACCGCCCGACGGCGTCCTTCGCTCCCATGGGATCACCTCCGCCGCCCACCGTGGGCGACGGGACACGCGGCGCCAAGCGGCCCGCGGCGAGCTGTGGAAGGGACCCTCAGATACCGGGCCTGTGGACGGCCAGGACCGTGGTCAGAGCTGGAGCTCCGCCTTCGCGAGCTCCTCGACGTTGACGTCCTTGAAGGTCACCACGCGGACCGACTTCACGAACCGCGCCGACCGGTACACGTCCCACACCCACGCGTCGGCGAGCCGCAGCTCGAAGTACACCTCGCCCGCGGCGGAACGCACCTGGAGGTCCACCTGGTTCGCCAGGTAGAAGCGACGTTCGGTCTCCACCACGTACGAGAACAGGCCCACCACGTCGCGGTACTCGCGGTACAGCGCGAGCTCCATCTCGGTCTCGTAGTTCTCGAGGTCTTCGGCGCTCACGCCACCATCATGGACCATCGAGCGCTCCGCGCTCGCCTCAGCTCGTGAGCAGGCCCGCGTCGGGGTCGAGCTCGAGGACGTCCACGGGCGCCCCGTACGCCGGGGCGTCGAGGCCCTCGTCGCCCCGCTCGGGCAGCCGCCAGGACCGGCGGTGCTGCGGCGTCGGGCCGCGCTCACGCAGGGCCTCGACGTGCGCCGCCGCGCCGTAGCCCTTGTTCTGGTCCCACCCGAAGGCGGGGTACTGCCGCGCGAGGCTGGTCATGAGGCCGTCGCGCTCGGTCTTGGCGAGGACGCTCGCCGCGGCGACCGAGGCGCACTCGAGGTCCGCCTTGACCAGCGTGCGCACGCGGGGGTCGACGAGCTGCTCGTCGTCGTGCGGGTCGAGGTCGAACGCCTCGAAGAGGTCGACCGCGGAAGGGCGGCTGAGCCAGTCGTGCTTGCCGTCCAGGAGGACGGCGTCGACGTCGCCGACCGTGCGGCGCACCTGGGCGAGCGCCCGACGGCCCGCGAGGCGCAGCGCACCGACGATCCCGTGCGCGTCGATCTCGGCAGGACCGGCGTGGCCCACGGCCCAGGCGACGCACCACGCCCGTGCGGGCGCCACGAGGGCCTCGCGGGCGGCGGCGGTGAGGAGCTTGGAGTCGGTGAGCCCGGGCGGGCACGGCTTCGTCGCGAGGTCGACGACGACGACGCCCACGGAGACCGGGCCCGCGAGCGCGCCACGACCGACCTCGTCCATGCCGGCGACGAGCCGCGCGCCGTCGCGCAGCATCGCACGCTCCTGGCGCAGGTCCGGACGGCGGCGCGCGGGAGCACGGCGCACGCGCGCCGGTGCCGTGTCCACCGGTGCGACGGACGCCCCGGCGGACGCAGGAACGGCGGGAGGGGCGACCGCGTCGAGCGTCACGGCTCCACCGCGGGGACGTCGGCGAACACGTCGCCGGGGTTGCGCAGCAGACCGAGGTGGGAGAGCGGCCAGACCTTGACGAACGCCGTGCCCACGACGTTGCCCATCGGCACGAACCCGCCGCCGGGCTTGCCCGTGTTGTAGCGCGAGTCCGCCGAGTTCTGCCGGTTGTCACCCATGACGAACAGCATGTCGGCGGGGACGGTCCGGTCGAACGGATCCTGGCTGGGGATCGAGCCGGGCTTGATGTACGTCTCGTCGATCGACACCCCGTTGACGCTCACCCGACCCTCCGCGTCGCAGCACACCACGTGGTCGCCCGGCGTGCCGATCACCCGCTTGATGAGGTGCTCGCCGGTGTCCTGCGGCAGCAGACCGACGAACGTCAGCGCCGCACGCACCGCCTCCGACACCGGGCTCTCGGCCTGCGGCACGGGCGGCGGCAGCCACCCGCCCGGGTCCTTGAACACCACGATGTCGCCCCGGTGCACGTCGAACGCCCCTGGCACGAGCCGGGACACCATCACGCGGTCACCCTCGACCAGCGTGTTCTCCATCGACGCGCTCGGGATGAAGAACGCCTGCACCAGGAACGTCTTGATGAGCAGCGAGAGCACCAGCGCGCTGACCACGATGATCGCCGTCTCGCGCAGCAGCGACGACTTCCGCACCGGGCGCTCCCCGGACCCGCGGCCCGACCGGTGCGCACCCGGCTCCGCGAGGTGCTCCCCGTGCTGCGGGGTCTCCTCGTCGTCGCGAGGACCGAGCGCCGCGCGCTCGGTGCCGGCGTCGGGCTGCGGGCCGCGGGGCGGGGCGCTGTCGGTCACGCGTTCACAATGCCACCTTCTGCCGTCTTCCGAGAAACGGACCGGCCCTCGGACCGCGTGTCCCGGGGACGACGACGGCGGCCGTCCCCCGAGGGGACGACCGCCGTCGTACGAGCGGAGCGGCAGGACCTGCCGACAGCCGATCAGCGAGCGGGCGCGGTGTCGCGCTTCTCCTTGATCTTCGCCTTCTTGCCGCGCAGCGCGCGCAGGTAGTACAGCTTGGCGCGACGCACGTCACCGCGCGTCACGACCTCGACCGACTCGATGGACGGCGAGTGCACGGGGAACGTGCGCTCGACACCCACGCCGAAGCTGATCTTGCGGACCGTGAACGTCTCACGGATCCCGCTGCCTTGGCGGGCGATGACGACGCCCTGGAACGCCTGGACGCGGGAGCGGGTGCCCTCGACGACCTTGACGTTGACCTTGAGCGTGTCGCCGGGACGGAAGTCCGGGACGTCGCTGCGCAGCGATGCTGCGTCGACGCTGTCCAGCGTGTGCATGGTGCTTCTCCTCGTCCGCCACAGGTCGGACGCGTGCTCGTGGCCCGGGCGCGCCGGGCCGTCGTCGTCTGTCGGTGGGGTGTGCCGTGCTGCGCATGGGCGGTCGACCACCTCGCGGTCGTCGACGCGTCGTGCCAGTCCGCCCGAGGATCCGGGCGCGGGCTCCCCTGTGGCAGAGGTTCCGGGGCGGCACACACCGATCGACCATTCTGCCACACCCCGCGGGTCGGGCGGCAGCCGGCCCCGTGGCCGACGCCGCTCACGGCGCGGCGGTGAGTCAGGACGCGTCGCGTCCGGAGAGGACGAGGCGGCCGTCGGCGACGACCCACCCCGTCTCGGCGAGGACCTCCAGGTCGTGCCGGTCGAGCGTGTCGACGTCGAGCGCGTGCACCATGTCCGGTCGCCGTGCGGCGGTCCGGCGCAGGGCCTGGTCGCGACGCCAGCGGTGGATCCGCGCGTGGTGGCCCGAGAGCAGCACCTCCGGCACCTCGAGGTCGTCCCAGGCCGGCGGCTTCGTGTACACGGGGTACTCGAGCAGGCCCGCGGCGCCGTGCGACTCCTCGACCAGCGACTCGGGGTTGCCGACGACACCCGGCAGCAGCCTCCCGACGGCCTCGACCATGACGAGCGCGGCGACCTCTCCCCCGTTGAGGACGTAGTCGCCGATCGACAGCTCGCTGACCCGCATCCCGGCCGCCCGGTAGTGCTCGGCGACGCGCGCGTCGATCCCCTCATAGCGTCCGCAGGCGACGACGAGGTGCTCCTCGGTCGCGAGCGCCTCGGCCGTGCGCTGCGTGAAGGTCTCGCCCGACGGCGTCGGCACGACCAGGTGCACCGCGCTCGCCCCGGCCCCGTCCGCCGTCCCGGTCGACAGGCCCGCCACGTCGTCGATCGCGCGGCCCCACACGTCGGGACGCATGACCATGCCCGCCCCGCCGCCGAAGGGCGTGTCGTCCACGGTGCGGTGCCGGTCCGTCGTCCAGTCCCGCAGGTCGTGGACGCGCAGGTCGAGGATCCCCGCGGCGCGCGCCTTGCCGACGAGCGACAGGTCGAGCGCGGCGAGGTAGTCGGGGAAGATCGTGACGACGTCGATGCGCACGGTCAGGCCTCGCCGTCGCGCTGGTCGTCCTGCCCGCGCGCGACAGAGCCGGCCGCGTCGCCGCCGTCCGGGGTCGCCACCTCGAGCCGGTCCGCGTCCGACGCGAGCAGCCCGCCCGGCGGGTCGAGCACGACCCGCCCACCGGCCACGTCGACGAGCGGGACGATCTGCCGGACGAACGGGACGAGCGTGCGGGCGCCGCCCGTCTCGCGCAGCACGAGGACGTCGTGCGCGGGCAGGTGCTCGAGTCCGTCGATGCGTCCGAGCACGCGACCGTCCTCGTCCTCCGCGCGGAGGCCCACGAGCTCGTGCGGGTACCAGGCGTCCTCCTCGTCGGACGCGTCGACCTCGACCACGAGCTCGACGCCGCGCAGGGCCTCCGCGGCAGTGCGGTCGCGAACGCCCTCGAACCCGACGAGCCAGCGCCCCTGGTGCACGCGCACGGTCCCGACGGTCAGCGGGCCGGCGGTCGCGGGGCGCGTCTCCAGGCGCGCGCCCACCCCGAGGCGCTCCTCGGGCTCGTCGGTGCGCAGGTCGAGCGCGACCTCGCCACGCAGTCCGTGCGCCTTGCCGACGCGCGCGACGGTCAGCTCCATGGTCGTCACTCCTCTGGTGATCCTGGTCCGGGCGGCGCCGGGTGGGCGTCCGGTCGGTCTGTGGGTACAGGAAGGCCCGGCCCGCCGGTCGGCGGGCCGGGCCATGCCCGTGGCCCCTCGCGGGGCACGATGGTGCGGGCCTCAGCGGCGGTCGACGTCCACGACGTCGACGCGGACCGGCCCGTCGGTCGCGAGCGCGCCGATCACTGTGCGCAGGGCACGAGCGGTGCGCCCGCCACGACCGATCACGCGACCGAGGTCGTCCGGGTGCACCCGGACCTCGAGCAGGTCACCGCGACGCAGCGTCTTCGCGCTCACCCGGACGTCGTCCGGGTTGTCCACGATGCCGCGCACGAGGTGCTCGAGCGCGTCGGCGATCATCAGGCCTGCTCGTCGGCAGCGGCCTCGTCGGCCGCGTCGGCGGGCTCCTCGGCCGGAGCCTCGGTCTTCTTCTCCGCGGCCTTGGCCTTGACCTTCTCGGCGTCGGCGGCGGCAGCCTCGATCGCGGCGGTCGGGTCGACCTTCTCGCCCTTGACCTTGAGCGTGCCCTCGGCGCCGGGGAGGCCCTTGAACTTCTGCCAGTCGCCCGTGATCTTGAGGAGCGCGAGCACCTGCTCGGACGGCTGCGCGCCGACGCCGAGCCAGTACTGGGCGCGGTCCGAGGTGATCTCGATGAACGAGGGCTCCTCGGTCGGGTGGTACTTGCCGATCTCCTCGATCACGCGACCGTCACGCTTGGTGCGCGAGTCCGCGACGACGACACGGTAGTACGGCGCACGGATCTTGCCGAGACGCTTCAGACGAATCTTGACGGCCACAGTGGTGGTCTCTCCTGGTTCTGGTTCGGGCGAACCCGGACCCGCCCCGTGGGGACAGGACGAGGAAGGGGTTCAGGACACGGCACGCGCCGGAGAGAGGGGCCGGGGCACGCCGAGTACCGGGACATTGTGCCAGACCGGACCCGCCGGGACCAACCCGCGCGCGACCGTTCAGCCCGCGTGCGGGGCGACGATCTCGCCGCGCAGCACCACCGCGGTCGGGGCGCGCAGGACACCGACGTCCTGGCGCGGGTCCTGCGGGTACACGACGAAGTCCGCCGACGCGCCCTCGACGAGCGACGTGTAGCCGAGGTACTCCCGGCCCTGCCAGCTCGCCGCCGCGACCACCGCCGCGTCGGGGATGCCGGCGGCCACGAGCTCGGCGCACTCGTCCGCGAGGCGACCGTGCCCGATCGTCCCGCCCGCGTCGGTCCCCACGAGGATCTGGATGCCCGCCTCGTACAGCGCCCGCGCCTGCTCGTACCGGCGCTCGTGGAGCCGTCGCATGCGCGCCGCGAAGACCGGGTACTTCCCGTCGGCCTGCCGGGCGATCGCCTCGAACTGACCGACCTGCAGCAGGGTCGGCGTGACGGCGACCCCGCGCTCGGAGATCTCGTACATGAGGTCCGGGTCGATCCCCGTGCCGTGCTCGATCCCGTCGACGCCCGCGGCGAGCAGGGACGGGATCACCTCCTCGGAGAAGGCGTGCACGGTGACGCGCGCGGCCTCGGCGTGCGCCGCGGCGACGGCCTCGGCGAGCACGTCGTCGGGCCACAGCGGTCGCAGGTCGCCGTCGGCCCCGAGGTCGCGGTCGATCCAGTCGCCCACGATCTTCACCCAGCCGTCGCCCTGGCGCGCCTCGCGCCGCACGGCCTCGGGAAGCTGTGCGACGTCGTCGAGCTCGAGCCCGTAGCTGCGCAGGTAGCGCTTGGGGCGCGCGAGGTGGCGACCAGCCCGCACGAGGCGCGGCAGGTCGCGCCGGCCGTGCACCCACCGCGTGTCGAGCGGCGAGCCGGCGTCGCGCACGAGGAGGACGCCGCTGTCGCGGTCCGAGACGGCCTGGTCCTGCGCCGTCGCCGCGTCGACCGCGCCCTGGGCACCCAGGCCGACGTGGCAGTGCACGTCGACGAGGCCGGGCAGGACCCAGCCCTCGAGCTCGACCATGTTGGTGCCCTGGGCGGACGGCCGCGTGAGGCTGATCCGCCCGTCCTTGACCCACAGGTCGCCCACCTCGCGGTCGTCGCCGACGATGACGTGGCCGCGGACGTGCAGCGTGGGGCCTTCCAGCGCGGACATGCGGCTCCTGGGTGAGGACGGACGGCCCGGTTCGCGGGCTCGGGGAGGCACCGGGCGGGTGCCACGGACATAACCTAGCGCTCGGGCGACCGCGGGACGCACCCGAGGCGCGCCCGGGTGGCACCCCGGGTGCTCAGCGAGGTGTCGCGCCCGAGCGGCGGGCGGTCAGCGACCCAGCAGCTTCTCGAACCCGGGCGGGAGCTGGAGGTCGTCCGGAGCGGGCTGGGCGGGCTCGTCGGTCCGGCCCATGCCGAACGCCGAGCCTGCGGGTGCCGACGGACCCGTGACCTCGCCTGCCGCGCGGGCGGCGGCGGCGCGCTCCTGCTCCGCGCGCTTGGCCGGGTTGCCGGAACGGCCCTTGACCTTGCGCTGCGGCGCCTGGCGGCCCCGCGCCTTCTTGCCACCCATGCCCGGCAGGTTGCCCATGCCCGGCATGCCCGGCATCCCGCCACCGCGGCTCATCTGCCGCATCATCTTCTGCGCGCCGGCGAACCGCTCGAGGAGCTGGTTGACGTCGCTCGTCGTCACGCCGGAGCCGCGCGCGATGCGGGCGCGGCGCGAGCCGTTGATGATCTTCGGGTTGTCGCGCTCCGCGGGGGTCATCGAGCGGATGATCGCCTCGATGCGGTCGACCTCGCGCTCGTCGAAGTTGTCGAGCGCCTCGCGCATCTGGCCCATGCCCGGGAGCATCCCGAGCATCTTCTTCATCGAGCCCATGTTCTTCATCTGCTGCATCTGCACCAGGAAGTCCGCGAGCGTGAAGTCCTGGCCCGTGGCGACCTTCTCCGCCATCTTCGCGGCCTGCTCGGCGTCGAACGCCTTCTCGGCCTGCTCGATGAGCGTGAGGACGTCACCCATGTCGAGGATGCGCGACGCCATGCGGTCCGGGTGGAACGCCTCGAAGTCGGTGAGCTTCTCGCCCGTGGACGCGAAGAGGATCGGGCGCCCGGTCACGCCGCGCACCGACAGCGCGGCACCACCGCGCGCGTCGCCGTCGAGCTTCGTGAGCACGACGCCCGTGAAGTCGACGCCCTCCTCGAACGCCTTCGCGGTCGCGACGGCGTCCTGGCCGATCATCGCGTCGATGACGAAGAGGACCTCGTCCGGCTGGACGGCGTCGCGGATGTCCGAGGCCTGCTGCATGAGCACCGCGTCGAGACCGAGGCGGCCGGCGGTGTCCACGATGACGACGTCGTGCTGGCGCTGACGGGCCGTCTCGACGCCCTCGCGCGCGACGGCGACGGGGTCGCCGATGACGTCGTCGACCTCGACCCCGCTCTGGTTGCCCGGGTGCGGGGCGAACACCGGGACCCCGGCGCGCTCGCCGACCACGGTGAGCTGGGTGACGGCGTTCGGACGCTGGAGGTCCGCGGCGACGAGGAGCGGCGTGTGCCCCTGCTCGCGCAGGTGCAGCGCGAGCTTTCCGGCCAGCGTCGTCTTGCCCGCACCCTGGAGGCCCGCGAGCATGATGACGGTCGGCGGCGTCTTGGAGAAGCGCAGCCCCCGGCTCTCGCCGCCGAGGATGCCGACCAGCTCCTCGTTGACGATCTTGACGACCTGCTGCGCCGGGTTGAGCGCGCCCGACACCTCGGACGAGAGCGCTCGCTCGCGCACGGTCGCGCTGAACTCGCGCACGACGGGCACCGCCACGTCGGCGTCGAGCAGCGCGCGCCGGATCTCCCGGATCGTCGCGTCGATGTCCGCCTCGGACAGCCGGCCCTTGGAACGCAGGTTCTTGAAGGTCGATGTCAGTCGGTCCGACAGCGTGTTGAACACCGCGTCATCCTCACCAGTCGTCGGAAGTCTCGTCCGCGGCGGCGCTCCCGCCTGCCGTCGCCCGAGACCGGGCGCGGGCTGGAAGAGGACAGGCCGTCCGCGAGGGACCAGCCTACCCGGCGGCGTCCGGGTCTCTCGGCACGTCCTTCCGCACAGCGCCCAGCGCGCGCAGCGTCTCCCCCACGAGGTCGTCGACGAGCCGCGCCCGCCACGCGGTCCACGCGCTCGGCCCGAGGGACGACGCGTCCGCCTCGGTGAGCGCGCGCAGCACCCGGAGCAGGTCCGCCCGGTGGTCGACGGCGTCCGCGAGCTCGGCGACCGTCGCCGGGTCGTCCGGGTCCGCACTCACGGCGAGCCGGGACAGCGTGAGGTGGTGCCGCACGAGGCGCTCCACGTCGGCCACGACGTCGGGCTCGAAGCCCATGCGGCCGAGGATCGCAGGGACCAGCCGCGCGCCCTCGACCGAGTGGTCGACGGCGCCCGCGCGCTTGCCGATGTCGTGCAGCACCGCGGACAGCAGGAGCAGCTCCGGTCGCTCGACGTCCTTGCGGTCCCGGGCCGCGCGCGCCACGACCTCCACGAGGTGCCGGTCGACGGTGTGCCGGTGCACGGCGGCGCGCTGCGGACGGTTCCGCACGCCCGCCCACTCGGGGATCCACGTGGTCACCACGCCGGCGAGGTCGAGCGCTTCCCACACGGCGACCTGGGCCTGGCCCGAGCCCAGCAGCGAGAGGAACGCCGCGCGCGCAGCCCGCGGCCACGGCTCGGGCAGCGGCGGGCACTGGGCGAGGCTCGCGACCGAGACCGGGGAGAGCGTGAGGCCCGTCCGGGCGGCGGTGGCGGCGGCGCGCAGCGACAGGAGCGGGTCGGACGCGGGGTGGGCGTCCACCGCGAGCACGAGCTCGCCGTCGTGCTCGACGAGCCCGTCGCCGACAGACCGCAGGCGCGGTGCCGCCCGGCGACCCCGGACGAGGACCGGACGGCGGGCGATCGACGGCCGCTGGAGCGCCTGGCGGGCGCGGCGGACCGTCGTGTCGAGCGCGTAGGAGACCTCGCGGCCGGCCGCGGCGAGGCTCGCGAGCAGCTCGTCCGGGTCGTCGAACCCGGACAGCGCGGCGACCTCGTCGAGGTCGGCGAGCAGGAGCCGGCTCGTGTGCCGTCCGGTGACGACCTGCAGGGTGTCGCGCACGTCCAGCAGGTGCGCGTACGCCCGGTCGACCGACCCGTGCGGACGGTCCGTGAGCCACGTCGCCGCGAGCGCCGAGAGCACGACGGCGTCCCGGATGCCGCCGCGCGACTCCTTGAGATCGGGCTCTATGAGGTACGCCAGCTCCCCGGACCGCTCCGCGCGCTCGCGCGTCGAGGAGAGCAGGTCCGGCAGGCGGCGGCGCGACGCGGACCGCCAGTCGGTGAGGACCGCGGACGACGCCCGGTGCACGACGACCGCGTCGCCGGCCACCGCGCGCACGTCGAGCCAGCCCACGGCCGCGGGGACGTCCTTGGAGGCCACCTGGCGGCACTGGGAGAGCGAGCGCACCGAGTGGTCGAGGTCGACCCCGGCGTCCCAGAGCGGGTACCACAGGCGCTCGGCGACGCGCGCGACGTCGTCGGCCCCGTGGCTGCGGCCGTCGTGGACGAGGACGAGGTCGAGGTCGCTCGCGGGCCCCATGTCGCCCCGGCCGAGGCTGCCCACGGCGGCGAGCGCGATGCCGTCGGGCGCGACCCCGTCGGTCGCCTCACGCCACAGGCCCTGCAGCGACGACGTCACGAGGTCGACGACGGCGGCCCGGCGCGCGACGCCGCTGCGGCCGGGCCCGCTCCTGGACCGCGCGACGTCGAGCATCCGCGCGCGGAGGTCCCGCACCCCCTCGGGGTGCGGGACCTCCGCGCTCTGCTCGCCCGGCTGCTGCTCGAGGCGCCCCGCCGATCCCCCCGCGACCCCGCCCGTGGTCGGGGTGTCGGCGTGGTCGGTCATCCGATGGTCCGTCGCCTCACAGGGCGCCGGGGCCGTGCTCGCCCGTGCGCACACGGGCGACGTCGTCCACCGGGACCGTCCAGACCTTGCCGTCGCCGATCTTGCCGGTCTGCGCCGCCTTGACGATCACCTCGGTGACCACGGTCGCGTCGGCGTCGTCGACGAGGACCTCGACGCGGACCTTCGGCACCAGGTCGACCGTGTACTCCGCACCGCGGTAGACCTCGGTGTGGCCCTTCTGGCGCCCGTAGCCGCTGGCCTCGCTGACCGTCATGCCCCGCACGCCCGCGGCCTCGAGCGCCGACTTCACGTCGTCGAGCCGGTGCGGCTGGATGATTCCCGTGACGAGCTTCATGCCCGCACCTCCTTGATGACGCTGCCCTGCTGGATGGACTCGTACGCCGTCTCGCCGTGGACCGCGAGGTCGATGCCGCCGACCTCGGCGTCCTCGCTGACCCGCCAGCCCATCGTGGCCTTGAGGATCAGACCGATGACGAGCGTGGTGGCCGCCGAGAACACGATGGCGACGAGGGCGATGAGGATCTGCACGACGAGCTGCTGCGCGCCGCCGCCGAAGAACAGGCCCGTGTCGGTGGCGAGGAAGCCGATCGCGACGGTACCCCAGAGGCCGGAGACCAGGTGGACGCCGACGACGTCGAGCGAGTCGTCGTAGCCGAAGCGGTACTTGAGGCCGACCGCGAGCGCGGAGAGCGCGCCGGCGACGAGGCCCAGGACGATCGACGTCACCGGGTTGAGGGCGCCCGCGGCCGGGGTGATCGCGACGAGACCCGCCACGACGCCGGACGCGGCACCGAGCGACGTCGCGTGGCCGTCGCGGATCTTCTCCGTGAGGAGCCACCCGATGATGCCCGCCGCGGTGGCGCTCGTCGTGTTGACCCAGGCGAGGCCCGCGGTCTCGTTCGCCCCGAAGGCCGAGCCCGCGTTGAAGCCGAACCAGCCGAACCAGAGGAGGGCCGCGCCGAGCATGACGAACGGCAGGTTGTGCGGGCGCATCGGCTCCTTGCCGAAGCCCTTGCGCTTGCCGATGAGGATCGCGAGCACGAGGGCCGCGACACCGGCGTTGATGTGGACGACGGTGCCGCCCGCGAAGTCGATCGGCGCGACCGTGGCGGCGCCGTCGGTCACCCCGAAGATGCGTGCCGCGAGGCCGTTCTCGTTGCTCGAGAGGAAGCCGCCGCCCCAGACCATGTGGGCGAGCGGGAAGTACGTCACGGTGACCCAGATCGCCGTGAAGGTGAGCCAGGTGCCGAACTTCACGCGGTCGGCCAGCGCACCCGAGATGAGCGCGACCGTGATGATCGCGAACGTCACCTGGAACGCGATGTCCACCACGTTCGGGTAGTTGCCGAGCGTGCTCGCCACGGCGCTGCCGTCGGCGTCCGTGATCGCCCCCGAGAGGCCGAACTGCGCGAACGGGCTGGCGACGAGGCCACCCGTCCCGGCCTCGCCGTAGGACATCGACCAGCCCCACAGCACGTAGACGACGCCCACGACGGCCATCGCGCCGAACGACATCATCATCATGTTCAGCACGGACTTGGCGCGGACCATGCCGCCGTAGAAGAACGCCAGTCCGGGCGTCATCAGGAGCACGAGGGATGCTGAGGTCAGCATCCACGCGGTTGCCCCGGTGTCCCACTCCATCGGATCATCTCCCCTCGCCAGCCGGGCGGCCGGTCGGGGACTACGGTGGTGGGAGCGGGTTTCCCCCGCGGTGTCGCCGTGTTACGCGGGTGTGACAAGCGTTCCTCGGACGTAAACGTTCCGTTTCACCCGGGTGGAGGTGTCGCGCGGCGTCCGGATCGCGACACGCTCGTGATCGCACCGTGACACGACCGTGACCCGGCGCGGGGCGTCCGTCAGTCGCCGAGGAGGCCGTCCACGAACTGCTCCGGGTCGAACGGGGCCAGGTCGTCGGGGCCCTCCCCCAGCCCGACGAGCTTCACGGGGACGCCCAGCTCGCGCTGCACCGCGACGACGATTCCTCCGCGTGCCGTCCCGTCGAGCTTCGTCAGGACGATGCCCGTCACGCCCGCGACCTCGCCGAACACGCGCGCCTGGTTGAGCCCGTTCTGGCCCGTCGTCGCGTCGAGCACGAGGAGCACCTCCGACAGCGGCGCCTCCTTGGTGATGACGCGCCGGATCTTGCCCAGCTCGTCCATGAGGCCCTGCTTGTTCTGGAGCCGCCCGGCCGTGTCGACGAGCACGACGTCCACGCCCTCGGTGCGGCCGCGGCGCACGGCGTCGAAGGCCACGGCGGCAGGGTCGGCGCCGTCGCGGTCGGACCGCACGGTCGGGACGCCCACGCGCGAGCCCCAGGTCTCGAGCTGGTCCGCCGCCGCAGCGCGGAACGTGTCCGCCGCGCCGAGCACGACGCTGCGGTCCTCCGCGACCAGCACGCGCGCGAGCTTGCCCACCGTCGTCGTCTTGCCGGTGCCGTTCACGCCGACGACGAGCACCACCGCCGGGACCGGGCTCCCGTCCTCGCCGGCACGGGGAGTCGTCGCGAGCGACCGGTCGAGCGACGGGTCCACGAGCGCGACGAGCTCGGTGCGGAGCAGGTCGCGCACGCTCGCGGCGTCCCGGACGCCGAGGACGCGGACCTTCGTGCGCAGCGCGTCGATGAGCTCGCCGGCCGGCCCGGCGCCCACGTCTGCCAGCAGGAGCGTCTCCTCGAGCTCGTCCCAGTCGTCCTCCGTGAGGTGGTCGCGCGAGAGCACGGAGAGGAGCCGGGCACCGAGCGGCGAGCCGGAGCGCGCGAGCCGCTCGCGGAGCCGGACGAGGCGACCGCCGACAGGCTCGGGACGCTCGACCGTCGGCGCGGGCGCGAGGGTCTCCTCCGCCGCGGGCGGGGCCTCGGCCACCGCGGCACCCGGAGAGCCCGTCGCCGGCTCGCGGGTCGCGGGGGGTGCGGTCGGTGCGGCGGGAGGAGGCTCGACGACGTCGCGACGGCGTCGGCGGACCGACACGGTCCCGAAGGTGACGAGGCCGACGACGAGCAGGACGCCGAGGGCGATCCAGAGCGGGAGGAGGTCGTTCACCCCGGAAGTCTCTCAGACGCGGGCGAGGGCCACGCGGTGGTCACGTGGCGGCCGCACGACGGGTCGCACCGGCATCGCGCCGGCCACGCCGGGTCACGCCCGGGTCACGCCTGGGGAGGACGCTCGCCCGTGTGCAGCGGCCGCACGCGCTCGCGTGCGCGGTGCAGCACGTCGGTCAGCTCCTCGGCGTCGACGTACGCGCGCGACGTCACCTCGGTCGCGGTGAAGAAGTCGTCGATGCTCGTGTCGACCGGACGGGGCATACGCACGGTCCCGACGTGGTGCGCGTCGAGGTTCCCGCGCCGACGCCGCCGACGCAGCCCCGAGCGGAAGTCGCGCCAGAACCCGCGCATGCCCTGCTCGTCGGACCGGTCACCCTGCGCGGTCGAGTTCTGGGCCTCCGAGCGCGCGACGACGCTCGCGAACAGGAACACGACGGCAGCGACGCCGAGCGTGAGCCCCAGCCACACGAACATCCAGACCATGAGGTCCAGTATCCGGGTCGCCGCAGCGGGCGCGACCGCAGCCACGCCGAGCTGCCCGATCGGCACCACATCTTCACAAGGCCCGGAATTCCAACGATTCTCCAGCGTTCCCCCAGGTCCTGGGAGCACGCGGACCCGGCGTGATCCCCCTCACACCGGGACGTCCTCGCGGGCCTCGTTCATCCGCTGGCTGATGACGGTCGTCACACCGTCGCCGCGCATCGTCACGCCGTAGAGCGCGTCGGCGATCTCCATCGTGCGCTTCTGGTGGGTGATGACGATGAGCTGCGAGTCCTCCTGGAGCTCGCGGAAGATCTCGAGGAGACGGCCGAGGTTGACGTCGTCCAGGGCGGCCTCGACCTCGTCCATGACGTAGAACGGCGACGGCCGGGCCTTGAAGATCGCCACGAGCAGCGCGACCGCCGTGAGGGAGCGCTCGCCGCCGGACAGCAGCGAGAGCCGCTTGACCTTCTTGCCCGCCGGTCGGGCCTCGACCTCGATCCCGGTCGTGAGCATGTCGTCGGGGTCCGTCAGCACGAGCCGTCCCTCGCCGCCCGGGAACATGCGCGCGAAGACCCGCTCGAACTGCTCGGCGGTGTCACGGTAGGCGTCCGTGAACACCCGCTCGACCCGCTCGTCGATCTCCTTGACGATCTCGAGGAGGTCGGCGCGCGACTTCTTGAGGTCGGCGAGCTGGTCCGCGAGGAACTTGTGCCGCTCCTCGAGCGCCGCGAACTCCTCGAGCGCGAGCGGGTTCACCTTGCCCAGCCGGCCCAGATCCCGCTCGGCGGCGCGCAGCCGCTTCTCCTGGGTCGCGCGGTCGTAGGGTACGGTGCGCGGCTCGTCGTCGTCGGACGGGACCGGGACGTCGCGGTGCGGCCCGAGCTCCTCCACGAGGACGGCCGGGTCGAGGCCGAGCTCGTCGACGCTGCGCGCCTGGAGCTGCTCGATGCGCAGCTGCTGCTGCGCGCGCGCCACCTCGTCCCGGTGCGCGACGTCGGTCAGCTCGCGCAGTCGTGCGGCGAGGTCGTCGACCTCGCGGCGGGCCCCCGTCACGGCGGCGTCGCGCTCGGCGCGCGCCGCCTCGGCGGCCTCACGCTCGGCACCCGCACGGGCGAGGGACCGGTCGACGGCGCCCAGTGCCTGGGCCGCCCCGTCGCGCACGGCCGACGCGCGCTCGGACTGGCGCACCCGGGCGGCCTCGCGCCGGGCGGCCCGCTCGCGCGCCTCGCGCTCCGCCGCCGCGGCGCGCGCGAGCGACTGCGCCCGGCCCGCCACGGCACGCGCGCGCTCCTCGCTCGTGCGCAGGGCCAGGCGCGCCTCGGTCTCCGTGGTCCGGGCGGCCGACGCGAGCGCGAGGAGACGGTCGCGCTCCGCGGTCGCCTCGGCGACGGCCTCCTCGGACTGCTCCGGCGCCGCCTCCGCGACGTCGAGCCGCTCCACGAGGCCCGCGAGCGCCTCGCGCGCGGCGTCGAGCCCCTGCGACGCGCGCTCGAGCGAGGCACGCACCCGCTCCGCCTCGGCGGCGGCCGAGCGCGCCGTCGCACCCAGGTGGCCGAGCTGCTCCGCGACCGCCGCGAGCTGGGCGTCCGACTGGTTGAGCCGGTCGAGGGTGTCGTCGTAGCGGGCGCGCGCCTCCTGGGCTGCGTCGCGCGCGCCCACGAGGGCGAACCGCGCGCGCTCCCCGCGGGCCGCCGCGTCGTCGTGGGCGGCACGCGCCTCGTCGAGCGCGGACTGCAGGTGCAGCACGCTCGGCGCCGAGGCCGACCCGCCCCACCCGCGCGTCGCCGCCAGGAGGTCGCCCCCGCGCGTCACGACCACGACGCGGGGGTGGCGGGCGACCAGGGCGCGCGCCTGCGCGAGGTCCTCGACGACGGCGACGTCCGTGAGCAGGGCGCGCACGGCGTGGCCGACGCCCCCGCCCGCCGTCACGACGTCGACGGCCCAGCGCGCGCCGTCGGGCAGGGCGACCGCGTCGTGCCCCTCCCCGTGCGCCGCGTCGACCGCGACGACGAGCCCCGCCCGCCCGGCATCCTCGGTGCGCAGGTAGCGCAGCGCGTCGACAGCGGCGTCGACCGACTCCACGGCGACGGCGTCCGCCGCGGGGCCGAGCGCCGCCGCCACGGCGTCCTCGTACCCGGCCTCGACGCCCAGCAGCGCCGCGAGCGAGCCCACCACGCCGACACCGTCGGCGGCGAGCAGCGCACCGGCGCCGTCCTTGCGGTCCAGGCTCAGCTCGAGCGCCTCGATCCGCGCGCTCCACGTGGCGCGCTCCTGGTCCGCGGCGGAGGCCGCGTCCTCCAGCCCGCGCACGGCGGTCGTCGTCCGCTCGACCTCGTCGGCGGCGGCCTCGTGCTCCGCGTCGAGACCCTCCTCGCCCTCCTCGGCGCCGACCACCTGGGTCTCCAGCACCGCGAAGTCCGTGCGTGCCTGGGTGCCCCGGTGCTCGGCCTCCGCCAGCGACTCGCGGAGCCGCCCGATCTCCGCCTCCGCGGCCTCGACCCGGGTGCGCTGCGCGGCGACCTGGCCGGCGAGGCGCGCGAGGCCCTCGCGGCGGTCGGCGGCACCGCGGAGCAGGGTCGCGACCGCGCGCTCGGCCTCGCCCGCCGACCGCTCGACGTCCTCGCGGTCCGCGACGGCGGCCGCGAGCGCGTCCCGTGCGCGCGCGACCTCCGCCTCGAGCTCGGCCTCGGCCGCACGCACGCGCTCCGCCTGGGCTTCGAGCTCGTCGGGGTCCTGGCCGCGCTGGGCGGGCTCCGGGCGACCGAGCAGGCGGACGCGCTCCTCCGCGAGCGTCTGCGTGCCGCGCAGGCGCTCGCGCAGGGACGACAGCCGGAACCAGACGTCGGTCGCGGCACCGAGCGCGGGAGCCGCCTCCGCGGCCTCGCGCTCGAGGCGGCCGAGCCCGTCGCGGGCCGTGGCGAGCGCCCGCTCGACCTCCGCCTGCTGCGTCCGCAGCGCCGCCTCGTCCGCGATCTCCTGCTCGAGGGTCGCGGTGAGCTGGGCGAGGTCGTCCGCGAGCAGGCGGGCCTTGGCGTCGCGCAGGTCCGCCTGGATCGTCGCGGCCTTGCGGGCGATCTCGGCCTGGCGTCCCAGCGGGCCGAGCTGGCGGCGGATCTCGGTCGTGAGGTCGGCCAGCCGGGTGAGGTTGGCCTGCATCGCGTCGAGCTTGCGGAGCGCCTTCTCCTTGCGCTTGCGGTGCTTGAGGACGCCCGCGGCCTCCTCGACGAAGCCACGGCGGTCCTCGGGCGTCGCGCGCAGGACCGCGTCGAGCTGCCCCTGCCCGACGATCACGTGCATCTCCCGACCGAGGCCGGAGTCGGAGAGGAGGTCCTGGATGTCGAGCAGGCGGCACGCGGAGCCGTTGATCGCGTACTCGGAGCCGCCGCTGCGGAACAGCGTGCGGGAGATCGTCACCTCGGTGTAGTCGATCGGGAGCGCGCCGTCGGTGTTGTCGATCGTCAGGGAGACCTCGGCGCGCCCGAGCGGCGGCCGCCCGGACGTCCCGGCGAAGATGACGTCCTCCATCTTGCCGCCGCGCAGCGTCTTGGCGCCCTGCTCCCCCATGACCCACGCGAGCGCGTCGACGACGTTGGACTTGCCCGAACCGTTCGGCCCGACGACGCACGTGACCCCGGGCTCGAAGCTCAGCGTCGTCGCGGACGCGAACGACTTGAAGCCGCGCAGCGTCAGGGTCTTGAGGTGCACGGACCCGAGCCTAGTGGCGGCCCCCGACGAACCCGCGGATCTGCGCCCCGCGCGGCCGGGCGCCGTCGCCGGAGGTGCCCGGACGCGCGGCGCCCCGCCCCGGCCGGTGCGGCCGAGACGGGGCGCGGTGCTGCGTGCCGGTGCGTCAGCCGAGCTCGGGGAACCAGAGCGCGATCTCGCGCGCGGCGGACTCGGCCGAGTCGGAGCCGTGGACGAGGTTCTGCTGGACCTTGAGCCCCCAGTCGCGGCCGAGGTCGCCGCGGATGGTGCCGGGGAGCGCCTCGGTCGGGTTCGTCGCGCCCGCGAGGGAGCGGAAGCCGGGGATGACGCCCTGGCCCTCGGCGACGACCGCGAGCACCTTGCCCGACAGCATGAAGTCGACGAGCGGCTGGTAGAACGGCTTGCCCTCGTGCTCGGCGTAGTGGGCCGCGAGCAGCTCGGGTGTCGCGTCGAGCAGGCGCACGGCGGCGAGCGTGTAGCCCTTGGCCTCGACGCGGCGCAGGACCTCGCCGGACAGGCCGCGGCGGACGCCGTCGGGCTTGACGAGGATGAGGGTGCGCTCGATGGTCTCGGTCAGTGCGGGTGCGACGTCGGTCATGGTCGCCGAGCCTACCGGCCGCGCCGGCGTGCGGGACGCCGTGACCACCCGCGCGAGGGCGCGGGCACGCCTCGCCTCAGTCGGTGTTCGGCGCGGTCTCGGGGTGCTCGGCGTCGTACGCCGCGCGCTCGCGGTCGATGCGCCCGCCGAGCCGGATCGAGACGACCCACAGCACGACGAAGATCCCGCCGACGACGAACATCATCGGCACGACGAGGCCGAACGCCAGGACCGGCACCTGGACGACCGACCCGGCGACGTAGCCACCCGGCGTGCCGACCATGCGGGACAGGACGACGAGCACGACGGCGAGGACGCCCCCCACGAGCCAGATCGACGTCGCGCTCGGCAGCTCGAGCGGCCCGCGCGAGTACGGCACGTCCCGCAGGCCGTAGGCGACGAGCGTGGCGAACACCACGAGGAACGCCTCGAGCAGCAGCGTGGTCGACGCGAACTGGGCCTTCGCGGGCTTCTTCGGCTTGATGCGGTCGCCCGGCGAGGGGCGCACCGGGCCCGCCGCGCGGCCGTAGCGGGACGGCTGCGCGGCGGGCTGCGACGGCGAGGTGCTCACCCGGTCAGGATACCGGCGCGGCGTCGCGGTCCCGGTCCTCCGGGTGGTCACCGCCCGCTCCGGGGGCACCCGCGGTCACGACGGCCGCGTCGGCAGGAGCGTCCGCAGCCGCGTCCTGCGCAGGAGCGTCCTCGACGAGGGCGCCGTGGTCCGCGACGGCCTCGCCGCGCGCGACCATCCCCGCGACGTCGGAGAGCTTGACCTCGCGCAGGAAGAGCGCGAGGACGAACCCGACGAGCACGAGCGGGACGAGGTACCAGAAGGCCGGGGCGAGGGCGTCGGTGAACGCGTCGACGACGCCGGTGTGGATCGGCTCGGGGAGCTGCTGCACCATCTCGGGCGTGAGCGACGACCCCTCGGCCCCGGCGGGCGCGGAGCCGGCGGGCAGCCCCGCGAAGACGCCCTCGAGGTTGTCTGCGAGGCGCGACGTGAAGATGGTGCTGAACAGCGCCGTGCCGACGGCCGCGCCGATCTCGCGGAAGAAGTTGTTCGCGCTCGTCGCCGTCCCGATCTCGTGCGGGTCGACCGAGTTCTGCACCGCGAGGACGATCGTCTGCATGACGAGGCCCATGCCGGCGCCCATGACGAAGATCATCGCGCCGAAGAGCCACATCGACATGTCGCCCGTGATGCGCGTGAGCCACATCATGCCGGCCGCGGTGATCGCGAGGCCCAGCACCGGGTAGATCTTGTAGCGGCCGGTCTTCGTGATCGCGATACCCGACCCGATGGCCGTGATCATGACGCCGACCATCATCGGCAGCATGAGGAACCCGGACTCGGTGACCCCCGCGCCGGTGGACATCTGGAGGAACGTCGGCAGGAAGGCGAGCGCCGAGAACATGCCCATGCCGAGCACGAGGCCGATGAGGGTCGCGATCGTGAACGTCCGGTTCTTGAACAGGTGCAGCGGGAGCAGCGGCTCCTCGGCACGGTTCTCCACCACGACGAACGCGGCGACCGAGACGACCACGGCGGCCACGAGGCCCAGGAGCCACGGGTCCGACCAGTCGTAGCCGCGCGAGCTGGTCAGCGACTCCCAGCTCGTGACGAGCACGATGCCGGACGTGGCCACGACGAGGAAGAAGATGCCGGCGACGTCGATCTTGCGGCCGGAGCGGTGCGACGGGAGCTTGAGCGCGACCCACGCGACGACGAACGCCGCGACGCCGATCGGGACGTTGATCCAGAACGCCCAGCGCCAGCCCGGGCCCTCCGTGAACCAGCCGCCGAGGAGCGGGCCGATCACGGCCGCGATGCCGAACAGGGCGCCCATGGGCCCCATGTACTTGCCGCGGTCCTTGGCGGGCACGATGTCGGCGATGATCGCCTGCGACAGGATCATGAGGCCGCCGCCGCCGAGGCCCTGCACGCCGCGCCAGGCGACGAGCTCGGGGAACGTCTGCGCGAAGCCCGCGCCCGCCGACGCGATCGTGAAGAGCCCGATCGCGACGAGGAACGGCCACCGACGACCCCAGAGGTCGCCGAACTTGCCGTAGAGGGGCATGACGATCGCGATCGCCAGGATGTAGGCCGTGATGACCCAGCCCTGGTGCTCCACGCCGTGGAGCTCGCCGACGATCGTCGGCATCGCGGTGCCGACGATCGACTGGTCGAGCGAGGACAGGAACATCGACGCCATGAGCGCGCCGAAGATCACCCACACGGTGCGCGGGGTGAGCACGATGAGCGGCTTGCCGCCGTCGACGGGCGGTGCAGCGGTGGAGGAGGCCATGAGGATCCGGTTCGGTCAGGACGGGCGGGCGCGCGCCGACGGGCGCGGCCCGTCGTCGGGTGGTGGGGAGGAGCGGGTAGCGATGAGGACGCCGTGGCGTCGCTGCCCTCGCGGGCCGGAGGGGCCCGCGGCTAGCGGGCCGCGGGATCGGGGGCGCGGGAGTCCTGGAGCAGGGCCCGGAGCTGCCCGACGACGGTCGGCAGGTGGTCCACCGGCTCGCCCTCGCGGTCGTGCTGCTGCCACTCGAGCGTGCTCGCGCGCAGCAGGCTCATGACCACGAGGGCCAGGAGCTCGGGGTCGGGGACGAAGGGCCGCACGGCGCGGCGTGCGCGGAACATGTCGACGAGCTCGGCGCGGTGTCCCTCGACCCAGGCGACGTGCCGGGTGACGAGGTGCGGTTCGCGCTGCACGAGCTCGAGCGTGCGGGCCATGCGCTCGGGCGTGACGATCTGCTGCGCGAGCACGTCGGCCACGACGACCTCGAGGTCGTCGAGCAGCGCGCCCGTGGGGCCGCCCTCGATGAAGGTCGCCACGATCTCGGGTCGCACGGCGAGGTCTTCGAGGCCGAGCACGGCGTCGTCCTTCGACGGGAAGTAGTTGAAGAACGTGCGCGGCGAGACCCCGACCTCGGCGCAGATGTCCTCGACGGTCACGGCGTCGAGGCCGCGCTCCAGCACGAGCGTCTGCGCGGCCTCGACGAGCCCCTCGCGCCGGGCGCGCTTCTTGCGCTCCCGCAGCCCGCCGGGGGACGGCGCGAGGCATGCCGCGGCCCGCTCGGCCAGGGAGGGGCGAGCGGGCACGTCAGGGAGAGTCGTGGGCACGAGGACGATTCTTGCATCCGGTGCAATATTGCATCAACTGCAATACCCGTGACGACGGTCACACGACCCGGCTCAGACCTCGCCGAACCCGCCCTCCACGGCCTCCACGACCGCGGCCACCGCGTCGGCGGCCTGGGGACCCTCCCCCGTCACCGTGAGCTCCTGGCCGCCGGTCGCGCCGAGCTTCATGAGCTCGAGCACGCTCGCCCCGTTGACGCCGTCGATCGCGACGCTCGCGTCGAAGCCCGCGACGAGGCGGGCCAGCACCGCCGCGGGGCGTGCGTGCAGCCCGAGCGGGTTGCGCAGCACGACGACCGCGCGCGCCGCGCCGTCCGCGGGTGCCGCGGCACCGGCGCCCGCACCCTCGCCCTCGGGAGCGCCGACCCCGACAGCGAACGTCCCGCCCGCGTGCTCGGCGGACGCGAGCACCTCTGCGACGTCCCCGCCGCCGTGGGCGGTCACCGCCGCCGCGACGGCCCCCTCGACGAACGGGGCGTCCGCGAGCCGGACCCTCCCGTCGAACCCGTCCTCCATGTCGAGGACCGACTCGACGGTCATGACCGCCGAGCCCAGGTCGGCCAGCACGACCACGCCGTCCGCGACGCCGAGCGCCTCCTCGAGCGCCGCGGACACGCGGTCGTAGCTGGTGCCGAGCCCGCCGTCGTCCGTCCCCCCGGCGGCGAGCAGCAGCACGCCGGGAGCCATCTGCGCGGACAGCTCGACAGCACCCTCCGCGAGGCGCTGCGAGTGCGAGACGAGGACCAGCGCGACGCGCGCCCGCGCCCCGACCGTGCCGCTCACGCGGTCGCCGCGTCGCGCGCGGCCTCGAGCAGGATCGCGGTCGACGTGGCCCCCGGGTCCTGGTGGCCCGCGCTGCGCTCCCCGAGGTAGCTCGCGCGGCCCTTGGTGGCGACGAGCGGGATCGTCGCCTCGGCGCCCGCGCGCGCCGCCGTCGCGGCCGCGGCGAGGACGTCGGCGGTCGACGCGCCACCGTCGGCAGCCCCCTCCGCCGCGTCCACGGCGGGCTGCCAGGCGTCCACCATCGTCTTCTCGCCCGGCTGGGCCTTGCCACGGGCGGTGATGCCCTCGAGCGCGCCCTCGAGGAGCGCGACGACGCCGTGCGCGTCGAGCTGAGCGAGCCCGGTCACCTTCGCGGCCCGGAGGTACGCCGTCCCGTAGAGCGGACCCGAGGCGCCGCCGACCGACGACATGAGCGTCGTGGCGACCAGCTTCAGCACGTCGCCGATCTGGCCCAGCGGCTGGTCGCCGGCGGCCGCGCCGTCGAGCTTGGCGACCACCGCGCGGAACCCCCGGTCGAGGTTCTCGCCGTGGTCGCCGTCACCGATCTGGCGGTCCAGCTCGGTCAGCTCGTCCCGTGCCGCCGCGATGCGCTCCGCGCTCAGCCGCGTCCACCGGTCCGCCCAGGCCACGTCCAGCGTCATGCCCCACCTCTCCTCGCCGTCGAGCCGGCGGTCCGCCGGCTCTCGGAGACTGCACGAAAGGGCACCGCCTCACCAGCGCAGCGCAGCCGTGTGGACGGGAGCGTCCCACAGGGCGGTGAGCTCGTCGTCCAGGCGCAGCACGGTGACCGACGCACCCTGCATCTCCAGCGACGTGACGTAGTTGCCGACGAGCGAGCGCGTCACCCGTACGCCGCGCCCCTCGAGCAGCCTCCTCGCCTGACGATAGACGACGTACAGCTCGGACAGCGGCGTACCGCCCATTCCGTTAACGAACAGCAACACGTCCTCGCCCCCGGACAGGCCCAGGTCGTCCGCGACGGGGTCCACGAGCCGCTGCGTGATCTCGTCCGCCGACGCCATCGGGATGCGGTGCCGTCCCGGCTCGCCGTGGATCCCGATCCCGATCTCGACCTCGTCGTCGCCGAGGTCGAAGCTCGGCTTGCCGACGTGCGGGACCGTGCACGCGGTGAGCGCGACGCCCATCGAGCGCACGTTCGCGACGACGCGGCCCGCGATCTCCGTCACCGCCCCCAGGTCGTCGCCGCGCTCGGCCGCGGCGCCCGCGATCTTCTCGACCGCGACCGTGCCCGCCACGCCGCGGCGACCAGCGGTGTAGAGCGAGTCCTCGACGGCGACGTCGTCGTTGACGAGGATGCTCGTCACCTGCGTGCCCTCCGCCTCGACGAGCTCGACCGCCGTCTCGAAGTTCAGCACGTCGCCCGTGTAGTTCTTCACGATGGCGAGGACGCCCGCGCCCGAGTCGGCACCGAGGATCGCCGGGACGATCTGGTCCGGCGTCGGCGAGGTGAACACCGCGCCGGGGACCGCGGCGTCGAGCATGCCGGCCCCGACGAAGCCCGCGTGCAGCGGCTCGTGCCCCGACCCGCCGCCCGAGACCAGGCCGACCTTCCCGGGGACCGCGCCACCGGCTCGCGAGACGTACGGCGGCGCGACGTGCACCTCCACGAGATCCGCGTGCGCCTGGCCGAAGCCCTCCAGGGACTCCGACACCGCGTCCTGGGGATCATTGAGCAGCTTCTTCACCGGTCATCCCTCCATCGGTCCGTGCGCCCGGTGCTCCGGACGCTGACGACCCCCGCCCGGCGTGCCCGTCGCCGTCGTCGCCTCCATCAAACACCCGGGCGCACGGGACCGCGCGCGGTCCCCGAGGGCGGCGCTCCGCTGCGGCGGAGCGCCGCGCGCCCGGCGGAGGAGTCAGCCGCGACCGAGGAGGATCCTGGCGTCGGCGACCGTCACGACGGAACCCGTGACGAGCACGCCCGAGCCCGTCCCGACGCCCACCGCGTCGTCTCGCTCCGCGAGGTCGACGGCCATCTGGAGCGCCTCGTCGAGCCGCTCGGTGCTGTGCACGCGGTCCTCGCCGAACACGTCCACGGCGAGCTCGGCGAGGTCGGTCGGGTCGGCCGAGCGCTCCGAGCTGTTGCGCGTCACGACGACCTCTGACAGCACCGGCTCGAGCGCCGCGAGCAGCGGCTCGGCGTCCTTGTCCGCCATGATCGCGACCACCCCGACGAGGTGACGCAGGTCGAACGCCTCGGTGAGCGCGCCCGCGAGCGCCTCCGCCCCCGCGGCGTTGTGGGCGGCGTCGACGAGGACGGTCGGGCTCGACCGCACGACCTCGAGCCGCCCGGGCGACGTGACGTCGGCGAACGCGGCCTCGACCACCTGCCCGTCGAGCGCACGCCCACCGAGGAATGCCTCCACCGCGGCGAGCGCGAGGAGCGCGTTGTGCGCCTGGTGCTCGCCGTGCAGCGGGAGGAACACCTCGGCGTAGAGCGCGGCGGGCGTGCGCAGGTCCAGGAGCTGCCCCCCGACCGCGACCTGCCGTGCCGCCACGTCGAGGTCGACGCCCTCGCGCAGGAGCCGCGCACCGACGCGCTCGGCGCGGGCCCGCAGCACCTCCTCGACCTCCGGGCGCTGCGCCGCGGAGACGACGGTCGCGCCGTCCTTGACGATGCCCGACTTGACCGTCGCGATCTCCTCGAGCGTGCTGCCGAGCCACCGCTCGTGGTCGAGCGCGACGGGCGTCACGACGGCGACCTCCGCGTCGACCACGTTGGTCGAGTCCCACTCCCCGCCCATGCCGACCTCGACGATCGCGACGTCGACGGGCGTGTCGGCGAACGCGGCGAACGCCACGCCCGTGAGCACCTCGAAGAAGCTGAGCTGCGACTGCCCGGCCTCGGCGAGCTCGGCGTCGACGACCTGGACGTACGGGTACACGTCGTCCCAGACCTCGACGAACCGCCGCGGCGACAACGGCTCGCCGTCGACGACGATGCGCTCGGTGACGCTGGTCAGGTGCGGGCTCGTGAACATCCCGGTGCGCAGGCCGTGCTCGCGCACCAGGCGCTCGGCGACGCGCGCCGTGCTCGTCTTGCCGTTGGTCCCGGTGAGGTGGATCGTCCGGAACGCGTGCTGCGGGTCGCCCAGCAGCTCGAACAGGCGCCGCACCCGGTCGATCGTCGGGTCGAAGTCGTGCTCAGGAGCACGGGACACGATGTGCTGGTAGACGCGCTCGAGGTCCGCCTGCGCGGCGGCGTCCTCCGCCGCCGCGCGGGCGTCCTTCGTGCTCTGCCGGCGTGCGGCGCCGGGGTCCTTGCGCGCGGCGCTCACAGGTTCGCCTCCTCGTCGGGGCCGGCGGCCGGAACGGTGCCGTCTGCCTTCTCGACGCGCACGGAGCGCACGTCGGTCGGCGACGTCTCGACGACGACCTCGACCGCGAGCGTCTCGCGCGCGACGAGCTCGCGGTGCTCCTCGACCGCGACGAGCCACTCGCGCGGCACGTCGAGCGACAGCCGGATGCGGTCGGCCACGTCGAGGCCGGCGGCCTTGCGCGCGTCCTGCACGTCGCGGATCACGTCGCGCGCGTAACCCTCGGCGAGCAGCGCGTCGTCGAGCACGAGGTCGAGGACGGCGAACCCGCCGCCCGCGAGCACCGCGGCGGCGACGCTCGGCGCCTCTCCCTCGGCCACGCCGCGGTCGGCGACCACGGTCGTCAGCTCGTACTCCGCGGCCAGGAGCGCGACGTCGCCGTCGTCCGTCGTCACGACGACGTCCCCGGCGTCGTCCACGCGCCACGCCCCGGCCTTCGAGGCCTTGATGACGGCCTGGACGCCGCGACCCAGGCGCGGGCCTGCGGCGCGGGCGTTCACGGCGAGACGCTGGGTGATGCCGAACCGGTCCGCGGCGTCGGAGTCTGTCGACTCGAGGTCGACCGCCTTGACATTGAGCTCGCGGGCGAGCAGGTCGGTGTACGGGGCGAGCGCCTCGGGGTCGTCGACGACGACCGTGAGGCGCGCGAGCGGCTGGCGCACGCGGAGCTGGTTCGCCTTGCGCAGGCCGAGCGCGGCCGACGCCACGGCGCGGACCTCGTCCATCGCGGCGACGAGCGCAGGGTCGGCGACGAGCGCAGGGTCGGCGACGAGGGACGCGTCCGGGACGTGGCGCACGGCCACGGCAGACGAGCCGTCCTCGCCGACGAACCGCTCGCCGACCTCCTCGGTGGACGCCGGCCAGTCGGTGAGGTGCACCGAGCGCCCACCCGTCAGGCCGCGCCACACCTCCTCGGCGAGCAGCGGTGCGAGCGGGGCCATGACGCGCGTGAGCGTCTCGAGCGCCGTGTAGAGCGTGTCGAACGCGTCGGCGTCCTCGGCCCAGAAGCGGTCGCGCTGCGTGCGCACGTACCAGTTCGTCAGGACGTCGAGGTGCTCGCGGACCGTCTCGCACGCGCCCGCGATGTCGTAGGCGTCGAGCTGCCCGGTCACGCGCACCACCAGGTCGTGCGTGCGCGCGAGCAGGTAGCGGTCGAGCGCCAGGAGCCCGGCCACGCGCTCGGGCGCGACGCGCTGCGCGACGTAGCCCGCGGCATCGCCGGGCTCGCCCGCCCGCGCCTGCGCCTTCGAGGAGTTCGCGTACAGGGTGAAGAAGTAGTACGTGCTCCACAGCGGGAGGAGCACCTGGCGCACGGCGTCGCGGATCCCGTCCTCGGTGACGACGAGGTTGCCGCCGCGCAGGATGGGCGAGCTCATGAGGAACCAGCGCATCGCGTCGGAGCCGTCGCGGTCGAAGACCTCGTTGACGTCCGGGTAGTTGCGCAGCGACTTGCTCATCTTGCGGCCGTCGGAGCCCAGCACGATGCCGTGCGAGACGGCCGAGCGGAACGCCGGGCGGTCGAACAGCGCCGTCGCGAGCACGTGCAGCGTGTAGAACCAGCCGCGCGTCTGGCCGATGTACTCGACGATGAAGTCGCCGGGGTTGTGGTGCTCGAACCAGTCGGTGTTCTCGAACGGGTAGTGCACCTGCGCGTAGGGCATGGACCCCGAGTCGAACCAGACGTCCATGACGTCCTCGACGCGGCGCATGGTCGAGCGGCCCGTCGGGTCGTCGGGGTTCGGCCGCGTGAGGCGGTCGACGAACGGGCGGTGCAGGTCCGGCTCGCCCTTCTCGTTGCGCGGGAGCGTGCCGAAGTCGCGCTCGAGCTCGGCGAACGAGCCGTAGACGTCGACGCGCGGGTGCTGCGGGTCGTCCGAGCGCCACACCGGCACGGGGCTGCCCCAGAACCGGTTGCGCGTGATCGACCAGTCGCGCGCGTTCTCGAGCCACTTGCCGAACTGGCCGTGCTGGATGTGCTCCGGGGTCCAGGAGATCTGCTCGTTGAGCTCGACCATGCGGTCCTTGAACTTGGACACCGCGACGAACCACGACGACACGCCCATGTAGATGAGCGGCTGCCGGCAGCGCCAGCAGTGCGGGTAGGAGTGCGCGTACGACTCGCGGCGCAGCAGCACCGTCCCGGGGCTCGTCGCGCCGAGCGCGAGGTCGGGGGTCTGCTCGCCCGCGGCGACCGCGGCGTCGTGGCGCGTGCGGCCCTTGAGGTGGTCGATGATGAGCGCGTTCGCGTCGAAGACCTGCAGGCTCTCGTAGTCGACGACGGGGAAGACGAACTTGCCGTCGGACGCGACCGGCAGCACGGGCTCGACGCCCTCGCGGTCGGAGACGACCTTGTCCTCCTCGCCGAATGCGCCGGCGTTGTGCACGAGGCCCGTACCGTCCGTCGTCGTGACGAAGTCCGCCTCGACCACGCGGTGCGCGCCGGCGTGGCCCGCGAAGTAGGAGAACGGCGGCGTGTAGGACCGCCCGACGAGGTCGGCGCCCGTGAGCCGCTCGACGACCTGCGTCGTCACGTCCTCGACGCCCTCGTCGGCGAGCTCGCGCGCGTACGCCCCGAGGCGCTCGGCCGCGATCACGTAGCGCTCCGTGACGCCCGTGAAGGACGACTCCACGACGACGTACTCGACGTCGGGGCCGACCATGACGAAGAGGTTGGACGGCAGCGTCCAGGGCGTCGTCGTCCAGATGAGGGCCAGCTCGCCCGTCTCGAGCCGGAAGCCGACCGTGACCGCCGGGTCCTGGCGGACCTGGTACACGTCCTCGTCCATGCGGAGCTCGTGGTTGGACAGCGGCGTCTGGTCGTTCCAGCAGTAGGGCAGCACGCGGAAGCCCTCGTAGACGAGGCCCTTGTCGTAGAGCTGCTTGAACGCCCACAGGACCGACTCCATGAACGTCGGGTCGAGCGTCTTGTAGTCGTGCTCGAAGTCGACCCAGCGCGCCTGGCGGGTCACGTAGTCCTGCCACTCGCTCGTGTACTTCAGCACCGACGCGCGGCACGCGTCGTTGAACCGCTCGATCCCGAGCTCGAGGATCTCCTCCTTGGTCTTGATCCCGAGCTGGTCCATCGCCTCGAGCTCGGCGGGAAGGCCGTGCGTGTCCCAGCCGAAGCGGCGCTCGACGTGCTTGCCGCGCATGGTCTGGTAGCGCGGGACGACGTCCTTCGCGTAGCCCGTGAGCAGGTGCCCGTAGTGAGGCAGGCCGTTGGCGAACGGCGGCCCGTCGTAGAAGACGAACTCGTTGCTGCCGTTCTCGCCGGCGGGGTTGCGCTCGACCGACGCGCGGAACGTGTCGTCCGCGTCCCAGTAGGCGAGCACCTCGCGCTCGATCGCGGGCAGGTCCGGGGAGGCCGGGACGCCGAACGCCGCGCCGGGGTGCGCGTCGGCGGTCGTGGAGTCGGAGGTGGGATCGGACGAGAGGTCGCGGTGCAGCGGGTAGGCCATGGTCTCGAGGACTCCGGTGGGTAGCGGCCGGCGGAGGTCCGCCGTGGTGGTACGGGTCGGTCGTGCTCTCCTGCGAGGACGACTCCCCCACCCAGGGGCGGGCTCGCCGCGGTACCACCTCGCTTGCCGGCGCTCGTCCCCCGCGCCCGACGCCGTCGGGCCCGGCGGGCGGTCGCCGACCGCTCGTCGCAGGCTGTGACGGGCCCACCCGTCCGGTTCTAGTGGGGACCTGGCCGCAGGGCCGTCAGGCCTGCCCGACGGCGCGGGTCCCGTTCTTCCGGAGGCTCGCCGGTGATGGCCGGGTCGACGCCTGTGCCTCCATGGTAGCCGCCGCCCGGCGGCGCGCGGTGTAGGCGTCGATGTCCCGCGCGACGAGCCACTCGAGCGTGAGCGGCGGGCGGGCGTCGTGCCCGACGGCGGTCGTCGCCGCGGGCGGGCGGGCGGCCTCGCGCGACGGCGCGGCGAGCGTCGTCGGGCGGTAGCGGGGAAAGCTCGGGGGAACGTACATGGTGGTCTCGCGTCCTGTGCTCGGCGGGCGTCCGGAGGTGCAGACCCGGGTGTCGCGCGGGACTCATCGATGAGCCCGTGGCACGAGACCGGCGGCCGTCACGCCCCTCACGGAGAGGGAGGGGCGGGAGGCTGCTCGCGGACACCAGGTCGAGGCTGCGCAGGGCGCCGCGAGCCCTCAACAACAGGTGGCGGAGAGGACCTGCGGGCGCGCGACGACGAGCGGGCTGCTCGTGGCGCGCGGAGAGGTCACGCGGACATGGTGCCAGGGCGGGCCCGGGGCGGACAACCCGGGTCCACGGGCCGGGCGCCGGCCGTCAGCCCACCCGGACGGTGACCTCGTGCCACCCCGACGCGCCGTCGGGTGCGGGCGGGGCGACGTCGGCGGTCTGCGTGCGGCCGTCGGCGTCGGTCGCGCGGACCGTCAGACGGTGCTCGCCCGGCGTCGCGTCCCAGGCGTACGACCACTGCCGCCACGTGTCGGGTCCCACCGTCTCGGCGAGCGTCGCCGGGTGCCACGTGCCGTCGTCGACCCGGACCTCCACGCCCGCGATCCCCGTGTGCTGCGCCCACGCAACACCCGCGACGGTCACGACGCCCGCCGGCACCGGCGCCCCCGCGCGCGGCGTGTCGACGCGCGACGCGAGCTTGATCGGGCCGCGCTCGGACCAGCCGCGCGTGGACCAGTACGCGACGTCGTCGGCGAAGGTCGTGACCTTGAGCTCGGTGACCCACTTGGTCGCGGACACGTAGCCGTAGAGCCCCGGGACGACGAGCCGCGCGGGGAACCCGTGCTCCGCGGGCAGCGGCTCGCCGTTCATCCCGACCGCGAGCAGGCATGCCCGGTCGGGGTCGGTGAGCACGTCGAGCGGCGTGCTCGCCGTCCAGCCGTCCGCGCTCGTGGACAGGACCATGTCGGCGCCGTCGCCGACCCCGGCGCGCGCGAGCAGCTCGCGCACGGGGTACCCGAGCCATCGCGCGTTGCCCACGAGGTCGCCGCCGACCTCGTTCGACACGCACGTCAGCGTCACGTGGTGCTCGGTGAGCGGGAGCGCGAGCAGATCGTCGAGCGTGAGCTCGAACGGCTCGTCGACGAGCCCCGTCACACGGAGCGTCCACGTGGCGGGGTCGACCTGCGGCACGCGCAGCGCGGTGTCGATCCGGTAGAAGTCGCCGTTCGGCGTCACGTACGGCGCGAGGCCTGGGACGCCCTGGTCCGCCCCGGCGGGGACGGCAGGGGCAGGCGTCGCCGGCGGTGGCAGCCGCAGCGCCTCGCGTGCGGCCGTGACGGCGCGCGACCCGGCCGAGACCGCGCGGGACGTCGCGAGCGCGACGACGCCCGCCGCGGCGGCCAGGCCGGTGACGAGGATGAAGCGACGACGGTCCATCGACGCACGTGCGGCGCCGGTGCCCGCCGCGTCGCTGTCCAGGCTGCCACCGGCGAGAGTCGCCCCCGCGGGCCCGCGCAGCGGGGCGAGGGATGCGCGGAGCAGCAGGATCGCGACCCCGACCCCGACGAGCGAGGGCAGCGCCCACGCGACGCTCGCGCCCGGCCGGGCCGCGGCCACGACGGCTCCGACGGCGCCGACGGCGCCCAGCAGCACGGACCCCCACGGCGGGCGGCGCAGCTCGAGCCAGCCCGCGAGCGCCGCGCCCACGGCGAGGACGACCGCCATGCCGCCGAGCAGCACCGCCTTGTCGGCGGTCCCGAACGTCGCGACCGCCCACTCCTTGACCGGGCCGGGCACGGCGTCGACCACCCCGGCCCCGGCCGCGAACAGCGGGCTCGACCCCGGCCCGACGAGAGCCGCGACGAGCTCGGCGACCGCGAACCCGACGGCTGCGCACACGACCCCCGCGAGCGCCGCCCACGCCCCGGCGTGCTCACGCTGCCGCACGCTGCCCCTCATCTGCCGCCCTCTCGTCGCTCCCAGTCAACGCCCGTCGCGGCCTTCACGCCACGGTCCCGGCCGCCGAGCCGTGCTCGACCGGCGCTCAGACGGGGTCGACGCCCCTGGGGACGAGCGGAGCGCGCCACAGCGAGTACGTCGACGCCTGGGCGACGGGACGCAGGACGAGCGAGTCGATGTTGACGTGGTGCGGGCGCGTCACGGCGAAGGTCACGACGTCCGCGACGTCGTCCGCGGTGAGCGGGTCCACGACCCCCGCGTAGACCGCGTCGGCCCCCGCCTGGTCCCCGTGGTAGCGGTTGAGCGAGAACTCCGGCGTGTGCACGAGGCCGGGGGCGATCTCGATGACGCGGATCGGCTCGCCGACGAGCTCCAGCCGGAGCGTCTTCGCGACCCCGAGCAGCGCGTGCTTGGACGCGACGTAGCCGGACCCGCCGACGTACGTGTCGTGCCCCGCCGTGGAGGTCATGAGCACGATGTCGCCCCGGCGCGACGCGCGCAGGAGCGGCAGGAACGCCTTCGTCACGCGCACGGTGCCCAGCACGTTCGTCTCGTACATCGCGCGCCACTCGTCGATCCTCGCCTCGTCGACGTGGTCGACGCCGAGCCCGAACCCGGCGATGTTGAGCAGCGCGTGCACCGGCCCGCGCGCACCGGCCTCCGCGACGAGGCGTGCGACGTCCTCGTCCGACGTGACGTCCCCGACGACCGGGTGGGCGCCCGTGCGCTCCGCGACCTCGGCGAGCCGGTCCGCGCGTCGCGCAAACGCCACGACGTCCCAGCCGCGGGCGCGCAGGTACCGCACGCACGCCTCGCCGATGCCCGACGACGCGCCGGTCACCACCGCGCGCAGCGGTGCGGTCGAGGGGCTCTGGGCAGGCAGGTTCGATGGCGCTGTCACGACGGACACTCTGCCACGCCGGACCGTGGGAAGGACTAGGCTGACGGAGGACCACGGGCCCTGCACTGGCCCGTCCGGGCGGCACGGGTCTGTGCCGCGGGTCCGCGCGACGCGAGATGACGCGTCGGTCCCGGCCGGCGCTCGCCGGTCGGCATCGAGAACGCACCGCCGCAGCGGCGTGCCCGCCGAGAGCACGCCGCACCGCGCCCGACCCCCGGAGACCTCGCCCGTGCCCTCTTCCCGCACCTCTTCCCCCACCGTGCACCGCCAGCCCGCCCGCCGCGCCGTCCTCGCGCTCCCGACCGCCACGCTCGCCCTGCTGCTCGCCGCCTGCTCGTCGGGCACCACGCCGGGTGACGACCCGACCGCGGGCGGCGACACCGCGCCGGCGGGCGGTGCGGCAGCGACGACCTACCCGCTCACGCTCGACGACTGCGGGTTCGAGGTGACGTTCGACGCGGCACCCGAGCGCGTGGTCACGATCAAGTCGAGCACCACGGAGATGCTGCTCGCGCTCGGGCTGGGCGACCGCATCGTCGCGAGCGCCTTCGCGGACGGCCCGGTCCCCGAGTCGCTCGCCGACGCCGCGGCGGACGTCCCCGCGGTCGCAGAGCCGCTCTCGGACCAGGTGCCCGGCGCGGAGGCGGTCCTGGAGACCGAGCCTGACCTCGTCTACGCGGGCTGGGAGTCCAACCTCACGGCCGACGGTGCGGGCGACCGGGAGACCCTCGCGCAGCTCGGGGTCGCGACGTACGTCTCCCCCGCCGCGTGCAAGGCGCCGGAGTACATGCCGGACCCGCTGACGTTCGACGACGTGTTCGCCGAGATCACCGAGGTCGGCACGATCTTCGACGCGCACGACGCGGCCGCCGACCTCGTCGCGGAGCAGCGCGCGACGCTCGACGGCGTCGCCCGGGACGAGCGCGAGCTCACGGCCCTGTGGTACTCGTCCGGCGACGACATCCCGTACGTCGGCGCGGGCATCGGCGCGCCGCAGATGATCATGGACGCCGTCGGGCTCGAGAACGTCGCAGGCGATGTGCACGACACCTGGACCGCGTTCGCGTGGGAGGAGGCGATCGCCGCCGACCCCGACGTCCTCGTCCTCGTCGACGCCGCGTGGAACACCGCCGAGGCCAAGATCGAGCGGCTCGAGTCCAACCCGGCGACGGCCGAGATGACCGCGGTGCGCGAAGGCCGCTACCTGACGATCCCGTTCCCGGCGACCGAGGCCGGCGTGCGCAACGTCGATGCCGTCGTGGACCTCGCGGCACAGCTGGAGGCGCTCGGCCTGTGACCACGCTGCGCACCCGGCCCGCACCCGCGCCGCCCGCCCCACGGGACGGCGCGGGGACCGGCGCGCGCCGCGGCGCGGGCTGGTGGGTGCCGGCCGGCGTCGGCGCTCTCGTCGTGACGGTCCTGGTCACCGTCACGATCGGCCCGGCGGACCTCGCGGTCGGGGACGTGTGGCGCTCGGTCGCGACGCACCTCGGGCTCGGCGGGCTGCTCGGCCTCGAACCGCTCGGGGCGCTCCAGGACGGCATGGTGTGGCAGCTCCGCCTCCCCCGCGTGCTCACCGCCGCGGCGGTCGGCGCCGGTCTGGCCGTGTGCGGCGTCGTCATGCAGTCCCTCACGCGCAACCCCCTCGCGGACCCGTACCTCCTCGGCCTGTCGTCGGGCGCGTCGCTCGGCGCGGTGCTCGTGCTCGTCGCCGGGTGGACCGTGCTCCTGCCGGTCGCGGCGTTCGGGGGCGCCGTGCTCGCGCTCGTCGCGGCGCTCGGCCTCGCGGGCGCTCTCGGGGCGCTCACGCCCACGCGGACCGTGCTCGCGGGCCTCGCGGTGAGCCAGCTCGCCGCGGCCGCGACGAGCTTCGTCATCTTCTGGTCCGCGACCGGCGACTCCTACCGCGAGATCCTCTCGTGGCTCATGGGGTCCGTCGCGGGCGCGACGTGGACGTCGGTCGCGGTCGCGGGCGGCGCGACCCTCGTGCTCGGGACGCTGCTCGCCTCGACCGGCTCCGTGCTGGACGCCTTCACGTTCGGCGACACGGCGGCGTCCACGCTCGGCGTCGACGTCGCGCGCGTGCGCTGGACGTTGCTCGTGGGCGTCGCGCTGCTCACCGGGGCGCTCGTCTCCCAGTCGGGGTCGATCGGGTTCGTCGGGCTGATCCTGCCGCACGCGGTCCGACTCCTCACGGGCGCGCGGCACCGCCTGCTGCTGCCGCTGTCCGCGCTGTTCGGCGCGACGTTCCTCGTCTGGGCGGACACGCTCGCGCGCACGGTGTTCGCGCCGCGCGAGCTGCCCGTCGGGATCGTCACCGCCGCGATCGGCGCGCCGGTGTTCGCCCTGCTCCTGTGGCGCGGGAGGAAGACCGCATGAGCGAGGCGACGCGCACGACGGCTCAGGAGGCACCCGCGGTCGGCGAGGCCGTCGTACGGGACCGCCTCGGCGACGCTGCCCGGCGCAGCCCGGGTCCGCGGAGTCCCGGCGGGCTGGACGCCGCGCGCGTGTCGTGGTCGGTCGACGGCCGCCTGATCCTCGACGGGGTCGACTGCACCGCCCCGACCGGCGCGGTGAGCGGGCTGCTCGGGCCCAACGGGTCCGGCAAGTCGACGCTCCTGCGCGTGCTCGCCGGGGTGCGCGCCCCGTCCTCCGGGCCTGACGATCCCGCGCACGTGCGCTTCGACGGCGCGGACCTGCTCGCGATGCCGCGGCGGAGGCGCGCGCGCGTCCTCGCGCTCGTCGAGCAGGACGCGACGACCGACCTCCCGCTCTCCGTGCTCGACGCCGTCCTGCTGGGTCGCATCCCGCACCGCTCGCTCCTCGCGGGCGACTCCGCGCACGACCGGGAGGTGGCGACGGCGGCGCTCGCCCGGGCGGGCATGGCCGGGTTCGCCGAGCGGGAGGTCGCGACGCTCTCCGGCGGCGAGCGCCAGCGCGTGCACCTGGCGCGCGCGCTCGCCCAGGAGCCCGCGCTGCTCCTGCTCGACGAACCGACCAACCACCTCGACATCGCCGCGCAGCTCGACACGATGCGCGTCCTGCGCGACCTCGCCGACGACGGCGTGGCCGTCCTCGCCGCGCTCCACGACCTCAACCTCGCGGCCCAGACGTGCGACCACGTCGTCGTGCTCGCGGACGGCCGGGTCGTCGCCGCGGGCGACGTGCGCGAGGTCCTGGTCCCCGAGGTGCTGGACCCGGTCTACGGCGTGCGGTGCGAGGTGCTCACGCACCCGCGCACGGGCCGGCCGGTGCTGACGTTCGCGCCGCAGGACTGAGCGCCCGTTCGCGTACCCTCGGCGGGTGCGCCTCTCCCTGGTCCCCCGCACCGTGCGGACCCTCGTCGCGACCGGTCTCGTCGCGACGTGCGTCGTGCTCCTCTCCGGCTGCGCGGTGCTCGACGGGCGCTCCCCGTTCGACACCTCGAACGTCTCGTACGCGGACGTCGAACGGGCCCTGCCCGCGGTCCAGGACGCGCTGGACGAGGCGGAGCTCCCCGTCGAGGCGAGCCTCTACACCGGTTCGAGTAACTGCGAGGGCGCGTGCGACCTGGGCGTCGGGGTGAGCCTGCTCCCGGGCGAGGACGCGCGACACCCCGACCTGCACCCGGACGCGCTGGCCGCGGTGCTGGTGGTCGTGCTGCCCGAGGTGTCGGGCATGCCCGTCTACGTCAGGACCGGTGTCTCCGAGGACGGAGAGGGTCTCGACCTCGATCCCGCGGCTCGGGCCCTCGGGCTGGACGAGTCGCCCTTCTCCGTGTCGATCGGCGAGGTGCGCATCCCGAAGGACGAGCTCGACACGGCCCTCGACCAGGCCACCGCCCGCCTCGAGCGCTGAGCAGTGCTCGATCAGTAGCCGCGGAGGCGCTCCAGGCGGACGCGCACGGTCACGGAGTAGTCCGCGTGGAAGCCGTCGGCAGTCATGCCGAGGCCGCGGATCCCCTCGGCGTACTTCGCGTCGTACGCGGTGCGCTCGTCGGGCGAGAGGCCGGAGTCGTCGATCGCGGCGGTGCCGGTGAGGACGACGACGTCGTCCCCCGATCGGGTGCTGTTGAGGTGCACCGCGACCCGAGCGTTGCCGCGGACGTTGCGCAGCTTCGCGGTGCGCGGCTGGGACTTGACCACGACCTCGTCCGCGCCGTCCCACAGGAACCACACGGGGGTCGGCTGGGGGGCGTCGTGCGGGTCGACGCTCACGAACCACAGGACCAGCTCGTCGGTGAGACGGGTCGCGGCGCGCGAGCCCAGGTCGGACGTGGTGTCGATCGCGGTCACGGTCACGCCTCCTTCGTGGTGGTGGTCGCGCCGAGGCGCGGCAGCTCGATGGCGGGGCAGCGGTCCATGACCATGTCGAGCCCGGCCTCACGGACGCGGCGCGCGGCGTCCTCGTCGATCACGTCGAGCTGGAACCAGACGGCCTTCGCGCCGATCGCGACGGCCTGGTCGGCGACGTCGCCCGCGAGCTCGGAACGCACGAACACGTCGACGACGTCCACGGGGAACGGGACGTCCGCGAGCGTCGCGTAGCCCGCCTCGCCGTGCACGGTCTCCCCGGACGGGTGGACGGGGACGATGCGCTTGCCGTGCTGCTGGAGCACGCGCGCCACGCCGTACGCGGCGCGCGACGTGTTGTTCGACAGGCCGACGACGGCCCAGGTCTCGGTGCCCTCGAGCACCCGACGGATGGTCTCGTGCTCATCGGCGGGCACGGCCGCTGTGACGTCGCTCATGTCGTGCGCAACCGGGCCCCGGCCGCGGCTATTCCGCGGCCGAGGCTCGGAACGTCTCGGCCGTCTCGGGCGCCTCGGGCGGGGCGCGCCGGGGGTCAGACGAGGGCGAGCGCGAGCAGCGCGGTCGCGGCCGCGCCCGCGACGGTCCGCACGTGGTTCCATGCGAGCCAGCGCGGGAGGAACGCACCCCACGCGGCGGCGAGGTCCGCGGGCCGGGCCGCCGCCGCGTCGAGGCGCTCGTTGAGCGGGACGTTGCCCACCGCGGTCACGCCGAGGATCCCGACGAGCGCGACCACGGCGCCCGCGAGCGCCCACCCCGCTCCGGGCGTCCCGCCGACGAGGCCGACGACGGCCGCCGCCGCGGGCACGAGCACGCTCGCCGCGAGCAGGAGCATGAGCGGGGGTCGCAGCGCGTCCTTGTTGATCGCAACCATGGCCGCAGCCCCGTCCGCGGCGGGGAGGCGGCGCAGCCCGCCCATGACGAACGTGGAGAACGCGAAGAGCACCCCGCCCGCGAGCCCCGTCGCGACCGCACCCGCGACGACGAGCACGGCGAAGACGCTCACGAGGGCTGCCCGGACGTCGACGCGACCGTCGCCGACCAGGTCGCGGCCTCGCGCGCGGCGAACTCCCGGAAGTCCCGCGGGTCCCGACCCAGCGCCTGCCGGACCCCGTCGGCAACCGGGGTCCCGCGCCCGTCGAGCACCTCGGTGAAGAGGTAGCGCATGAGGCCCACGACGTCGTCGGGCAGCCCGATCGCCCGCAGCCCCGCGACGAACTCGTCCATGGTGATCGGCACGAACCGCACGTCGTGCCCGCTCGCGGCCGCGATCTGAGCCACGGCCTCGCCGAACGTGATCGCGCGCGGCCCGGTGAGCTCGTAGACGCGGCCGGCGTGCGCCTCGTCGACGAGCGCCGCGACCGCGACCTCGGCGACGTCCTCGAGGTCGACGAACGGCTCGGCGACCTGGTCCACCGGCAGCGCGAGGACGCCGTCGAGCACGGGTTCGAGCAGGAAGCTCTCGCTGAAGTTCTGGTCGAAGAACGCGCACCGGACCACGGTGCGGCCGGGGAACGCGTCGGCGACGAGCACCTCCGCACGCTGTGCCTCGACCTCGCCGCGACCCGAGAGCAGGACGAGCCGGCGCACGCCCGCCTCCCGGGCGAGGGCCGCGAACCGGGCGACGGTCTCCGGGGAGCCCGGGACCGCGAGGTCGGGCACGTACACGACGTACACCGCCGCTGCCCCCTCGACGGCGGGGCGCCACGTGGTCTCGTCCTCCCAGTCGAAGCGGACGGCGCCGGAGCGGGAGGCGCGGCGCACGGGGAGCCCGAGCGCGTCGAGGCGGTCGGCGACCCGGCGGCCGGTCTTGCCCGTCGCGCCGAGGACGAGGACCGGGCCGGGTGCGGGGGCGTCGGTCGGGGCGGCCGTCGGGGCGGCTGTCGGGCGCGGTGTCGTGGCGCTCATGGCGTCTCTCCTGTCGAGGATTCGTGCGGGGACGAATGCCAGTCAACCGGGCACCGGCGAGACGCAACATGGCTCTACCGCTCGACTCCATACGCGATCGTCTCTCGCCGCCCGCGCCGTTCGGTGTCTGGTCGCGGACCCGGGACCGTGCGTACCCTGACCGGATGGACGTCGTCGCCGGGCTCCTCGACGGGCCGCGCGCCCGCGGTGCCTTTCTCCTGCGCAGCCACCTCCGCGCCCCCTGGGGCATGCGCATCGAGGACGAGGCGCCGCTGACGATCGTGCCCGTCCTGCGCGGGTCGGGCTGGGTCGGGCCGGCCGTGGGCGACGACGGGACGGACCCGGGCGTGCACGTCGGTGCGGGGGACGTCGTCCTGCTGCGCGGCCCCGCCCACTACGTCGTGGCGGACGCGCCGACGACCGCGCCCCAGGTGGTCGTCGGCCCCGAGTCCGACATGTGCCGCGCGGTCGACGGCGGGCCCTCCCCCATGACGGTGCTCGGCGTGCGCTCGTGGGGCAACGACCCCGGCGGCGAGACCGTCATCGTCACGGGCACCTATCCGCTCGACGGCGAGGTGGGCCGTCGGGTGCTGCGCGTGCTGCCGCAGCGCGTGGTGCTGCGCAGCGGCGACGTCGACGGGACGCTCGTCGAGATGCTCGCGCGCGAGGTCGTCCAGGACCTGCCCGGGCAGGAGGCGGTGCTCGACCGCCTGCTCGACCTGCTCCTCATCTCCTGCCTGCGCACCTGGCTCTCACGCGACGACGCGCCGGGCTGGTACCGCGCCGACGCGGACCCGGTGGTCGGCGCGGCGCTCCGCCTCATCCACCACGACCCGGCCCGCGCCTGGACCGTCGACTCCCTCGCGCGGGAGGTCGGGCTCTCGCGCGCGGCGTTCTCGCGCCGCTTCACCGCGCTCGTCGGCGAGCCGCCGATGAGCTATCTCACGGGCTGGCGCCTCGACCTCGCCGCCGACCTGCTGCTGGAGCCCGACGCCACGCTGACGTCCGTCGCACGCGCCGTGGGGTACGCGTCTCCGTTCGCGCTGAGCGCCGCCTTCAAGCGCGTGCGCGGGGTGAGCCCGGCCGCGCACCGGGCGCGCGCGGGCGCCGCCTGAGGCGGACGACGCCGGACCCGGGCAGGATGGTCGCCATGCCGATCCCGCACTGGGTGACCCGGAGCAACAAGCGCTTCCTCAACCCCGTGATGCTGCGCGTCGCGACGGGGGTCGGGCCGATGGCGGTCGTGCGCCACGTCGGCCGACGCAGCGGCCGCGTCTACCGCACGCCCGTCTTCGCGTTCGCGTACCGCGACTCGCCGACCGAACCGGTCCGCGTCGTCCTCGCCCTCACGTACGGGCCGGACGTCGACTGGGTGCGCAACGTCGACGCCGCGAGTGAGTTCGTGCTGGAGCGCCGGGGCGAGGAGTTCCGCGTCGAGGACCTGCGACGCGTCACGGGCCAGGACGGGCTGCGGCTCCTGCCCGGCTGGACGAGCGCCGTCCTGCGCCGCACGGGGGTGGACCAGTTCCGGACCGGGAGACTCGTGCGGGCGTCGACCGCGACGTCTGCGTAGCTGCGCGCGCGCCTCGTCGCCCGGCCCACGGCCGTGCCGCACGAGACGACGGACGCCCGGCCGGAAGTCCGACCGGGCGTCCGCGAGCGCTAGCGGATCAGCACGCGCCGAGGTCGGTCCACGGGCCCCAGGTCGCGGCACCCGGCTTCTCCCCGAGAGTCCACCACTTGGCCTTCCACGTGTGGCCCTCGAAGGACGCCGTCGTCCCGCCCACATACACCTGCGACGCGCTCCACGGCGCCGCCGTGCAGGTCGGGTCCGTCGGGTCGGTCGGGTCGGTCGGGTCGGTCGGGTCGGTCGGGTCCGTCGGGTCGGTCGCACCGGACGTGAACGACGCGAACTTCTTCGAGAACTCGAACTTCTGCTGCGCCAGACCGGAGCAGTCGTCCTGCGTCGTCTGCGCACCCGCGCAGCCGCCCGTGTCGCGGTGCAGCGCCCAGAACGACAGGTAGGCGACGCCCTTCTGCTGTGCGAAGGCGAGCACGGAGTCGGCATTCGCGAGCGAGAAGGTCTCCCCGACGCCCCAGTCGGAGACACCGATCATCTCCGTGATGCCGACCATGTTCCACAGCTGCGCGTCGGTCTTCGACGGGTAGATCGTCGTGAGGAAGCTCACCAGGCCGGTCGTCGCGGTGACGGTGTCCTGCGCCATGTTCGCGCGGTCACCCTCCCAGTAGTCGAACGTCATGACGTTGACCACCGAGACCTCGACGCCGTTCGTCACGGCGTTGCGCAGCAGGTTCTTGCCCGCCGCGGCCAGGCCCTGCGTCGTGGTGGGCAGCGTGTACTGGACCTCGAACGTCCGGCCGTTGGCCTTGGCCCAGTCCTGCACGATCTTCAGCGCCTTGTTGCGACGGTCCACCCCGGCGCTGCTGTTGATCGAGTCCGCCTCGATGTCGAAGTCGATGCGCTCGACGTCGTACGTCGTGATGAGCTTCTGGATCTGCGCCGCGATCTTGTTCACGTCCGTGCACGAGTCCGCCAGCTCCGTGAGCTGCCCGTCCTCGGTCGCGTCGTCGGCCGTCCAGCCGCCGAGGGACGGGATCACGTTGCCGCCGCGCGCCTGGATCGCGTCGACCTGGGCGCCGAAGCTCGACTGGGCGATCGGCAGGGACGTGTCGCCGTTCCAGTAGAGGGTGCACGACCCCTGCCGCTCGGTCTGGGCGAACGCCAGCGTGATGTGGTCGGCGCCCGCCTGCTGGGACACGGCGCTGATGTCGTCGCCCAGCCACATCTCGTAGTACGGCGAGAAGACGTGGTCGGGGACGGGCGTCGCGGCGGACGCCGGTTGCGCGACGAGGCCGACGGCCGCGCCGACGGCGAGCGCCGTCGTGGTCGCGAGCGTGAGCAGCTTCCTTCGGAACATGGGAACCTCCGGTCCAGGCCGGCGCCGTCCGTGGCGCCGGGTGCGGGAGACGTCGGCGCACCGGGCGACCGACGGATCGACGCTACGGCGTCCGCGACCCGCGCCCATCGGTGCGATTGCGTATCTTTCGCGATCTACGCGTCCGTAGCACCCCGTATACGGATGCCCCGGGCGACGACCCGTCGCCCGGGTTCGCCGAGCCCGCGCCCGGACGCGCGCGCCGCCGTCCTGCCATGATGGACGGCATGACCGACCAGCTCTGGATCACCGGTGACCCCGACGCGGACGCTCTCCTCAGCGACGACGCGTTCGCCCTCCTCGTCGGCATGCTCCTCGACCAGCAGTACCCGATGGAGCACGCGTTCGCGGGACCGCGCAAGATCCGCGACCGCCTCGGCTCCATCGACCCGCGCGCCGTCGCAGAGGCGGACCCCGACGAGTTCGTCACGCTCGCGACGACGCCCCCGGCCATCCACCGGTACGGGCGCTCCATGGCGGCCCGGGTGCAGGACCTGGCGCGCGTCGTCGTCGACGAGTACGACGGCGACGCGACCCGGGTCTGGACCGCGCCCGGCGCCGGCGACGGCGGCACGGCGGCGCCGACCGGCGCGGAGGTCCTCGCCCGGCTGCGCGCGCTGCCCGGGTACGGCGACCAGAAGGCCAGGATCTTCCTCGCGCTCCTCGGCAAGCAGCGCGGCGTGCAGCGCGAGGGGTGGCGCGAGGCGGCGGGCCACTACGGGGACGAGGGGTCGCGCCGGTCCATCGCCGACGTGACGAGCCCGGAGTCGCTCGCGGAGGTCCGCACGTTCAAGAAGGCGCAGAAGGCCGCGGCGAAGGCCGCGAAGGCCTGACCGCGCGGACGCGCCGCCGGCCGCACCGCGGCAGGCGCGCGCGTGCGCGACGACGCCCGCCCGCTATCGTCGGCGCGTGACCACGACGACGTCGCGCGCCTCGGCGCTGCCTCCTTCCACCCGCACGCTCCTGGCGCTCGCCGCAGGCGTGGTGGTGCTCGCGGGCGTCCACACGGCCCGGGAGGTGCTCGCACCGATCCTCCTCGCGGCGGTGATCGTCATCATCTGCCACCCCGTGCGGTTCCCGCTCGAGCGCCGGGGCTGGCCCCGGTGGGCAGCGACGACGGCAGTCGTGGTGGTCGCCTACCTCATCCTCGCCGTGCTCGTCGCGATGCTCGTGTTCGCGGGCTTCCGGTTCGCCGACCTGGTGCGCGAGTATCTGCCGGCGCTGGTGCGCTCGGTCGAGGACGTCGTCGACCAGCTCTCCGCCGTCGGGATCGACACGGACGTCGCGGAGGCGGCGACGTCCTGGCTGGAGCCCGCCCGCGTCCTCAGCCTCGCCGGGAACGTGTCGGGCATGGCGCTCGGCATCGCGACGGCCTTCTTCTTCGTGCTCGCCTACGCGATCTTCATGGCGGCGGACGCCGCGCGCTACTCGACCGCGATGACCGTCTTCGGCACCGAGCGCGCCGCGACGATCGACCGCGCGTCCCGGTTCAGCGGCGGGGTGCGGCGCTACTTCGTCGTCAACGCGTCGTTCGGCGCCGTCGTGGCGGTCGTCGACGGCGTCGCGCTGTGGCTGCTCTCGGTCCCCGCGCCGACGGTGTGGGCCATCCTCGCGTTCGTCACGAACTTCATCCCCAACATCGGCTTCGTGCTCGGCCTCGTCCCGCCCGCGATCATGGCGTTCGTCGTCGGCGGGTGGCAGCTCGCGCTCGCCGTCGTCGCGGTCTACTGCGTCGTGAACGTCGTGCTCCAGGTGCTCGTCCAGCCCAAGTTCGTGGCGGACGCCGTGAACCTCAGCCTGACCCTCAGCTTCGTCTCCGTCGTGTTCTGGACCTTCGTCATCGGGCCGCTCGGGGCGATCCTCGCGATCCCGCTCACGCTGCTCGTGCGCGCGCTCGTGCTGGAGCCCGACCCCGGGTCGGGCTGGCTGCGCTGGCTCTCCGGCGACGACGTGCCCCGCGACCGTCGGACGGGCTCTGCGCCCGACACCGCCGAGGTCGACGATCCGACCGCGGCGGAGCGCGACGAGGCGGCCCCTCCCCGGGGCGCGAGTCCCGACCCGGAGCCCGGGCGTGACCCTCAGGTCCAGGCTGAGGGTTCGGCGTCGGAGGGCGCCCCCGCCCCGGAGACGGCGTAGCCGCGCACCGGTGTTGCGACCGCGTCCGTGGTCCTTAGGCTGGCAGACGGCGGGTGTCCGCCCGTCACCGGCACGGGGAGGAACCATGGCGCACGGAGACATCACGCACATCGACATCCCGGTGAGCGACAGCGGCCGGGCCACGCAGTTCTACGGCGAGCTCTTCGGCTGGCAGATCGCGGAGATCCCGGGCTTCGAGGGCTACCCCATGTGGCGCGCCCCGAACCAGATCAGCGGCGGCGGGCTCGCGCCGCGGTCGGAAGGGTTCACGACCCCCCGCAGCTATGTCGAGGTCGACTCGATCGAGGACACGCTCGCGAAGGTCCGCGAGCTCGGGGGCAGCGTGATCCTGGAGAAGTCCGAGATCAGCCCGACGTCCTGGTGGGCGGCGTTCGAGGACGCCGACGGGAACCAGATCGGCCTCTACGAGGGCACGACGGACGCGGGCTGACCGCGCCGGGGGCGCTCGCCCGGGCGGTCGTCGCGGTCAGAGCGACAGCACACGACCGTCCGGGTCGCCGGGCCGGCGTGGCCGGAGCGTCGGCGGGGGCGGCCACGGGAGGTCGTAGCGCTCGACGGGGACGTCGATCGCGCCGAAGTCGTCGGTCTGCACGACCACGCCGTCCGGGGTGACCTCGACCAGCCGGACACGCAGCGGCGGCGCGTCCTCCTGCTCGAGCATCCACACCTCGGCCAGCCACGCGAGGCTGAGCCCGTCGAGCGCCTCCTCGGCCTCCAGCCACTCCACCGGGCCGGTCAGCTCGCGCCCGAGGAGCGAGACGGCGACCCAGGCGTCGCCGTCGGGACGGATCCAGCCGACGTGCTCACGGTCGTCGGGGCGGCGGTGCGGGATCCACTCGGCGGGCAGCATCCCGGCAGGCTAGCCCGCCGGTCGACCCGCGAGCCAGGAGATTGCCGCCCGTCCTGCGCGCGGGTCAGCCGGCGGGGAGGGGCTCGTTCCCCGACCCCTCGCGGAAGCCCTCGCCGAACCCGTCCCGGTACCCGCGGTCGTAGGCCTCGGCGCTGCCCTCCCGGAAGAGGTCGTCGGCGGAGGATCGGACGAGCGTGCGCGCCCCCGGGCCGTCGTCGTCGCCCACGTACCGGCCGAGGCCGCGGACGACGGCGACCGGTCGGCCCGCCGTCTTGCCGCGCACGAGCTCGCTCGCGGAGGCCACCTCGTCGGCGACGGCCGTGACCGTGACGGAGAGGGGGCGGCCGTGCGCGTCCACGCCGCCGCGCAGGTCCTCGGCGACGACGATCCCCGCCGCGCCGATGGCGACGTCGACCAGCCCGTCGCGCCACGCACGGCCGGCGGTGTCGGTGACGACGACGCCGAGGCGGGCGAGCCCGAACCGGGCTCGCAGCGCGTTCCGCAGCGCCCGGGCCGAGGCGTCCGGGTCGAGCGGGAGGAGCAGTACCGTCCCCTCGGGCGTGTTGGAGGCGTCGACCCCCGCGGCGGCCATGACGAGGCCGAGGTGGTTCTCGACGATGCGCAGCGGGGGCTGTCCCGGGCGCTCGCGCGTCGCCACGACGCGCACCGTCTCGTCCGTGATCGCCTGCTCGCGGTCGGCGGCGGCGACGACGCGGCCCTCCGCCTTGGACACGACCTTGCTCGTCACCACGACGACGTCGCCCTCCGCGAGCGCGTCGCCTGGCGCCGCCCCGGCCAGCAGGTCACCGACGAGCGCGGCGAGGTCGTCGCCAGGACGCACCTCGCCGAGGCCCGACGGCGCCCACGCGGACAGGCGCGCGTCGTCGCCCTCGCGCGCGACGCCGTCGGGCACGAGGGGACCTGCGTCGGGCGTCATCGGGCCAGCTTCGGCAGGACCTCGCGACCGAAGACCTCGATCCACTCCCGCTGGTTGCGGCCCACGTTGTGGAGATAGATCCGGTCGAAGCCGAGGTCCACGAACTTCTGGATGTACGCGCGGTGCGCGTCGGGGTCGGCCGAGATCACCATCCGGCCCTCGAAGTCCTCGGGGCGCACGAGCTTGGCCATCTGCTCGAAGTCGTGCGGCGAGCGGATGTCGGCCTTGGGGAACTTCATGCCGCCGTTGGGCCACTCGGTCATCGCGTTGGCGAGCGCCTCCTCGTCCGTCGCGGCCCAGGACAGGTGGAGCTGGAGCACCTTGGGCATCGCCTGCGGGTCGCGGCCGGACTCGCGCACGCCGTCGTCGAACTTGCCGAACAACATGGAGATCTTCTCCAGCGGCGCGCCGACGGTGATGAGGCCGTCCGCGTGGCGGCCGGCGCGCTTGGCCGTGACCGGGCCGGCCGTCGCGACGAGGATCTCGGGCGCGACCTCAGGCATGGTCCACAGGCGCGTGGACTCCATCTTGTAGAACTGCCCGGAGTGCTTGACGTCCTTGTTGTCCAGCCCCGACTGGAACAGCTTCTTGATGACGTCGATCGCCTCGAACATGCGGTTGATGCGCTCGGGCGCCTCCGGCCAGTAGCCCGCGACGACGTGCTCGTTGAGCGCCTCGCCCGAACCCAGCCCGAGCCAGTGCCGGCCGGGGTACATGGCGGCGAGCGTCGCCGAGGCCTGCGCGACCATCGCGGGGTGCCAGCGGAACGTCGGCGCGGTGACTCCCGGCCCGAGGTCGCCCGTCGTGCGCTCGCCGAGCGCGGTGAGCACGTTCCACACGAACGACGACTCGCCCTGCGCCGGGACCCACGGCTGGAAGTGGTCGGCCGCCATGGTGCCGGAGAAGCCGTGCTCCTCCGCGTAGGCCGAGAGCGCGACGGCCTCGGTCGGGTGGAACTGCTCGAGCATGGCGGCGTAGCCGATCGTCAGACCCATGCTCCGACCCTAGTACGCGCCGGGCGAGGTCTCGCCCGAGCGGGCCGGGGCCGCCTGCTGCGGCGGTCCCGGCCGTGCGCTCAGACGTAGACGGGGGTCAGCGCCGCGTACTCCTCGACGGAGCCGTTGCGCAGGCAGACCTCGATGATCTGGCGCCCCAGCGGGTCGAGGTCGTCGGTGAGGAACTGCCGGAGCTCGCTGGCGAAGAAGTCGGTGATGATCCGCGCCCCGGCGTCGTAGGCCTCCAGCCCGACCTGGGACTGGAGCTCGGGCCGCAGGAACGTGGGCCGCACGAGCTGGCCGTCGATCTTCATCTCCGTGAGCGTGTACCCGAACAGCGGGCAGCGGGCCGGGGTGAGCTCCTCGGGGCGCAGCCGCCCGCCGCCACGCCGCGCCAGGTACTCGCGCGTGAGCCACTCGGCGGCGAAGTCGACCTTGTACGCGCCGATGTGCTGGTTCGGCGTCAGGACGTACCGGGTCCGGTCCATCTCCACGAGCTGGCGCAGCAGGAGGTTCGCGGCCGCGACCTTCGTCCCGGTCGCGAACGGCCAGTACGACCCGACGCCCTCGGCGACCATGCCGCCGTGGGCCAGTGCCTCCGTCGCCGACCGCGACTCGCCGATCGACGGGTTCTTGTCCCCGCGCGGCGCGACGAGCCGCCAGATCCACGCGAGCGAGGCGGGGACGACGTGGGTCATGCCCATGATCCCGTAGGTCGGGTGGTCCCGGGTGCACGCCGGCATGCGGGCGCCGAAGGTCCGGACGTCGACCTCCGCCGGCCCCGCGACGTCGGTGAGCAGGTGGCGGGGCACGACGACCCGCGGGTTGGGGCACCGTCGGCCGTCGGAGTCGAGCGAGTGCTCCCACGGCAGCACGGTGGCGTCGGGGACGCCGTCGATGTTGAAGAACACGAGCGGGACGTCGGGGTGGATGCAGGCGCGCTCCAGGTGGACGTCCTGGCCGTAGCCGGTGAGGTTGTCGACCCGCACGAACCAGCCCTCCTCCGCGTCCGTGACGACGAGGCGGCCGTCACCCGTCTGGAGCGCGGCGTGGCACAGGGTCATGTCGTCGGTGACGGGGTCGAGCGCGCTCGTCTCCCCCAGCGTGATGACGTAGGGCTCGTCGGTCACGACGTTCGTGCCGAGCAGGATCCGCCCGTCCTCCTGGCGCCGGATCTCCTGGCACATCTCGGACTTGCCGCCGCCCGACGCGCCCTCGTGCATGACGACGGTCTCGTTCTCGTACGGCGTGGTGACGCGGACCGACGAGGCGTGGGCCGTGACCCACCCCTCGCGCTCGCCCACGTCGAGCAGCACCGAGAACACGCCCTTCTTCGCGCTCGGACCGGGGTAGAGGTTGTAGGCGAAGACCTCGTGCAGCGTCTCGGAGCGGTCGTGCACGACGACCTGGCGCCCGTCGAAGCGCGTGTGGCGGAACGGCGGGGCGACGTAGAGGATCGAGCGCGGCTCGAACGGCCCCAGCTCGTCGAACGTGGCCCACCCCTGCAGGTCGACGAGGGCGAGGGCGAAGAACGCCGCGTTGACCGGGCAGACGGCGAGCGACGGGTAGCCGTGGGTGCGTCCGCCCGCACGGAACGGCACGACGACGAGCTCCTGGGTCGCGAGCCACGCGAGGGTCTCGTCCCTCACGGCGCCGAACCCCGTCCCGAAGACGTCGCGGTAGCGCGGCTTGTCGGTGGGCAGGTCGTCGGCGATGCGCATGCAGTCCGGGTCGCGCCGGCGCATGTAGTCCTCGGGATAGTTCACGGCGATGCCGTTCCGGCACCGCACCACCTCTGCCTCGGGCACGAGCGTGCCGTCGGCGTCGTACTCGACGACGAACCGCGGACCGCCGTCGGGCCCGAGCGCGAGGCGGTACAGCTCGTCGCGCGAGGACGGCACGACGACGCCCGGGCATGCCGCGAGCGCCGCGTCGAGGGCCTGCGGGAGGACGACGCCGGGCGGCAGCGCCCCGGTCGTGCGCGCGCTGTCGGTGGTCGTGAGGGTCATGGCAGCTCCCAGGTGGTCGGCGCGAGGATCAGATCGAGGTGCGCCCACGAGCACCCGTACCTTTGCGTGCAGGTTACGAGTCGATGACCAACCACCCCCAGGGACCTTGGACCTGTTGTGGCGTGGGAGCCCGTCCCGCACGCACGAGCCCCCACCCCGGCAGACGACCGGACCGCCGCCGCGGGACGACCGTTAGCCTCTCGTGGTGAGCACCATTCCCCCGAGGCCCGTGACCCTCGACGTGCGGGCCCTCGTCGATCCCGTCGACCGCGGTGCGGTGCGCGCGCACCACCGCGCCCTGCGACAGCACGCTCGCGACACGCGAACGCGGCCCTCGACGTCGGTCGTCGTCCAGGTGCTCGGTCTCGTGCTGCGCGTCGTGCTCGTCGCGTTCCTGGTGGCCGTCGCCGCGCTGTGCGCCACCGTGGTCTACGGCTTCCTCGCCTTCGGTCTGACGGCCCTCGGCGCCGGGCGCCCGCTCGTCGTTCTGGTGCTGGCGGCCGTCACGGCCCTCGTCGTCCTGCTCGTCGTGCGCGGGGCACGCCGTGCGTCGCAGGAGGGGCGGGAGCTCGCGTACCGGCTGAGCCGGTTCGCCGCGGCGAACGGGTTCGACGTCGACCCGCGGGTCGAGGAGCCCGCGCTCCCCAGCGGGGCGTTCCACCTGGGCATCCTCCGCGTCGCGCGGAACGTGGTCCGCACCCGCGGTCGCCGCCCCGTCGAGGTCGCCACCTACACCTACAGCGCCGGCTACCGCAACGGCGAGCCCTTCGCGTTCACCTATGCGATGGTCGCGCTCGACCGCACCCTGCCGCGCGTCGTCGTGGAGACGATGCCCGCCCGGGGGCTGCGGGGTGCCCGGGCTCCGCGGGGCGTCGAGCGCGTGTGGGAGCTACCGGTCGACGGCCCGTTCGGCGACCGCCACCGCGCCTACGGGCCCGTGCGGTCCCCCGCCGGCACGGCGCGCGCCGTCTTCACCCCGGAGATCGTCGAGACGCTCGTGCGCGGTCCCCTCCCGCTCGCGGCCGAGGTGGCCGGGGACCGGCTCTTCCTGTTCAGCGAGCACGCGCTCGACCTGCTCGACCCGGCGGTCTGGGAACGCCTCCTGGGGACGGCCACCGACCTGGCCGCGCGGCTGTCCCGCACGGACGGGCCCGACGGCCCGGGCACCGCGCCCGGCACCCGGTGACGACGGCGGCCGGGACGCGAGACGCCGTCGGGAGCGGCCCCGAGATCTGGGAGAATGGGCGACCATGAGCGACTTCCCGACGAACGCGCCGACGGGCGCGGCCGATGCCACTGCAGCAACGACCTCCTCCGCCGGCCGCGTAGCCGGCGACGTCGTCCGCGCGGTGGTCGCGGGAGTACCCGACCGGGTGAGCCTCGACGGGCTCGAGGAGACGTACGACGCCCGCTGGGCCGAGCAGGGGACGTACGCGTTCGACCGCTCCAAGACCCGCGAGCAGGTCTTCTCCATCGACACCCCGCCGCCGACGGTCTCCGGCTCCCTCCACGTGGGGCACGTGTTCTCCTACACGCACACCGACGTCGTCGCGCGGTTCCAGCGCATGCGCGGCCTCGAGGTGTTCTACCCGATGGGCTGGGACGACAACGGCCTGCCCACCGAGCGCCGCGTGCAGAACTACTACGGCGTGCGCTGCGACCCGACGCTGCCCTACGTCGAGGGCTTCGAGCCCCCGCACGAGGGCGGCGAGGGCAAGTCGGTCAAGGCCGCGGACCAGGTCCCGGTGAGCCGCCGCAACTTCATCGAGCTGTGCGAGCGCCTGACCGCCGAGGACGAGAAGCAGTTCGAGGCGCTGTGGCGCCGGCTCGGGCTCTCGGTCGACTGGGCGCAGCACTACCAGACGATCGACGCGCGGTCGCGCACGGCCGCGCAGCGCGCGTTCCTGCGCAACCTCGGCCGTGGCGAGGCCTACCAGGCCGAGGCGCCGGGGCTGTGGGACGTGACGTTCCAGACCGCGGTCGCGCAGGCCGAGCTCGAGGCGCGCGACTACCCCGGGCACTTCCACAAGGTCGCGTTCCACCGGGTCGCGCCGGGCACGCCCGACGACGGCGCGCCGGTGTACATCGAGACGACGCGCCCCGAGCTGCTCGCCGCGTGCGTCGCGCTCGTCGCGCACCCGGACGACGAGCGCTACCAGCACCTGTTCGGCACGACGGTGCGCTCGCCGCTGTTCGACGTCGAGCTGCCCGTCCTCGCCCACCCCGCCGCCGAGCGCGACAAGGGCGCGGGCATCGCGATGTGCTGCACGTTCGGCGACCTCACCGACGTGCAGTGGTGGCGCGAGCTGCAGCTCCCGACGCGCTCGATCATCACGCGCGACGGCCGCATCGTGCGCGAGACGCCGGACTGGATCACGTCGCACTCCGGCCAGGGCGTGTTCGCCGAGATCGAGGGCAAGACGACGTTCTCCGCGCGCCAGGTCGTCGTCGACGCGCTGCGTGACGCGGGCGACCTCGACGGCGAGCCCGTGCCGACGCAGCGCAAGGCGAACTTCTTCGAGAAGGGCGACAAGCCGCTCGAGATCGTCACCTCGCGCCAGTGGTACATCCGGAACGGCGGCCGCGACTGGGTCGCCGAGGACGGCACGCGCCGCGACCTGCGCGCCGAGCTGCTCGGCCGGGGCAAGGAGCTCGCGTTCCACCCCGACTTCATGCGCGTGCGCTACGAGAACTGGGTCGGCGGCCTCAACGGCGACTGGCTCGTCTCGCGCCAGCGCTTCTTCGGCGTGGCGATCCCGCTCTGGTACCCGGTGCTGGAGTCGGGCGAGATCGACCACGACCACCCGCTCGTCCCGTCGGAGGCCGTCCTTCCGGTCGACCCGTCGTCCGACGTGCCCGCCGGGTACACCGAGGACCAGCGCGGGGTGCCGGGCGGGTTCGTCGGCGAGAACGACATCATGGACACGTGGGCGACGTCGTCGCTGACGCCGCAGATCGCGGGCGGCTGGGAGGTCGACCCCGACCTGTTCGAGCGCGTGTTCCCCATGGACCTGCGCCCGCAGGGCCAGGACATCATCCGGACCTGGCTCTTCTCGACCGTCGTGCGCTCGCACCTGGAGTTCGGCTCGCTGCCGTGGAAGAACGCGGCGATCTCCGGCTGGATCCTCGACCCCGACCGCAAGAAGATGTCGAAGTCCAAGGGCAACGTCGTCACGCCGATGGGCCTGCTCGAGGAGCACGGCTCCGACGCCGTCCGGTACTGGGCCGCCTCGGCCCGCCTGGGCACCGACGCGGCGTTCGAGGTCGGCCAGATGAAGATCGGCCGCCGGCTCGCCATCAAGATCCTCAACGCGTCGAAGTTCGCGCTGTCGTTCGGGGTCGACGCCGAGACCGGGACGGGCGAGATCGTCCTCGACCCCGCGCTCGTCACCGAGGCGCTCGACCGCGCGATGCTCGCGGGCCTCGCGACCGTCGTCGAGAAGGCGACCGAGGCGTTCGAGGCGTACGACCACACGCGCGCCCTCGAGACCACGGAGACGTTCTTCTGGACGTTCTGCGACGACTACCTCGAGCTCGTCAAGGACCGCGCGTACGGCGCCGGGGCCGCGGCGTCCGACGTCTCGGCCGAGACCCGGTCCGCACGCGTCGCGCTCGCGATCGCGCTCGACACGCTGCTGCGCCTCTTCGCGCCGTTCGTGCCGTTCGCGACCGAGGAGGTCTGGTCGTGGTGGCGCGCGTCGGAGGGCTCGATCCACCGCGCGCCGTGGCCGACCTCCGACGTCGCGCGCACGGCCGCCGGCGACGCCGACCCGGCCGTGCTCACGGCCGCGGGCCACGCGCTCGCCGCGCTGCGCAAGATCAAGTCCGAGGCGAAGGTCTCCATGCGCACGCCGATCCTCGCCGCGCAGGTCGCCGTCCCGGCGGCTTCCCTCGCGGGCGTCGAGGCGTCGGTCGTCGACGTCCGCAACGGCGGGCGCGTCACCGGCACGCTCGACCTCGTCGCGGCCACGGAGGGCCAGGGCGACTCGGCCGTCCAGGGCGGGATCGTCGTCGTCTCCTCCGAGCTCGGCGAGCCCGAGGCCCGCAAGAAGGCCTGACCCCCACCCGTTGTGGGCATGGAATGGGCCCGGTTCTGCGGTCAGAACCGGGCCCATTCCATGCCCACAGCAGCGGGCGGGTCAGATGATCTCGCCGCGCAGCCTGGCGTCGTCGCCGGACATCGTCGCCGCGACCTCGCGCGGCGTGCCCTCGTCGGCCCAGCGCAGGGTCGCCCCCACGCCCTCGATGAGCTCGACGCTGCCCTCGGGCGCGAACGTCAGCCCGGCGTCCTGGCCGATCGCGGCGCGCACGAGCGCGACCGTCGCGGGGAGCTTCTCCAGACCGTCCGTGACACCGAGGTCCTGGATCTCCTCGCGCGACGCCGCGATGTGCATCGGGCTCGGCCCGATCCAGAGCGTGCGGCCGTCGAGCGCTGCGTCCTGCCCGTACTCGTCCGCCAGGACGAGCTCCTTCACCTGGCCGCGCGCGAGGACCGCGACGACGTCCTCGACGGACGTCACGGCGCCCGACTCGCGGCCCTGCTCCTGGCGGAACTCCGCGAGGACCTTCTCGCGCCGCCGCTCGCGGAAGCTGTCGAGCGCGTCGGCGACGTTCGACTCGAACGCGGCCTCGTTGATGCCCGGGCCTCGGCCGCCGCCCGGGACCTCGACGACGCGCTCCGCCGTCGCGCGACCCAGCGCCCCGCGCACGAGGGGCACCGCGCGCACGTCCCCGGTGAGGAGGACGAGCTCGGGGTGGTACTCCGCCGCCTGGCGCTCGAGCTCGGCCGCCACCGCCTCCGCGTTGCGCTCCCACGAGTCCTCCGCGCGCGACTCGATGCGCTTGTGGGACAGGCCGCCGGTCCGGACCTTGTTGATGACGTCGTGGCCGCCCTCGACCGACTCCGGCTCCGCGTACGGCAGGTGTCCCCCCGCGACGGACCACGTGAGGTCCGCGCCCTGGCGGTCGACGACGACGCGCACGTAGTCGACGGACTCGTCCGCCGCGCGCGCCGCCTGGAGCAGCGCGGGGACGGGCCCCCACGACCCCTTGGTGAGCGCCGGCGGGTCCTTGACGACGCGGTCGACGAGCACGCCCGTGTCGTCCGCGATCAGCACGCGCCCGTGGGTGCCGCCGACCCGCGTCGGCCGCAGCACCACCTCCTCGAGGTCGTCGAGGACGGCGTCGGGCGCGCCTTCCTGGCGCAACGTGCGCCGCACGCCCTTCCAGCGGTTCTCGACCTCGCGGTCCCCGGCCTCGTTGGCCCGCGTCGCGTCGATGTACACCGTCGCGAAGGGGCCCGGGTGGCCGAGGAGGGGCTTGAGCCAATCGATCTTCATGCGAACACCTCTAGCGTCCGTCGGCGTGGCGGGCGGGCCGCCCGGCGCGCAGGTCCTGCCGACGCCGGGGCCCACCCTGGGACCCCTCCAGGGTCGGTCAGATCGACCGCCGTCGCCACCGCGCGTCGGGGCTGGCGCCGGCGGACGCCGACGGTCAGGACGCCGTCAGGAGTAGGTGTCGAGGACGGGTGCGCCCTCGCCCGAGGCGTGCTCCGCCGCGATCCGCTCGTGGTGACGGATGACCTCGCGGACGATGAACTCACGGAACTGCTCCGCGAACTCCGGGTCGAGGCCCGCTGCGTCGGCGATCCCCGTGAGTCGCGCGATCTGCTGCCGGTCCCGGTCCGGGTCGGCCGGGGGCAACCCGCCCTGCGCCTTGAGCTCCCCGACGCGGCGCGTGAACTTGAAGCGCTCCGCGAGCAGGTGCATGAGCGCGGCGTCGATGTTGTCGATGCTCGCGCGCAGCGTGAGGATCTCGGCGGGGACGGCGGGCGGGCCGGGCTGGTTCGTCACCCACCGATCCTAGGCGCGCCCGCCGACCGCCGAGGAACGCGATACTCGGAGTACGGAGTAAAGTGTCACGCCGTCCCTACCTGCCGTCCCACTCAGCGGAGAGTCCCATGACGGAACACGCGTCGCCGAGCCTCGTCGAGGTCTCCCCCACGGCGACCATCAGCACCCTCCTCACCGACCGCGTCGCCCGTGGTCCCCACACGACGCTCGTCGAGCGCCGGACCACCGCGGACGGCCCCTGGGAGCCCGTCACCGCGCAGGAGTTCGAGGCGGACGTCGTCGCCGTCGCGCGCGGGCTCGTGGCCCGGGGCATCGAGCCCGGCGACCACGTCGCGATCATGTCCCGCACGCGCTACGAGTGGACGCTCCTCGACTTCGCCACGTGGGCCGTCGGCGCCGTCCCCGTGCCCGTCTACGAGACGTCGTCGGCCGAGCAGGTGCACTGGATCTGCTCCGACGCCGCGGTCCGCCTCGCCGTCGTGGAGACCGCGTCCCACGCCGCGGAGGTCGCGTCCGTCCGCGACCGGCTCCCCGACCTGGAGGACGTGCTCGTCGTCGAGGACGGCGCCGTGGACGCCCTGCGCGCCGCGGGCGCCGACGTCCCCGCCGCGGAGATCGACCGCCGTCGCGCCGCCCAGCGGGTCGACGACCTCGCGACGGTCATCTACACCTCCGGCTCGACCGGGCGGCCCAAGGGCGTCGAGCTCACGCACCGCAACTTCGTCCACCTCGCGCTCAACGGCCGCGCGGGCCTCGCCGAGATCCTCGACTCCGACGGCGCCCGCACCCTCCTCTTCCTGCCGCTCGCTCACGTGTTCGCACGCTTCATCCAGGTCGTCGTCGTCGCGTCGAACGCCGTGCTGGCGCACTCGTGGGACACGAAGAACCTCGTCGCCGACCTCGGGACCTTCCACCCCACGTTCCTGCTGGCCGTGCCACGCGTCTTCGAGAAGGTCTACAACACGGCCGAGCAGAAGACCGGGACGGGCGCCAAGCGCAAGGTCTTCCACCGGGCCGCGAAGGTCGCCATCACCTGGTCGCGCGCGCTCGACACCGCCGGCGGACCGTCGTTCGGGCTGCGCGTCCAGCACGCCGTCGCCGACCGGCTCGTCTACTCGACGCTGCGGGCCGCGATGGGCGGGCAGCTCACGTACTCCATCTCCGGCGGCGCGCCCCTCGGCGAGCGGCTCGGCCACTTCTACCGAGGCGTCGGGCTGCGCATCCTCGAGGGCTACGGCCTCACCGAGACGACCGCCCCCACGGCCGTGAACCTGCCCGGCCTCACCAAGATCGGCACCGTCGGGCCCGCGTTCCCCGGCACCTCGCTGCGCATCGACGACGACGGCGAGCTCCTCGTCAAGGGCGACCACGTCTTCCGCGGCTACCGGAACCAGCCCGAGCTCACCGCCGAGGCGCTCCAGGACGGCTGGTTCCGCACCGGCGACCTCGGTGCGTTCGACGACGACGGGTACCTGCGGATCACCGGCCGCAAGAAGGAGATCATCGTCACCGCCGGCGGGAAGAACGTCGCCCCCGCCGTGCTCGAGGACCGCCTGCGCGCCCACCCGCTCGTGAGCCAGGTCGTCGTCGTGGGCGACCAGCGCCCCTTCATCGGCGCCCTCGTCACGCTCGACGCCGAGATGCTGCCCGGCTGGCTCTCGACCCACGGCCTGCCGGCCATGGACGTCGACACCGCCGCGCAGGACCCCGACGTCCTCGCCGCGCTGGACCGCGCCGTCGCGCACGCGAACGAGGCCGTCTCCCGCGCCGAGTCGATCCGCAAGATCACCGTGCTCACGACCGACTTCACCGAGCAGAACGGCTACCTCACGCCGTCGCTCAAGGTGAAGCGCGGGCTCGTCATCAAGGACTTCGCCGACACGATCGACACCCTCTACGGCTCCAAGGTCGGCGCCGACGCCTGACCCGAGGCAGAGCCCCGCCCCGCCGAGGTGATGGCGTGGTGACGTGCCCGACGGCGGTCTGGTCACCTTGGGTGGCGGGGTGGTCTCGCCCTGGTCGTCGCTCACCTCGGGCGACCGCCCGCGGTGTCAGGTTCAGCCGAGGGGTCGGCCGGCCGATGTCTTCTGGGCGACCGGACCGCCGTCCGATCCGTCGGCGACGCTGCAACGCAGGGCGAGCGGACGTCATCGGACCAGGCCTCTACCTCGGCAGGCCAGGCCTCTACCTCGGCGAGTTGGCCCGGAGCCCGAGCCACGGTCCGGCGACGGCCGAGCGGTGGGGGTGGGCTCGGATGCGAAAGGGCGTCAAAGCGGCGCTCCTAGAACCCACACCCGACAGACCACGGCGACGGCGCCGCAGCCCCGAGCACCGAGACCACCCCCACCGCGGACCCGACCCCGCGGGCCTGAAACCCGACCACGCCTCTACCTCAGCCAACCGGGGCTCTCCCTCGGCGGACCGGGGCTCTACCTCGGCGGGTGGCAGGTCAGGCGGACTTCTCCCGCGGGGCACGGCTGCGCGCGGTAGAGGTGCGCGGCACGATCGTGGGGTTCACGTTGTC